>JAWUYY010000097.1:0-13069 GCA_034110565.1 Bermanella sp. | reverse complement strand
AAACCTACGTGCATTAAGGTTTGTTCGATTGCGCTGGGCACGCCCACACGCAAAATTTTATTGGCTTTTGCTCTAAAGGCACTCATGTCAGGGTAGGGCACTTTTAATTTGCCCAGTCGCCAATAAATGCTGTAAGCCACTAGCGCTAGAATAGAACCAAAAATGCCTCCTATGGCTAAGCCTTCTACACCTAATGCGGGGAATATCCACCAACCATAAGCCAAGGCCATGCAGCCTAGCCAATTTCCAAGGCTGCTGATGAAGGCTAAAAAGAGAGGGTGCATTGCGTCACCACTGGCACGCATGGATGTGGCTAAAACAATATTAAGAGAATAAATAGGGTTAAAAATACAGACCCATTGAATTAAGGAGGTGGCCATGACTTGGGTTTTACCGTCTAAGCCAAAAACGCTGGCAATTGTTCCGGCCCATGCATAGCAAAGTGCACCTATGGCGCAGGAGATAATAAAACCAAGCAACATGGCACTTTGTACCGTTTGCCCCGCCTTTAGCATGTTGTTAGCGCCAATGTTACGTGCAACCAGAGCCGACACGCCTGTGGCTAGGCCAAATAAGGATGCTTGGAGCACGAAAAACACGCGTTGCGAAACGGCCACTGCGGCGGTTGCTTCTGCGCCAAAGTCAGTGGACAGAATGATCTGCACAAGACCAATGCTGGCAAGCAAGACATTAGACAGGATCGTAGGCCAAGCTAACGCCCAAATGCTAAGGGGTCTGTTTAATTGGATGGTTGAGATAGTCTGCTTCCCTTCTCAATACGGCACGTAGGCGTGGCGGGTCTTATTATTTTGGTTCAGTGTTATAACACAAGACGGGATGTAAATAGCTCTCTTTCAATGCAACACTATTTTCCAGCTTTATCTGTGTGCTGATATCTGGCTGCATTATTATGGTAGGTAATGAATAAAAATTCATCTGGTTAATAGTGCAGAGGTAACTTGACGATTTTGTAAAATTTATTGGCCGGTTAAGTGCTTTTGATCACTTGGGTCATTGTATCCATAAGCGCTAACTGACAGGTTAACCATAGCGTATAAAGATTATGGCCCATGAGTGAGTTTAGGCCTATCACTTGGCGAGTGTCACGGTTGGTTTGTTAATCCTTTTACTCTATTTGTTATTAAATGGAATATGCGTAAGTTTAAAAAATAAATACAATAATTTAAGAGATTTTTAAAATGGAAAGTCAGTTACCGACCACTACCGTAACAGCGAACGGCGTTGAAATTGCTTATGAGTTATATGGTAAGACCACTGACCCTGTGATTATGCTGATTCATGGTTTGGGCATGCCAATGACGGCGTGGCCAATGGGGATGGTTGATCGTTTGGTCGATGCTGGTTTTCAGGTGTTACGCATTGATAATCGTGATCAAGGGCGTTCGCAAAAAATGGGTTTGCCGATTCCGAATGTGGTTTGGCAAATACTCAAACTTAAGATGGGTTTTAAAGTCAGTGCGCCATATCCCTTAACTGACTTAATGTATGACGTGATTGGTGTGCTGGATGCATTGGATATTCAAGAAGTCCACCTAGTGGGTGTCAGCATGGGCGGGATGATTTCTCAGTTAGTGGCGATTAATGCCCCGAGTCGTGTGAAAACCTTAACGTCAATCATGAGCACAACCAGTAACCCTAAGTTGCCCCAGCCACGTAAAGATGTCATGAGTCACCTGTTGCGCGCATCTAAGGTGAATAAGCCCGACGATGTTTTGAATTTTCAAATAAAAACATGGGAATTAATTGGCAGCCCTGGTTTTCCTACTTCAAGAGAAGGGCTAGAAAAGTATGTGAGAGATCTGCTTGATCGAGGTATGTCAAGAGAAGGTACGACGTGTCAAATGCTGGCTATTTTAGCAACACCTAATCGGTTTAAAGAGTTAGGCGGTTTGTCTATGCCCGTGCAAGTGATCCACGGAACAGATGACCCGCTCATTCCCATGGCAGCAGGTCAAGAAACAGCAGATGCCATTGCCCAGGCGAAACTGCATTTGATAAAAGGTATGGGCCATGACCTACCAGCGCAATTACATGAACGCTTGTGTGATTTGATTATCGATCAAGCAACAGCGCTCGAAAGCCATGACAGTAAGGCACTTGCTTAAGCATTGCCGTGTTGATTAGTTAGCAGTTAATCCGCTGAGATATATTTAACTAAGCGCCTGCTTAGTTAAATATATCTGTTATTTTTGTAGAAATGCGTTCACTTCTTCTGCCCATTCTAACCACGCTTTCTCCCCTAAAATGCCTCGTCTTAATGTTAGGTAGGGCAGCTCAAATGGTTTTTTCTTCGCCTGGCTTAGGGCTTGGTATTCTTGCTCTAAGGCTAAAAAGGTTTCTAACATGCGCTGGTGAATGACTTTATGTTCAGCCATTTCTAGCTGCATTTGTTGTTTGTCAATTAGGTGGCCGGCGTACATTTTTACTAATAATGCATCATTGACCTTATCTACTTTTACCGGTTTTTCTAACCATGCCAGTAGGGCGTCGTGACCGGCTTGGGTCATGTGATAAACCTTGCGATCTGGTTTGCCTTGTTGTGGTTCTAGGGTGCAATCAATTAAGCCGTCTTGATGGAGGGTTTTTAATTGGCTGTAAATTTGCTGGTGGCTGGCGTTCCAAAAAAAGCCAAGGCGGGCTTTGAATCGTTTGAGTAGGTCGTACCCTGAGCCTTCTTCGGTTTCGAGTAACGTAAGTATGGCGTGCTTAAGTGACATGGCGCTGATCATGACTGAATAAGCGCAAAGTGTATGATGCCTAAGTCTTATATGCAAATAGTTGCATATGCCTTTGATGCGTCTTACACTCGGATAAACATATGCAATAAATTGCATATAAAAATAATAACAGCAAGTGCACAAAGCGAGGTCTTTATGGCGAAAGTAAAGGTAAGAACCGGTAAGCGTTATCGTAGCGGTCGAGCAGATGAACACTATGATGCCATTGTAGTGGGTTCGGGTATTGGTGGTTTAACCAATGCAGCCTTACTGTCGCTAATGGGCAAGAAAGTATGTGTGCTTGAACAACATTACACAGCCGGTGGTTTTACTCATGCCTATGAGCGTGAAGGTTATGAGTGGGATGTGGGTGTGCACTACATTGGCGAGGTACATAAGCCTAGTTCACTCAAACGTATTTTCGATACTATTAGCGAGGGGCGTTTAAAGTGGGCCGCCATGGAGCCGGTGTACGATAAAATTATTATTAATGGTAAAGAATTTAATTTTGTTGCTGGTCGCGAAAATTTCATCAATGAATTAAGTAAACACTTTCCAGATGAGCGCGCTAATCTTGAAACTTACGTTGCCCTGATTCGTAAGATCTCCACACAAACGCCTAAATTCTTTGCAGCCTCCGCTATGCCAAAGTGGATGGGTGTTTTATATAATAAGTTACGTCCATTATTAGTAGACAAGGCCTTTTTTAAAACCACACGCGACGTGTTAGAGGGTATTACTCAAAACCAAGAGTTAATTAGTGTATTAACCGGGCAGTGGGGTGATTATGGTCAAACCCCAAATGAGTCGGCTTTTATGATGCATGCGTTAATTGCAAAACATTATTTAGCCGGTGGTGCTTACCCTGTGGGTGGTGCTTCGGAAATTGCGCGCAGTATTATTCCAACTATTCAAAAAAGCGGTGGCGAAGTATTCACCTATGCCGAAGTGGATGAATTATTAGTTAAAGACAATATTTGTTACGGCGTAAAAATGCTGAACGGTGATGAAATAACAGCCGATGTGGTGTTTACCAATGTCGGCTTTATGAATACGGTGAAGCGCTTATATCCAGAAGCCAGTCGTAAACAACACAAGATTGAAAAGTGGTTAAACACTGGTGCCATAGAGTATTCAAAATCGACTCATTGCTTGTATGCAGGGTTTAAAGGTACAGCGAAAGAGTTAGGGCTAAATACCACGAACCTTTGGATTTACCCAAACGGTGATCACGATGAAAACGTGGCTAACTTTATTAAAGATAGCTCAAGCCCGTTGCCGCTGATTTATGTGTCGTTCCCGTCATCGAAAGACCCAGATTGGGATAATCGTTTTCCTGGTAAAAGCACAGTAGAGATCGTGACCATTGCAAATATGAACGATTATGAACAATGGAACGGTACCACTTGGCAGCAACGTGGCGATGACTATGAGGCGAAAAAAGAACAGTTATCAAAACAATTACTTGAGGTGTTGTTTACGCGCTTACCGCAATTACGAGATGCCTTGGATTACTATGAATTCTCAACACCACTTTCAACTCAGTTTTACCAGTTAAATGCAAAAGGTGAAATTTACGGCTTGGATCATTTTGTTGATCGCTTTAATCAGTCTTGTTTGCACCCACAAATGCCCATTAAAAATGTATATTTGACAGGAGCCGATGCCATGACTGCAGGTGTAGGTGGCGGTTTAATGGGCGGCGTTATGAGTACTATGTGCATGCTGGGCCTTAAAAAAGGTAAAGCGGTAATGGACTTATTTAAGAACTATCAAGAGCCAAAAGCACAGGAAAATAAAACACAAGGTAAGCAAGAAGCCGCTTAATTGTGTAAACGGTGATTGTGTTACAATGCCCATCTTTGATGGGCATTTTTGTTTTTAGGGTTTGTATATGCTGGGTGTGTTGTATTCGTTTCGTCGTTGTCCTTATGCTATGCGTGCGCGCTTAGCATTGGCGTATTGTTTAAATGCCAATAGTGTTGAATTACGCGAAGTCGTGTTAAAAGATAAACCGCAAACCATGCTGGATATTAGCCCCAAAGCCACGGTACCTGTTTTACAGTTAAACAATGAGAGTGTGCTGGAAGAAAGCCTTGATATCATGCATTTTGCGTTATCCAATAATCAATCACAGTTGCTGTCCTTGTATCCGCTAAACCTGCAATCACAGATAGACGCACTAATCGCCATGAATGACGGTGAATTTAAGTGGGCGTTGGATCATTATAAATACGCAGATCGTTATGAAGAGACTGAATTATATTATCGCGAAAAAGGACAAGTATTTTTAGATACACTAAATAGATTGTTAAGCCAGCACGAGTATTTATTTTCGAATGACGTGAGCTTAGCAGATTTGGCTATTTTTCCGTTTGTGCGTCAGTTTGCCCATGTGGATAAAAACTGGTTTGAGAAGAGTGAATACGCAAATTTAAAAAAATGGCTTAATAATTGGTTAGAGTCACCATTGTTTATCAGTATTATGAATAAATATAAACAATGGCAAGTCGATGCTGAGCCGGTTTATTTTCCTTAGTGTATTAAACAGCGGCTGCCTCTTCTTCAGCTGCAGGATCGTCTTCTTCGGCTGCAGCATCACCACCGGTTGTGGCATCGGGTGTGAATTGCATCCACAAGAATTCATTGGGTTGTTCGGCGATAAAATGCAAGTTGCCTTCGCCATCGATAAAAGCAAAACCATCGGCAGGTGAGTCCACTGCTTGGTTAAATTCGTTACACAATTTACGCTCAATACTTAATTTCAAAAAGTCGGCATTCAATGACTGGAGTTTTCCTTTCCACTGGCAACCAGTTGCACTGTTGCTACCTTGTAAACCCCCTTCATCATTAATGTATAAAATGGAGTCGGTGGTTTTCCAAGTGCCCCGAACACGGGTCACACTCATGTCGGTGACTCGCCCTGCATCTAACGTCAATGTGGCACTGCCCGAGCGAGCACTGCCGTCAAAATTAATGAATAAACTTTGCTCGGTTGCAAACAGGGCATCCACTTCGATGCGGTTACTGCTTCGGGTGCCCACGTAAAAATTATTATCGGTATCGGGTGTGCCGTAACTATAAATAGTGGTGTTGAGCATCGCACTGTCATTTGCTAATACGGTATAGGTGCCTACGTGGGCTTCGTCTTCACGTAATATAAAGACTTGTTCTTCAAAGAATATTAGGGAGGTGGCCAGCGCTTCGGTGACGCCTTGTTCTTCGGTATCCCCTAACCACAAACCTTTCAGCTGAGCAGGGCCGTCTGAGCCGCCATCATCTAATGCACCGCAACCTACTGTAAAAATACACAGGCCGATTAGTAAATATTTCGTAACTGCCATGTTCTGATCCAATCAATACCTTTAATAAGCATAGCACCGGTTTTTTGCTTTTGGCTTTTGTTTACTAAGTAATACTCATGACTTTTGTTAGAACAGATTGTCATACGGTGGAATGAAAACGCGCTTCTATACTGGTTAAACATGCTAGTCGTTTTGAGAGGGAACTCTCTTATCAGCAAAGGTTTTAGCTATGAAAAAGATGTTAGCTGCGTGTTTATTATTCCCAATGGTTGTATTACATATCAATGCTTGGGGCGAAACCATTCAATTTGATGGTACGGATACCCGCATTATTGGCGGGGTGTCTAGTGATGAAGATTACCCGTGGATGGTCTCTATACAAAGAAGCTCGCACTTTTGTGGTGGGGTTTTAATTGCTAAAGATTGGGTGCTGACGGCGGCCCATTGTCTGGATGATAAAACCCCTGAAGAACTGAATTTATATATTGGGCTTAACAGCTTATCGTATCCTTCATCGGGTGAATTAAGAAAAGCCGACTGGTTTATGCTGCATCCTGATTATAATAACAGCCTTTATTATAGCGATTTGGCCATTATTAAATTAAATGAAAGTGCCACTAAAACCCCCATTAATATTTTAAACCGTAGGGGTACCATTGGTCTTCAGCAAAACGAGCAACTGCGCGTATTAGGCTGGGGTGTCACCGATTCAGGCTCCACATCACGAACGTTACAGCAAGTGGATGTGAGCTTTCAGCGGGATAACATCTGCAATAGCACGTACCCTATCAATAGTATTCCTGATTATTGGGATCGCAGTTTTTGTGCAGGGGAGGTTAGTGGTGGTAAGGATTCATGTCAGGGCGACAGCGGTGGCCCGATTTTAGTCAAAGCGAATGATGAGTGGGCGTTAACAGGCTTGGTGAGCTGGGGCAGCGGATGTGCTGAACCTGGTTTATATGGTGCGTACACTGAGGTATCGGCGATGGTGGACTGGATCGAGCAGCGCCGAAGTGGTGTCACATTATTAGGCACAGAAAAAATTGGTTTTGTGGGCGAAGGTCGAAATAAGCCGCAAACATTCACTGTATTTAATACATCAGGACAAGCGCAAACGGTTGAACAAAAATTTACTAATAATGCTTATTTTGCCATAGATGAAGGTAACTGGTTATTGGACTCTTCTATTCCTGGTGGTTATTCGTGTGACTTTACGATTAATGCTCAAGGTGCTTATGTTGGCGAGCATTATGGCAAGGTTGAGTTAAATCTCACGGCAGATAGTGTCTCCCATAATTTAAATTCAAAGGTATTAAGTTCAATATCGGCCAGTGCGCTGGATACTCAGTGGCAGTTCTTTAGTGGTACATCGCAAAATACCGAACACAGTGCTTCGTGGTATCAACAAACAGATGCGACGCAAGGTGCTGTTATGAAATCCGGTAATGCGCCATTAGGTGGGCGTTCAGTTTTATTAACCTATTTAAATGGCCCGGTGGGAAATGAGACTCAATATTTAAAGTTTGAATCACAAGTGAATAATGGCGGTAATAATTATTTAGGCATTTATGTGAACGAAGCAACACCGACGATTGTGAATAGTCAAAACTGGTCCAGTTATGCGCTTAAATTGGATAAAGGCGTGAACCATGTGATGTTTATTTATTTTCAATCTAATGCGACCTTAGGTTACTCCCAATTAAATAACCTAAGGGTGTGCAGTGATCGCTTTAATGATGCTACCTGCTCAAGCGCCAGTGGTAATTATAATGCGGATGACTTAGGCGCCATGGATGACCCTTCTCCAAGTGATACTTGGCAGTCAGTGTGTCGTGATTTAAATTACTCAGACACGGCTATTGCGTATGCGTCTCGTAATTTGAGCGATGTCATATTCAATAGTGAAGCAGACCGCCTAGCCAGCAGTAAAGTGACAGGGGCATTAATGGAAAGCCGCACATCTGGCGGCAGTGTTGGGTATTGGTTTGTATTGTTGGGTGGTTTATTTATGCTACGCCGCTCGGCTAAACTGAGTTAATCATGGTTAGGCGCTTGATATAATAATTCAGTGAAAATCCTAATTTTTTTGCCAGAGGTTTGATGTTTTTTGGTAGCAAGAAGTCATCTTTTGGCAAAGACTTACCCGCATATAAAATGATGTTACCACCACCACTATTACACATATACATGTGTTCAAAGTCTGTATGTAATTGCTGCAATATTTCGCTATTTAAATCATGGTCTAACCAGTAATTCAAAACTAACCAGCCATTTGTAGTGATTTTATCTGCACATTTTTTTAGAAATTCTTTTTGCATTTGAATCTCATCGATGCCGTGATGGTGATATAAATCGCCCACTAAAATATCAAACTTTTCATCGTCTTGCTTAATGTAGTGGAGCGCGTCTTGGTGTATCACGGTTAGACGCGGGTCATGTTTGGGCAACGCAAAATAACGATGAGCGATTTTGATGACATCTGACCTCAGTTCAATGGCGGTAATCTGAGCATCTTGGCAGGCCTGTAGAAACGCATACACCATGGTGCCGCCACCTAAGCCTAAAACCGCAATTTTTTCTGCGTTACAAAACAGCAAAGACAGCATGATTGCACGGCTGTATTCATGTTGAGGAATATGTGGCTGGGCTTTAATTTGGCAGCTTTGCTCGTGCTCATTACCAAAGGTTAAATATCGCTTAGCCCCTTCATCTAATACTTCAATGGGGCCAAATTCATCAATGGTTTTATGGATAGATTTTAACATTTATCCCTCATAGGGGAGGTGAGGGAGGAGTGTTTATACATAACTCGATTCTATTACCCGCTGGCTTGGAAAGATTTACCTGCTTAAGGGCTTCAATATTATAGAACTCTATAGGTGAATAAAAGGCTCATGCTGGAAGGAGTGGACTTAAGAGTAGGCATAAAAAAACCGCCATTAGGCGGTTTGATGTTGAGGCACAGGGCATTTTTAGGCGACTTGTGAAACCTGGGCGTCGTAGAAGGCGCATTCTTGGCTGGCTTTTACCATCTGCTTACAGATGTTACCGCATTGACCACAGTCACTGGCAAGGCCAAGATCGTCGCGCAAGGCTTTGTAGTCAGCGCCATTATCAATGGCTTGCTGAACTTGGCGCTCTGTAATCCCTTTGCAAAGGCACACATACATAGTGATGAACCCATTAAATTTATCTATGGGCCTAATATTAGTGCAAATGATATGGATTATCAATAGCATTGCCATAAGAAATTACATGCTATTAACTAATTGCGATGGCACCAAGCCACAATAAGACGCCCGCACCCAAGGCTAAAAAGGTGGTAGAGCGGTATTTTGGCATACCAAGGCCCATTAGAACCCCGCTAACCAAGATAACCAGAAGACCTAAGGCCATGAAGGCTGCATAGATTTTAAAGACGTTACCGCCCTTGGCTTTGTGCAGTTGTACTAGGTTGCGATAGAGGCTGGTCTGTTTAACCTTCAAATTCGCTAATTGACTGCCTTTATCTGTCGATAGGCTGATATCTAGCTTACTGCCGGTCCATTCTAAAACATGGGTGTGATTAGTAGATTTAAGCTTAGCCGCACCGCTTGGGTAAGCTTGTTGTTGCTTATCTAATTCTTGCTGGGTAAATGTAATTAAACTGGCTAAGTCACCTTTTAATGGCTGGGTAATCGGCAGTTTGTACGTTTGGCTTTCATAACCGCCTGTCACACCCCATGTGTAAAAACCACCTGTGATGGCGAACATAGCAATGGCCGGCAATAGCACGGCGGCCAAAATTAAATGTAAGTTGATCAGTTGTGTGCGTTTCATGAGGGGGCCTTTGGAGTAATAACTAAGTGGTGTATTTAGACACGATAAACTTAACACAGTCTTAACAATATTTTTATGACGCAAATCAGGGTGGTTAATCAATTTTGGAACTGTGTTTTATCTTTCTCCAGCTTAAAGGGGAATGCCCCTTAGCCTGTTTGAAGGCACGTGAAAATCCACTGATATCACTATAACCGAGCATTTCAGACAATAGAGTCATATCTATGGTGCTAGAGGTTAAATACCAGCAAGCGGTTTTTATGCGAATGTTATGTAATAACGCCTTGAAGGTTGCACCTTGCTGACTTAAACGGCGTTGTAATGTTCTGCGACTGATGCCTAGTAAGTTTGCAATATTATCAATTGATTGGTTTTGATCACTCATAGTTTGCTGAATTAAAGAAGAAACCTGTTGCACAGTATCGTTTAAATTTTGCTGATTAAACTTAACAAGATAATGCTCAGCAAAAGCGTGAATGGTTTGATCAGCATTGGGAATAGGTGCGTCGAGATAATGAGCTGGAATAACTAATTGATCTTGCTCGCAGTTAAATAAAACAGGCATTTTAAAATATTTTTCATACGCAGCTTGCTTGTATAAAGGCGCATGACTGATCTCAATGCGCGTTCCACGAAAACCATCACCCATCAGTAAACGACAAAGTTGGTAGCAGGCACTTAAGGATAATTCTTTGTATTGCCTTGTATCTGCAAGATCATGAAAGATTTCATAACGCTTAAGGTACAAGTTATGACCTTGCTCAGTGTAATCCCAATATTCTGATTGATTATGAAAGGCAATAAACCCCCGCGCAGCATTGAGTGTTTGCCTAGGTGTGATGCAATTTTTGAGCAGTAAACCTAAAGGCCCCAATATTCGAAAGTCTTGTTTGGCACCTAGCCTTAAACCAAAGTCGGGGCAATGAAATTGTGCGGCGCTGTTTTGCAAAAATGCCACCAGTTGTTCAATGCTCATGGTGTTGTTGGCAGTATTGATATAATCCATATCGATATGCTGTGATGTTAGCCATGCAGGGGTATCGACCCCTAGTTCATCAAGTAGTTGATCAATACCAAATAGGGCACTGGTTTTAATTTGGAAGCTGTGGGCCATTATGCAAATCGCTTGAATCCGTGGTTAGCAGTGGCACAGCTTGGCACCAAATGACAAGAATGAAAAGCATACTCCTCGTATCTTAGCTTTACTCACACTTAATAATAAAAATATAGATAGAGATAGAGGGTAAATCATGGCTCATTACGACTTGATCATAGAAGGCGGTCGCTATTTTGATGGCACAGGCGGCCCGTCGTCGATTCAAAATATTGGTATTAAAGACGGCAAGGTAGCGTTAGTCACCCAAAACCCAATACATAAAACTGGCTGTGACAATATTATAGACGCGCAAGGAAAGTGGGTGACACCTGGGTTTTTAGATACTCATACACATTACGATAGCGAATTAATTGTGAGCCCTAGTTTATCTGAGTCTGTGCGTCATGGTGTGACTACGGTATTAGTGGGCAGTTGCTCTTTGAGTATGATTTGCAGTGAAACCGAAGACGCCTCAGATATCTTCACTCGGGTAGAAACCGTGCCCCGTGAAAAAGTTTTGCCTATTTTACAAAAAAATAAAACATGGAATACCCCTAAGCAATGGGTTGAGTTCGTCAAGACTTTACCCTTGGGGCCAAATGTCATTAGCTTTTTAGGCCATAGTGATTTACGCACTGGGGTCATGGGGTTAACTCGCGCGACAAATCGAAACATCAAGCCTACCGAAATCGAAATGCAAAAAATGGAAGGGTTATTAAAAGAAGCGTTAGATGAGGGTTTTTTAGGCTTATCTACCATGTGTTTGAAATGGGATAAAATTGATGGTGATCGTGAATGGTCAAAAAGCTTACCCAGCACCTATGCACACTGGAAAGAAGTATCCCGTTTAAATAATTTATTACGCCAATACGATCGAGTACATCAAGGTGCGCCTAATGCCGCACAAGTACTGCAAATTAACCAATACATGCGCGAATGCATGGGTATCTTTAAAAAGAAATTAAAAACCACTCTTATTAGTCGTATGGATTTAAAGGGCAGTGTGTATTTAAGTAAAATAACCAATGTGGCAGCCCGTATCACCAATTTCTTTAATGGTGATTTTCGTTGGCAGGTATTACCAACTCCTTTTACCGTGTATGCCGATGGTATTGATGTAGTATTTTTTGAAGAATTTGGTGCGGGTGAAATGGCATTAGATTTAAAAAACGAAGTAGAGCGTAATAGTCTATTAGAAGATGAAACCTATCGTCGTAATTTTCGTAAATTTTATGGTGAAAAATTAAGCCCAAGAGTGTGGCAGCGTGACTTTGGCGATGCCATTATCTTAGGTTGCCCTGATGCAACCTTAGTCGGTAAGAATTTTGATGAGGTAGCAAAAGCTCGCAATGTACACGTGGTAGATCTATTTTTAGATTTGGTTGTTGAGTACGGTAAAAAATTACGCTGGTATACCACAGTGGCTAATCATAGAAAAAATGTACTTAAAGATATGGTTAAAGATAAAAAGTCGTTAATTACCTTTAGTGATGCCGGTGCTCATATTCGTAATATGGCATTTTATAATTTACCGCTGCGTATGTTAAAGCTAGTTAAAGAAAGTATAGATGAAAATCAGCCCGTCATGAGTATGGAAGAAGCAGTATGGCGCATGACAGGAGATCAAGCGGATTGGTTTAATGTAGAAGCGGGTAAGATTCGCGTAGGTGATCGCGCAGATGTAGTGGTGTTAGACCCAGCGGGCTTTAGTCAAAATTTAGAAGAAGTGAGCTGGGACGAAATGGAGAACTTTGGCTTACAGCGATTGGTGAATCGTAACCCTGGCATTGTCGAACATGTTCTAATTAACGGCAAGCGTGCGGTGATCAATGGTGAAGTGCTGCCTGAATTAGGTCAGGACATGGGCTTTGGCCGGTTTATTGCGGCTAAGTAATATCATGATTCATTGAACGTGGCTGGCTTAATATGCTTATGAAGTTGTCTTATGTAGACACCGTTAAATAAGTTGTATTGTGTTAAGTTAGCCGCATTAAAAATAATAAAGTGTCGAATATAATGAAATTTAAAACAGTCGTGATTACCGGTGGCTCAAGTGGTATTGGTTTAGATTTAGCTAAAGCATATGTGCAACAAGGTTGTGATGTAGCTCT
>JAWUYY010000096.1:0-31612 GCA_034110565.1 Bermanella sp. | reverse complement strand
GGTAGAGCAGTAGACTGTTAATCTATTGGTCACTGGTTCGAGTCCAGTTCGAGGAGCCACTTTCGGAGCATAGCGCAGCCTGGTAGCGCATCTGGTTTGGGACCAGAGGGTCGGGAGTTCGAATCTCTCTGCTCCGACCATCTTTTTTTACCTAGTAAATTTTAAAAATATATAACAGTTCTATCGTTACATATATCCGTCGGAGCATAGCGCAGCCTGGTAGCGCATCTGGTTTGGGACCAGAGGGTCGGGAGTTCGAATCTCTCTGCTCCGACCATTAAATCCTCACTGGCAACATCCTTCGCACAATTTCTTATATCTACCCTACTTTTATCTACAACCAATTATTAATCATTCTTTCACGTCTAACTTTCTCTCTATACACCTAGAGTGACATTTATTTAGGTACAAAAAAAAGCCCGGTAAAAACCGAGCTTTTTTTTGAATCACTTAATCAATTAATCAATTAAGATTTTTCAATTGAAAGCAATTCAACCTCAAACACTAAAGTAGAGTTTGCAGGGATTTTAGGGCTTGGGCTTTGCGAACCATAAGCAAGCTCAGCTGGGATATGTAGACGCCATTTGCCACCTACTTTCATCATTTGCAAGGCTTCAGTCCAGCCAGCGATGACACGATTAACAGGGAATTTCGCAGGCGTCCCACGCTCAATAGAACTATCAAATACAGAGCCATCAATTAGCGTACCTTGATAGTGTACCTCTACAGTATCGGTAGCTGATGGCATATCGCCTTTGCCTTGTGCTAACACTTCATAAAGCAAACCACTTTCAGTTGCTTTAACGCCTTCTTTTTGAGCTGTTGCCGCAAGGTAGTCAGCACCTTCTTTAAGAACATTTTCAGACTCAAGCTCTTGCTTCGCCATTTGCTCTTCACGAACAGCCGCAAATGCTTCACGAATTACGTCTTCTTCCAAACGAGCAGGCTTTTCATTTAACACATCTTTAAGACCTGCAATCATGGCCTCAGTGTTAATATCGATTGGCTGACCAGTCACACTGCGCGCCATACTCATACCAATACCGTAGCTCATTTTGTCTACATTGGTGTCTAGTGCCACTTCTTTTTCGCCACAACCTGCCAACAACACAGCTGAAGCTAGGGCAACCATAGGTAATTTACGCATACTATTTCTCTTATCTTTAGTTACAAACAAAGCGACCTTCACTTAAACGTCGCTTACATTCACGATGGTAATTATCACAAATTTGATACTCGGCCGCGGATAGATTTACCGCATAATCACAGCCTTGTATTTTTTGCCTCAAGTCATCATCACTTAAGCGCGTTATATCGTTCCCACACGCAAGTAGACACATAGACAGCAATATCAGCATTAAGTTTTTAAACTTACCATTTAGCATAAGTCAAAACCACTTCATCTGATGAGTCTCTAAACCTGAGACATAAAATAAAAGCCAGCTAAGCTGGCTTTATATAACTTGGACTGATTAAAGGTGTAGGCTCAAACCTATGTAAGGTCCGGCCACTGTCGCTTTTGCACTTAAATCGTCATCGCTACCACCGAAATCATCTGGGTTGATTTCCAGATCAAAACTACGGTAACCCGCTGTAATACCCACATCCAATAATGGAATAACTGGCAATACATATGTCATGTTTAGGTCAAAATCGGTAATACCTGTATCGCCGTAAGAGATCACATTAAGATCACCACCCACTGATAAGCCAGTTAAAGGAATATCAATACCAGCTTTTAGATAACCCATAGGTACAGTTACATCCAGATCTGCAGAAGCAGACTGACTAGAACCATCGGTTGATCTTGTAGACATAGAGCCATCAAACTGGCGTAAAGTTAAACCAAAATCAATCGTTACAACAGGAAGCGGAAGACCCCAATATAGAGTGTAATCCGTATGAGTAAGATCTAACTCACTAGCAACAGTCGTACTTGCACTAACCGTCTGACCACCCAAATTTAAATTTGAGCTCAACGTACCATTGCCATCAGAACTCATATCCGTCATTTTAATTTTAATGTTTGGTATAACTGGAATTGGATGCTCAAATGCCACGTATAAAACATTTTGCCCACCAGCATCTAAATTTAGATCATCTTCTAGATCAGCATTAGTAGTAGTGGAACCGGCATCACCGCTTACTGTCTGATCCCAGTAATAACCGCCAGCATAAAAATCAACTAATGGCAGGGCACTAGCCGCTTGAGGTAAAGAGGCGGCAATAACCGCTACAGCAAGGACTTTTTTCATTTTTATCTTCCTTTTAAAAAGTAATCTTCAAGATTAACCAAGGCTAACGCTATCATGATCAATAGGTTTGGCCAAATTTAATCACAACCACAGGCAAAACGCAGCCAAACCGTTCACCATATGTGAGTATTTTCACTCAATCAGAGAGTTTTTTATCATAAGTTGGCGATATTGGCGCAAGTTGACACCAATCAAACCCTGTTTCTTGATTCGCCATGATCACCCAATCAGAGTCGCAATCTAAAGCAGAACTAATGTTCTGTATTGCTAGGTTGGCTTGATTGTTTTGCTCACTAATATGCGTTGCCACAACAAACTGTAGCTGCTCTTGGTCAACCTGCATCAAAAATTGCGCCGCCTGCTCATTATTTAAATGACCTAACATGCCTTCAACCCTTACTTTTAATTTTGGTGGGTAAGGGCCTCTTCTAAGCATGGCCACATCATGATTGGTTTCGATTAACAAACCATGACAGTGTCGATATTTCTCAATAATATATGGCGTAAGACTGCCAAGATCCGTCAGAATCCCCACGGTAAATTCGCCATCAGTCACGACAAACTGGGTAGGTTCACGAGCATCATGAGGAACCACAACGGGAGAAATAGTGAGACTACCGACAGTGAAATCGGCATGACTGTCTATCACCTTTAAACTGGGTATAGAACCTAAACCTTCATGCTGAGCGGTGCCGTGGGAGCAATAAACAGGAACTCGATATTTACGGGCAAGGGGACCAACCCCTTTTATATGATCACTGTGCTCATGGGTGATGAGCACAGCGCTAAGATTCAAAGGCGTCAGACCTTTTTGAGCAAGTCGGTTTTCAAATTCCTTAAGCGTAAAACCGTCATCGATTAAAATGCAGGTTTCACCCTTTTGAATTAAGGTGCCGTTACCTTTACTGCCACTGCCAATACTACAAAATCGCACTAGAGCTTATCTTGAATTTTTTCCAGTAACGATTGTGCCTGGGCATCTTCAGCAAGATTTTCTGCATCCTCATGAATAGCCACATACACACCTGTTCGCGCTTGATTGAGTTTAACCTGCAAAGGCACTCTAACCGGCTCAGGCTCACCGCCAAATAATCCAGACCAAAAACCCACATCATCTGGGTTACCCGGCTTAATTAGCTCAATATAATACGTCCCGATGCTACGATTTAAATCTGTAATATAGATATCGGCCTTTTTGAGTGCCTCCCCTAAGTCAGACCAAGCGCGAGCAAACTCAATATTGAGGCGTAAAATTGGAGTACCATTACCATCTTTAAGTAAATTGGTTTCAAGCTTAACTTGGCTAAGTTCAGACAAGCTGGTTGATACAGGTTCTTCTTGCTCTGCCAGAATTAATGGCTTTGGTCGAGGCAAAATAAATGCGTCGCCTGACACACTACCTTTTACATCAGGAATCGGCAGCTGTGGCGTTAAAGCAATTTTTTCCACATCATTAGGCACTTGAATATTTGGTTGAATCTCACTACCTAGGTAGTCGTTTGTACGATCATGGAACAACCAACTACAGCCATTTAAAGCCAAAAACAATACAAGTAATACACCTAAACGCATTAGGTTACTCCAATCTTATAATTATTAAACGAGCTTCCATTGACTCAATGCTTGACGCAAAGGTTCCCGTAAAGACTCTGATAGCTGAGTTAAAGGCAAGCGAATCGCAGGTCCAATCAGACCCATCTCATATAATGCCCATTTAACCGGAATCGGGTTAGATTCAAGAAACATAGCGTTATGCAGGTTCATTAATTTGTCATTCATAGCTTTTGCTTCTTCGGCTTTCCCCTCTAAAGCCAATGCGCATAGTTTGGCCATTTGCTCAGGGGCCACATTGGCTGTTACCGAAATATTGCCTTTACCACCTGCGAGAATAAGCTCGTAAGCCGTCTCATCATCACCAGAGTAAACAGCCATTTTATCACCAACGCGGGCAATCACATCACGGGCGCGATCAATATCCCCTGTCGCTTCTTTAATACCAATAATGTTCTCAAATTCAGCTAAACGTTCGACTGTTTCTGGCAGCATGTCACAGGCTGTCCGCCCTGGCACATTGTACAAAATCTGAGGAATACTCGCCGCTTGCGCAATCGCTTTATGATGCAGAAATAAACCTTCTTGAGTTGGTTTATTGTAATAAGGCGTAACGAGCAATACAGCATCTGCACCAAGGCGTTGAGCTTCCTTAGTTAGATGGATCGCTTCAGATGTTGAATTAGCGCCGGTGCCTGCAATAACAGGTATGCGACCATTAACCCAGCTGACGACTTGGCCAATAACTTCAAGATGCTCTTCAGGATTAAGCGTTGCCGACTCACCTGACGTGCCTACAGCAACAATTGAGGCAGTACCCTTCTCAATATGCATCTCTACCAATTTCTTTAGGGCGTTCCAATCCACAGCCCCTGTTGCTTCCATTGGTGTCACTAAAGCTACGATGCTTCCGGTGATCATTTACCTTCTCCGAGAACGATATAAAAATAGAGCGCCATGGTACTGGCGCAGCCCGCTTGTGGCAAGGCCCGCCAGCGTAATATGAGTGCTTTGGGTGCTCTAAAATGGATGTTTTATTCGATTAAGCCTCGGCATCTGGCTCTTGCTGAGCAGCCTGGACACCTTTTGGCCAAGCAGTGATAACCGCCTTAAAGATAGTCGCCAGTGGGATCGCAAAAAATACCCCCCATAAACCCCACAATCCACCAAACAACAAGACCGCTAAGATGATAACCACTGGATGCAGGTTTACAGCCTCAGAAAACAACAGAGGTACTAACACATTGCCATCAAGCGCCTGAATAATGAAATACACAGCTACAAGATAATAAAAGTCTGAACTGATTCCCCACTGGAAATACGCTATCAGCACCACTGGAATCGTCACCACAGCAGCGCCTATGTATGGAATCACCACTGACAAACCCACCAAGATGGCAAGCAAAGCCGCATAGCGCAGACCCATAATGGCAAACGCTAAATAAGTAATCACACCCACAACACCGATTTCGACCACTTTACCGCGAATATAATTGGCAAACTGATCATCCATTTCACGCCATACCCGGCCGATCAAAACGCGCTTAATTGGCATCAATGAGACCCACCAACGCACCATCATATTGCCATCTTTCAAAAAGAAGAAGACCAGCAAAGGCACCAATACGAGGTAAATCAAAATAGCCACAACATTAGGCAAGTTAGACAGTGAAAATGACAACGCAAGCTGACCAAAACGACCCACTTCTTCCCCTATGCTTTTACCTAAGGCTAGAATTTGGGCCTCATTAAAAAGCTGCGGATAACGCTCAGGCAAAATTGCCAACAAGTCGTGACCCTTAGCAAGCATTTTAGGTAATTCAGTAAATAGTTGTGTCACCTGCCCCCAAACCGCGGGCACGATAAAAAAGATAATGGTCAAACACACTATGACAAAGCCAATAAAGACAATGACACTGGCAGTAGTATGACCAACGCCATGCCGCTTAAGTGCCAACACAGGGCCTTGTAATAAATACGCCACAATGACACTGGCAATCGCAGGCGCCAATTCGCCACCGAGTGTTAATATAATGACGAAACCAGCTATCAATAACAGCAAAAGAAACAGTGCTTCTTCATCAGAAAAATACTGTTCTACCCAACCACGAATTAGACGCATCATAGACATGTTGTGTCTATTCTCCTTTTTTAATCAAAAATGTGTACTGCTCATCACTTTGCTGTAATTCGAGCAGAGTATGAGAGGTTAAATCAACAAATGCTGGAATATCACGCCAAGAACCGGCATCCGTGCACAATACCTTTACAACCTGCCCTGATACCATGGAACTTAACGCTTGTTTGGTTTTCAATAACGGCATTGGACAACGTAGATTGGTAACATCTAATTGAACATCGAATGACTGTGATACCATTTATAGCGTCCAGAAAGTAGAATCCGAACTAATATTATTCTAAAAGCATTTAACTGGCGATATTAATCTATAAGGATGTGCATGCCTTTCATACTAGCTTGTTTGTTATTCGCAGCGAGTTTCTCCAGCCATGGTGCCAACAATGACCTTCCTAGTCTAGGGGATGCCTCCTCAGGGTTAATTTCTATCGAACAAGAACATGTGCTTGGTCGTGCCTGGCTAAGAAATTTAAGATCGCAAACCACCACACTTCATTATGCCGAACTAACCGAATACACAGAAAACCTTATTTATCGCCTAGCCAGCAATAGCCAAGTCAGCGACCGCCGCCTTGAAGTACTTATCCTAGATAACAAACAACTTAACGCCTTCGCCGTACCCGGCGGTGTTATCGGTGTAAATGCTGGCTTATTTATTCACGCCAAAAATGAAGCCCAGTGTGCCGCCGTACTTGCCCACGAACTGGCTCACCTGAGTCAACGCCATTTTGCACGTCAGATTGATGAAAACCGTAAGCAAACGCCCATCGCCCTCGCCACCCTGCTTGGCAGTATCATGTTATTAGCAACTAACAATACAGAAGCCGGATTTGCAGGACTCATGACCAGTCAAGCTGCCGCTACCCATTTATCACTCAGCTACAGCCGCGACTGGGAGCGTGAAGCCGATCGCTTAGGCATGCATACCCTAGTAAGCGCAGAGATCGATCCTCACGGCATGCCAGACATGTTTAAACAGATGTTTGATGCGCATAAATACAGCGAAACACCTCCTGAGTTTTTACTGACTCACCCAGTGACCGAGAATCGAATCAGTGACGCTGCCGCTCGCGTCGATGCCATGCACATAAAACTCAAGAGCGAAGATATCGAATATCAACTCATGCGCACCTATACATTACTGCAATACAACAAACAAAGTCATAACCTTGCCTATTATCAAAACCAATTTAAAAAAGAAACCGATGAATACGACATTCAAATTACACGATACGCATTGGCATTACTTTTGGCCGAACAAAAACGCTACAAAGAAGCACTGACTCACAGCAAAGCCTTGCTTAAAATAGATCCACAACGTATCACCTATCAAACACTTTTTGCCCGGTTATTATTTGACACAGGCAAAGAACAAGAAGCCATTGAATACATCAAAAACCAACTAGACCTCAACCCTAATAACCATCCTCTGACGATGGGCTATGTAGACATACTCATGGAAACCAACCGATATCATGATGCCGCCGATGTATTGCAAAGCCACACAAAAATTCGCCCCTTCGACCCTTACATCTGGCAACAACTATCAGAAGCACAAGGCAAGGCCGGCAATACTATCGCCCTTCATCAGTCTCGTGCAGAATTTTTATTCCTTACCGGCCAGAGCAAACAAGCGCTGCAACAATTAAAAACAGCATTAGAATTATCAAAAGGGAATTTTTTGCTTTCAGCGCGCATTGAACAGCGCGCTAGAGAAATTTCAAACAGTAAAGACGATATGAAGTTTTAGGTCGTCTTTACTTTTAACTACATTAAAAGCGACGACCTTGAGATTGCACTCCATGCTCTTTGGCAAAATCCAGCATACGATTCAAAGAGATCATAGCCTTAGCCGCTATCTTTTCATCCACCTCCACTGCATTCAAACCCTGATCTAAGCAAGACTCTAGGTTTTCTAAGCTATTCATTGCCATCCACGGGCAATGAGCACAGCTTTTGCAGCTTGCCCCTGTCCCACCAGTAGGCGCCTCAATAAACGTCTTGCCTGGTGCAAACTGTTGCATCTTATAAAAAATCGCCTTATCAGTCGCGACGATAAAGGTATCGTTATCCATGGTTTGTGCCGCTTTAATAATTTGCGACGTACTGCCCACCACATCAGCCACTTTTACAACAGACTCAGGAGACTCAGGGTGAACTAGCACAGCGGCATTCGGATAAACCTTTTTAAGGTCTTCAAGACCCTTTGCCTTGAACTCTTCATGAACAATACATGAGCCATTCCACATCAGCATATCCGCACCCGTCATGCGCTGAATATAATTCCCTAAGTGCTTGTCTGGACCCCAGATGATTTTTTCACCTTGATCCATCAATTCTTGAACGATCTCAAGCGCAATACTGGAAGTTACAACCCAATCGGCACGTGCTTTCACCTCAACAGAGGTATTGGCGTAAACCACCACCTTACGATCAGGGTGTTGGTCACAGAAAGCACTAAATTCATCAATTGGACAACCAAGATCAAGTGAGCAAGTGGCTTCTAAGGTGGGCATCAGAACGGTTTTTTCTGGACTGAGTATCTTGGCGGTTTCTCCCATGAACTTCACGCCCGCCACCACAAGGGTTTGTGCGCTATGATCACGACCAAAACGTGCCATCTCTAGGGAGTCAGCCACACAGCCGCCAGTTTCGTCCGCTAAGGACTGGATAATAGGATCAGTGTAGTAATGAGCAACAAGGACTGCGTTTTTCTCAACCAACAACTGCTTTATGCGCTTTACATAAGCTGACATTTGCTCAGCATCCATTTCTTGCTGAACGCTGTGCTGTAAATGATCCTGAACCCAAGCATGGGCCGCTTGATCGGTTGCAATGGTTGACTGTGTCATAACGGAAAATACATCTGTGTTAGATAAGCAGGCCAGTATTTTAACATAAGCAGGACTTAGCTAAATAGCTGTTTGGCCGAACAATTATTTCTACTGCACAAATAAAAAAGGCAGAGTAGTTATACTCTGCCTTTTTAAATAATGGTGGGTCGTGCTGGATTCGAACCAGCGACCAATTGATTAAAAGTCAACTGCTCTACCAACTGAGCTAACGACCCAAGCTCGGAGCGTATTCTATACTGAAAATATTTTTTGTCAACAAATTCAATAACTTATCTACGCTTAATTCGCTTTGGTGGGTCGTGCTGGATTCGAACCAGCGACCAATTGATTAAAAGTCAACTGCTCTACCAACTGAGCTAACGACCCCCAAAGCGGGCGCAAATATTACTATTTTTCAGATATAAAACAACCCTTTACGCCATTTATTTTGGTATTTATGCAATAAAAATTAAATATAGAGGATTTTATGACCATATTACAGAAGGAAAGCAGTACACAATCCATTAGATAAAAACAAAGAACTGAAATTACTTAAAATTATCTTTTAGGTATTTAGCGGCAAAGCGAGCAGATGCGGATTCAGAATTTTTCTTCACAACCGACTGCAATAGAGGTTTTGCTTGAGCGGTATCACCTAAACGGTGGAGAACTACTCCAAGCTTATACGTAGAGTCTGGTGCTTTTTGATGATCAGGGTACTGATTAACCACAATAGTGAATGCTTTACGCGCTTCTTCTAGGTTACCCTGGTTATAATAAATTTGACCAAGCCAATAATAGCCATTCACCGCCAGCTCACTTTTAGGATAAGTTTGCAGAAAGCTTTTAAATTTAGCAGATGCTTCATCTAGTTTGCGCTGTTTCATCAATGAAAACGCAGCATCGTAATCAACTTGTCCATCACCTTGTACAGTGACAGGCTGTGAAACAGATGCACTTTGACCTTCAATTAGCTGAGACATACGACGATCTAGATCGAGGTAACGCTGCTTTTGTTCGGTTTTTAATTTATTGAGTTCATAACCTTGCTGCTCTACGGTCGAGCGAAGACCTTGAATCTCTTCTTTGAGCATCTCTATTTCAGAAAAGAGCATTTGACTGGCAGCCGCACTTAAGCCTTTATTTGTACTGGGGCTTGCGGGAGCTTGTGAAGCTGACTTAACTGGTGCGCCTTTGATATTATCCAAAGACGACCAAGTATCAGCATTTACAAAACCAACCCCAATGGCACACAGTGCCAAGGGAGCCCATTTAATACATGCAAATTTAGACATTAGCGCGCTTGATAGCTGATTTCAGTACGACGGTTTTTAGACCATGCTGAATCATCAGAACCAACCATTGCTGGACGCTCTTCACCGTAGCTTACGCTTTCAAGTTGACTAGGGTTAACGCCCTGCACAACTAAATAACGCTTAACCGTGTTTGCACGACGCTCGCCAAGTGCAAGGTTGTATTCTACTGTGCCACGTTCGTCACAGTGACCTTCCAATGAAACGTTCGCTTGTGGGTTAGCCACTAGGTACGCTGCATGTGCGTTAAGAATATCTTTAAATTCTGGACGAATCTCAGAACGGTCAAAGCCAAAGTAAATAACCGTTTGATCAAGCAATGGATTTGCAGCCATTTGTGCTTGTTCTTCAGTTACCACATCAACATCTGGAGAACCAGGTACAGCTTGAGTTTGACTTTCTTCCATTGCCGTATCAGTTGTTGCTGCTTCGTCAGTAGTACCACCACTGCTTGCACAACCAGTAATGGCTAGTGAAAGAAGAGATACTGCGAATAGTTTATTCCATCCCATATTTTGCATGTTTTCTACCTTATTTTAGTGTGTAGTTAATTCGGATACGGGCCCCATGCGGGTTCTCTAACATCACCACTTTTAGATGGCACCAAGAACTTCACATCACCATCAACCGATACGGCGGCCAAGATACTTCTTTTATTATGCTTTGCGGCATAGATTACCATAACTCCATTTGGAGAAACACTAGGCGATTCATCAAGATATGTGTCCGAACTCAATATTTGCAACAGACCTCGCGTTAAATCAAGAGAAGCGATATGAAAATCCCCTCCTGATTGCGCTTGATGCACCAAAACTAAGAATCGACCATCTTGTGCCAAGCGAGCACGGGCATTGTAATTACCTTCAAATGTTAAACGCTCCAAGTAACCTGTCTCTAGATTTTTACGATATATCTGAGGATTACCGCTGCGCCCACTGGTAAAAATTATGTGCTTGCCATCTGGCATCCAATTTGGCTCTGTATCAATACCATAATGATTAGTCACCCTTAGCCACTTACGAGTGGATAACTCCACTATGTAAATCTCTGGGTTACCGTCCTTGGACAGGGTCACTGCCAGCTTGCTCCCATCAGGGGAAAACGCTGGCGCACTATTTAAACCTTTGTTTGCACTAATAAGCTGCTTTTTACCGGTTGTAATATCTTGCACATAAACACGACTGCCTGCGTCTTCTAACATGACATAAGCGATGCGTTTGCCATCAGGCGCCCAAGCAGGAGAGAAAATCGAATACTTTGAGGTTAAAATGATTTTCTCTTTGGCGCCATCACTATCTGCAATTGATAGATTAAAGCGCGTACGTTCAGGGTTTGTGGTGACATAAGCGATCTTAGTTGAGAAGGCACCTCGTATCCCCGTCAATTGTTCATAAATTGCGTCACTAATGCGGTGAGCCACATCACGTAATTGCTGTTTAGTACCCCTCAATGTTTGAGTTAATAGCTCTCGCTCATTAAATACATCAAACAATTGATAGCGAATCTGAAATTGACCATCAGCAAGTTCATTAATAACGCCCATCACAACGTACTCTTGTTTTAGTAAACGCCAATCACGAAAATACAAATCATCTTCAGTATGAGGGTGGCTCAACATATCCTCTGGAGCCAGTACCGCAAAATGTCCTGATCGCTCTAAATCATTACTAATCACATCATCAATCACACCACCGTCCGAGGATGAAGAAGCCGTTTGAAATGGCACCACTGAAATAGGAATGGATGAGGCAATCCCTTGTGTAATTTCAATGGTTAATTCTGCTTTAGCAAAAACACTAAAGAGCAAACTCAATATAAATAATAATCGGTGCATCATAATCGGGCATTTTCCGGTTTCAGTTTTAACACAATTTGACGAAATTCTTTTTCAAACAACGCAGCATCTTCGGGTACAGGAAAATGCGCAACCTTCCAAACAGCCTGCTCCGCACTGCGGTCCAAGGCATCATTACCACTAGACTCAAGTAACAATACTTCAGTTACTTCACCCGTTGGAACAAGATAAACTCTTAGAATGACTTCTTCGTCATGCTTAGCGCTTGGTGGAAATCGCCAAACCGACTGAATCAGCGCATTTATTTGGCTACTGTAATCGGCTACTTGGTCTTGCTCAACCTTTGCCTGCTTTGTTTTGGCTTCTTTTTGTAAAGCATCATCCAACGCATTTTGCGCCTCCTCTTGCTCTAATGCTTCTAAGAAATCAGTCCCAGGCAAGGGTAGCGGCTTTTCCGGCTCTTTTGTTTTAATTACCGTTTCTGCTTTTTCGACCTTTTTAATTGGCTTAGGCGTGGGTTTTGGCTTGTCGATGTTTTTAACTTTTTTGGGGGCTGCTTGCTTCTTTACTTGCTTAACAGGCGCCGCTTTCGGTTTAGGCTTATTAAGCTGCACAATTCGTGCAGCGATGTGTTGCGGGGTTTTAATTACACGCTCTTCATCGCCTATCCATTGATTGCTTAATAGAAACAACAAAACGCCAATGATCAAACCTGAACCCATCATTGGAATCTTAAAACTAGTTGGATCAGTAAAGTGTAACGCCATTAGCGACCAGGCTCCGGCGCTTCAGTAACCAACCCAACCCCTTGCGCGCCTGCAGCTTGCAACGTGCTCATTAAATCAATGACCTTACCATAAGCAACCGACTTATCTCCTCGAACCAATACATCTGTATTCGGATGTTGCTTCAAGATTTTTGCGACATACTTATATACATACTCAAGATTAACCGCTTTATTTTCTTCGCGGCCACGCTCGATAATGTAGTGACCATTTTCTTTAATGCTTACGATCAAGGGCACTTTATTTTTATCTGATTTAATTGGCTCGCTTGCCACTTTAGGTAAATCAACACGCACCCCTTGGGTGAGCACAGGAGCGGTTATCATAAAAATAACCAGCAGCACCAACATCACATCGATGTAGGGCACCACGTTCATCTCAGCAATTGGGCGACGCTTCTGCCTAGCCATTATTATCTACCGTCGCTGAAACAGAAGTCACTGGCGTTTCTGGCGTAAGCTTATTCTTTTTATAGACTTGGCGATGCAATATATTAATAAACTCCTCCCCAAATGTTTCATAGTTACTAATAACCTGATCAACTTTGGTGGTGAATTGGTTATAAAAAATAACCGCAGGAATCGCTGCGAATAAACCAATGGCGGTGGCAATAAGCGCTTCGGAAATACCTGGCGCTACTGTAGCTAGAGTTGCCTGATGAACATTCGCCAAGCCTCTAAAGCTATTCATAATGCCCCAAACTGTACCAAACAAACCTACATATGGACTGGTTGAGCCCACCGTGGCTAAGAAGGGTAAATGTAATTCTAATAATTCTGACTCTCGGGTTGTCACGACACGCATGGCGCGCTGCGTGCCTTCCATGACCGCTTCAGGGTCCGCATTACTTTGCTGGCGCAAGCGGCTGAATTCACGAAAACCTGCTGTAAAAATATTTTCAACACCAAATGCCGGCGGATCTTGATTGATTTCTTTATAGAGCTGGCTTAAATCCATACCCGACCAAAAACGATCTTCAAATTCAGTAAAGCTGTTTTTGGCTGCATTTAAAACCCGTTGACGCTGAATAATTATTACCCAAGATGCAAAAACAGCGGCCATCAAAATCAACATGACACCCTGTACGACCCAACTGGCATTGGAAATTAAAGACCATAAGGTCATGGATTCATTCACACTTGGCTCCTTGCTCAATACTGCTTGTAATGAGTTCTAAAATGGCTTGTGGTATCGCCATAGGTTTTTTATTCGCGGCGTCTATACAGGCAATAGTGACATCTGCTTGTACTTTTTGTTCATTCTTTGTACTAATGCTTTGCTGCATTTTAATAGATGCTTTTTTTACACCTGTCACAGAAACGCAAACATTTAATGCATCATCTAATAAAGCGGGCTTTTGCCATTTAATATTCATATCTCTAACAACAAACATAACATTTTGTTGCTTTAAAATAGACTGATTAAAACCCAAGTCCCGTAACCATTCCGTTCGGGCTCGCTCCAGAAAATACAAGTAACGGGCATGATAAACAATACCTCCGGCGTCAGTATCTTCAAAATAAACACGAACAGGCCAATTAAAACTATTCACTTGCGTCACTCATGCTGGGTGATAATCCAAAGTGTGTGTAGGCATGCTCTGTCACCACTCGACCTCGCGGTGTTCGCATCATAAAACCTTGCTGAATCAAATAGGGCTCCAATACATCTTCAATAGTGTCACGTTCTTCACTAATGGCCGCCGCTAATGAGTCGACGCCGACAGGGCCGCCACCAAATTTTTCAATCATGGCTAATAGCAAGCGCCTGTCCATGTGATCTAAACCATGCGTATCAACATTAAGCATATTTAATGCTAGATCCGCGATATCTTTCGTCACGATGCCATTGCCTTTCACTTCAGCATAATCGCGTACTCGTCGTAATAAGCGATTGGCGATACGTGGCGTGCCGCGAGAACGCATGGCAATTTCTTTTGCACCATAACCCTCTACGTCTACACCGAGCATTTGGGCACTACGACTAACGATACCCGTTAAGTCAGACACATTATAAAATTCTAATCGCTGCACGATACCGAAGCGATCACGTAATGGGGAAGTCAACAGTCCTGCGCGAGTCGTTGCTCCAATTAATGTGAACGCGGGCAAGTCTATTTTGATCGATCGTGCCGCTGGACCCTCACCGACCATAATATCTAACTGATAATCTTCCATTGCTGGATACAGAATTTCTTCAATTGATGCACTTAAGCGATGTATTTCATCAATAAATAGCACATCCCCTTCTTCAAGGTTGGTTAATAGTGCTGCAAGATCACCCGCTTTTTCCAACACAGGACCAGATGTTGATTTAATATTCACACCCAGTTCATTGGCCATAATATTGGCCAAGGTGGTTTTGCCTAAACCTGGTGGGCCAAAAATTAAAGTATGATCCAGTGCTTCTTGGCGTGCTTTAGCCGCACCAATGAAAATTTCCATTTGCTCGCGCACGGCAGGCTGCCCTTCGTAGTCAGCCAATTTTGTAGGACGTATAGCGCGGTCTTGTGGTGTTTCCTGCTGGATTAACTCTTCAGGCTCAGCACTAACAAAGCGATCACTTTCTATCATGGTTTCATCTCTAAATTACTGCTTCAACATGCCTTTTAATGCAAAACGAATCAAATCCTCTGCACTGTTTGCAGGTTCTTTAATGGCTGAAATGGCTTTGGCTGCTTCTGTAGGCTTGTAACCTAATGCAATTAAGGCCCCTTCCGCTTCTTGAATCCAATGTCCTTTACCCGAGGGTTGAGGGTTGGCTGCCGCCATCAAGGGTAGATCACTGTCCACTTGCCACTCTTTTAAGCGATCTTTCATTTCAACCACTAAGCGCTCAGCTGTTTTTTTACCTATCCCTGGAATGCGTACCAATGTCGCGGTGTCCCCATCGTGGATAGAGCGCACAAAGGATTGAGCTTCGATGCCTGACAAAATAGCCAAGGCTAATTTAGGCCCCACACCTGATACTTTAATTAAGGCTCGAAATAAAGATCGTTGCTGCTTATCAGAAAAGCCATACAACAATTGCGCATCCTCACGCACCACAAGGTGGGTGTGCAATGACACTTGCTGGCCTAATTCAGGTAATTTGTAGATGGTGGTCATGGGTGCAAGCACTTCATAGCCAATGCCATTTACATCGATTAATAATTCAGGGGATTGTTTTTCAACCAGGGTGCCACTAATACGACCAATCATAGAAAGCGCTACTTATTTTTGTGAATACTGTATTTATAATCAGTATAGGTTACCCAATCCTTAGGTAGATGGCTAGTTGCGGGCATTAAAACACCTTCAGCCGACCGCGTTTTTGTTTACTGCCACCGGCTTGGGCCACTAGATTTTGTGACGAATAGGCATGGGTTATGGCTATGGCCAAGGCATCGGCCGCATCCGCTTGAGGTTTACCCGGTAAGCTTAAAAGTATTTGCACCATGTGCTGGACTTGCTCTTTATCTGCCCCACCGCGCCCAGTAACCGCTTGCTTTACCGAACGGGCCGCGTATTCAAAAACCGGTAAATCTTGCATACTCGCAGCCACGATTGCACTGCCACGGGCTTGACCAAGTTTAAGGGCTGAATCCACATTTTTGCCCATAAACACCTGTTCTATGGCAAATTCATGAGGGGCTTGCTCATCAATAATCTGACTGACACAGCTGAATATTTGCTTAAGGCGAAATGCCAAGTCTTGAGAGATATCGATACGAATACAACCGGATGTGATGTAGCGCAGCTTACTGCCTTGGGCCTCAATCACACCAAAGCCGGTTAAGCGTGAGCCTGGGTCGATTCCTAGAATGATGGACATTCATTTCTCTTAAATTAAATGATGCGATCAATAACCGCAAATACATGTGGAAATATACAGTAGTTAATATATCAGATCCAACGAATGTGCTCTAATACAAAATTGCACAATAACCATGAGCCACCCATGAGTACCTTAATTTTTCAGCTAATGATCAAGCAATGGGATAAAAGCCAACGCAGCCCAGAGCAGCAAGCGGCCATTGCCAGCACGCCAGATATTTACCCTGTTTCATCACGGCCAGAATTCATGCTATTTGACATCCCTTGTGTACTTGATCAACACGCCCTGGACTTCACGTCAGAGCTGCTAGAGACCCCAACGGCGAAGCTATTAAGCCGGAAAAATGCTGGCCGCACTATTGGTAAAGCAGTTTTCCCCGATGGGCGCGCCAAGCTGGATCGTTTTATTATTTCAAAATCTAACCAAAATATTAAACTGACTTACGAAGATGAAGAAGGTGTCATAAGTAAAATAGGAATGTTAGAGAATGACTGGCTGCAAGCCAAATATGAATGGCGTTATCGAATCGAAAAGAACAATGAAATTTTCTGGCAGTATGAAGAAGTCACCCTCAATGCAGCCATTGCTAGCGAGCTTAATGACGATGTGTTTTTACTGAATCCGCCAGCCATCGTCTTTGACGCTTCAAGAATATAAATAGCAGAAACAAAAAAAGAAGCCCTAGGGCTTCTTTTTTTAACTAACTAATTGTCTAGGGCACCTAAGGCGCCCTTCTATTATTTAGTTTCTTTAGGACGCAACTGAATACCCACTTCACGTAGATTTTTAGTCGGTACTTCACCTGGCGCATTGGTCATGACACAAGCCGCTGATTGGGTTTTCGGGAAGGCGATCACTTCACGAATACTATCAGAGCCTGTCATTAACATGATTAAGCGATCCAAGCCGAATGCCAAACCACCGTGTGGTGGCGCACCGAACTGAAGTGCGTCTAGCAAGAAGCCAAACTTCTCTTGTTGCTCTTCTTCAGAGATATTCAAAATTTCAAATACCACTTTTTGCATTTCTTGATCATGGATACGAATCGAACCACCACCTAGCTCACAACCGTTCAGTACCATGTCGTATGCACGAGATAAGGCATTAGCCGGGTCCGCTTTTAGCTCTTCTGGGGTACAAGAAGGGGCGGTAAACGGATGGTGAATCGCGGTTAGGCCGCCGTCTGACGTTTCTTCAAACATAGGGAAGTCGATGACCCACATTGGCGCCCATTCTTTGGTGAGCATGTTTAGGTCTAGACCCAGTTTCACACGTAACGCACCAAGTGCTTCATTAACAATGCTTTCTTTATCCGCACCGAAGAATACGATATCGCCGTTCTTCGCTTCGAGTTTCTCCATGATTTTCATGGTGTTGTCATCGCCGATGAATTTAATAATTGGCGATTGTAGGCCTTCAACGCCTTTTTCGATCTCGTTAACCTTGATCCAAGCCAGACCTTTGGCACCGTAAATACTCACGTATTTGGTGTATTCGTCGATTTGTTTGCGAGACAGTTCAGCGCCACCAGGTACTTTTAGCGCGGCAACACGACCTTTAGGGTCTTTTGCAGGACCTGCGAATACTTTGAATTCAATGTCTTGTAGGAATTCAGCCACATCGACCAATTCCATTGGAATACGTAAATCAGGCTTATCAGAACCGAAACGGCTCATGGCTTCGCTATAAGGCATGTGTGGGAAATCACCCAAGTCGATGTTCAGCTGTTGCTGGAAGACCGCTTTAATCATGCTTTCTGCTGCATTCATGATGTCTTTTTCTTCAATAAAAGACGCTTCCATATCTATCTGAGTGAACTCAGGCTGACGGTCGGCACGTAAATCTTCATCACGAAAACATTTGGCAATTTGGTAGTAGCGGTCAAAACCCGACACCATTAACAGTTGTTTGAACAACTGAGGCGACTGCGGCAAGGCAAAGAAAGAACCTTGGTGAGTACGACTTGGTACCAAGTAATCACGAGCACCTTCAGGGGTAGCACGAGTTAGAATTGGGGTTTCGATGTCTAGGAAACCCTGTTCATCCAAGATATTACGGATCTGCATGGTCACTTTGTGACGGAAACGCAGGTTGTGCTGCATATCATCACGACGTAAATCCATGTAACGATACTTAAGACGAACATCTTCACCCACAGGGCTGTAATCATCTAATGGGAACGGAGGCGTATTCGCTTTGTTTAAGACTTTAATCTCTTTACCAAGCACCTCAATCTTACCCGTGGTCATGCCTTCGTTTTCACTGCCTACAGGGCGTGGACGAACCAAGCCTGTGATTTGCACCACGTATTCACTACGTACGCTATCGGCGGTATTGAAAGCTTCAACGGTATCTGGATCAAAAACCACCTGCACTAGACCTTCACGGTCACGTACATCAAGAAAGATGACACCACCGTGGTCACGACGACGATGTATCCAGCCGCAAAATGTTACGGTTTCTTGAACCAGTTTTTCTGTAATTTCACCACAGTAATGGCTGCGCATACTGAATTCCCAAATCTGTCTTATAAAATATATCGATTTTTTACTGCATCAAGAGCCAAGCTCTTAGCTGCGAATTTTTGTGGGCATGTGAATCATAACAATTCACGAGGCTCTTGCGCCCTTGCCAATAACAGGAAAAATCACTGTCAATCGGCTGCTGACCTCTGTCTGGGCTAGGCCCTAGTCATTTTCATAGAAAGGCAAAATCCGCCTCAATATAATCTGATCTATTAAAAGGCGAGCATTATACCCATTTTGAACGAAATTCCGACATCTTGTGTGGCCCTGCTATGCTTTATTTACATGAGGAGATGCCATGGCAAACCCACAAATTGCAAATTTTGATGCTGATCTCATCAATGAGCTGAAATATGAATTACAAGAAAAGCGTCAATGCTGTAACGACCACCTGCTTAAGCTTGAGAGTAAAACCGATGACGTAAGCACGATTAACCTGCTTTTTCGTGATGTGCATACTGTCAAAGGGGATTTGGGGATCATCGGCATCAGCCAGTATTTACCCCTATTTCAGGCCATTGAGGACATTCTAGACACTCTTAGAAAGCAGCAAAACAATTATACTCCGGCTCTGGGCGACGTATTGCTGCTGAGCCTAGATATGACATTTAATGAGCTGGATAAATTCATAAACGGCATTGATGACTTTGATCAAACCATTTATGACGAAGTGGCTCAGCTGATCGCTAAGCTGGCGACCCTCTCTGGCAATGAATTCGATCAGCAGATTCTCGCTATATTGCAGCGCTTAGCCCCCGAAACCATTCCTGTAGTGGAGCTTGAAGAGCTGCAAAACAAGTCTTATTTCACCGAACAAGAAATCAACGAAGAAGTGGCCTTCTTTTTACAACTCAGCTTATTGGTCGATGAAAGAAGCCCTTATGGCCTTGGTCGCACCGAGCGCATGTTTGAACTTGCCATGCATATGAACCAACTGGCGGGCAATCCAATTAATACCCATCAGTTGCAAACCGCTCTTTATCTTCAAGATCTCGCCATGGCGTTTTTCCCCAAAGGCATGGCCGATAAAGCCAGTGCTCTCAGTAACAAAGACTGGAAGTGGGTACAAAGTCATGTTCAGTTGGTGCATCAGCTCATTAGCAGCTTTGAGGTTTGGGGCGATGCCTCAGAAATCATCCTACATCATCATGAGCGACTCGATGGCAGTGGTTACCCTAATGGGTTAAAAGATGATGATATCTGCGAAGGAGCCAAACTGCTGGCCATAGTGGATACATTTGAAGCCATCACCCAAACACGAGCTTACCAACAACCCCAACAACGTCCCATGATTCGTGCCATCATGGAAATTAATCAGCATGCCGGTTCACTGTATTGTCCTATCTGGGTAGAGCATTTTAATCAAGCAGTGAAACGCCTTCACATAAAAAAAGCTAAAAAATAGGCCTTTTTTGCTTTTTTTACTTGCTTGCCTCTCTTACTTGTTTGTATATTCCTCTACCGAAACAAAAAAACAACAAGGACATAAGCAATGGCAGCTAAAAAAACCGTTAAAAAAGCCGCAGTTAAAAAGCCAGTAGCTAAAAAAACCGCCGCTAAAAAAGCACCTGTAAAAGCAGCGCCTGCTAAGAAGTTAACCGCCATCACTGAGCGTTATAACAAAACTCAAATTCTAACTGAAATCGCTGAAAATACTGAACTGACTAAAAAACAAGTTCAAGCGGTTCTAGACAGCCTAGGCGATGTCATCGAACGTCACGTTAAAAAACGTGCTGTTGGTGAATTTGTTATGCCTGGTCTATTAAAAATCCAAGCTGTTAAAAAACCAGCTAAAAAAGCCCGTAAAGGTATCAACCCTTTCACTGGTGAAGAAACTGTTTTCAAAGCGAAACCTGCTTCTATTGCCGTTAAAATTCGCCCACTGAAAAAACTAAAAGAAATGGCTGAATAAGCTTACTCTTTTAAAAAACGGGTCAAACGCTGTTTGACCCGTTTTTTTATGCGTATGATTTACCTATGCGACTGATCCCATTGCTCCAAGACATTACTGACTGCCAAGAGTGTAAGGCTCACCTGCCTTTTACGCCTCGCCCTATCGTACAAGCTGCGCCTTCAGCAACACTTCTCATCATTGGCCAAGCACCCGGTTTAAAAGTACAACAAAGCGGTATCCCTTGGGACGACGCCAGTGGCAAGCGCTTACGTGAATGGCTAAAAATGGATAGCGATACCTTCTATGACCCAAACCAAGTGGCCATCATGCCCATGGGCTTTTGCTATCCAGGAAAAGGCAAAAGTGGTGATTTGCCACCCAGAAAAGAATGTGCCCCAAAATGGCACGATGCTTTATTAAAAGAACTGCCCAATATCCAGACCATTGTCCTCATAGGCCAATATGCACAAAAACATTATCTAGCCGGTTCAGACTTCTTAAAGCAGCACCCCACACTGACAGAGCGAGTGCGCCATACCCAAGATGCACCCGATGGAATCATCTGCTTGCCCCACCCGTCTCCTAGAAACCAAATCTGGCTTAAAAAGCATCCTTGGTTCAATCAAGATATACTGCCGTACTTACAACAACGGCTCGGTTAAATTAATGCTCTATATTCGCGCTTTATTACAAGTAAGTTGGTATGTACTTACCCCTATTTTTGTCCTTTGTATTCCACAAGCCCTATATGTAAAAAGAACCGCCCTGCGCCTACCAGAAGCCAAAGGGGAAAAGCGCCTCGCCCATGGTGAACAGTATTCGCCTTTAACCTTTCTTCATTTTGGGGAATCAACTGTTGCTGGAGTTGGCGTTAACCAATTGAATAAAGGTCTCAGTGCTCAGCTTTGCTCTGAAATTCACCACCAGCTGCTCCACAGTGACAATGTGCGTGTTGAATGCAAGGTGACAGGACAAAACGGTATCCGCTTTCATGAACTCAATGAGCTCATTAAACAGAACACAGATAGCGCAGACTTCGCCATCGTCACCATGGGCGTCAATGACACAACGGCCCTCACATCGGTAAAAGCATGGCGACAAGAGATTCTACAATGCATCCGACAAATGAATCACCTGGGTATCCCTCATGTATTTTTCACACAAGTGCCACCCATGGAGCAGTTTCCGGCACTACCCATCCCGCTTAAATACTTACTTGGTTTACGTGCCCATATCCTAAATATTGAATTACGGCGCTTATGTCAGCAAGCTGCAAGTTGCCACTATGTGGGCAGCAAACTATTAGTTGAAAAAGAAATGATGGCAGAAGATGGGTACCACCCAAGCGAATTAGGCTATCAAGCGTGGGCCAAACAAATAACGCCGCAAATACTTGAGTATTTACGGCGTTAAACAATCAAACTAATACACAGTATTAGTAAAGTGCGTCACCATCGGTTTCAGACGGCGTCACGAATTTATCACTGAACAACAAGGTTAACTCGTCGACCATTTTTTCAAGGGCATCTTTAGTGTAGGGTACCGCTTGAATCGCACCCCAAATCGGTTTTGGCCAACAAGGGTCACTCTTTTTACGTACCACGTGATGTATGTGCAGTTGAGGCACCACATTACCCAAAGCCGCAATATTCATACTGTCGGCTTCAAAATAATCATCTAAACGTTGGCTCACATAAGCCGACTCATCAGATTGCAGGTAACGCTCTTCTGTCGATAACTGATATAACTCACTGGTCGTGCTGCGGCGAGGCACTAAAATCACCCAAGGGAACTGTGAATCGTTCATTAATAAAACATCACACAATTTAAACTGACCTAAACGCACAGTATCTTGTTGAAGCTGCTCATCTAATTTGTACATAATGTTGCTCCTTAAAACTTCTCACTATTTAACCAATAAGGGCCTTAAACATGCAATGGCTAAATTCAATTGATCAGGCCCCCTCGCATCTTTGGCAAGGCTCATATCCATTTATACAGCAAAACTTCATCGGCGCACTAGCCTCTGGTGGCTCTATTGATGGAGACACGGGTTGGGATGGTCACTTTTTATACGACGAACAGCAATCATGCTTGCTTCCTAGTTTTATTAAACACCATTCTTATGGCGAATACGTCTTTGACTGGTCATGGGCCGAAGCCTATCAGCAACACGGTTTATCTTATTACCCTAAACTCATTATAGCCGCCCCTTTCACCCCTGCTAGTGGCCCAAGAATTATTCATCAGGGCACTCAACCACTATCTGGTAAAGCATTAAGCGAATCCATACAAACACACTGCCAAGAACAAAATTTAAGCGGCGCTCATATATTATTTTGTAACCAGCAAGACCGCACATTATTAAAAGACCACAACTGGCACGAACGTAAAAGCGTACAATTTCACTGGTTCAACTATGGCTTTGATCATTTTGAAGACTTCTTATCCCGTTTTAAGTCTCGTAAACGCAAAGCCGTTTTAAAAGAACGAGCCTCCATTGCGCACAACAAAATCGACATTAAATGGTTTGATGCACATGAGATGACAAGCGAACTTTGGTCGTTTTTTTATCAGTGTTACCAATCCACTTATAACATGCGTGGCATGCAAGGCTACCTGACTATTAAAAGCTTTCATGAAATGGCCCGAACAATGGGCAATCAAATAAAAGTTGTCATGGCGTTTCATGAATCAAAACCCATTGGCTGCGCCCTGTATTTTCAAGATGATAAAAACCTATACGGGCGCTACTGGGGCGCCATTGCCGATGTACCTAATTTACATTTTGAGCTGTGTTATTACCAAGGCATTGAATACTGCATTAAAAATGGGCTGCAACATTTTGACCCAGGCACCCAAGGGGAGCATAAAATCAGCCGCGGGTTTGAGCCTATTTATACTTGTTCGTTACATCATTTACAGCATGTGGAATTTAATGATGCCGTGGGGCATTTTGTTCAGGAGGAGGCTAAGTCGCTGGCGCTTTATAAGCAGGATTGTTATGAGGCTTTGCCATTTAATGAGCAAAGTATGCCTAGACCGAGGGATGAGGCTTGTTTGTAATATGTACGTCGAAAAAGCGCAGCGCCTTGCGACATCACAAAGATACAATTCCCTTGGGCCCACCCTCATACAATTTCGAAAATATTAACTATTCCAGCGGTCAATAAAATCCACACACACTTGCTCTGGATTTTCCGCTTGGGTAATAGCACTGATCATGGCAATAGAGTCCACCCCTTGAGCTTTTACTTTTTCAAAACGTTCACCGTGAATACCGCCAATGGCCACTAGCGGGAAATCCGCTAATTGCGCTCGCCAATAAGACAGTCCCGTTTCTCCTTGTGGTACCCAAGGCATGTCTTTGGTTTGCGTGGCGTACACAGGGCCAAAGGCAATGTAAGATGGCTTGATAGTTTTAGCACGAGCCACTTCGTAAAAACAGTGACTGCTTAAACCTAAACGTAAGCCCGCTTTGGCGATGGCGGATAAATCGGCATCGTCTATGTCTTCTTGTCCAAGATGCACACCATACGCACCGCATTCTATGGCCAGCTGCCAATAGTCGTTTATGTATAACTGGCAATCATATTGATTAGCCATTTTTACGCATTGCATGATTTCTGCTTTTAATGCATCGCCAGTTAAATCTTTAACACGTAACTGAATCACTTTTACGCCTAATGGCAGTAATCGCTCTAACCATTGGGCACGATCGACTATGGGGTATAAACCCAATTCATGACCGCAGGGTAAAAAATTAAGATCTTTTTGTTGCTCACTTACATACACACTGGGAAGTTGTGAATTTTTAAATTGCGATGCATCTGATTGGTTAAAGGTGACGAAACCTAAACTGCCTGTGTGTTCATCAATACTAAAAGGGTGCTGCCAGCCAGCGTCCATTTGCATTTTGGCAATAACCACTGCATCGGCGATTGAGTGACCCAAGGCGATAGCACCGCTGATCACGGATGCCATGGCACAGCCCGTGCCTCGATTAAACCCATGTGTAAACTCAGCATGTTCTAAATAGAAATGACGTTCGTTGTCACAATATAAATCTTTCGCTTTGTGCGCGCCGTGGCCGCCTTTTAATAAAACAACGCAGCTTATGTGCTGATGTAAGGTTTTAGCAAGTTCCAATACGTCATTGAACTGCGTGAACGCCGCATCTAAAACAGACATAAGAGTACGGGCTTCATCTACATTGGGCGTCAAAACGTTCACATATTTCATTAAAAAAATAAGGGCTTCTAAACGCCCTTGATCTACTTGCCCGTTATCACTACTTGCTCCAAGTACAGGATCAAGCACTATGGTTTTATTCGAAAATATTGGATGCGCGACTAATGCCTTCACTTGATAAATATCACTAATTAAACCAATTTTAATCACACTGAATATGTCTTGTTTATACAAGGCATCCAGTTGACGAACAAACACATGGTTATCAACTGGATTTAAGCTAAAAAAACCTGTTTGGTTTTGCGCCGTATTGGCCGTGATACAACCAGCACAATGGACACCCATAGATTGTAACGCGCGCTGATCCATGGCAATGCCAGCCATGCCTAGTGGATCATGTGCCGATATCGACAACACGGCAGGCTTTCTTTTCACATTAACCATTTTAATCATTCTTTTAATCTTGGTTATGCCAAAACGGCTTACCCATTACCGGCGTACTCGCCACGGCTTTTTGTTGTTCTTGCATGCAGCCTGCTTTATACGCTAAGCGTCCTGACTCCACGGCCAACCGAAAGGCATTGGCCATTGCCACACTATCTTGCGCTTTTGCGATGGCGGTATTAAGCAGCACACCATCAAAGCCCATTTCCATGGCTTGCGCGGCATGACTGGGCTTGCCTAAACCCGCATCTATGATCATGGGTACATCGGGAAAACGATTGCGCAGTAACGTAAGCGCATAAGGATTCATTAACCCTTTACCTGTACCTATTGGCGCGCCCCATGGCATGAGAATATTACAGCCTACTTCTAATAATTTTTCACAGAGAATTAAATCATCCGTGCAGTACGGAAACACTTCAAAGCCTTGATTAATTAACTCTTGCGCAGCCTCAACCAATTGAAATGGATCAGGCTGTAAGGTGTAATCATCGCCAATCACTTCAAGTTTCACCCAATTTGTTTTGAATAATTCTCGTGCCATTTGAGCGGTAAGAATGGCTTCTTTTGCGCTAAAGCAACCAGCTGTGTTAGGTAATAGAAATCGGTACTCTTGAGTAAAGTCCTGTATAAATTGCCAGAACACTGGGTTATCTTGCGCTTGTCCATTGGCTAATTGGCGACGCAAAGAAATCGTCATAATTTGAGATTGAGACTGAATAATACTGTCTTGCATGATCGCCGGAGACTCATACAAGGCCGTACCGATGAGTAGTCGACTATCGAGTACTTGACCACCTATTTCAAAGTTATCCATTTAACCGCCCACCACAGCTGTGAGCAATTCAATGTCATCATTTTCTTGTAATATATATTGTCCATATTCATGCCTAGGAAGCAGCTGTAGATTCACAGCAACCACACTTCGAGCAATCACGGCTTTACTATCATCTAAATGTGTCTGTAAAAAAGACAATAAACTCACCGCTTCTTCTAAGCTGACTAACTCACCATTAAAACGAATATTCATGACAAAACCTTTTCGGGAATTTGATGATTGAATACTTTCGCACTCAGCGCTTTTTCAACCAAGGCTGGCGTTAATAAATAACCATGACGATACAAACCATTGATACGGGTTAAACCATCTTGTTCATCAATAATGGGCTGATGATCTAAACTGGTTGGGCGTACCCCTGTGCTCATATTCACAATACGCGCTTCTGCAAAGCCTTTATGTACACTGTATACCGCAGACAATAACTCTAATGCCGAGCGCACACTGATCGGGCCGTCGTCTGAACTTTCGATTTCGGTAGCGCCAATTACATAGTGATGATCTTCGCGGGGCACGATATACAAGCGATACTTGGGGTGCATCAAACGTATCATGTGATGAATATTTACCTCAGGCGCATGCAATAAAATTCGCTCGCCGCGTACACCATAAAGATTAACATCTGATTTTGCGGCTAAACCACGGCAATCAAAGACCCAGTCAAATGCTTCACCGTTGACCTTGTTTGGTTGCAACGAATCGACTCTTTCATATTTGAAATGACCTTGATTAGCCACGACATCATGCAGTGCTTTTAATACTTGATGGCTATCGACTTGTGCTTCATTTTTTAGATGCAATACACTTTTGAAGTTTGAAATCTCAGGCTCTAACTCATTTGCATTAACCATACTGCCGTAACTGCCGACGTCATTAAGTTTTCGTTTAAGCATACTTTGAAATTGTTCAAAGCTACCCATGTCTTGGCTATGAGCCAAAACTAAGGTGCCGCTATCACGATAAAATACTGAATAATTGAGTCGCGATAATTCATCAATAATATGCGGCCAGAGCTTTAAACTGCGCAATCCTAACTGATAAATATTATCGTCAGCGCTTTCTAATTCTGCCATAGGCGCCAGCATACCGGCAGCCGTATAAGAGCAAGATTGTTTTAATGTGTCTTGCTCATATACGGTCACATCGAAATCACGCTTTATGCATTCATAGGCCAGTACACTGCCGCAAATACCTGCCCCGACAACCGCGATTTTCATGCTGGCTCTTTACTTGTAATAGGTGCAGGAATATAAACCTCGCTACCTAAGGCTTTAAATTCTGCGCTTTTATCTTGCATAGCTTTTACAATTTCTTCTTTTGAGTAATCGCGAACTTCTTGCGAGATTTTCATCGAACAAAATTTAGGGCCACACATAGAACAAAAGTGAGCCACTTTGGCGCTGTCTTTTGGCAAGGTTTCATCGTGGTATGCACGAGCCGTTTCTGGATCTAGCCCTAAATTAAATTGATCTTCCCAACGGAATTCAAACCGGGCTTTGGATAGCATGTCATCTCGATAGCGCGCACCAGGATGACCTTTTGCCAAATCAGCAGCGTGTGCGGCAAGTTTATAAGTAATGATACCTACTTTCACATCTTCTTTATTGGGCAAACCTAAGTGCTCTTTGGGTGTCACGTAACACAACATGGCACAGCCAAACCAACCGATCATGGCGGCACCAATCCCTGAGGTAATATGATCGTAACCTGGTGCAATATCGGTGGTTAATGGCCCTAATGTATAAAACGGCGCTTCATCACAGCATTCAAGTTGCTTATCCATATTGGCTTGAATCATGTGCATAGGCACATGGCCTGGACCTTCGATCATCACCTGTACATCGTGTTTCCACGCGATTTGGGTTAGCTCGCCCAGGGTTTCTAATTCTGCGAATTGCGCTGCATCGTTAGCGTCGGCTAACGAGCCCGGACGCAAGCCATCGCCCAATGAAAAACTAACGTCATAGGCTTTCATGATTTCGCAAATGTCTTCAAAGTGTGTGTATAAAAAGCTTTCTTCATGATGTGCGATACACCACTTGGCCATAATGGAACCACCACGACTCACAATACCCGTCACACGGTCCGCGGTTAAAGGCACATGAGCCAAACGAATACCGGCATGAATAGTAAAGTAATCCACCCCTTGCTCTGCTTGCTCAATCAATGTATCGCGGAACACTTCCCACGTTAAATCTTCTGCCACGCCATTTACTTTTTCTAACGCTTGGTAAATGGGTACTGTACCTATGGGAACTGGGCTATTACGCACAATATAATCACGGGTACTGTGAATGTGTTTACCGGTTGATAAATCCATTACGGTGTCACCGCCCCAGCGTGTTGACCAAACTAGTTTTTCCACTTCGTCTTCAATGGATGAGGTCAGCGCACTATTGCCGATATTGGCGTTCACTTTTACTAAAAAGTTACGACCAATAATCATGGGTTCTAATTCTGGGTGGTTAATATTGGCAGGAATAATCGCGCGACCACGGGCGATTTCATCTCGTACAAATTCAGCCGTAATCACTTCTGGAATGCTGGCCCCCATGTGATTACCTTTTAAACGGGCACTGCGTTCATCGGTATTAAATTCATTCACTAAGGCTTCGCGTTTTTGATTTTCGCGCATGGCCACGTATTCCATCTCAGCGGTAATCACGCCTTGGCGAGCGTAATGCATTTGTGAAACATTTTTACCCGCTTTGGCGCGAAGTGGTTCACGCTGTAAATGAGGATTATAAAATTGAAAGGCTTTTTCTGAATCGTTCAAGCCGTTATCTTCTGGCTTAGTATCACGCCCTGCATACGACTGAGTATCATCGCGTTGTGCGATCCATTGCTTGCGCACACTTGAAGTAATGCCTTTATGTACATCAACTTCAGCGTTTACATCTGTATACGGGCCAGAGGTATCATAAAGCGCGATATGAGTGCCGTCTGTTAAGTTAACTTGACGCATAGGCACACGCACATCGTCACGATTCGGACTTTGAATATAGACTTTTTCACTGCCAGGTAATGGCTCGCGAGTAATTAAGTTAGGGTTAACATCGGCAAGTTGCGATGTTTGGATGGTGCTTGCATTTTCTGAGTTTTGCATAGTGGGGCCTTATATTAATAAAGTCACCACTAACAAGGACGTGCGGGAAATCGACTCACCCCAGTAAGAGTTACCAGTCGATAAGGTGTAAAACATCGGCTCACAACCTATAAAACAAGGCTATAAAGCACAGATGATTCACGCTCATTCCTACGCCGATGCTAGTCGGATCAGGTTCAACGGGTAAAGTCTCAGCTACTTAAATAAGCGGCACCCCGTGAGCAGGCTGACATCATAAGGCAAGGCAATATCATTTCCAACCTCTAAGATGACCAAATATACCCCCTGTATGTCCGTAAATGCCCTTTTAAAGCGCGAGCCTACGGGTATATTGGATAAAAAATAATAAGAGTTTGCCATGCTAAATTTTATTGATGTCATTATGCAGGATTACGCCAGCGTCTTTCATGACCCATGGTTTTGGTTGTTCCCAGCGGCGACTCTGGGTATTAGCTTCATATCCTTTATGGCGTTTGCATTACCTTGGACTTGGCTTGCTTATATTGAGCCTAACTGGATGAAACCTTATCGCATTCAAGCCAAGGCTATTGATGTAAAAGGCACCTTCTGGCCCTCTATTTACCACAGTGTAAAAAATACCGCCGTTGTCTTTATCATGCTGGTTCTTATATGGCCCCTCATAAAACGTACGGGAATCCATACGGGTGACATGCCCAGTGTTTATATTATTGTCATTCAAATTTTATTTTTTATTTTATTAGATGATTTTTTGTATTACTGGATGCATCGTTATTTTCATGAGAATAAATTCTTCATGCGCCATGTTCATAGCGTGCACCATAGAATTAAAAATACCTGCGCCATTAATGGTAACTACATGCACTGGTTTGAATTTGCTTGTACCTCAGGTTTAATTTTAATTGGCCCTATATTATTAAGCAGTCATTTATATGTGGTTTGGATTTGGGTTGTGATTCGCCAATTTGAAGCGGCTGATGGCCACATGGGGTATGACATTCCTTGGAATCCTGCTCGATTATTTTTAATCTATCACGGTCCTGTCTACCATGATTTCCATCATGCAAAATTCAGAGGCAATTATTCAGGATTTTTAAGCTATTTGGATGGGATTTTGGGCAATACATACATCAAACAGTATCTAGATTACAAAGCGAAGCGTAAAGCGGGATTAACACCTCAAGAAATCCGTAAATAAATGGTAACCATTCTTTTAGTTTTTATTCACTAAAGCGGATGCAAGGTAATTATTAACAGAGCGACTCTCATATAAAACATTCATATTTATGAATCAAAGTACCATGGACAAGTACGTCTGCTTGATTTAAGGTCGATCAACATACTAATAACAATAAAGGGCAACCATGGCCTCTTCACACTTTGATATTCTTATTATTGGTGCTGGCTTATCTGGCATTGGCATGGCGTGCCACCTAAAACAACTATGCCCTAATAAATCCTTCGCCATATTGGAACGCCGCCAAGCCATAGGTGGTACGTGGGATTTATTTCGCTACCCTGGTATTCGGTCAGACAGCGACATGGCCAGCTTTGGTTATGACTTTCGACCGTGGGATGGCTTAAGTGTTTTGGCAGACGGCACTTCCATTCGTCAATACATCAATCAAACCGCGCAAGAGTTTGAAGTAGAAGGAAAAGTACACTTTTCATTAAAAATCATTCATGCCAATTGGAACAGTGAACAGCAACACTGGATGGTTGAAGCCCTTAATGAGCAAACTCAAGAATGTTCGCACTATACTTGTGATTTTTTAATACCTTGTACCGGTTATTATAATTATGATCAAGGTTATCAACCTGAGTTTAATAACCAAGCTGCATTTAAAGGCCAAATTATTCACCCACAAAAATGGCCGAAAGAGCTGAATTACACCAATAAAAATGTAGTGGTCATAGGTAGCGGTGCGACAGCGGTAACTATTGTACCGTCAATGTCTAATCAAGCCGCCCATGTGACCATGCTACAGCGTTCACCTTCTTATATATTTTCGGTACCCTCGGTTGACGCCCTATCAAATTTTTTAAGTAAATTACTACCTAAACGCTGGGTGTTTTCTATCGCACGCAAGCGGAATATTTTTTTACAACGATCTATGTTTAAAATCGCTAAACGTTGGCCAAATTTTGT
>JAWUYY010000095.1:0-28836 GCA_034110565.1 Bermanella sp. | reverse complement strand
CAAAAGCCGATGCCAATGTGCAAAAGTTTTTAGAGGGTAACACCATACGTAAAGAGATTTATGTGCCTGGCAAGTTAGTAAATATTGTAGCCAATTAGCCAGCGTCGTAAGATGGGTTAGCTAAACCCCATAGGGTATAGCCTAACCCATCAAGGTTTAATCCGATGGGTGACGCTTGCGCCTTCCCCATCCTACTGAATAATTTAAATCTAAATTTAAAAAGAAGAACCATGCAAAAATTAAAAATAACATTTTTAGCTTCTCTGTTCGTTTTTCTTTCGGCCTGCGGCTTCCACCTGCGTGGCCAAGTGGACTTGCCAGTTGCCCTTCGCATTTTAAATTTAGACGCACAACAAGCAGACCCTCTTACACAAAACCTGTTACGCCAATCCCTATTAAGTAATGGTGTCACCCTGTCAGACGACGCGCCTTACATACTGAAAATCTTAAGTGAAACCGGTGATCGTCGAGTGCTTACCGTCACATCCAATGCTAAAGCCAGCGAATACGAGTTGACGCAAAACCTAAGCTTTAAATTACTGGATACCAAAGGCAATGCAGTCAGCGAAGAGATTAACATTACCAGTTATCGCACCTTGCAATATGATGCCAGCGCTGAAATTGGTAAAGCACAAGAAGAAGCGAACCTGCGCCGTGAAATGAAACAGTTCAATGCCTACAATGTTTTATTGCGTTTAAAAGCCATTAAACTTCAACCGAAACAGGCTGACTAATTTTGCGCTTAAAACCAGAACAACTTGCCCAGCATTTACAAAAGGAACTCAAACCACTTTATATCGTTAGTGGTGATGAGCCTTTATTAGAGCAAGAAATCTGCGACCAAATTCGAGCAGCCGCCAAAGCACAAGGTTTTGATGAACGTGAAGTCCATCATGTAGAAGGTAACTTCAAATGGGGCGAACTGCTTCAGGCGGCCAATGCTTTGTCGTTATTTTCATCGCGTAAATTAATGGAAATACGCATTGTCAGCGGCAAACCTGGAGACCAAGGCAGCAAAGCGTTAATGGAATTGTTCGCCAACCCTAACCCCGACAATATTGTATTATTACAACTGCCCAAAATTGATAAGTCCGCGACGAATAGCAAGTGGTTTAAAACCCTTGATCAAATAGGTGCTTTTATTCAACACTGGCCCATTGAACGTAATCAATTACCAGGCTGGCTAGCAAACCGCATGCGCCAATTTGGTATGAAAGCGGATCGAGATGCACTCGCTCTCTTAGCAGATCGTACCGATGGTAACCTCCTCGCCGGTGCTCAAGAAATTGAAAAACTAAAAATGCTAGGCCTTGAAGAAATCAGCGCCAAGCATATTGAAGCCGCCGTTGGTGATGCCAGTCGCTATGACGTATTTGCCCTATCGGAGTCGGCATTTAAAGGCGATACCGCGCGCAGCTTACATATTCTGAGCACACTGCAAGGGGAAGGCATTCACGCCTTACAGCCTCTTGCCATTTTAGCCAACGACATCCGCCAGCTATTGTCCTTTATGCAGCTAACCCAAGCAGGCACCCCAGACGATAAAGCATTACAGCAACTCAAAGTCTTTTGGCCAAAAAAACAAAGCCAAATCAAAGGAGCCGCACGCAGACTCAATGTAACTGGCGTGCAACAAAGCTTAGCTATTTGTAAGCAAATTGACTTAGCCAGCAAAAATATCTTACAAGATGACCCATGGCGCTTACTCAGCAGCCTTGTCACCAAACTTTGTGGCCTATCTGTAATACCTGATAGAACTTAAAGTCATAACACTACAAAGCACTGCTCATTTTTTCAGCACAATCACGACTGGCTCTCAGTCTGCCCGTGACTCACATCACCGCATTACCTTGCCTTAACAAATAAGCTGTACTCCTAAACGTTTAGTCACCAAAGTTACACGGTAACAACGCAAAGCCTGCGTAATACTCCGTGAATGGAACAACACGCACTGGGCGTGCCCTGGAGGCTTTTTTATGGGTTATGCAGTACATGAGAATATGAGCAATTCTGATCTCGTTTGGGGGTTAGAACATATATCCCAACAACAACGAGCCGCGGAATTTGTTAAGCGCTTTGAAAATAAGCTGTGTATCTATTCGCCCACCGTTAATCAGTTATATAGCAACTACAATATTTTCTTTCCCGAAGATCAAGACAGAAATATGGTGGTATTGCCCGATCCTTATGCGTTCCACGATACATTTAATCACATACCTAACGAAGCCGTACAAGCCACAGGACTGCACATTATTCCAGGTGAAACCATAAACCGCTCTGGCTTATATATTGTGATCACACAAAAAGGTAAAAATGTACGTTCTATCCCTATTCCGTTTAAAGAAGGCCTGCGTCAAATTTTAAAACGCTTTCAAGGAAATGATCCGTTTTTACCCATATTAAAAAAAGGGGATCTGCGAGAATTTGATTCTCAAATGCCATGCTTACATTTGCATCGCTTACGCTTAAATACTCTGAATAATTTATCCAGTCTTGAGCGTCAAGGTATAAAGAATATTATAAGTGAAAAAATTATGGGGATTTATCGCGAGTCATAGACTAAGAATGGTTCGATGAAAACAATAACGTTATAAAGAAGAAGAATAAAAATGTTAAATACAAAATCATAAGCCCGCATCAAACCATGCGGGCTTTTTATTTAGAAATTAAAACGCGCGCCTAACTGAAAGCGTGTTTCGTTTTCATATATATTATCACCCCAAATATATGGGTCTGATGACAAGTCATGCTGTACATTCGCACTAAGCTCTACATTAATATTCGGCAATGCGAAGCTGTGGATAACTTTCATATCAATGCGTTCAATTAAAGAACGTGCCCCTTCCGACACATTTAGATCATCATATTCATTTGCTAAAATGTAACTTAAACTACTAGAGACGCTCTCATCCCAACTTTGCAGCCAAGAAATGGTATGGGTATTTCTGGCATAAATACGCAGCAGTGATTTTTCTCGTTCAGTACTGTCTTCTTCATTAGGATCAATGTTGGTACTCGCATCAACATAAGCACCAATCCATCGCAGCTGAGTATTTAACCATGGCTTTATGCTGTACTGCCACTCAATCCCTTGAAATTCAATTGAAATATCTTCATTAGTTTCAAAATCATCTAGTTTAAGGGATTGGTAATACACATCCGTTAGATCTTCTTCAAACACTCGAATGTCTAATTCACCATTTAATTGAGTAAACCGTCCGTAGTAACCTATTTCATAGGAGCGAATATATTGATGGTCTAAATCCCCTGGCCCTTGTTGGGTTTGATAAAAAGTGCTGCCATTTAACTCAACATCAGACTGAGGATTCTCGACTGTTACCTGCCAATAAGCATCTTGTTCAAATAAATCTGGACTACGTACTGATTCACTATAAACCATACGGATCGATTGGCTTGGAGTGAGCTTATAATTTAATGCAGCCCGAGGGGCAAACACTAAATCAGCATCGCTTTCTTGTTCTGCCATTGCCCCTAGGTGGAAGTTTGCTTGCTTCGTCGCTTGCCAGCTGGCACTGGCAAATAAACGGGAGGTGTCATTATTCAAATAACCATTGAAGAAAGTATCCGAGCGCACCTCATCTCTTCGAAAACTCGCACCGCTAACCAGTGTCAGCACGGACGAATAAATATAAGTATCTTGAATTTCAATATCATAACGGTATTCATCTAAATCAGAATGTATGACGCCACTCACGGGGGTTAATGGCGATATTGCCGAAGATCCTGTTATATAACGTTCGTTAAGAGCAGAAACTAAACCCAACTCTTCCGGGTCGGTTAAGAAGGCACTAGGATCTTGCAAAGAAGCAACAGCAATTGCCGCTTGAGGGTTTAACGTAAACAATTGTTTTAAGTCATCATCCAGCACAGCTACTGGCACCCCTTCAACGAACGCTTTTTGCCGCTGTTTGTACTGTGTGGTATAGGCACTAATTTGCACTTGATGTTTACTGCTAAGATCTTTGGTCCAGCGTGTTCCTATTTCAAATCTCTGTTCTGACACTTCATTTTTATTGGTTTGAACATAATCATCAGAACCTTCACCCAATTCTTTTTTTGCATCCAACAAAACTAAGGAAGTTTCAAACTCACCCAGTTTCGACCCTTGATAATAATGCTCAAAATCAATAAAGCGTGATTGACGACTGTCTTCATCGATTGCAAATTCATCACTGCGTTTTTGCGTAAAGGATAGGCGATAATCACTGCTACCTAATCGCCCACCTTGTTTTAGGTAAACATTCTCCTCTCCATTATTACCATCTTGTAAAGACACTGATGTGCCATAGGTGTCCGCAGGGTGCTTGGTTAAGATATTAATCACAGCCTGAAATGCATTGGCACCATAACTGGCGGCGTTAGGACCACGCACCACTTCTATACGCTTAATATCTTCTAGGGCCACCGGCATTTCATACCAACTAACCGCTGCAAGACCAGAGCGATACATAGAGCGTCCGTTTACTAATACTTGCAGGTTTTTAGGCAGAGAAGCTGAGCCACCATGATAATGCACGGCATCGGCATTATTATTGTTATCTGGGCCCACCATCATGCCCGGCACATAACGAAATAGATCCGCGAGGTTTTGCGCACCCACTTGTTTAATAAAATGCTCGTCTAGAATGGTCACACTGGCAGGCACATCGGCTTGATGTTGCTGTAGGCGAGTAGCGGTTAATACAACAGGAACGGAGTATTCATCAAATTCAGGTAAGTTAAATTCACTTAATGACATGCTCAGGATATTTTGCTCAGCCTGAACGGCAAGCGGCAGCGTGAAAATACCTCCAATAAGACAATAACGAATAACTCGTTTCATGATGACGCCAATCTTAAACTTGAAGCCCGATTGTGCCAGAACGAAACCGCCTGTGGTAGGGCCGAGGGATAAGTTCCACAAAATTCGAATAAAGTTTTAGCTGATCAGTCTTTTTCAATCACCAATACTCTCTTGTCACCTTTTTGTCATACTCCTGTCATGCCAAAAGGTGACTCAAAGTAACCCCGTTAATCGCTTATAGGCGCCATGAAATCAATCTCAGGGCCCGTAGGCACTACCTGAGTAGGGTTTATCATGGTGTGGCTGAAGTAGTAATGTTGCTTGATTTGCTCAAGCTTCACGGTATTGGCTATGCCTGGCATCTGATACAGCCTTCGCACATAAGCCCACATGTTTGGGTAATCCACAATACGTTGCTTGTTCGTTTTAAAGTGACCCACATACACGCTGTCAAAACGCACCAATGTGGTGAATAGTCGCCAGTCGGCTTCCGTAATTTGATCACCTGCTAAATATGACTGCTTGGCCAATAGATTTTCAACCCAGCTTAGGGCGTCAAATAATGCTTGGTAAGCTTCCTCATATGCCGCTTGTGTAGTGGCAAAACCACATTTATACACGCCGTTATTAATACTGTGATAAACGCGTTCATTGATCATATTGATATTGGATTGCAAATGCTCAGGATAAAAATCCAATGTATTGCCGGTGAGTTCATTAAACACTGAATTAAAAATGCGAATAATGTCACTGGATTCATTATTTACAATAGTGTGTGTGTGCGTGTCCCATAAAATCGGCACCGTGACCCGGCCCGTGTAATCCGGTTTTGCTTTTGCATATAACTGATGGGCAAAGTTAACCCCATATAGGTGATCCACAAACTCGCCACTGTGCTCTTCAGCACCACGAAACTCCCAGCCGTTATTCAGCATATGTGGGTGCACTACGGACACATCAATATGTTCGGTTAAGCCTTTAAGGTGACGAAAGATAAGGGTGCGGTGAGCCCAAGGGCAAGCATTTGAAATGTATAGATGATAACGACCAGACTCTGGCTTGAATGGGCCTTGAGCGTGAATTTCATGACGAAACGCGCTGTCTTGACGTTTAAAATGACCACCTTCTGCTTTGGTGTCGTACCACTTGTCATGCCACTGACCATCAATTAGTAACCCCATACTGCTCTCCTTAAACGAATAAACACCAGTATAACGAGTCGAATATGGGGTTAGGCGTTAATAATTCGATCACTCGTATCGAAGGTATCAATTAGATTATTTCTTTAAATAGCGGGTTTTAAGAATTCGGGCAAGAGCCTGACGCCATGGCTTGGGTTTGATGCCAAAGGTATACAGTAATTTTTTAGTGGCCAGCTTTGGCGTGGACTCCGCAAATAAACTATTCATCTCGCTACTGGCGTCGGCCTCAATATCCTGCAGATCTAAATCTTCATATTGACGGGCTTCTGCCACCACGACTTCTGCAAACTTAAACAAGGTGGTGGGTTCAGCACTGCAATAATGATACGTGCCCCATAAGCTGGCATAACGACACTGATTCACCATGGCCAATAGCACAGACGCTATATCACACGCTGAGGTCGGGCATAAAAATTTACTATCAGATAATTTTAAGTGAATATTATTTTGCGCAAGCTCAAGCAACTTACTCACGTCATCTTGGCCTTGAGAACTAAATAGCCAGCCAACACGAACAATCAAATGATGCTCTAGCGAACTGCGTATGGCTGTTTCCATAGCCAGCACCTGTTGGCCTGATTCGGTTTTCGGCTCAGGCGCATCACTTTCACTGAACACCTCGCCTTCTTGATAGGCAAACACGTCATTACTCGAAATTTGCACCAACGCGATATTCAACGCAGCGCAACACTGACTAAGCACACTAGCTATGTGCACCGTGGTCCCCTGAGTACCCGGTGATATACAGTTAACAAGAAACTGTGGGGCAAGCTCCGTCAAGCGTGCTTGCACCTTACTCACGTCGGTTAAATCCCAGTCAGTTGAATGAATGGCATGCAACGAAATATCTTTTGCTTGGGCTTGCTCGGTCACAGCTCGACCGACCGCATTTTCAGCGCCCAAAATCACAAGGTGAAACGGTGTTTTCATAACGTATCGATACATGCCTAAATTCGAGGAGTGAAAATGTAGCAATAATCACCCGACAACACCAGTGTCGCCGTGTTTACGGCTGAACTGTCCTGTCTATTTCTTCATTATTCGCGCCTTTGCCCGCCTTACCTTCCAGCAATACAAATAAAGTAGGTAGCACCAACAAGCAAACAAAGGTGGTAAACAAAATACCAAAACCTAAGGAGACTGCCATAGGCGTAATAAATTTTGCTTGGCGCGAGGTTTCAAATACCATAGGTGCCAAACCACCAAAGGTAGTTAAAGTGGTTAATAGGATTGGGCGAAAACGACGTTCTGCTGCATCCATTATCGCCTGCTTAGCACTGCTGCCTTTCAGCTTTAACTGATTGGCATAATCCACCAAAATTAAGCTGTCATTGACCACCACACCACACAAAGCCAGCATCCCCATTATGGCAATGATGGATAAGCCGTAATCTAAAATTAACAAGCCCGACACGGCTCCCACAATACCAAACGGAATCACAGCCATAATCAATAACGGCTGTTTATAACTTTTAAACGGAATCGCTAACAAAATATAAATGGCCATGAGCGTAAAAAATAAACCACTTAACAAACTGGATTTACTTTCTTGCTCACTTTGTTGTCGTCCGCCATAACCCATTTTCAACTGAGGATACTTTTGCTGTAACTGCGGAAGATAGTCTTGCTGCAATGTGGCCTGTAGGTTGGGAATCAAGGAACGAGGTTCCACCGCTGCACTCACACTGACTAAACGCTGCCCTTGCTTACGCTCAATTAAAGTTGGTGCGACGCTCTTTTCTAAGTGAGCCACTTGTATCAAGGGTACACGCGCCCCTGTTGGGGTTATTATTTGTAATTGTTCAATATCTGTTTGGTAGCGCCGCTCTTCTTCTGGTAAACGCACCAATACTGTCACTTCGTTCTTACCTCTTTGTTGGCGCACGGCACGAGCACCATACAAAGCCGCACGCACCTGGCTTGCAACATCTGATGCGGTTAAACCTAAACTGCGCCCTTGGTTATTTAATTGAATATCCCATTGAGGCTTGCCATTCGTGAAACTGCTGGCCACATCTTTTACACCACTTAATGATTTTAAAATTGCACTGAGTTCTTCGCTGGCTTGCTTGAGTGTTTCTGTGTCACTGCCACGTAATTCCATGGTAAATGGGCGACCACTCACTGGACCGCCGCCACGTTCTGCATCAAAGCTCACGCTGCTCGAGCCCGTCACTTCACCCAATGCATCGCGCCACATATCCACCACTTGGTTTGTGGTGTACGGACGGTCTCCATCTGATGATAATCGAGCATCCACTTCCAAAGACGTACCTGTAATTTCAGAGGTTGTACTGATTAAAAATTTACCATGTTCTTTTTCAATAGGCGTCATGATTTGATTAAGCGCCTGCTCCGCTTGTTCTCGGGCTTTTATCATTTTACTTACAGGTGCGTTTTGCGGCATTTCAATCTCTAAAATCGCAGACTCACCTTCCAGCACAGGGAACATGGAAAACCCCATGCGACCACTAATAGGAAATGCTAAAACCACCATAGAAAAAGCAACCGCAATAGAAAGGGTGATACCAGGATTATTTAGACTTCTTTCCAGCACTGGTCGGTATCGATTATGAATCATTCGACGCAACCAAGCGTCCACTTTAATTTGTATAGTATCGAGTTTTCGCCCCAGTTTTGAATCTGCCTTTTCTTTTAAATGTGAAATATGCGCCGGTAAAATAAATAACGCTTCTACCCAAGAAATAACAAAACACATCACCACAACGGCCGGTATAACCATCATGGCCTTCCCCATCCCCCCTGGTAAAAAGAATAACGGCATGAAGGCTACAATATTAGTAAGAATGGCAAAGCTTAATGGCATGGCCACTTCTTTTGCGCCATAAATAGCAGCATCGACTCGCGACATGCCTTTATCTAAATTTTCATAAATATTTTCACCGGCAATAATCGCATCATCCACCACGATACCCAGTGAAATAATAAAGGCAAACATGGAAATCATATTGATCGACACATCAAACGCAGGCAAAAATACGATAGCGCCTAAAAATGAAGTGGGTATGCCCATAGTGACCCAGAATGCTAAACGGTATTCTAAGAAAACACCTAACAGTACAAATACCAGTAACAAACCAATGACCGCATTTTTAATCAGCAAGCCTAAACGATCTTTATAAAGTTGCGCATCATCATCGGTAACCGTTAGGTGCATGCCTGGTGGAAGCATGGCTTCTAACTCATCCCACATAGCATAAATAGAGTCGGCCACAGTTGTGGGGGTTTGATCCCCGGCACGATACACAGCTAAGCTCACACTGTGGCGACCATCTAGAGTGACTATATTAGGGCTTTCTTCAAACCCTTCTTTCACACTGGCTACGTCCCCTACGGTTAACACCACTCCATTATCATCCGTGACCAATGGTAATGCAGCAAAATCATCCGCCCAATACTGGCGATCATTTAGTGTTACAAGAATATCGCCACCTTCGGTTTTAACCGTACCTGCACCTTGTTCGATGGCGTTGGCTGATATCACTTGTGCGATTTGATTCAAACTTAATTGATACTTGTCTAAAGTCTGGCTATCGATCTCCACATGAATTTCTTCCGCGGGTGCGCCTTTTAATGTCACTTGCGTAACATGAGGGGATGTTAATAATTTTTCTTTTATTTGTTCGGCCAAACGCTTCATAGCGAATTGATCTAACTCACCATGTAGCGCGATATCCATGATCCCGTGCTGGCGCGCCACCACACTGACAATGGGCTGTTCCATTTGTGCAGGGAAAGTCGAAATACGGTTAACCGATTGCAACACATCTTGATACATTTGCTGAAGATCTTCACCGGCTTCTATTTCTAAATAAATACTGGCGTAACCTTCTTGAATATTTGATGTTACTTCATCAATACCACTTAATTCAGATAATTCATTTTCAATGGGCAGCACCACACCCTGTTCCATTTCACTGGGTGTAGCTCCAGGATAAATCACCCTTACAGAAACCACATCCACCGTAAACTCAGGCAAGAATTCTTTTTTAATACTTAAAGATGTCAGCAATCCACCAATCAACAACGCTAACATTAATAAATTAGGCGCTATACCATGGCGAGCCATCCACGCTATAGGGCCTTTCTTTAATTGCTCAAGATTCATAAACTGGCCTCATCCGCAGCACGACTTGCTTCAGCGGCAATGCGCACCGACATATTCGGCGAAGCAATTTGTAAACGGGTTTGCAGTACTTGATCACCGTCTTGATTATCGACATTCGCCCACAAATGATAACGACCTTTATATACAATATTCACATCTCGTAATTGTAATTGGTTTTTGTTATCCACCACCCACAATTGGTTATTGTCGTTTAAAGCATCATTCGATAATTCATACACATTTTCTAACGAGCGCCCGAAAAGTGTAACATCCACATAATCGTTATAACGCACAACAAAGTGTTTAAACTCATCACCTAGCGGGTTTTCGATGGCAATCAGCACCCGCATTTGTCGATCTGTGGCGTCAACCGAAGGTAAGATGTGTTTAATTTTTCCTTCGCGAGATTCTCCAGCCCACTGCGTTTTATTGATTATCACTGATTGCTGTTCATCAAGTACATTGGCAAAACTCTGCGGCACTTTCACTTGCAACCAAAACTCAGAACTATCCACCAGCTCAAATACTTGCGTACCCGCCGAGACAAACGAGCCCTGTGCTAAGTTCATACTCATGACATGGCCATTAAACGGCATGCGCAATTGAGTACGCTCAAGGTCCAACTTGGCTTTGGCTAAATCGGCTTTGGCGATTTCTAGCGCGGCTTTACTGGCTGCCAATTGAGGGGTGCGCAAGGCTAATGATTTCGCAGTTTGATTAAGCTGAAGGCCGGATAATTTATAGTTGTTTTCCGCATTTTTTTGCGCTCCATACTCCACATCCAAGTTAGATTGAGCTTGCACCAAAGCCGCTTGTTTTTGTGCCACGACTAAACGGTAATTTGCATCATCAATCTGGCCTAACAAATCACCCTTCTTTAACCGAGCACCTGGCGCGGCTTGTTCATTAATCGATACCATTTGCCCTGTTACTTGAGCCATCAATTTTACGCTAGGCTTTGCATCTACATTGCCACCGGTTTGCCAGCTAGGGCGAAAATCCCCCGCCTCTAAAGGCGATACTTCAACCAAGGGAATCACCTTCTGTGCGGCTTTTTTCTGGGGCTTAGGGGCACTATCAATTAGTATTTTTGCCAACAGGCCGCCCGCTAATAAAATAACCACGATAATGGCAACTTTCTTTAATGACATATTCAATCCTATTAACAATGATGACTGCCATGACAGTTTATTTGATGGGCGCATTATGCTTGTAGAACAAAACTGACTCTAATGCTTTTACACTTCTTTGTATTCTTATTAACCAGCAACAAAAAAGCCGCTATAAAAGCGGCTTTTTTTGCGAGTAATCCACTTACCCTAGTTATACGTAGTGACTGCGTGAGATGGATTCCTTAAAACGGAATATCATCATCAAAATCATCAAACGCATTGCTTGGTTGTGCTTGCGGTGCCTGCTGTGGTGCTTGGCGAGGCGCTTGCTGCGGCATACCTTGTTGAGGCTGGCCATAAGCTGGTGCCGCTGGCGCTTGTTGTGGTGCTTGACCATAAGCAGGTGCTGCTTGTGGTTGCGCATATTGTGGCTGAGCCTGCGGGGCTTGCTGAAGTGCCGCTTGTTGCGGTGCCTGATGCGCCATACCTTGATTGGGGGTATAACCGCCGCCCATGTTGTTATCGCCACTATTACGGGTATCTAACATGGTCATTTCATTGGCAATGATTTTGGTTGAATAACGCTTAATGCCATCTTTTTCGTACTCGTCGGTGCGCAATTTACCTTCGACGTAAATTTTTGAGCCTTTTTTAAGGTACTCACCCATGACTTCAGCCAATCGACTAAATGCTTCAACGCGGTGCCATTCAGTTTTATCTACCTGTTGGCCGGTATTACGGTCTTTGTAACCTTCATCGGTTGCGATGCTCACGCTGCACACAGCATTACCATTTGGTAAGTAGCGCATCTCAGGGTCACGCCCTAATGTGCCAATGATGATTACTTTGTTCACACTTCCACGTGCCATGCTTTATCTCCGTCAGTGTTAATGAGGCTTACAGCCCGAATTACACATTAAATACTGTTAGCTCCTGAAAAAGCTACCCATTCATGGCCTGTTTTTAGCCCGAATGAACGACAACCTAGAGCGATTAATGGGCTGATTATACGTGGCAAATTCGGTTTTCGCGATGCCTATTCTAGGATCAAGTGCAGACTCTCTCTCATATTCACCTCGAATCCGAGAAAACCCCGATGACACCTAGGCTCACATATTAACTGTGTATCTAATTAGGGCAAACTGTGGGGCAATGGTGGCACTCATACAGAAGTCGATTTCAATTTTTTATTAAATAACCACTGTTTAACCAGTAACGCGGTCATAGGAAACGTAATGACATACAACCACACCACTTCAAGCGGAACATCAAACACCAGCCAGTAAGCAAGGCTGACGCCTATTGCAGAATCCAGCTGATCCAGGGCGATGAACCAGTATTTTTTATCTTCCGGCACGTCCCCTGCCTGTATGCCAATACGGCGCTTAAAAAAGGAATTAGGTAACTCACCGATGATGTAACCCATCCCAGCAACTAGCCCTAACAGCATTAGGCTCGAGTAATCTAATAAAACAGGCCAAAGCAACCCTTGACCAAACACAGTTTCAAGTAACCATTCAACAGGATATAAACAAGCGCCGCCAAAAGCCGTTAATACTGGCACGGCCACTGCACCCCGCCATGTTTTATTCGCACCAAACCAGTTTCGCTGAATAGGAATCGCTAGCCAATTCAAGTCATTACGAGTAACCATCAGCATATGCAAAACACCACCAATCACCACTGGAATTTGCAAATATAACGCAATAAGCAAAATACTTAATGGAGAGCCTCCACCAAACTGCATAAGCTCTAATCCAGCAAACACCACAAAGCCTGTTATGGTCAAAAATAAAACGTGTGTTAAAGAGCGAAATTTAAAAAAAGGTTTAGAGACAACCATGTAAAAGCTAAACACCAGCAGCATGATGGCAAGTAAAGTATGAGCAACTAGCGCACCCAGCAATATTTCACTTAGCATTCCCGCGGCTAAAATAAACACACTCCAAAAAACAGGCATGCCTAAGTAACTCAATTTGGCTTTACCTTCGTTACTGGTCTCCACATTTCCGAGTTGATTAAATACTGAAAGGCGCACACTGCCAGCCGCAATCATCAGCAATATAAAGATTGAATAGTATCCATCGAATCCCCACTTAAGCATTACCACCGTTGGCGCAACCAAATAGATAAGCATATCCATAAAACCATCAAGATAGCGGCCAAATTCTCGCTGTAATCCATATTTTCTTGCCAATATGCCATCCAAAGCATCAGCGGTCATGGCGACAAACAATAACGCCACTGAAAAATAAATATGCCCGCTCATGGCAAACACAATCGAAAAGAACGTCGTCATAACACTAGACAGCGTCAATAAATCTATTCGATTTAAGCGCACTATAAATAAAGGCTGGTCGCTCATGGTTTATTACTACCGGTCTCTGACACAACTAAAATATATTGCTTTTAGCTGTTGGTTTTTTGTAAGGCATAACGTAACGTGACGCGATCAATTTTACTGTTATGTCGACTATCGACTGGCATGCACGCTATGGCTTGAACATTAAACTGTTCAACACCTGCTGTAATTAAGATCGTTTTAATCTTATCTTTTATATTGGTAGGGATTAATTTCAATACTTGATCAAGCTGAACAAAAACATACACTGCATCATTAAAAGCAACCAGTGCGGCACGGGATACGCCCTCCAAATTATCCAAAGCCTGTTCTATTGGATAAGGCTGTACTGCTTCACCATCAAGCCATAAAACATCTTTCACTCTGCCAGTTAACCAAAGCCGTCCTAATGAATCGATAAATCCGGTGTCACCAGTACGATGCCAAACCGCGTATTGATTATTCTCAATACCCTGCACACGTTTAATTTTATTTTCTGCATTAGCACTAGGGTTATCAACATATTGTTTTAAAACATGCTTACCGCTTACCAATATCTCGCCCACGCTACCTGTTTTCAGTGATTGCTTTAATAAAGATTGCTCTGTCACGGTATCGGCAGCAATATTAGCGATGAGCACTTGCACCTGCTCAGCAGGCTGACCCACTAAATACCCTAGATGCTGATCATCGTTATTTAAATAATCCTTAATATTGATGGAGGCAATTGGCTCAGCTTCAGTGGAACCATATACAATTCGAGAATACGCATTTGGAAACGCTTGCAAGATGCCTTTGGCCAATTCAAGCGAAACTGTTGCGCCACCGACAACCAAGGTTTTTACACTGCTATTTATGTATTTATGCGCGATAGCGTAATCAACTAATGCTTGGATATAAGCCGGTGCGCCACTAAGGCGAGTAATATTGAATTGATCAAGTTGCTGTAATACCTGTGCAGCATCCACCTTTGCGGGCTCGGCAAGATCTACCTTTGGCATCAGCGTCGTCATACCGCAACTTAGATTATGCAATACCATCACGGGAAAGCATGGGCAGTCGATATCGCTTTCATTATCAGGCCAATGCTGTTTAATCGCTAAATGCTGCTGAATTAAACTGTAATGGGTTCTATCTGCGCCTTTAGGTCGACCAGTGCTACCAGAGGTAAAGGAAATCAAACCATGATCAGTAACACTTCGTTTGATCACTTGAATTTCAGGCAGCTTAAATTCAGCACTTACACCTTTAAATTGTTGAGCAAGAGACTGATAACCCAAACCTTTTCCATCAACGGCTAAACGGTCTAGTTTCCACATTGGAGGCATCAACCAAAACCATTTTAACAATGCTTTCATGCTAATAATGGCGCGGGCATGTGAATCCTCTATCGCCATCTTAATTTTGTCACGACCCATGCCTGTATCAATAAAAACAGGTGTCATGCCCAAGGCAAGAAGAGATAACGCAATGGCATACAATTGGCTGCTGGGCTTTATAATGACAATGATTCGATCATTAGTTTTCCAGCCTTTTTTTCGCCACAAAGCTTGATACGTTTTTATGTTATCAGCCAGTTGCCCATAACTTAAACACTCTTCGCTTGTGCATCTCGTTTTATCCATATGACTGATGTGCAATGCCCATTTGTCTGGATGGCATTGACTATGTTGAATAAAGCGTTGTACAAAGTTATCGTCTAGTTGATTTTTATCACCTGATAACATCATTAAATCGTCCATAATTGATTAATCACAACGCCTTTTCAAATAAAGCATAGTGGCGCTCAACTGGCCCCACTTTAGCGTAATGAATAGAGTGGTTATCTTCTCTCACCATGGCACCAGATATATGCTCGTAATATTCCTGCGACCATACTGTTAACTGCATACTCATGATGGTAAACAAACCACTTGAACGATATTTAGGGTGTACACCACCTGTTTTAGCCAATGCTAAACGAGGTTGATCGAGGAGCGGGTAGTGATCAGAAAAATTAATATCACTGACGCTTATGCCTTTTCCCGATTGGTTAACTAATTCAGAGTAATCGGGATACACTAAAAAAAATCCCGCAATATCACCCTGTTCATCTTTCACAATCACCGATGTATTTGGGCATAGTTTTTTAGCGAAACGTTCACCACAATGGGCACGGAAACTGTCTTTACTGATAGGTGTATAAGCAAAGTTTTGCTTGAAAATCATATCCACTAATGGATAGAGCTGATCTAAGTGACGCATCCATTTTTCGCCATCAAGTTTTTCGATCGTAAAGTGGCCCAGCGAACTGGCTTCTAAACGCTGTAAAGCTTCACTTAAGGGTGTCTGCATCTTTACCGCTAATGCGCGACTATCTTCATGTATGAATGAGGCATAACCGTACTTAGTGCCATAACCCAATTGTTGCAAAAAATAAGGATAATAACTCGGGTTGGCAGGCTCACCAATAAACGGTTTATTATCAAAGCCATCTATACGTAAGCGATTTTCACCATAGGTTGAAAAATTAATAGGTCCATACACTCTTTTTGCACCTTGTTCTCGCGCCCATGATTCAAACTCGGCAAACATTTCTGCGTTAACATCAAAGTCGTTTAGTGTTTCCCAAAAACCAAAATACGCAACCTGTTCATCTTCAATTAAATGCTGCGGGTTATAAAACCCTGCTAAGCGCGCACACGCCTGTGACAAAAATATTTGTGCACGCGCCTGGTCAAAATAGACATTTGATTGACTGAACTGTTGCTTTATTTGTGATTCACTTTCAGCGATCCACCGCGGGTCATTGGCATACACTCTTTTTGAAACGTCAAAAAATGCATTCGGTAATGACTGATCAGGCGTCCAGTTAAGATTGTATTTATTCATATAATTAAGACGCCTTGCTCATGTCAGCAGCATTATTTATCTCAACTGAATCTAAACGTTCAATGGTACCAGTGACACCATTCATACGAATGGTTTCTTGATCTTTTAAAATTTTGGTTAATTCCGGCACCCCTACAATGGCGGGGATACCCAACTCTCGTGCAACCACCGCGGAATGGGAAAGTGTTGATCCACGCTCGACAATAATACCGCCTGCAGTTGGGAACAACGGTGCCCAACCTGGGTCAGTACGCACGGTACAAAGTATTTTTCCGTTTAGATTCAACTCATCATCAGGAGAGAATATCAGGCGAATTTTTTCTTCTACAATGCCAGGGTAACAACCTGTACCAACCAAATGCGAAGCATCTAAGTCAACACTATTGTCAGAATGATACGGGTATTCGAATGCGTTATTACAGAATACTGCGCCCTTAGTCCAAAAATGATGAGGGAGATCATTCGCCTCATAAGAGACGAACTCTTCTTTTCTTGCCGATACAAGTGGTGGCAAATACGTTTGTACAGAACGGCCATCTTTATAGGCGTAAATTTCTTCTAGTGTTAAATAAAAGATATCTCTAGGCCTATTAAGCTTGCCATAAAATGAAAGTTGCTCACCTATCTCGGTATAAATATCACGATACAAACCAAACATACGAGTACGTGCTAAGCGCATATTTTCACGATTACGAATGGCATCGCGTAACGAGGATAAGTCTTTATTGAGTTTTTTTAATGCCCGCCCGCCCAATTGTTTACGAATAACAGGGATAACCGTTTCTTCAGCTTCACTACGGAATTTAGCTTCATTCTCTGCCAATGTAGATAGCGTCAAATCAGGTTTGGATAAAAAGTTTTTTAACACAGCAAACATAAATGACGAATCTTGACGTAAGGTAATGGATTCAAGTTTTAACTCACCCATAGTACGATCACCATAAAGCTCAATATAATCGATACATTGCTGGTAAAAAACCGTATTTTCAGTTTGTATGACACTTAATAAAATTGAATTTTTTGTAGATAATATGCACTGTTCAAGCTCGCTATTAGCGCGAATATAATCGCACATTTTTAGCAAGTACTTAGTTGGCTCAGTACTTTCTATGCCTTCTTCTCCCGATAGCAAATTATTCTGGATCACCTCTGGATTTTCAATACCGACTTTCTCAAGCCAACGGTGTACTCGACCGTTCATCATCATCACATAAAAGTCATTAACAATAGGTGTGGTCCAGTTTTCTAATAACTGTTTATCTAATCGACGGCTCTCGTTAATTAATTGACCAATGGTTAACGTATGTAATGATTCACGCTTAACTGATTGATATTCATGCTGAAACATTTCACGAAATTCATGAACTAAATCATCCATCTTACGAAAACGAGTAACTATAGAATAAAGAGCACGAAGAACCTGAGGCATTTTTTTTATTTTTTGCATGGTACTTAGAGCTTGGCTTTGTACCAGATCAACCGGATCGGTCAATCCCATCATCCGTTCCATGTCCGATTTATTTTGTTTAAATGAAGGTAAAAATAACAATCCGCGATACCAATTATTGATATTGTAATAAACACGCCCATTAATTAAACCCAGCATATTTTCCAGCATACTTTGATGCTCTTGTACAACGGTCTCTTTTACACCAAGTAAGCGTAGCGTTTGTTCATATACGGTTTTGTAAGCACGGTTCGCAAAACTAAAGGTCAGTGGTGTCGTAACACCACAGTAGGATTCCTGGATGTTTGAGTTATCCCAAACCACCACGTCATCGTCATCTGAGTTGACGGGGGGTAATGACGTAACAGGACGAGCTTGTAATATATAGATTTGGTCGTCCTTCAAGCACCATTCTATATCCAATGGCGTTTTATAGACTTCAGAAATATTTTTACCTATATCACGTAGCTGTAAAATTTGTGCCACCTCTAAACTTGGAACTGTTTGCTTAGATGGTTCAACCGGCACTTCTATCGCGCCGTTAGCAGCATTACAATCAAATACAAATGCGCTGTCTTTGGTATTCACTTGTGTATTTATATTATTGTTAAATAATCCAACGATCGTTTCATCTGTGCTGCACACGCCTGACACAATACCCTCACCGCAACCCCAAGTAGATGAGATGACGACTTGCTTACGATTACCTGTCGTAGGATTTGCAGTAAACATCACACCAGAGACATCAGCATCCACCATTTCTTGCAGAATAATCGCTGCACGAATATCCGTGAGGCCTAAACCATTATGTATGCGATACGCCAATGCTCTGTGATTAAATGCACTTTGCATCACTTTTATAATGGATTCAAAAACTGCCTGCTCGCCTTTCTGATATAAATAGGAATCCATTTGTCCCGCAAAGGATGCATTTTCAGCATCTTCACCAACAACCGATGAACGCACCGCCAGTGATGTATTATTCAAGATATTCTTTGGCAAACTATCGCGAATAAGCTGCTGAATCTCAGAGGTTAAAGGCAAGCGTCCAAGTGCTTGCTGAATATTTGAAGCTACTTGTGCAATCGTTTCATTATTGGCAGTATTTTTTTCATTGCTAGACGTTAACTGTTGAATCTGTTGCTCAAGCCAGTCTTCAATATCCAATTCTTTTAATTGCTGAGAAAAGCACGCTGTCGTAAGGACCCACCAACGCGGTACAGGTAATCCTTGACGAGAAATTAGGGCTAAATTTTTTGCCTTACCACCAAGCAAGGATTCGTCTTGTTTAACGGCTTGCGTCGCGTTTAGAAATAATGGAAGCGTCATATTATTGCTCCACTTTTTTATTATTTACATCATCAAACAGCACTTCATTATCAAGTAACTGTCTAAATGTGGCGAGCATTCGCTTCATAAACCCATAATGTCTGAATGTATGCACCATCATGTACATAGGTACTCTGCACACTACTAAATCCCACAAGCACAAAGTAAAACCACGACGCCACTGCTGTGCGTCAATTTGAATACCGCTTAAAGTTTGCAATTCAATTCGATGTTGCTCAATGTACAGTTCCACATCGTCTATTTTAAAATCGGGCTCTAAAGTGAACACTAATAACTCAGCTAAATCATGTTGTGGTAAATGAATCGTTGCTAATTCCCAGTCATAAGCACACAAACTCAACGCACCTGTTTTAGAATGTTGTCGAAAGGCTATATTGCGAGGATTAAAATCATTGTGAATCAAGGTTTTTGGCATAGCATCAATTTCACTATACCAATCTTTTAAGCTGTAAACTCTATCACGGAAACGCTCCATGTCTGCACTCGTCAGCCATTCCGGAAATTCTTCAGCAGCATGGGCTCCTAGCATTTCCCATAAACGGATTTTTTCCTGCATACTTTGCCTAGTCGGGGGGTCAATAATCCAACTTTTTTCTGAAAGCTCCGCTTCTTTTCCATACCAAATAGAATGTACTTCCGCGATACCGCGTATGGCTACCTGAATATGTTCTGCAGTCCAGCTCGATGTGTCGTCTGCACTGTCCATCAACACCATGTCTTCCATGAGTTCCTGCACCAACACATATGCTTCCCGGCTGTCATCTTCCCAGGCCATATAAGTTGTCGGTGTATTATTTACAAACCTAGGATCGGTTTGCGACATAACCGCAAGCTCTCGTTTATGACATCCTGTGAAACCTATATTATTTTTAAATTCATTATAAGCATGCGCTAAACGTGCATCGCACATTGCGGCAACACTGTTGAGCATTAAAATAACTTCACTATCCAGTGGCTTTACTTTCACCATGACATTCACAGGATCAGATAAACCAGCGAGTGTTAATGCGAATGGAAAATGACCCACCAATTTATTGATCTTATGGCCCGTCAACTCTGTAATGATACTGCTGCCTTTTGATTCAACCTGTAGCGGTTCTATTTGCTCAACAACAATATTAGTGCGGCCATAATAAGACTGCATTGATCGTGTAAAGAATTGACTGTTTAAGTCACTTAACTTTAACCATTCCACTGGGCGATTACGCCCTAATTTCTCATGTGCACGTGCAAACTGATCACTAGCAATAGCTGATAACGTTGAAAGATCCAACGCTAAACAAAAGCTCGCTATGATTTCAGCCAATTTATGTGCACAACCGGGGCCTGCACAACCAATCAACTCTAAGCATTCTTTTTGTTGGGCAAGGCTTGTTCCACCACCCACACTGCCGACAACCAAACTTGGTAATCTTAATGTTGCTGATATTTCATTATCTTTTGTGAGCTCTAAATACAGCTGACCAATAGAGGATTCATGTACACAAGCTATGTCTTGCCCTGTTGCAGTGAACATGGCGCCAATTACATTGGCAATATTAATGTTCATTCCCACCATGCCAGATGCAATACTGCCGCTATTAAATCGGTTGTAGGCTGAGAACAATTGTTTAGGTGTTACTTTCAATACTTTTCGGCATACATCTTCAGTTAGTAAACATTCCGCCATGACACGAATGCCGCGACCTTTTAAAAACGAATTGTATGTCACTTTTTTATCGTTGGATAAATTAGCCTCAATCATAAAATTTTCAATTTGAATATGATCAAAGAAGTTCATTTGTGAAAGAATCCACTGGCACGCCTGCCAAGTACAGGTTGTAGTCATATTTTGACCGGCAGCATCACCTGTTTCATAGGCGAACTCCATGTGCAATGTACGCCCCATCAGCTCGCTTTTAATTTCAACTAATTCAGCATAATTTGAATACTTACGTGTTTGCTCTGCGATTTCGGCGTAATGATCTTTCACCCATTGATCAAGAAATAAAGCGGATGATAAATCGGACAATACAAAAATAGGCGCACGTAGCATACGCTGACCTATCACACGAACATTCACCCCACCAGAACGAGATAGCGCTGTCGCACCGCGAGTCGCAGACGCTAATAAAGCACCTTCTGTTGTGGCCATTGGTGCATAGAACAGTCCATTAGCATGAGTCCCTTTAATATGCAGAGGGCCGGCAATACCCACAGGAATTTCAACCGAGCCAATCAATGCTTCGATATTACTTACAAGGGTAACCGCGTCTAATGTTGTCTCAGATACTTTTTCAAGTTGAGCGCCGGTTGTTTCTCGAATATATGCTAATCGCTCTTGACGAGCATCCTCAGTATATAAACCACGTGCAGGGATTTTAGGCAGTGTAAACTCGGTATGACTCACATCATGACCCATACTCGGCTTTAATCTTAAGATATAACTTATTTGCCATAGCATACTGTTTGTTTGTGCATCGCCGTCATGACCAAACACCAAATATGTCTTACTGCCTTTTGTTGTTCGCTTAGTTAAAACCAGCTTTTTAAATTCGAAAACATGATCGAGCACGACTAATCTAATTCGATCAATCCTGCCATCAACATTGCACTCAAAAAACGTTTCACACATGACCTTTAAATCATTTTTTGACAAGTCAATGGCTTCGGCCTGCCATTCATTGGTACCGTGTTGTATATAAACACGTGCATTGTATTGCTTTGAAAATGCATGACGGATTGAATGCGATACTCTCTTTTCTTGAGTCATTTTAGATCCAACTTCCTGTCATACCATTTTCAATTAATACAGCCGTTATTATGGTGCAATATCCAAGCAACATATTAATACCAACTACAGCTTCATTTTTTTCACGCCCTTCTAGATTTGCATTTTTAATGAAACTCATCACCTGACGAATAGCTACGCCATACATCAAAACTAGAGGCACCAAGTACCAGCCAATATGGCTAATATCCAAGCAAAGCAATAATCCAATCTGACATACCAACATAGCGGATATCAATGCCATCACAATATACGCAGAAACTTTAGTGCCAAATATTTTAGAGTAAGAATCGACTGTTTCACGCTCTTCTTCAATTCCTTTTGTTTTACGTGTAATTTCAAAACAAAATCCACTAATAAATGCCAGCAGCATCATGACCATCAGAGATCCATTCAAAACCACACTAGGTACCGCTAAATTAGCCAACCAAAAAACAATCAGCGGCATAATTAACATATGAGAAAATGCATAAAACGTTAAACGTTTTTCTAACCATTCTCCGCAAAAAAACTCAGCTCCCATTAATGTTAAATAGCCAAACATAATGATCCAGCTCATGCTAGCGCCACCGAATGAAAATCCATCTGCATATGATGAGAAAACAATCTGTGAAAATACAGCTACCCCCCCTAATATTTTTAAGTGTTTTAACGTAATCAATCCACTTTGCAAGACACGTCGAGGATGGTTAATAACATCAAGCGTATAATCTTTATGCTCATCAAAGATCCGTATCACTAAAAATAAACTCCACACAACCAAACAGACTAGGAGGTCCAGCAGCGAAATGTAAACACCACCTTCTAGCGCTGAGCGTGCAACAGTGGCCGTAGTTAAATACAAAATAAAAAACAACAATGCATTTTTAAGCGGGAAGCGCTCATCCATCCACGCGAAAATACGCGCAGATAAAGCGTCATTCATAGAGACATAGGTATTCATCAAAGTACTTCCTTTTACTTATAAGAGTCAGCAAAATAATTTTCATTGTTTCGCTGTAAATTAAATTGTTAGATTAAATTGGAGGGGGCTATAATTTTTTATATAAAACTATTTTTATTGATGTGTTGTAACACGAATTATTTTTAGCACATTTTTCTTAACGATTTATTACAGATAATAATCAACCTTACATATTGAATGTATGCCGGCATTTAAAAACTTAAATTATATTAAGCGTCAAACTTGTAGGTGATCAACTCTAACTATCAACAATTTAAGCACACACTAGTCATTATCGGCCAGCGATATTACTTGATAGAATAAGATTTTTGAAAAATATACGTGAGTTTTATTTTATGTGAATTAGTCAATCATCCAAATGGATTAAGACAGTAGGAAATATGATGAAATAAAGCAGATATAAAAGTGAAACGACTCTGCATAAAATAATTCAAGTCGCTCACAGTTTTTATATATTAATTTGTTTTAACTTGATCGGATCAAATACTTTGGTATCAATTTTCAAATAAGCAGCCTGATCTTTAAGCATGATCACAACCTCATGAACACCCGGCAAACATAGTAATTCACTTTCAAGCTTCTCGTTTTCTTGACTTTGCGCGCTAAGCGCAATGCGATAACTGCTTAAATGCCTTGGTGTATCCATGGTCCAAACCAAAACCGCCCAAATTAATAGCAACGGTATCACCCCAATAAAAACAGCACTTAAACTATAATACTCACTGAGAAAACCACCTAAAATACCACCAACAAAAGCCCCTAGGAATTGGCAAGTGCTGTACACTCCCATGGCGCTGCCTTTAAAACCGGCCGGAGCAAATTTACTCACTAAAGAGGGCAAACTGGCCTCTAATATATTGAACGCCACAAAAAACACCCACAGAGCAAACGTAATGCCCGCGACTGACTTAAGCTCTAAACCCAGCAGGATAATTCCCACCAACAGCAGCAGCACTGCAAATAACAATACCTGCTTCATCTTCTGTTTTTTCTCTGCCACTACAATAAAGGGCACCATAAACGCAAACGCCACTAGCATGACAGGTAAGTAAACCTGCCAATGATCCGCTTGCACCAAACCCGCATCTACCAAGGCAACCGGCACCGCAACAAAACAAGCCACCAATACTGCGTGCAAAACAAAAATACCAAAACTTAGCCGTAGGATTTGTTTGTCTTTAAATACATCCCCCAGTTGATGTAAAAACGCCCTGGAATCTCGAGACTTAACTTGCTGCTTGGGGGTGGGTACAAGCGTTAACAGCAACACCATAGCCAAAATAGCCAAAACAGCCGTTAACATGAACAAACCTGACAACCCAAACCATGATGCCAGTATTGGTCCTACCACCATGGCTAAGGTAAACGACAATCCGATACTCGCGCCTATACTGGCCATGGCCTTGGTGCGATTCTCTTCCCGGGTAAGGTCTGTCATTAATGCCATCAGTGTGCTGGCCACAGCACCTGCACCTTGTAGTGCTCGGCCTAAAATCAGTAGCCAGATACTGTCGGCCATAGCCGCTAAAGCACTGCCTAAACTAAACAAAGCCAAGCCAATGATGATTACAGGCTTACGCCCAATTCGGTCTGACCAAACGCCAAATGGTAACTGCAAGCAGGCCTGAGTAAGACCATAAGCGCCAATTGCCACGCCAATTAGGGATGCGCTTGCACCTTGATAGTCCTGTGCAAACAAAGCCAGTACTGGCAACACCATGAACAAACCAAACATTCGTAAGGCATAGATCAAAGCAAGGGTAGAGACCGAGCGTGTTTCTAATGGTGACATGAACAAAACAACATGAAAAAAGAGCGGCATTTTACCAATCAGCGGCTTCCATGAGTACCCCTAAGCCACACAAGGATGCAAATTAAACTTTTTTGTGACACATTTATAATCTATGGTGTTACGTAGGTGTCATTTTGCACATTTTTATCTACAATGGTGCCGTCCTGTTAACTATCAGCAAGGAATGCTAGATATGACAAACCCAACCCAACGTCTCTGGCTTATCGGGCCTAAAAACATTCAAAACTCCCTGTTGTTAGGGTATCTGCAGCAAAATTTTAATCATAGCTGCGCCATAATTGACCCTTACACAAAAACCGATAATCAGCATATAAAAGCGGATCATCTTGTCTGTATGGATGCTTCTAGCCTTAATTACGAACGCTACCAGCAAACACTTGAGTGGCTACCACGTGAAAACAAAGTCTTCTTTATCAACCTAGACAGCGACAGTGAGCACGAGCGCCTCCTGCAATGGCCTAATGTTTGTGGGTTCTTCTATAAAGGTGAAAGCCACAGCCACATCTGTAATGGCTTGGCTTCCATTTTAAATGGTGAGCTTTGGTTCAGCCGTAAGCTACTCAGCCGTTTTGTGGCTAATAACCGAAAAAGCCCAAGTAAAATTCCTGATAGCATCTATGCGCTAACAAAGCGTGAAAAACAAATCTTAAACCTAAGTGCCAGTGGCGCGAAGAACGCTGACATCGCAGAAGCTTTAAATGTCAGCACTCATACAGTGAAAACTCACATGTATAACTTGTTTAAGAAGATTGATGTGAGCAACCGTATTCAGGCAATTAATTGGGCCAAAGAGTACCTACCAACACACGACGTAGCCTAACCTCAATTAGATCACCCGATCTTTGGCACTAAGTGTTTCACCTAGTGCCTAAATTACCTTTCTTAGCAGTGCAGCCAAGCCAATTTGAAACAGGTACAATGTTCTTTTTTGTCCTTGGCGTTGCTCGAATATGGATACCATTTTGGTTCGCGGTGCTCGCACCCATAATCTTAAAAATATCGACCTAGACATTCCCCGTGACAAGCTAGTGGTCATCACTGGCTTATCCGGCTCCGGTAAATCTTCTTTAGCCTTTGATACTCTTTATGCAGAAGGCCAGCGTCGCTACGTGGAAAGCTTATCCACCTATGCCCGTCAGTTTTTATCCATGATGGAAAAACCCGATGTTGACCACATTGAAGGCTTAAGCCCCGCCATATCTATTGAGCAAAAGTCGACTAGCCACAACCCACGTTCTACCGTGGGAACAGTGACCGAAATTTACGATTACTTACGCTTGTTATTTGCCCGCGCAGGCGAGCCACGCTGCCCAGAACATGGTGAAGTCCTAGATGCCCAAACCGTCAGCCAGATGGTAGATCAAATCATCTCTCAAGATGAAGGCACCAAACTGATGATTCTTGCCCCCATGATCAATGATCGTAAAGGTGAGCACTTACACCTGTTCGAACAACTTCGCAGCCAAGGGTTTGTACGCGTGCGTGTAGACGGCATCGTTGTCGACATGGACGATATTCCTGAGTTAGACAAAAACAAAAAACACACCATCGAAGTGGTTATTGACCGCATCAAAGTACGTGAAGGACTAGAGCAACGCCTAGCCGAATCCTTAGAAACCGCACTAGAATTAACAGGCGGCACCGCCAAAGCCTGCGGCATGGATGATGACAAGTTAGAGATTTTATTCTCCTCTCAATTTGCTTGCCCTGTATGTGGTTACAGCATTACCGATTTAGAACCACGCATGTTTTCTTTCAACAACCCAGCCGGCGCCTGTGGTACTTGCGATGGTTTAGGGGTGGACCAATATTTCGACCCCGACAAAATCATTGTGGATGAAACACTAACCCTAGGCGAAGGGGCCATCCGTGGCTGGGATCGTCGCACCATTTATTATTTCCAAATGCTTAATAGCGTAGCCAATCACTATGGCTTCGATATGGACACGCCATTTAAAAAGCTCAGTAAGAAAAATCGTAACGCGCTTCTTTTCGGCACCGGCGAACAAGAGATAGAATTCAATTATGTAAATAGTCGCGGCGACACAGTTATTAAAGAACACCCGTTTGAAGGTGTGATCCCAAATCTGCAACGTCGTTACCATGAAACCGACAGCGCAATGGTGCGCGAGGATCTATCAAAACTATTATCGGTACAACCTTGCCCTAGCTGTAACGGCACTCGCCTGAAAGAAGCATCGCGTAATGTGTTTGTGGATAACCACAACATTGCAGACCTTACAGCTATGCCTATTGGGCCTGCGTTAAAATATTTCGAAACATTAAAATTGCCTGGTCGTAAGGGTGAGATTGCCAATAAAATTCAAAAAGAAGTCCAAGACCGTCTGCACTTCTTAGTAAACGTAGGCTTAGATTATTTATCCCTAGAACGCAGCGCCGACACCCTCTCGGGTGGTGAAGCTCAACGTATTCGTTTAGCCAGCCAAATTGGCGCAGGACTAGTAGGCGTCATGTACATTTTAGATGAACCTTCTATTGGCTTGCACCAACGTGACAACGACCGGCTACTTAAAACACTTGAACATCTACGTGACCTTGGTAATACCGTCATCGTGGTTGAACATGATGAAGACGCTATTCGCGCAGCGGATTACATAGTGGACATTGGCCCTGGTGCAGGTGTACATGGTGGTGAAGTGATTTTTGCAGGCTTGCCAAAAGATATTGATAAATGCAAAGAATCCATCACCGGCCAATACCTGACTGGCACACGCAAAATTGCAGTACCAACTAATCGCACTCCCATTGATGAAAGCAAACAATTGGTACTCACCGGCGCCACTGGTAACAACCTAGATGACACCACACTAAAAATCCCAGTGGGTTTATTTACCTGTGTCACGGGTGTATCGGGCAGTGGTAAATCCACACTCATTAACCAAACCTTATACCCGCTTGCTGCCACTGCATTAAACAACGCCAGTACATTAAAAGCCGCGCCGTATAAAACCGTTGAAGGCATGGATCATTTCGATAAGTGTGTCGACATCGATCAAAGCCCGATCGGTCGCACACCACGCTCGAACCCCGCCACCTACACAGGCATTTTTACTGCCGTGCGTGATTTATTTACCGGCACAGAAGAAGCGCGCTCCCGTGGCTATAAAGCAGGCCGCTTTAGTTTCAATGTTAAAGGCGGACGCTGTGAAGCGTGCCAAGGGGACGGCGTAATCAAAGTTGAAATGCACTTTTTAGCCGATGTGTATGTGCCATGTGATGTGTGTCACGGCAAACGTTACAATCGTGAAACCCTCGACATTCGCTACAAGGGTAAAAACATCCACCAAGTGTTAGACATGACAGTGGAGGAAGGCCTTGAATTTTTCGACGCCATTCCCGCACTTAAACGCAAACTGCAAACCCTTATGGATGTGGGCTTAACCTATGTACGCCTAGGACAAAACGCCACCACCCTTTCCGGTGGTGAAGCGCAGCGTGTAAAACTGGCTAAAGAATTAAGCAAACGAGACACCGGCCAAACACTTTATATTCTGGATGAGCCAACCACAGGTTTGCACTTCTATGACATTCAGCAACTACTGGATGTACTGCATCGCTTACGTGACCATGGCAACACCATCGTCGTCATTGAGCACAACCTAGACGTCATCAAAACGGCTGACTGGGTCATCGACCTTGGGCCAGAAGGCGGTTCAGGTGGCGGAAAAATTATTGCACAAGGCACACCAGAAGATGTATCAAAAGTAAAAGGCAGTCATACGGCTACATTCTTAAAGCCCATGTTGAAAAAGTAATATAAATCGCAACGAGTGACTCACTACCGTCACTCCGGACACAAGGAACGAGCAGAGCCGAGTCCATCAAACTGACTTGGCAAACTCAAATCCAAAGCTTAATTAACAGATAAACCTAAAACCAATTATTAACTAAAACAACCGGATTTAATTAACCGCTTCGAGCATCAAGCAATCCGGCACAGAAAAAGAAGGTGACTTATGTCAGACGAAAAAACAGCACAAAAGATGGATAAAGACTTTTTTAAACGTACCGA
>JAWUYY010000094.1:0-18887 GCA_034110565.1 Bermanella sp. | reverse complement strand
CCTAATACAAAGCGGTCGGCACTCCATACTAAAACCACTAGTCCAACAATGATTGCTAAGCTGGCTGTTAACATCGTACGCACTCATAAAATTCAATAATCGGCGCATTCTACAGGCTTTTTCGCCCCTAACAAGCTTGCCTTAAGTTGGCTTTCGCCTTGTGACGCGAGCAGTTGCGACTATGCTTGTGGGAAGGGTAAGGAATCTGAATTCATCAACAGGACGGTTGAGTGCATGTCGCTAAAAGCACAGGTCTTTGTAGAATGTCGACACGTGAGTTTTAGTCGTGGCGACAAGGTCATCTTTGATGGTCTTAATTTGTCTATTAAAAAGGGACAAATTACAGCCATTCTTGGGCCCAGTGGTACAGGTAAAACCACCTTGCTTAGGTTGTTCTGTGGTCAGTTGCTAGCTTCTAGAGGAGAAGTCTTAGTTGATGGTCAGGATGTCTCTGAATTAAATCGAGCCGATTTGTTTGCATTACGCCAGCGCATGAGCTTGTTATTTCAAACGGGCGCCTTGTTTACTGACATCAGCGTATTTGAAAATGTGGCCTTTGCGATTAGAGAGCATACCCAATTACCCGAGCACATGATTCGTGATCTGGTTCTATTGCGATTAGATTCAGTGGGCTTACGTGGCGCCGCTGACCTAATGCCTGCGCAATTGTCTGGAGGGATGGCAAGGCGCGTGTCATTGGCAAGAAGCCTAGCGTTAGACCCAGAACTGATTATGTATGACGAACCTTTTGCTGGCCAAGATCCCATTTCCATGGGGGTATTAATCAACCTGATTCGCCAAGAGCATGACAATTTGAATCTGACTTCTGTGCTGGTAACTCACGATGTGGAAGAAGCATTAAGCATTGCTGATCAGGTATTAATCTTGGCGCAAGGCAAAATCATCGGCGCGGGCACGCCAGAAGAAATCAGACACAGTGATAACCCCTTAGTGAAGCAGTTTTTATATGGGGAGGTTCATGGTCCTGTGGCCTTTCATTACCCAGCACCAGAGCTTGAACAGCAGGTGCTTAATCATGATTGATACCCTTTCGAATGTTGGCGCGAAATCTCTGCTGGTTTGCCAGTTGTTGGGGCGCAGCGGTGTGTTCCTGTGGAATATTCTTAGCTGGGGAAAAGGACTTAAAGCCTCTTTATTTAGGGTTGTTCAGCAAATACATCATATCGGAGTGCTGTCACTGCCGATCATAGTGGTGGCTGGTGTGTTTGTGGGCATGGTGCTGGCTCTTCAGGGGTATTCTATTTTAAGCAGTTATGGCTCCCAAGAGGCTGTTGGGCAAATGGTGGCATTGTCATTACTGAGAGAGTTTGGCCCTGTGGTCAGTGCGCTTTTGTTTGTAGGGCGAGCTGGGTCTGCCTTGACCGCTGAAATTGGCTTGATGAAAACCACTGACCAGCTATCTGCCATGGAGATAATGGGGGTTGATCCTTTTAAGCGTGTGTTTGCGCCGCGCTTATGGGCGGGCGTCGTGAGCCTGCCGTTATTGGCCATATTATTTAGCTTGCTGGGTATTTATGGCGGTGCGTTTGTAGCGGTGAATATATTAGGAATTTATGAGGGCTCTTATTGGGCCAATATGCAAGGCTCTGTGGTGTTCTTTGATGATGTCATAAGGGGCTTAATTAAAGCGTTGGTTTTTGCATTTGTAGGAACTTGGATAGCGTTGTTCCATGGTTGGAATGCTCGCCCAACGTCAGAAGGCATAAGTCGAGCAACCACTGCAACCGTTGTGCAAGGGTCATTAGCGGTTTTAGGTCTTGATTTTATTTTAACGGCCGTCATGTTGGGCGGATTTTAGGAGTGGTTATGCATAATAGATCCTTAGAATTAGGTGTGGGTACATTCGTCATTGCTGCCATGGTGGGTTTATTGGTATTGGCTTTGAATGTAAGTGGCTTACGCTATCAAAGCGATGACGACATATATTATCTGTATGCTCGTTTTGAAAACTTATCAGGGTTAAGTGAGCGAGCAAAAGTGTCCTTATCTGGTGTCACTATTGGGCGGGTGGTTGAAATAAAACTCGATACTCAAGATTATGTGGCGGTGGTGAAAATAGCTATTGAAAAGGGGGTGCCGCTATCGTTGGACACCTCAGCTTCTGTGTTAACGTCAGGGTTACTAGGTGAGAAATATATCGGGTTAAGTGTCGGCGCGGATGAAGAAACGCTATTAAGCGGTGACATGATTGAAGATACCCAGTCGTCTATCGTACTAGAAGAATTAATTGGACAATTTTTGTTTAGCCGCAGTAATGACTAGCCGAACTTGATTGTAAGGAGCACACAGTGAAGTCGCTTTTAAATACGTTTGTGTTGGTAGGACTAACACTGCTTCCTATTCTGAGTTGGTCGAATTCCGATCCGCAGCAGGCTTATCAATTAGTTGAGGAAAAAATTGATAGTTTACTGAGTGAAATACGCACAACTAAGAGCCAAGCCAATTTAACAGATGACCAAAGAATCGCCTTGGTAGATCAACAGCTGGGCGGAGTAGTGGACTTTAAGCGTATTGCCCGACGAGTGATGGCAAAGCACTATAGGAATGCCAGTAGAGAGCAAAAACAGCGCTTTTTAGCTGTATTTAAGACAAGCTTACTCAATACATATGCGAAAGGCTTATGGGAATTTAACAACTACAAAGTAAATATGCTGCCTTTAAAAGTAGGCAAGCAAACGCTGCGTAACACTCAAGTTAGCTTTGAAGTGATTACTTCCAGTGGGCAGGTGTTTCCAGTGACACAAAGTTTATTTTATGACAAAAAAAGCAATCAGTGGATGGTGCAAAATGTGATCATAAATGGCATCAATATGGGCTTGTTATTTCGTGATCAGTTTGCACGATTGGCAGCGCAAAATAATGGAGATATAGATCTCGCCATTAGTGGTTGGACGTCAGAGGTGAGCAGTGATAATACCGCTCAGCCTCAAGGCACGGATATCGATGAACCGGAGGATGAATAATGCCCGAGCAGCAATTAGAAAAACATCAAGCAGGGGTATATGGCGTCACTGGAGATCTCACCTTCGATAGTGTGGTACATGTTGAACTAGAAGGTTTACAAGCCATTCGTTCTAGCCGCCAAGGGCTCGTTTTTGACTTAAGTGCGGTACAAAAATGCAGCAGTGCAGCGTTGGCCTTATTGCTCAGCTGGGTTCGTGCATCCAAGGCTCAAGGGCTGGATGTATCGTTTAAAGCGCCACCTAGTCAGCTACAAACCATGGTTCAAAACGCCCACCTGCAAGCCATTATTAACATTATTGCATAGATAGAATGTGAGCTAGCGGGTGTTTTACACTTCGCTATTAGTATGCCTTTCCGCTATAATTCCCGCCTTTATTTTTCATGTTGTCAATTCTAAGCCCCATCGGAGAGCCCTATGAGCCCAGAAGACCTACAAACCTTGCTTGAAGAAAAGCTCGCGCATTGCCAGGTATCCGTTGATGGTGATGGTTACAAATATGAAATAACCGTAGTAACGGATGAATTCGAAGGTCTTAATCCAGTGAAACGTCAGCAATATGTTTATGCTGCCTTAAATGAAAAAATCACTGACGGCAGTGTGCATGCCGTAACCATTAAAACCTATACGCAAGCCCAATGGGCTCAACAACAATCTTAATAAAGTAGCCGTATTATGCCTGCATTGGACAAACTGATCATTCAAGGTGGCGCCCCTGTTTCGGGTGAAATCCGTATTTCTGGCGCGAAAAACTCAGCCTTACCGATTATCGCCGCCACCTTACTAGCAGAGACACCAATTACCATTGGTAACTTGCCGCATCTACATGACGTAACCACCATGATTAACTTACTCGGCACCATGGGTGTTGACGTGATTATGGGTGAAGATTACTCCATCGAAGTAAACGCAAATAACATTAAAACCTTAGTGGCGCCGTATGAGTTAGTTAAAACCATGCGTGCTTCTATCTTGGTTCTTGGGCCATTGGTCGCTCGTTTTGGTGAAGCACAAGTTTCTTTACCAGGTGGCTGTGCCATTGGTTCACGCCCTGTGGATATTCACCTTTCTGGCCTTGAAGCCATGGGTGCTCATATTGTGGTAGAAGACGGCTACGTAAAAGCCACCACAGATGGCCGCTTAAAAGGTGCCAACATCTTCATGGATACTGTCACCGTAACAGGGACTGAAAACTTGTTAATGGCGGCTGTATTAGCTGATGGTATCACCTTGCTTGAAAACGCTGCTCGCGAACCAGAAATTGTTGATCTAGCTGAATGCTTAATCACCATGGGCGCTAAAATTACAGGCCACGGCACGGACGTTATTCGTGTTGAAGGGGTTGAACATCTACATGGTGGTCACTATAACGTCATGCCGGATCGTATCGAAACCGGTACTTACCTTGTGGCAGCTGCCGCCACTGGCGGTAAAATTAAATTAAAAGATACCCGCGCGGATATTCTTGAAGCGGTTTTACACAAGCTTGAAGAAGCCGGGGCTAAAATTGAAATTGGTGAAGACTGGATCAGCCTTGATATGACAGGCCGTGAATTAAAAGCGGTGAGTGTAAAAACCGCACCGTACCCAGCTTTCCCTACGGACATGCAAGCGCAGTTCTTAGTAATGAACATTGTCGCCAACGGCAGTGCTACGGTAACCGAAACCATTTTCGAAAACCGCTTTATGCACGTACAAGAGCTGGCCCGTATGGGGGCTCGAGTATCCTTAGAAGGTAACACGTGTATTACTAAGGGCGGCGATAAATTAAAAGGTGCGCCAGTAATGGCCACCGATTTACGTGCATCAGCCAGCTTGGTAATTGCAGCGTTAATGGCCGAAGGTGAAACCGTGGTAGATCGTATTTACCACATTGACCGTGGTTACGAATGCATCGAAGAAAAACTGCAATTATTGGGTGCTAATATTCGCCGCGTGCCAAACTAGGCGAAAGCATCAAGGATTAAACATGAGCCAACAGCCATTGACCATTGCGTTATCCAAGGGTCGAATTTTAGATGACACACTGCCGCTTTTTGCTGAAGCGGGCATTGTGCCAGCAGAAGATATTAAAAAAAGTCGTAAGCTGATTTTTGATACCAATCATGAGCATATTAAATTAGTGGTGATTCGTGCCACTGACGTGCCTACGTATGTGCAATATGGTGCAGCGGATATTGGCGTTGCCGGCAAAGATGTATTGATGGAAGCTGACAGTACAGGTTTGTACGAGCCATTAGATTTAAACATTGCCACTTGTCGACTAATGACGGCGGCATTAAAAGGTGCTCCAGCACCGCAAGGGCGCATTAAAGTGGCGTCTAAATTTGTGGGTATCACTAAGCGTTATTTTGCTGAGCAAGGCAAACAAGCGGATATCATCAAGTTATACGGCGGTATGGAATTAGCGCCGATTATGGGGCTGGCGGATTTGATCGTCGATATCGTCGACACCGGCAACACCTTAAAAGCCAACGGTCTTGAAGAACGTGACTTAATCGCGCCTATCAGTTCTCGTTTAGTGGTGGGTAAAGCTGCTATGAAAATGAAGCATCGTCAGATTCAACCGATTATTGATAAGTTAGCCCAAGCGGTAGAGCGTAGACGCTAAGCAATTAGCCCTACGTTACAGTTAGTCCAAGTTGTAGTTAGCAAAAGTGTAAGAGGCAAGTATGTCGTTTCAAATGCGAACGTTAGATAGCCAGCAAGCAGACTTCACCCAAGCCATGGATGATTTGTTATCGTGGGAATCGGTATCAGATCAACAAGTGCAAAAAACGGTTTTAGATATTCTGCATCAAGTTAAAAACCGTGGTGATGAAGCGGTAGTCGAATTCAGTAATAAATTTGACCATCTGCAAGTTAATAGCATGACACAACTGGAAATCGGCCAAGCGCAATTACAAGAAGCACTTGATACCTTGCCGCAAGAACGCCGCACAGCATTATTACAAGCGGCTGAGCGTGTGCGTCGTTACCACGATAAGCAGCGCAGTGAATCTTGGCAGTATCAAGAAGAAGACGGTACGGTTTTGGGCCAACAAGTCACCGCTATGGATCGCGTGGGCATTTATGTGCCGGGTGGTAAAGCAGCATATCCATCCAGTGTCTTAATGAATGCCATTCCTGCACATGTAGCAGGGGTAAAAGAAATCATCATGGTTGTGCCGACACCGGGCGGCGAAGTGAATCAATTAGTATTAGCCGCAGCTGCAGCCGCAGGCGTAACCCGTTGCTTTACCGTAGGCGGTGCACAAGCCGTTGCTGCTCTGGCTTACGGAACTGAAACCATTCCTAAAGTCGATAAAATTGTGGGTCCTGGGAATATTTTTGTGGCCACCGCAAAACGCTTTGTGTTTGGCGAAGTGGGCATTGATATGATTGCAGGCCCGTCTGAAATTCTAGTGGTGTGTGATGGTAAAACCAATCCAGACTGGATTGCCATGGATTTGTTTAGCCAAGCGGAACACGATGAAGATGCCCAATCAATTTTAATCTCTTGGGATGGTGATTACTTAAAACAAGTAGAAGCCAGCATCCAAAAATTATTACCGACCATGGAGCGCGAAGCTATTATTCGTGCATCCCTTACGGGTCGCGGTGCATTAGTCAAAGTGCAAAATGAACAAGAAGCCATCGATCTTGCTAACCGTATAGCACCTGAACACTTGGAATTATCCGTAGAAGAACCTGAAGCTATGGCGAAACAAATTCGCCACGCAGGTGCGATATTTATGGGTCGTTACACTGCAGAAGCATTAGGCGATTATTGCGCTGGGCCAAATCACGTATTACCAACATCTGGGACGGCGCGTTTTTCAAGCCCGCTAGGCGTGTATGACTTTCAAAAGCGCAGCTCACTGATTATGTGCAGTGCAGATGGCGCAAGCGAAATGGGTAAAATTGCTTCTGTGCTCGCGCGCGGTGAGTCTTTAACGGCCCATGCACGTTCAGCTGAATACCGTATCAAAGATTAAAGCTAGCTTGATCAGGTGTTGACGCTGTAATGGCAAACGACCTTTCAATTAGAATAACAATCAAACCCTAACGTTTTTAACCTTAGGGTTTTTGTTTAAGAGAAATTCACATGTCTCGTGTTAAAAAACTTATTCGCCAAGAAATTTTAGATTTAACCGCTTATCCTGTGCCAAGTGCCGCTGGCATGATTAAGCTGGATGCCATGGAGAACCCATACATCTGGCCAGCGGTTGCCCGTGAAGCTTGGGCCGATTTATTAAAAGACGTGCCCATTAATCGCTACCCAGATGCCAGCGGACAAATGGTCAAAGACGCGCTGCGTGAAGAGATGGGCGTGAAGGCGCAGTACGATATTTTATTGGGTAACGGCAGCGACGAAATTATTCAAATGCTGGCTATGGCCGTGGCAAAACCGGGTGCGACTATTTTAGCGCCAGAACCGGGTTTTGTGATGTATAAAATGATCGCTATTTTCTGTGGTCTTAATTATGTAGGTGTGCCGTTAACGGCAGATTTTGAATTAGACGAGCCCGCTATGTTGGCCGCCATTAAAGAACACGACCCCGAATTGATTTTCTTAGCACAGCCTAATAACCCAACGGGCAATCTTTGGGATGAAGTGGCCATTAAACATATCATCGAAGCATCACAAGGATTAGTGGTTTTAGATGAAGCTTATACGGCGTTTACCGATGCGGATCACCTGAATTTATTAGAAAAATACGATCACGTTCTAGTGATGCGTACTTTGTCTAAAGTGGGCTTGGCTGGTTTACGTTTAGGCTTGTTGATTGGCTCAAAAGAATGGTTGAGTGAATTAGAAAAAATCCGCATGCCTTACAATATTAATTCTTTAACTCAAGCCAGTGCATTATTTGCATTAGAGCATTTCGATATGTTGCTGATGCAAACTGAGCAATTACGTGTAGACCGCTTAGTATTGATGACAGATTTATCGGCGATTGTTGGCTTGGAAGTATTTCCAAGTGAGGCTAATTTTGTTTTGGTTCGCACACCGGATGGTATGGCGCGAAATTGGTTTGAAGCGTTAAAAGAAAAAGGCATATTAATTAAATGCCTAGATGGTAGCCATCCATTACTCAATAACTGTCTGCGTATTACCGTGGGGACCACCAATCAAAATGAACGTTTAGTGGGCGCGCTTAATGAAATCGCCGTGTCCGGATGCGTTCAGTAATCAGTGTAATGGAGAAATTATGAAAATCTGGACTGTTTATTTGTCGGGTGAAATTCATACCGATTGGCGCCAGCAAATTGAGCAAGGCGCCAAAGCGTTGAACTTGCCAGTGGCGTTCACTTCTGCAGTGACTAATCATGCAGCAAGTGATGCTGCGGGTGATGTACTGGGCACTGAAGAAAATAGCTTTTGGCGTGATCATAAGTCGTCAAAAGTAAACGCCATTCGTACTAAAAACATGATCGAACATTGCGATATGGCGGTGGTGCGTTTTGGTGATAAGTACAAACAGTGGAACGCCGCGTTTGATGCGGGTATGTGCGCCGCCCTAGGTAAACCTTATATTACTTTGCATGATGAAAGTATTATCCACCCGTTAAAAGAAGTCGACGGTGCGGCCATGGCTTGGGCGCAAACTCCAGAGCAGATTGTAGAGATCTTAAAGTATGTGATTGCGGCTGAATAAACGAAATTAGCGCTTCAAGACAAAAAAGCCAGCGATTGCTGGCTTTTTGCTTTTAAATTGTTCGATAACTGTACAGCTGTCTCGACAAAACACGCCTCTATCTATATAGTGCGCCCCAATTATCACCTTTATGTCGGCACCGATGCTTTACTAGCTCCCGCCCCAGGATACCTTCTTGATTACAACCGCAAACATCACCATGCAATTTGGCGCCGAGCCTTTGTTTGAAAACATCTCAGCACAGTTTGGCCATGGCAACCGCTACGGCCTAATTGGCGCAAATGGTTGTGGTAAATCCACGTTCATGAAGATTTTGAGTGGCGAATTAATACCAACGTCAGGCAATCTATCAATTACCCCTGGGTATAAGGTCGGTACCTTGAGCCAGGATCAGTACGCTTTTGAAGAGTACTCGGTGGTGGACGCCGTGATCATGGGTGATGTAGAGCTTTGGAAAATCAAACAAGCCCGTGATGCCATCTATGCCAAACCGGATATGACCGAAGAAGACGGTATGTTAGTGGGTGACCTAGAAGCCCAATACGCCGAGATGGATGGTTACAGTGCTGAAAGTCGCGCCGGTGAAATCTTGCTTGAAGCGGGTATCGAAGAAGAATTCCATTATGGCTTGATGAAGCAATTGGCTCCGGGTTGGAAATTACGCGTGCTATTGGCTCAGTCTCTGTTTGCAAACCCTGAAATCCTGTTGCTCGATGAGCCAACCAACAACTTGGACATCGACACGATTAACTGGTTGGCCGATGTGTTGAATAAACGCAAAAGCACCATGATCATTATTTCTCACGATCGTCACTTCTTAAACTCAGTGTGTACTCACATGGCCGATATCGATTACGGCGAGTTGCGTATTTACCCTGGTAACTATGAGTACTTCATAGAAGCGTCCACCTTGATTCGTGATCAGCTATTAGGTGAGAACGCTAAGAAAAGTGCTGAGATTGATGAGCTACAAGCGTTCGTAAATCGTTTCTCTGCTAACGCCTCTAAGTCTAAGCAGGCTCAGTCTCGTGCTAAGAAAATGGACAAAATTACGTTAGACGAAGTGAAGCAAACTTCTCGTCAAACGCCGTCTATTAGTTTACGTCAAGATAAGAAGCTACATCGCCAAGTATTAGAACTAGAGCAATTGTCCCACGGCTTTGACGGTGAAACCTTGTTTAAAGGCGGCGACATCTTATTGGATGCGGGCTCTAAGTTAGCGGTTATCGGTGAAAACGGTGCCGGTAAAACGACGTTCTTGCGTTGCTTAATGAATGAGTTAACCCCAGAACACGGCGTGGTGAAATGGTCTGATAACGCAACCATCGGTTATTGCCCACAAGACAGCACTGAAGACTTTAATACAGACTTAACCTTGTTTGAGTGGATGAGCCAGTGGCGCACCGTTAAGCATGATGATTTGAAAGTTCGCGCCATGTTAGGTCGCTTATTATTTACCGCGGATGACTTCAACAAAAAAGCCCGCGTGTGCTCAGGTGGTGAGAAAAACCGTCTATTGTTTGGCAAATTAATGATGATGGACTTAAACGTCTTAATCATGGATGAGCCAACTAACCACTTGGATATGGAATCCATCCAAGCGCTCAACAATGCCTTAAAAGACTTTGATGGCACCTTGATCTTTGTAAGCCATGACCGTGAGTTTGTATCATCGTTGGCCACTCGAGTAATTGAGATTAAAGACAATCAATTAATCGACTTCCAAGGCACCTATGACGAGTTGCTAGCTAATAAAGCGGCTAATCAGAAAGTCGCTTGATCTTATTGACTTAGCTTAACCTGAGCTAAGTCAATTCTTTCTCTGTTATATCACCTAAGTCCCCCTTAGGTGCGTAAACCCCCTTAGTCATACGTTTTAAACGTGATACGCTAATTTTCTTGGTGGGTTGAATATCGTCTTTAGGTTAGCCCACAACACAATTCCTTACCTGTACAAAGCTGGCATTCTTAGTATGAGATTGCTTTAAAAGGATAATGGATATGGGCAGTCAGACTGACAAGCCAATTAATACTGGTAGTGTGATCTCGATACGCGGCAGTGTCGTGGATGTCCTATTTGAAAATCAACTACCTGCTATTCGTTCGCTGTTGCATACAGGCATTGATAATCACATTTCAATTGAAGTCTTCTCTCAAATAGATGAAAAGCGCGTGAGAGGGATTGCTTTGACCCCAACCCAAGGCTTGGCCCGTGGCATGAAGGTGCAAGACACTGGCGGGCCATTACAAGCTCAAGTGGGTAGAGCTGTTTTATCTCGAATGTTTGATGTATTTGGCAATACCATTGATCGCCTACCTCCCCTGAAGGACACCCAGTGGCGCTCAGTCCATAACGAACCTCCCGCATTGGCGCAACGACCTACCAAGAGCCAGGTATTTGAAACCGGCATTAAAATAATTGATGTACTCATGCCGCTAGAGCGCGGTGGAAAAGCGGGCTTATTTGGTGGAGCCGGTGTGGGCAAAACCGTACTCTTAAGCGAGATGATCCACAACATGGTGGGCCAGCATGCAGGCGTCAGCATATTTTGTGGCATAGGTGAACGCTGTCGCGAAGGGGAAGAGCTTTACCGTGAAATGAAAGAAGCGGGTGTTCTGGATAACATGGTCATGGTGTTTGGACAAATGAATGAGCCTCCTGGTGCTCGCTTTCGAGTCGGTCATGCAGCGCTGACCATGGCAGAGTATTTCCGCGATGACGAACATCGTGATGTGTTGTTGTTAGTCGACAATGTTTTCCGATTCATTCAGGCAGGCATGGAAGTGTCCGGATTGATGGGGCAGATGCCAGCGCGATTAGGTTATCAGCCAACCATGGGCACCGAACTCTCACAGCTAGAAGAACGTATTGCGAATACTGGCAGTGGGGCCATTACCTCTATTCAGGCGGTTTATGTGCCGGCAGATGATTTTACCGATCCGGCGGCCGTGCATACGTTTTCTCACTTGTCGGCCTCAATTGTATTGTCACGCAAGCGGGCCAGTGAAGGCTTATACCCTGCGATTGACCCACTGCAGTCTAATTCTAAAATGGCCACGGTGAGTGTCATTGGCAAGCGTCATTATGATCTTGCTCAGGCCGTTCGCCGCACCTTCGCACAGTATGCACAGCTCAAAGATATTATTGCCATGCTGGGTATGGAACAGTTATCACCAGAAGACCATAAGGTGGTGGACCGTGCTCGACGTTTGGAGCGTTTTCTTACGCAACCCTTTTTTACCACCGAACAGTTCACCAGTCTGCCTGGAAAATTGGTGAGTCTCAGTGATGCTTTAGATGGCTGTGAACGCATCCTCGCGGATGAATTTAAAGACTACCCAGAAAGTGCGCTTTATATGATAGGCAATATTGATGAAGCCTATGAAAAAGCAAAACAAACTGAAGATGAGCCAGTAACCAAGGAGCAACCGGATGCCAGCACCCCAGATGCACCTTAAAGTGCTGCTGCCTTATAAGGTATTCGCCGAGGAACATGATGTAACAAGCATCGTTGCCATGACGCCTAATGGCGCGTTCGGTATTTTACCTAACCGACTTGATTGTGTTGCGTCTTTATCTGCTGGGATATTAACGTTACAACAAGACGACCAAACTCAAACCTTTATTGCAATTGATGAGGGCGTACTGGTTAAAACGGGTCTTGATGTTCTGATATCGGTGCGTAACGCCATGGCAGGCATAGGGTTGAAAGAATTACACGAGGCGGTAGAAAACGAATTTATTAAGTTGGATGAACAAGAACAGAAACTGCGTTCAGTATTAGTGAAAATGGAAAGTGGTTTTATTCAGCGCTTGGCGGCATTTAATCAGGATCAAACATTGTTATGACTGATGAACCGAGCAGTGAAAGCAAAGCCACAAAAAAACAAGCCACGAAAGCAAAAGAACGTGCATCCAGCTACAGTCAGAAAGTGGGTGATATGGCGTCACGCAAATTGAAGGCGCAGCAGCACGAAACTCAAACAGTGTGGTCGGGTTTTGGAATGATGGGTCTAGTTGGCTGGTCTGTTGCTGTACCCACTGTTCTGGGGGCGACCCTTGGGGTTTGGTTAGATGACCACTATGCCGGAGAGCGTTCGTGGACATTAATGTTGTTAGTGGTGGGTCTTTGCCTTGGTTGCTTCAATGCTTGGCACTGGGTCGATAAAGAAGACAAACAAATTAATCAATTTAAGGATACAGATGATGACGATTAATTCTGTTGATTACGCTTGGCTAGGCAGCGTTGCGTTGGAAGGCGTGTCAGGATTATTAGTTGGGGTTGTGTTGGGCGTATTTTATTTTGCCGGGCTTTGGTGGACGGTGCGCCGTCTTAATTCCAGTGAGTATACCGCACTGTTATTTACGTTCAGCATGTTGTTCCGAACTGGTGTACTCATGCTTGGATTTTATTTTATTTTGGGCGACAGCTGGCAAACGTTAATGCTGGGTCTATTAGGGTTTATGTTAGTGCGCTTGCTTGCCACGCGACTTATTCAGCTAAAAGAACAACCCCGTGCACAGGCACAATCGCCAGTTAATATAAAAAATAAGGATGGTTATGCACCTTAGTCCGGACCAAATTATATACTGGCAAATGGGTTTGTTTAAACTCAATGCAACTATCGTGTCTACTTGGTTAGTTATGGCTGTACTGGTTGTGGGCTCCATAATAGTCACTCGTAAATTGACGAGTGACTTGAAATCCTCTCGCTGGCAAAATTTGTTAGAAGTGGTGGTGATTAATATCTGTAATCAGATCGAAGATGTGGGCTTAAAACATAGTCATAAGTATCTTGGTTTTCTCGGTTCCTTATTTTTGTTTATCGTGATCTCGGCCCTTAGTACTATTATTCCTGGATTTGAAACCCCTACGGGTTCCCTTTCGACTACTACGGCATTGGCGCTGTGTGTATTAGTAGCGGTGCCCATGTTTGGTATTCATGAACAAGGCATCGGTGGCTACCTTTCGTCTTATACGAAACCGACGATTATTATGCTGCCATTTAATATTATTAGTGAGGTGTCACGTACCTTGGCGCTTGCTGTTCGGTTATTTGGCAACATGATGAGTGGGGCGATGATCATTGCTATCTTGGTTGGTATTACCCCGTTTTTGTTTCCAATTGTGATGACATTACTGGGTTTACTTACCGGTGTTGTACAAGCCTATATCTTTTTTATTCTGGCCACTGTGTATATCGCAGCGGCTACGCGTAGCAGTCAGTCAGAACATCAATTAACTAAGACTAAATAAGGACAGACCATGGACAGCATGACGATTATTGCAGTGGTATCTATTATCACCGCGGGTTTAACTATTGCAGTGGGTGTTATTGGGCCATCGTTAGGTGAAGGTAAGGCGGTTGCCGTGGCTTTATCATCTTTGGCTCAGCAACCTGATGCATCAGCCACTATTACTCGTACCTTATTTGTGGGTCTGGCTATGATCGAATCCACCGCTATTTATTGCTTTGTAGTGTCGATGATTCTTCTGTTTGCCAATCCTTTCTGGAATACAGCGCTCGCCGCAGCAACAGGTAAATAAACTATGTTGATCGATTGGTTCACGGTTGTTGCGCAAGTCATTAACTTTCTTGTGTTGGTGTGGTTGCTGAAACGTTTTTTATATAGACCTATTCTCAACGCCATTGATATTCGTGAAAAACGCATTGCTGCGGAACTTGCGGATGCACAAAATAAACAAGCAGAAGCCTTAAGAGAGCGTGACGAATTTCAAAAAAAGAATACACAGTTTGATAAAGAATATACGGCGCGTATGAATCAAGTGGCTCAAGATGCAAAAGCCGAACACAATCGCTTGTTAGAGTCCGCAAGACAAGAATTCAATGACCTGCGTAATACATTACAACTAGCCCTGAATAATGAACAATTGGGTTTAAAGGACGCATTGAGTTTACGTGCTCGGGATGAAGTATTTGCGATTGCACGTAAAACATTGACAGACCTTGCCGCAACATCTTTAGAGTCACGTATGGTAGAGGTGTTTATTGAGCGATTGCAGGCTTTAAGTGATGAAGAAAAAACACAGCTAAAAACGGCATTTAAAACATCGCAAGAACCTCTTCAGGTTCATTCTGCGTTTGCGCTACCGACACAGATGCGCGAATCTGTTTTACATACTTTGAAATCGGTACTTGATGATTCAATTACTATTGAATTTACCACCGAGTCTAAAGTCGTCAGTGGTATTGAGGTGAATGTTAACGGACAGAAAATCTCATGGAGTATTGATAACTACCTTGCATCGTTGGCAAAAAGTGTGAATCAAGTTTTGCAATCGAATGACAAAGGTCAGGCTCAAAACGAATCACAAGACAAAGAACAACAAGACAGTCAAAAGCAAGGGCAGCCATGAAATCCGCGCCTGAAAATGTACCCGTCCCATTTTTAAAAGACACCCTTGATGACCTCTTTTGTGGTTTGAAGTTGGCTCGACAATCGTTTGCACCTCAGATTGCACCACGAGAAGTCGGCATCATAACCAGTATCGCCACAGGTATTGCCAAGGTCTCTGGTCTACCTGGGGTTGGGTTTGAAGAGATGCTCAGATTTCCAGGTGGTATTTATGGTATAGCGTTTAATGTTGATGAACACGAAATAGGCGTGGTGTTGCTTGGGAATTATTGGCACCTAAAAACGGGGGATGAAGTGGAACGTCTCGGCCACGTGATGGATGTGCCTGTGGGTGAAGGGTTGATAGGGCGTATCCTCAATCCTATCGGTGAGCCAATGGATGACAAAGGTCCAGTAGTCAGCACTCAGCGCTTACCTGTGGAGCGACCATCCCCTACCATTATGGATCGAGCTCCTGTGACGGTGCCTTTGCAAACAGGCATCAAAGTTATTGATGCGTTAATTCCAGTGGGTCGAGGTCAGCGTGAACTGATTTTAGGTGATCGACAAACCGGCAAGACAGCCATTGCAGTGGATACCATTCTTAATCAGCGTGGGAAAAATGTTTTGTGTGTGTATTGTGCCATTGGCCAGCGCGCTTCGGGTGTGGCAAAAGTGGTCGCGACCCTGCGTGAGCAAGGTGCTTTAGAATACACCATAGTAGTGGTCACTGAAGGGAATGATCCTCCGGGCCTTGCTTACTTAGCACCTTATTCTGCCACCAGTATTGCCGAATATTTTATGGAAAAAGGGCGTGATGTATTAATTATTTATGATGATCTTACTCATCATGCTCGCGCTTATCGTGAATTATCTCTGTTGTTGCGTCGTCCTCCTGGTCGAGAAGCGTTTCCTGGGGATATCTTTTATATTCATTCTCGATTACTCGAGCGAGCCACCCACTTAAGTGAGCACCTTGGAGGGGGCTCTCTTACTGCTATGCCGATTATTGAAACCGAAGCCGAGGATATTTCGGCGTATATTCCAACCAACTTAATCTCTATTACGGATGGTCAAATTTATTTGTCACCGTCTTTATTTGAGCTCGGTGTTTTACCTGCTGTGAATGTGGGTGAATCGGTTTCCCGGGTGGGAGGCAAGACACAGTTAGCGGCTTATCGTGGTGTGGCAGCCGATTTAAAACTGGCGTATGCGCAGTTTGAAGAATTAGAAACATTTGCCCGTTTTGGTGCCCGCTTAGATGATAGTACGTTAAAGGTTATAGAGCATGGTCGACGTATTCGAGCTTGCCTTAAGCAACCGGAATCGAATCCGATTTCCATGGTGGAGCAAATTACGTTACTGCTGGCATTGACCGCCAGAGTGTTTGATGACATTCCCCTTGAACAAATGGCAGAGGCTCAGGATGCGGTGTGTGCTGCGAGTGCGAATATGCCGAAAGATATCTTAACGCGTTTAGAAAGTTCTAAGGCGTTAGGTGAAGAAGAAAAAAGCGTCATTCTTAAATTGGCGATTCAAGGACTTGAATCACTTACTGCCACACCCTTCGATAAGCACCATGAAGAGCCTGACATAAAGAGTGCGTCTGCTGATGATTGAAAGTGTTGCTAGCTTACGCCACAAGATTGAAAGCGCACAAGAGCTAGAATCTGTGGTGCGCACTATGAAGGCTATGTCATCTTCGAACATTAGTCAGTATGAAAATGCAGTGCGATCTTTGGATGATTATTACCGCACTGTGCAGTTAGGACTCGCGGCTTGCTTTCAACACAAAACATTTCCCGGTGTGATACCGCCTTATCAAAAAACCGCGCCTGCTATTGGTGTTATCGTGTTTGGTTCAGATCAAGGGTTGGTGGGTCAATTCAATGAGTCCATGGTGACCTTTGTTGAGGGGGCATTGGAGAAGTTACCCGAAAAAAAAATCATATGGGCGGTAGGCGAGCGACTTAGATCACGCCTGAGTGAAAACCAGAAAATACAACCAGCAGATTTTATATTGCCCACATCCATCAATGCGGTTAATAGCTTGGTTAGTAACGTGTTAAATGAAATGGAAGCACAACGCGAGATGGGCAACATTGATCATGTTTATCTGTTTCACCATCGCCCACAGCTGAATTCTATTTATACACCGGTCAGTCAACAGCTATTGCCGTTAGATCATAGTTGGCGAGAAAATTTAGCAAACCTTGATTGGCCCACTGTTAATTTACCAGAGGTCATGCCGAAGCGACTGGAAACATTGCGAGCCTTGATACGAGAATATCTGTTTGTTAGCCTATTTCGTGCTTGTGCTGAATCACTGGCCAGTGAAAATGCCAGCCGCTTAGCGGCCATGCAACGCGCGGAAAAGAATATCGCCGAACAACAAGAAGATTTGAATCGTACTTTTCACCGATTGCGCCAAAGCAGAATAGACGAAGAGTTATTTGATGTGCTTTCAGGGTTTGAGGCGCTGAACTAGAGTGCTCTGCTGATATATCGATTAAGCTTAAAGCCTTACGCGAAAAATAGAAATCATGGTAAGCATTCATTATTAAATTGCTTACAAATTATAGCGCTTGCGAAATTCAACCAAGTATAGCGGTAATGGTTTCTATGTGATGAATTAAATTAATGGATGCCAACAATATGCACGATGCAATCGGTAATACTATTTCACCTTTGAGTAATCATTTGTTGGCCGCCTTTCCTAAAGAGGTGCAAACACGCTTGTTTCCTTTTGTTGAACTGGTGCCTTTGCAGTTGGGTCAGGTGATATATGAAGCGGGTGATACGCTCACCCACGTGTACTTCCCAGTGGATGCCATCGTTTCTTTGTTACATGTCATGAAAAATGGCACATCAGCAGAAATATCTGTTGTGGGCAATGAAGGACTTGTTGGTGTACCCGTGTTTATGGGTGGTGAAAGTACGTCTAGCCGAGCGGTGGTACAAAATGAAGGTTACGGCTATCGACTAAAAGGAAAGCGCTTAACACAAGAGTTTGATCGCCATGGTGAATTGCTGCACTTGATGCTGCGATATACCCAATCGCTGATTGCGCAAATAGCACAGACTGCTGCTTGTAACCGTCACCATACGATTGATCAGCAACTATGCCGCTGGCTGTTGTTGTCACTTGATCGCTTGCCCGATCATCATATTACTATGACGCAAGAGCTTATCGCCAATATGTTGGGTGTACGCCGTGTAGGGGTGACAGAAGCCGCCGGTAAATTACAGAAGCTAGGCGTCATTGATTATCATCGCGGACAAATTACGGTGCTTAACCGAAAAAAACTCGAAGAATTGAGTTGTGAATGTTATGCCGTGGTGAAAACTGAAACAGACCGATTATTACCTTATCTTTCTGAAACCCCCATTTGCCTGAGTGACTAAGCTGTAAGAAAGGGTTTAGCCAATGATATTTAATTCTTGGTATTTATACTGAGTAGAGTAATTGGAATTCCTCGTTTTTATGCGAAAAGCCTTACTGATATGACTTGATAGAAGGGGTAAAGCAATAAATGCAGAGCTTTATTCCGGCGCCCATCGTATCCCCATAGGTTGCTGAGTTTTAAATAAGTTTATTTCTACCTTATGTACGGTAGAGAACAGAGAAAGATTTTAAAGTTCACTAAGATCTAGTGTCACGCATCTATTTAATGTCAGTAATAGATGATGAATACCAATTACTACTTACAATGTAAGATCAATGCTTTTTGGAGATACATAAATGAAAAAATTAGTGGTTTTATTGCTGTCCATTATTTCAATAGCAGCTCAAGGCGCAGAAGTCTTCCAGGGAGACGCCGCGGCAAAACTGCTCATTGGTAATACCATAGAAGCGGACTATCGAGTCGCAGGTGAAGTTGGCCGTAATGTCTTTTATGAATTT
>JAWUYY010000093.1:0-52012 GCA_034110565.1 Bermanella sp. | reverse complement strand
CGAATGAAACATAAAATTTAAAGCGTATGCGTAGGCCGATCCGAATTCAACGCACCAGCCAGATGGGTTTCAATCTTATTACGTGCGACATTATTTTCCGCAAACTGCACTCCCACACCCGCTGCTTTATTACCTTGTGCGCCTTTTGGGGTTATCCAAATCACTTTGCCTGCCACGGGGATTTTCTCTGGCTCGTCCATTAAGCTGAGCAGCATGAACACTTCATCGCCCATGGTGTAGCTTTTATTGGTCGGTATAAATAGACCGCCGTGTTTGATGAACGGCATATACGCTGAGTACAAAACCGCTTTGTCTTTAATGGTTAGTGAGAGTATGCCGTTACCGGGACCTAATTTAGGTGCCATAGTGTTAAACCTTTATTATTCTAATACTGCTATTAATGGGCAGATTGCCCCAATAACGCTAACCAGTCAATGAGCAAGGACTCTGTCATCATGGTGGCGTTAGGGTTAGCCTGGCCGCGATAAGCTTGCTGAGATTCAGTAAGCTTTTGCAGCGCCTGCTCTATTTGGCCATATTGTGCGCGTTGCGCCACTTGCTGGCTTTGGGCTGATAATTCAACCATTGATAACGCTTGATCATCCGCTAAACCTGCTTTTAGTTTTTGCGCATCAAGTAATAAACCGTAAAACCACTGCAAGATATTTTGCATATCCCAGTTTTTCCATTTGGTAAGCAATTCATTCCATTGCACTTGGCGGTTTTGCAAGTCCATCATATTTTGGCAAAACTGCATGTACTGCACGTGTACATCTTGCTCAATCATATCCAATGCTTTAAGTGGTGCACCGCTAGCTAAGCGTAATACGCTATTAGCGGACTGATCACTTAATTGCGCCTCACTGTTCTGCTGTAACCAAGCCAGTGCTTGTGTAAATTCTGGCCCGTATACAGGAAATTTTTGGCAACGGCTTTTAATCGTGGCCAACAAGCCACTTGGCTGATGACTATAAAGTAACAAAGTCACACTACTACTTGGCTCTTCTAAGCTTTTTAATAACGCATTAGAAGCATTAATATTCATAGCCTCTGCTGGTCCAAGTAATACCACTTTGCTGTGACCACGTTGCGCAGTAGTATTGACAAATTCAGTTACCTTACGCACTTGCTCTATCTTTATTTGCTTGCCTTTTTCTTCTGGCTCAACCATTAATAAATCAGGGTGATTGCCCGCATTAAATAAATGACAACTCCCGCATTCACCACACGGCTCTTGCTGTTGTTGGTTGGTACACAATAAGTATTGGCTTAATTCACGCAATAATAAACGCTTACCAACCCCTTCTTGCCCTACCAACAACAATGCATGCCCTAAGCGTTGCTTGTCGTATTGCTGCACAATGCGATCACTGACTGATTGAGTCCAGGGTAGTGCTTGGGCGACTTTCATTATGCTGCCTTAGCTATTAATTTTTCTAAGCATTGCATTATATCTGTTTGTACAGCGCCTAAAGATTGGGTGGCGTCAATCACAGTAAAACGATCTTGCGCCTTGGCTCGAGCTAAGAACATATCACGCACACGATTAAAAAAAGATAAGTCTTCTGCTTCAATTCGGTCAGCTGCACCGCGTTTTGCTGCGCGGGCACGGCCAATTTCAACCGGGGCATCTAATAATAATGTTAAACTTGGTTGAAAATCACCATGGACTATTTTTTCTAATTGGGCAATTACATCGACATTCATTTCACGACCACCACCTTGATACGCGTAGGTAGAGTCGGTAAAGCGATCGCATATGACCCATTTACCTTGTTCGATGGCAGGTTTAATCACTTGCTCTAAGTGTTGTGCGCGAGATGCAAACATCATTAATAATTCCGCATTGCTACACACTTCACCACCGTGTAATAAAAGCTCCCGCAGTTGTTCGCCCAATTGTGTGCCGCCTGGCTCACGAGTGGTAATGTATTGAATATTTTGTTTTTCTAACCAAGACTTAACAAACTCGATATTGGTGGTTTTAACCACCCATTCAATACCCTCAATGGTTATAAAACGCCCCATCATTATTTGCTGTCCGCAGGTGTCGAGCGATATTCATCGCTACGCTTATGAATTTGATAATAACGCACGGCCTTATTGTGATCCTCAAGTGTTGCAGAGAATTGGTGACGGCCATTACCCTTTGCCACAAAATATAATTCTTCGCCATCTGCTGGATGCAATGCAGCATGAATCGCTTCGCGACCCACAAGGGAAATTGGTGTTGGTGGCAAACCTTTCATACGATAAGTATTATAAGGCGTTACTTCTCTTAAATGTTTTTTTCGAATATTGCCTTTATAACGATCACCTAAACCATAAATTACAGTTGGGTCAGTCTCCAAACGCATCCGTTTTTCTAAACGGCGTACAAATACACCTGCAATTTGTTCACGTTCATCTGGTGCGGCTGTTTCTTTCTCAACAATGGACGCCATAATTAAGGCTTCGTAAGGGGTTTTATAAGGTAAATCTTCTTCACGATCTCGCCATTCTTCGGCTAGCACTCTCTCTAAACGCATTTGGGCACGCACTAAAATCGCAGATGCCCGAGTATTGGAATGAAATAAATACGTATCTGGAAAGAAGCGACCTTCAGGATGGCCTTTTAAACCTAAAAACGGCATGAGCTGATTAACATCGGAAGGTAAGTCTTGTATTAATTTCTCGTTAGCGGCTAAGCGTTCGAGGGTTTCATGAATATTCTGCCCTTCGACTAGTGTAATTTTATAAGAGACCGTCTTGCCCGACACAAGCAGGTTAAGCACGTCTAAGCTATCCATCTCTGGTGTTAACTCATATTCACCTGCTTTTGCTGATCGGCCTTTACCGGTTAGCTTAGCCACAACCATGATCCAGCGACTATCTGTCAGCCATTCTTCTCTTTCTAATTTCACGAAGAAACTGGAAAGCGGACGACCTTTATCAAGGCTCACCACTTTTGGCTCATCTATTTGCAGTGGTTGAAATAATTGATAAACGCCATACACCACTAATGCTGCGAACCAAATAGTCAGCATTAATATCAACAAACCAAAGCGTTTACGCATAAATAACTCCATTTTTCCAAGCATCTTGTATTATTTTTGTCAGTGTCCCTATCGAGAACAGTCGCCCATCTAAAGACGATATAGGTACAATTCCCATTACACTATTACAGATAAAACCTTGATCAAACTGGACAAGTTGATCTTTTGAAATATTATCTATTTTAATTTTTTTATTTTGCGCATAAGCAAACGATAAGATGCATTCGCGCATCACACCTGCCACACCTGATAGTGTTAGCTCGGGTGTGATTAATGTATTATTTTTCTCAAAGAATACATTACTTGAGGTACCCTCAATCACAAAACCTAAGTGATTGTACATTAAGCCTTCAAAGGCTCGAGTCGATAATTCTTTTTTAGCCAGTACATTTTCCAAACGATTTAGATGCTTGATGCCAGCCATTTGCGGCTGAATGGCACATTGTGTTTCAAGAGATTCTAACACAACCCCCTGTGTGTAAATATCGTTAGGAAATACTGGCATCTCGTTATAAAACGCCGTTACGTGAGGACTAATTATATCGTCATACCCATAGCCGCGCTGGCTATCACCACGACTCACAATCACTTTTAACACACCGGAGTTGACCGCAGATAATTCGCTTAATTTATGGGCAAAGGAAATCAACATTTCATCTAAGTTAATATCCGGCGTGCGAATATCAAGACGAGCCAGACCTGATTTCATACGGGCTATATGATGTTTAATACCCAGTATTTCACCCTGACTGACCAACATGGTTTCAAATAGACCATCAGCAAATTGAGCAGCACGATTCCAACCATCAAGCTGCCCTAAATATTGCTGATCATCAATCACCCACATGCGCCTTAATCCTTTAATTTACTGAAAATTAACGAACCATTTGTACCACCAAAGCCGAATGAATTACTCAGAACATGGCTAAGCTCAACTTCTCTTGCTGTGTTCGCAACGTAGTCGAGATTGCAACCATCATCCAAATTATCAAGGTTAATAGTAGGTGGCACTTTATTATCGTTTAAAGCTTGAATAGAAAAAATGGCTTCAATTGCACCAGCTGCGCCAAGCAAGTGGCCTGTCATAGACTTGGTTGATGACACTAAGACATGAGAGCCAATTGTAGACTCAATGGCACGACTTTCAGCCACATCACCCGCCGGGGTAGATGTCCCATGAGCATTCACATATTGAATATCAGCACCAGTAAGTCCGGCATCTTTAAGGGCATTAGCCATGGCTTTTGCCGCACCTGACCCGTCTTCTGGTGGCGTCGTCATGTGATAAGCATCATCACTCATACCAAAGCCTGAAACCTCAGCGAAAATAGTTGCCCCACGTTTTTTAGCCGCTTCATATTCTTCAAGTACCAGCGCACCAGCACCATCACCTAACACAAAGCCATCACGGTCTTTATCCCAAGGACGTGATGCCGATTTCGGGTCATCGTTGCGTGTCGACATGGCACGTGCCGCACAAAAACCTGCCACACCGCTTGGTGTGCAAGCGGCCTCAGCGCCACCGGCTACCATGACATCCGCATCGCCATAAGCAATGGTTCGCGCAGCGTACCCAATATTATGTGTACCGGTTGTGCAGGCTGTAGAAATCGCAAAATTTGGGCCTGTGAATTTATAAAGCATGGCCAGGTGACCAGAAAGCATATTGATAATAGAAGCAGGTATATAAAACGGGCTGACACGACGTGGCCCTGAGTTTAATAACTGGGAGTGGTTATGCTCTATGGTACTTAAACCACCGATACCTGAGCCTAGCGCACAACCAATGCGATCTGGATCGTACCCCGCTTCAAGCAAACCTGCATGTTTAACGGCTTCGGCGCAGGCCACTAATCCATACTGAATAAACAAATCCATTTTTTTGGCATCTTTTGCACTGATCACATCGCCAAGAGAGAAATCTTTAATGGTACCGGCAAATTGAGTGGCAAGATTTGAAGGGTCAAAATGAGTAATGGTTTCAATACCACTTTGACCATTAAGCAAACCCTGCCAAGTAGTCAGGGCATCATTGGCTATAGGCGTCACCGCCCCAAAACCGGTTACAACTACGCGACGCTTAGCCATAAAAACCCCTTCCTTAAAAATATTTCACGAAATACAAACAAAAAAGCCGCCTATTAAGGGGCGGCTTTGACATCAATACTCAACAATTAAGTGTGAGCAATAATGTAATCAATTGATTCTTGTACGGTAGTCAGCTTTTCAGCGTCTTCATCGGGAATTTCAGTTTCAAATTCCTCTTCAAGCGCCATTACCAATTCGACTGTATCCAAGGAGTCGGCGCCTAGGTCTTCAACAAAGCGAGATGTTCCTTTTGCTTCGTCTTCTTTAACACCTAGCTGTTCACAAACTACTTTTTTTACACGATCTTCAATGCTGCTCATAATTTATCCTATTTATTATATAGAGCCTGTATGCTCTACAAAGCCTGATCAATAAAGGGCGACATTATACCCCTCTTTGATCACGGGTAAACCTATGTTTTGCGCCAAGTAGAGAGATTTAAAAATGTCTAATATGACTAATAATCAATATCAACGCATTGATTATTAAGCCATTTATTGGATATTGCGAGATAAATTAACCTAAAGTGGCCAATTTATCCCATATTTAGGCCACCGTTCACACTTAACACCTGGCCAGTAATGTATCCCGCATCCTTTGATGCCAAAAATGCGACGGCCTTAGCTATCTCATCTGGCTCACCATATCGACCCACCGGAATATTAGCCATCATCATCTGCTTTTGATCATCGGTTAATTCATTGGTCATATCCGTTGCAATAAACCCTGGGGCAACTGCATTTACGGTAATACCACGACTGCCAATTTCATAGGCAAGGGAACGAGTAAACCCTTCAATACCGGCTTTTGAGGCACAATAATTCGCCTGACCTGGATTACCCATGACACCTACAACGGAGCTAATATTAATGATGCGACCCCAGCGTTGCTTCATCATACCCTTGAGCAACCCCTTCGTTACGCGAAACGCACCACTTAAGTTCGTCTCAATCACACTATCCCAGTCTTCATCTTTCATGCGCAACATCAAGGTATCCTTTGTGATACCCGCATTATTTACCAAAACAGAAACAGGGCCAAGATCTGTTACATCTCTGGTGAATTGAGCACAACTCTCTTTATCCGATAAATTCAAAACAAACGCTGTACCACTTTCCCCAAGGTATTCTTTAATGGCTGTAACACCGCTTTCAGATGTTGCTGAAGCCACAACAAAGTAATTCGCCTCAACCAAAGATTTCGCAATGGCCTGACCAATACCTCGGCTTGCACCTGTTACAACGGCAATGGCTTGCTGCATAATTTTTCCTTACAACCCCTGCAGTGAATCAACAGAGTTAATTGACTGACTATTCAGTTGTTTTGCGATTCGTTTATTAAGCCCAGTAAGAACTTTCCCAGGTCCTATTTCTAACAGGTTTTCTACCCCATTGTCAGCTAACAGTTGAACCGATTGCGTCCAACGCACAGGACTTGCAATTTGTTTAACTAAATTCTCACGAATTATCTGCGCGTCTTGTTCGAATGCGTTACTGGCATTTTGTAAAATCGGCACACTAGGATTATGTACTTCAAACTGGGCTAAATATTCCGCAAATGCATCCGCTGCTGGCAACATTAATGCACTGTGAAACGGACCGCTCACAGGCAACAACATTGCACGTTTAGCGCCTGCTTCTTTGCATGCAGTCACTGCCCGCTCTACTGCTTCTTTATTACCGGCAATCACAAGTTGGCCAGGACTATTATAATTGGCGGCTTGAACTATCTGGCCTTGTTCGCAGCTTTTACATATTTCTTCGACTTTCTCGTCTTCCATTCCCAAAATAGCCGCCATACCGCCCACACCATCTGGTACAGCTTTTTGCATTAATTCACCACGACGGCGCACAAGTAATAAAGCATCTTCAAATGAAAGTGAATTTGCGCAAACCAGTGCAGTAAACTCACCTAAACTATGGCCTGCCATAACATCAACTTTTACTTTCCCACCAAGTGCGCGCCATAAGGCAATTTCAACCGCGACTAAAGCTGGCTGAGTATTATTGGTGCTATTAAGTGCCTCTACAGGGCCGCTTAGAATGAGTTCACTTAGCTTAAAATTTAAGATGTCATCTGCTTGTTGCAGTGTTTCTTTAGCAACAGAAAATTCAGCAATTACATCAGACAGCATTCCCACACTTTGAGAACCTTGACCAGGGAAAACGACGGCATTTTTATACATAGAGTCATCCTGAGGAGGGCATTATTTTATTATTGGACAAAGATAAAACGTCTTTAAAGCGCAGTTATAACATTTCACTGTCGAGCATTTCAGCTATTTGTTGTAATAATTTGTTTTTTGCTAATAGATAAGCACCATCAATGGCACTAGAAAACGCAGATTGGTGAGATTTACCATGACTTTTTACTACGATGCCTTGAACACCCAGCAACACACCACCGCTTTTAAGGTCAGGCTCGAACGCAGATCGCAAGCTATCTAAAATAGGCAACGCAACGAAACCCGCTAAACGAGTAAAGAAATTTTTCTGAAACGCTTCTCGAATAATTTGCACAATAAAACTGAGCAAGCCTTCACTGGTTTTTAATGCAATATTACCGGCAAAACCATTGGTAACCACAACATCTGCAATGCCTTTATATAAGTCATCACCTTCGATATAACCCACATAATTAATGCATTCAGATTCTTTAAGCATGGCATTAGCCAAACGAATATCTTCGTTACCCTTAATTTCTTCACTACCAATATTTAACAAAGCCACTTTTGGCGACTTAATTCCCGCAAGAGAAGACGCGTAAGCACTGCCCATTAGAGCAAACTGATGTAAGTTCTCCGAATCACATTCGACATTGGCACCTAGATCTAACATGTAACTAGAACCAGCAATATTAGGTAAGCGTGCAATTAATGCAGGGCGATCAATACCCAACATGGTTTTCAGTACATAACGAGAAATAGCAACTAAAGCACCAGTATTTCCAGCACTAACCAAAGCATCCGCATCACCATCATTCACCGCATTGACAGCCAAGCGCATGGAAGATTGCTTCTTGCGTAATGCAGCAGACGAGCGCTCACCACAGGAAACGGTTTCTTCTGTATGGATAATTTTTAAACGGGAGCTAGCAGTAGACTGATGAAGATATGGGTCTAACTTGGCGCGATTGCCAAATAAAAGAATACTTAAATCGGGGTGTTTTTCTAAGGAGGCTAAGGCAGCTGGAACAGTCACGCGGGGACCGTGGTCCCCGCCCATTGCGTCTATGGCAATGGTGACCATATTAGCTTTCTTGTACTTCGATAACTTTGCGACCACGGTAGAAACCGTCAGCAGTCACATGGTGACGAATGTGAGTCTCACCAGAAGTTGGATCGATAGACAATGCACGAGTAGTTAGTGCATCGTGAGAACGACGCATACCGCGACGTGAACGAGATTTTTTGCTCTTTTGAACAGCCATTAGGCTCTCCTGCTATTTCTTTAATTGCTCAAGTACGCTGAACGGATTATTCGGCGCTTCTGTTTCAACCGGTACTGGCTTCATTTCTTCAGCTTTAGCTACCAATTCATTTTCATCACACTCAATGTGATAAGCATACATCGGAAGGCTGAGAATTAACTCATCTTCAATCACGGGTAGCAGTTCCAAGCTATCTCCCTCAGCAAGTACAGGTTCGTACTTTTTTGGTAGATGCTTTGCTTGCTCATCGCTAAACACGATACCGAGCTCAAAGTTTGTGGATAAATCCACATCAACCGGGTTCATACAGCGCTGACATGTCATGCGTACTTGTGCTTGACACTGGCCACGTAACAAGGGCAAGCCTTGTTCATCATGACCAAATTGGATTTCAACTTGAGATTCACCACTGTCGTCCTGTAGAAAGTTTTGCAACCGTTCTAACTTGGACACTGCAATGGAACCGCTGAATTCAGCTTCTTGTTCCACGCATTTAAGCGGATCGACTCTTACTGGAAATAAACCTTGGTTCATAGTGCGCGTAATGGTACTCATGGGGTTAGGTTATGTCAAAACTATTTGACGGTTTCTCAAGTAAAATCAAGGTTTAACCCTATTTAAGGCTAAGCGGGGTACTACTGACCCCGAATGCAGTGGCTAAGCTTTTGCCCATAGAAGCACCAAAGCGACCAATCAACGCCTCAAACGGTGTTGGTTGAGGCGTAAAATCAACAATCTTCTGCGCTCCAACCAACTCTCGGGCAACATAACTCGAACTACCCAGACCGTCAATCAAACCCAAAGATAGGGCCTGCTCACCTGTCCAAACTAGCCCGCTAAACAATTTAGCATCGTCTGCTAGCCTGTCTCCCCGCCCTTTTTTCACTTGATCGATAAACTGTTTATGAGTGGTGGATAATACCCCCTCCCAAAAAACCTTTTCTTCTTTATTAATTGGCGTAAACGGATCAAGGAATCCCTTGTGCTCACCTGCTGTAAATTGACGGCGCTCAACACCCAATTTATCCATAGCACCAACAAAACCAAAACCCGAACCTACCACGCCGATCGAACCAACCAAGCTGGCTTTATCGGCATAAATCTCATTGGCAGCCGCTGCAATATAATAAGCACCCGATGCCCCTAGATCAGAAATAACTGCATAGACCGGAATATCCGCATGCAACTCACGCAAACGCATAATCTCATCATAAACATAGCCAGACTGAACTGGTGAGCCGCCAGGACTGTTAATTCGCAGGATAACTGCCTTGGTGCCTTCGGCTTCAAACGCTTTGCGTAAGCCCGTCACAATCAGGTCTGCGGAGGCTTCTTCGCCGGCTGCAATCACACCCTTCACTTCAACCATCGCTGTAAACTCTCCATCAATACCCAAGTCTTGAGTATCAATACTGCTTGGCGCGAAAATAGCCAAGGCAATAAACAGATATGCAAACGTCATGAGTTTAAAAAAGATACCCCAGCGTCGTGAGCGACGCTGCTCGGTATTGATACTACCGACTACCTTTTCAATTAATTTCCATTCTTTATCAGACTGAGGTCGATCAACAGGTTCTTGATACATACGTTTTCCCTATTTCTACTTTTATCATTCTTTTTTAAAGCACAGGCTCAAATTGAGCAGACAACCATTGCGATAACTGTTTTAAATCATCAACTATCAACATGGGATTGCTTTGCTTTAATTTCTCTAAACTATGAGCGCCATGGGTAATGGCGATAGAATCCATACCCGCATTATGTGCCATATCTAAATCAAATTGGGTATCACCTATCATTAGCATGTTTTCATTATCAACATTTAATGACCGTGAAAGCTCATGCAACATTAAAGGATGGGGTTTTGAACGCGTTTCATCCGCACAACAAGTATCATCAAACATCGGCGCAAGCTGAAATTGATCCAACACCCTATCTAAACCAACCCGCCCTTTGCCCGTGGCAACCGCAAGTTTCAAATCAAGACGTTTAATTAGTTTAAATAGTTCCAATGCGTGGTTAAACAAAACCACCTCAGAGCGTCGCTCATCTTGGTAATGAACACCATATTGCTTTGCAATGCCCTTCACAACTTTTCGATCTGCCTCAAGTTGTGGCCATAAACTTATAATAGCCTCTGGCAAACCTAACCCAATAATTTGTTTGACGTCATATTCATTACGAAACGGCAAATCAAAATCTTTTGCTGCACACTGCATGGATTCAACGATTCGCCCAGTTGAATCCGCTACAGTGCCATCCCAATCAAAAACAATTGCTTGATACTTCATTTATCTCTTACTTAATTTCTGGTATTAACGATTTTAAAAATGACTCATAGAGTGGATCCAGTGGCGCCTCAATGGTCAATTTCTCTTTCGTTTGCGGATGAATGAATCGCAAAGATTTAGCATGTAAAAATAAACGCTTACCACCCGCTATTTTTGCCTGCTTTAACTCATCGTCCGTCGCGTATTTTTCATCACCTACAATAGAGTGGCCGGCAAACTGACAGTGGACCCTAATCTGATGAGTGCGACCCGTTACAGGCTCAGCATTAAGCAAGGTGTAACCCTCAAAGCGTCGCTCCAAGGAATAACGAGTATGACAAGGCTTACCTTGCTGTGACACTCGCACGATACGCTCACCCGATTGCAGCTCATTTTTTAACAAAGGTGCAGTCACTTCTTTCATATGTTTAGGCCAGCTACCGTATACTAAAGCCCAATATCGCTTTTGGATGCCCGTCTTTTTCTGCAACATAGCATGCAATGCAACTAACACTGAACGCCTCTTTGCCACCAAAATCACACCTGAAGTGTCCCTATCCAACCTATGAACCAACTCTAAACGTTTGGAGTCTGGGCGAATCACACGCAGAGCCTCAATTAACCCTAGGCTAATCCCGCTACCACCATGAACCGCCATACCTCTAGGTTTATTCACGGCGATTAAGTAATCGTCTTCAAATAAAATAGATGATTCAATATCATGAGCCATCTTATCTGGCACATTATCGATTTTAATCTCTTCTTTTACTCGAACAGGAGGAATTCGGACTAGATCCCCTGCTTTCAATTTATATTCTGGTTTGCTACGGCCTTTGTTAACCCGTACCTCTCCCTTACGAATCACACGATATATCAGGGATTTTGGTACTCCCTTCATACGAGTCATTAAGAAGTTATCCAGACGCTGCCCCGCATAATCTAGGCTTACTTCTTCAAAAATGACCTCGCGTTTAGAACTTTCAGACATATAAAACTCATAGTTAAGAAAAACTGGTTTGACGCACTGCCAATCTTTGCTATATTCAGCCATTCCGGTTGTACCCAGGGCTAAAGCGCCCCAAACAACATTGGGCCCGGATGATAACGTAAGTTTGGGAATGTTAGATATAAACTTCCCGGAATTTTGGCATTTAGCGGCCAATTTGCCGCTAAATAAGAAAAACGATACGTTCTGATTGAGCAAGGGGTCTTGCTAAATCAGCTTATGTTTCGTGTCGGTGTTAGCAAATTCATAGTAAAACTAGCTAAACACCCCTGCTTGGACGCAGTCAATCCTAGAATCGGTATAGAAGTCCATGCAAAGCACGCATAAATATTTTGATTAGCTCAACCCTTGTGATTCATATCAGAACCACACAAATATGAGCTCTAAAAGTTAATGAAAAGAATGCTAATTAACGCAACTCAATCAGAAGAGTTGCGTGTCGCGCTAGTAGATGGCCAACGTCTGTACGATTTAGATATTGAACCTACAACCCGTGAACAAAAGAAAGCCAACATCTATAAGGGTAGAATTACCCGCATAGAACCTAGTCTCGAAGCTGCTTTCGTAGACTTTGGCGCTGAACGTCACGGATTCCTGCCTCTTAAAGAAATTTCTCGCGAATACTTTAAAGCTTCAACATCTGGCCGCCCGAACATCAAAGATGTAATCGAAGAAGGTCAAGAAGTCATTGTTCAGGTAGACAAAGAAGAACGTGGTAATAAGGGTGCAGCCCTTACTAGCATGATCAGTCTTGCTGGTCGTTACTTGGTACTTATGCCAAACAATGCTCGTGCTGGCGGTATTTCTCGTCGCATCGAAGGTGATGAACGCAACCAAATCCGTGATGCTATGCGCGACGTAACTGTCCCTAATAATATGGGAGTTATTGTTCGTACAGCCGGTATTGGCCGTGCAGCTGAAGACCTACAGTGGGATCTAGATTACCTATGCCTACTTTGGGACTCTATCAAAGGTGCATCAGAAACCCGCAAAGCGCCTTGCCTATTATTACAAGAAAGCAATGTAGTTATTCGCGCGATTCGCGATTACCTACGCCAAGATATTGGTGAAGTATTAATAGATGACAAAACCGTGTACGAAGAAGCATTAAGCTTTGTTCAGCATGTTATGCCTCAGTACGAAAACAAAATTAAACTATACGAAGACTCTACGCCTTTGTTTAGTCGCTACCAAATCGAAGCCCAGATCGAAACAGCCTTCCAGCGTGAAGTGAAACTACCATCTGGCGGCTCAATTGTTATCGATACTACAGAAGCGTTGATTTCTATCGATATCAACTCTTCACGCGCCACTAAAGGCTCAGATATCGAAGACACAGCAGTCAGCACAAACCTTGAGGCAGCAGACGAAATTGCTCGTCAATTACGCCTTCGTGATATTGGTGGCCTGATCGTTATCGACTTCATCGACATGATGTCTAACAAGAATCAGCGTGACGTTGAAAACCGTGTTAAAGATGCATTAGAAATTGACCGCGCACGTGTACAAGTGGGTCGCATCTCTCGTTTTGGTTTACTAGAAATGTCTCGCCAGCGCTTACGCCCTTCCCTTGGTGAGACCAGTGGACACGTTTGTCCTCGCTGTGAAGGCACAGGCTTTATTCGCGACATGCGCTCTTTGAGCTTATCTCTACTTCGCTTAATCGAAGAAGAGGCCAGCAAAGAAAACACTGCACAAGTTCGTGCACTTGTTCCACTAGAAGTATCCACGTTCTTGACTAATGAAAAACGCCAAGAAATCATGGCCATTGAACAACGTCATGAAGCTCAGTTACTTATTATCCCCAACCCGAACTTCCACACCCCTCACTTTGAAGTGTCACGTGTGCGCACAGGCGATAATCAAGTTGACCAAGTGAGTTTCGAGATCAACTATCAGCAAGAACTGGCCACAGAGCAAAGTACGCTAGTGAAAAAAGAAGCCGCTGCCGTTCAAGCTGTTTCCTCTGCTCGAGCGCCTGCACCAAAAGCCGCTGCACCAGCAAAAGCGCCAGGCTTGTTCAGTAAAATTGCTAGCGCAGTTTCTGGTTTATTTGAAAGCGACAACAAATCCGCCAAGAAAAACCAAAAAGGTAGCAGCAAAAATACGAACACACGCAATAATCGTAACGCTGCGCCTCGTAATAGCAATGGTAATGGCAATCGTCCTAACAATAATCGCAATCGTCGCAACGAGCCAAAGAAAGACGCCCGTAGCAACAACCGCAACGAAAGTCGCGGTAACGATAAGCGTAACGAAACCCGTAGTGGCAATCGTAACGAGGGTCGCAACGAAAACCGTAATGAAGGTCGTACTGAGCAACCTCGTCGCGAACGTAGTGATAACCGTAACGGCAACAGCGAACGCAATACTGATCGCGATGAAAACCGCAATCAAAACACCGCTCGTCGTCGTAATCGCACCCAACAGCCTAATAAGTTAGATGAAAACGTTTCTCGTAAAATCGAAGACGTAAACACCAAGCCTAAAGCTATTGAAAAAGAAACGATAAAAACAGAAAGGAAACCTGTTAACACAGCACCACCTGCTGAAAGCAGAGTGACTGATGTTCAAGCCGTTACAGATGTTAAAGCCGTAGCCGTTATTAAAACTGAAGCGCCTCAAGCAGTGGAGCAAAAGCCAGTTCAAGCTGAGCCGATTAAAGCACCTGTTGAGAAAGCAACTGAAAACAAACCTGAGCAAGCTCAATCAGAAGCTAAAGCCGAACAAAAAGTTGAAGCCAAAGTTGAGCCAAAAGCAGAGGTTAAAATGGAGCCAAAAACCGCTCCTATTAACGAACAGCCAAAAGCACAAGCACCAACAAAGGAAGAAACTATTGTTAACAAACCAGCTGAGGCAGCACCTGTTGCACCAACCGCTGCACAATTAACACCTTCTGCCAGTGATATGCCTGAGTCAAACAGTAAGCCTAAACGTGCTTACAACGACCCAAGAGAAGTGAAACGCCGTGAGCGAGAAGCTCAACAATCTAACTCTTAATTAGATTGTAAAATAAAAAAGGGACTCAATGAGTCCCTTTTTTATTACCTGCAACCTCTGACTTTATGCGAAAATTCTAGGCTCTTGCTCTAAGTCTATTGCGTACCTATCTTTAACTGCCTGCTTGATCTCTTTGGCTGCAGCCAACACATCCTCACCTGATCCCCCATGATTAATCAATACCAGCGCTTGTTGCTTATGCACACTTACAGGCCCAAATATTTTACCCTTAAACCCAAGCTGGTCAATCAACCACCCGGCTGGTACTTTCACACCACTGGCCTGTTCGTAATGAGGAATATTGGGGTATTTATTCTTTAATTGCACAAATACATCCATACCTATTACTGGGTTTTTGAAAAAGGAACCTGCATTAGGTAACTCATCGGGTTGAGGTAACTTACTTTTACGTACATCGATGACCCAGCCGGCTAAGGCCAAAGGCGTGGGCTCACCCTGCTCTTTTGCCATTTGATCTAAAGGCGCATAACTGACGTTTACATCAGGGGTTTTGCTCAATATAAAGTCCACTGACGTTATCAATATTTTGCCATCTAAAGCGTGCTTAAAAATACTTTCTCGATATTCAAACTGACAAGCATCATTTGAAAGTTGAAATTCTTCAAATGTGTCAAGTAACACACCACGCACACTACAAATATAATCTTTAACCTCAACACCATAAGCCCCAATATTCTGAACAGGCGCAGCCCCTACTAACCCTGGTATATAAGCGAGGTTTTGTAAGCCATACCAACCTTGTTGTAGAGAGTGCATAACTAACTCATGCCAGTTAAAGCCTGCCTCTACGCGGATCACTACATGATCGTCATGATCACTCACAACCTCACACTGGCAACCTGTATACTGTAATACTAGGCCAGAGACGACTTCAGGCAGCACCACATTACTGCCTCCCCCTAAAACCTTAATCTTCAGGTCAGATTCTTTTGCAAAAGCAGCCACTTCTTTGAACTGCTCAACACTATTTACTTGCGCCATAAATTGCGCATAAGCATGAACACCCAAGGTGTTAAATGTTTGCAAAGAAACATTAGGTTGAATATTCATGGTAAAACCTTCTTCATCAAAAATTGTTCGCACCCATCTTCAAGTATATCTAGCACAAGCTTAAAGCCATCCCCACTACCATAATAAGGATCAGGTACTTCATCGTAACCCAAAGTGCCAAATTCATTTAAAAATAAAGCCAGTTGGGCGCTGCTATTGGTTGGCCTAATGGCCATTAACTCTTGGTAATTCGCTTTATCCATCGCAAATATATAATCAAAGCGATAAAAATCATCAACTGCAACCTGCCTAGCACATTGACCCTGCATAGATATACCACGCTCACTTGCCGCCTGTTCAGATCTTGAGTCAGGTGACTTTCCAATATGGTAAGCCGCTGTACCTGCACTATCAATTTCGATATCTAATTGGCGCGCAATTGTAACGTGCCGTAATACGGCCTCAGCGGTTGGGGAACGGCAAATATTGCCTAAACATACAAACAACACTTTCATAAAAAATGACCTCCATCTGCCCCTTTAAAGGAAGAAGCTTGCCGCCAGCATCAAATCAAACACGTATTAAACCCTATTCTCAGCGTTTTCTTAAAACTGGCAAACATTATGCTTTTATTAAACAAAATGTAACTGTGACCATGACTTATGTTAACTCAACCAAAGCTAGTTAAAAATGAAACCCACTCAAATAAGGCAATTAATCTTAAAAGCCAAACAAAGGGCAGCGCTCGATTTTTATTAGGCTTAAACAATCGAGTCACTCATATGGATAAACGCCTAACCCGATTAGAGGCAACGTCTGATCATATTCTTCGTCATCACATTGGATACCGTGAACTAGGCTTAACATTTGTTTTAGCCTTACTTATGTTTACCAGCATTACACTTGGCCTTAAAGAATTTGCTTTCAACCAAAACCAACAGCTACTGACAACCGATCAACAAGCATTACTTTTGCCTCTCTTACAGCAAAACTTAGGCTTTAAAGCCTCAGGGGAACAAGCTGCTAATGCTGCGCCCCGTGATGCTGCGACAGTAGTAATGCCACAACTTATTAATGACCTTCAATGGCCTTTAGAAAAACAACCCAATATACAGGACGTAGAATATGCCCAACACAAGCACGGCATTGAACTCACTTCAAAACTAGGCGACCCAATTGTGGCCATCGAAAATGGCGAAGTGATATACAGCGGCAATGCTATTAACAGCTATGGCAATTTAATACTCGTCCAACACTCGAATAATATCATCAGTGTATATGGCAACAATTACTCAAATTATGTCTTTGAAGGGGATCTTGTTAAGAAAGGTCAATTGATCGCTGCTGTCGGCGAAGGAGATGGTAAACAGGCAAGGCTTTACTTTGAAATTCGTTACAAAGGTAAAGCTCAAGACCCATTTTTATACTTCAAATAACTTACTTCGCTAGCTTTTCATCCGTTGTCAAAGGACGACCACTTTCAGGTAGCATTACTGGAATGCCGTCGTCAATTTTATAAGCCACTCCATCAAACTTACAAATAAGTTCTGATTTCTCTTTATCTAGAATTAAATTACCCTTACATAAAGGGCAAACTAATAACGACAATAATTTTTTATCCATAATCTTGTTTCCACTGTTGGAGTTTCAGTTTCAAATGTTGATAAAACACATCCGGTAAGCAAGCAGATACCTTTAAATACCACATATCTTCACTCGCAAAGGGTTTAATTTTAACTGCATCTTTCTCTGTCATTAACAATTGTTTAGCTAAACCATTAAGATCATATTGAGTATAATTATAGTGATCTGCAAACCATTTATGCGGGCAATGAATACCAAGTTTCACTAGTGTGCGCTTAAATTTATCGGGATTACCAATACCGGCAATCGCCACTGAATCTGCATTAACTTCAAACGCATCAAGTTCACATAACGTACCTGCTTGCACATTTACCCAAGCAACGGGTTCTACTTGAAACGTCGAATCCGATAATAAGTCATCATTTTTAAGTACAAAATCCACACTATTTAAACGACTTTTACCCTCACGCAATGGACCTACCGGCATCAATTGTCCATTCCCGAGACCACGAGAGCCATCAATCACACATACCTCATAATCACGGTGCAATTGATAATGTTGCAAACCGTCATCACTAATAATCACATCAATACCGCTTTTTAAGATATGAGTAACACCACGGGTACGGACAGGGTCAACTACAACAGGTACATCAAGAGATTGAAACAACATATAAGGCTCATCCCCTACTTTGCTTGAATCATCCTGAGCGTCGATCAGGTGAGGAAAGATATCTAAGCTGCCGCCATAACCGCGGCTAATTACACCAGGGCGATAACCTAGCTCTTGTAAGTATTTCACCAAGGCTTGTACCACTGGGGTTTTACCCGTCCCGCCTAGAGTAATATTCCCCACAACGATAACCGGTACAGGATAAGGCTCTGTGTTAGCCATTAAGTATGCTTGGCGCTTACGTTTAGTAATGAACGCCACCATTACAGACAAGGGCCATAGCACCCAAGTCCATGGCAAGCGACCATACCAAGCCAGATTGAATAAACGCTCTACCACCAGTTACCCATTAAATTGCATGTCATATAAGTTTTTATAAAAACCTTGTTTTTCCAATAAGGTTTTATGATCACCGCGCTCTACAATTTCACCTTTATTAACCACTAAAATAGTATCGGCTTTTTCAATTGTACTCAGTCTATGAGCAACAACAAAACTGGTGCGGTTTTTCATTAGATTATCCAAGGCTTTTTGAATGAATCGCTCTGATTCGGTATCCAGTGCACTGGTGGCCTCATCTAGAATCAAGATTGGCGCATCTTTCAAGATAGCTCTAGCAATGGCTAGCCTTTGACGCTGGCCGCCTGACAACATCACACCATCATCGCCAATAATAGTTTCCATACCTTGTGGCATTTGCTCTATAAACTCTAATGCATGGGCCGCTTTTGCTGCGGCATACACTTCTTCTTTGGTTTTATCTGCCAAAGCGCCATAAGCAATGTTATTAAAAATGGTGTCATTAAATAACGTCACACCCTGACTCACTAGCGCAATTTGGCGACGTAGGTCATCCAATGGGTAATCTTTAATGCTACGGCCATCGAGTAAAATATCACCGTCATTAAAATCATAAAAGCGAGTTAATAAATTTATCAAGGTGGACTTACCGCTGCCAGACTTACCAACTAAGGCCACGCTCTGCCCAGGCTTTACATCCAATTGAATATCTTTTAACACCATCTCGTCTGAGCCTGGGTATTGAAAGTTTAAATGCTCAATACGAATCGCGCCCTTGGCTTTTTTGATACTTGCATCACCTGCATCATCTTCAGCTAAATGCTCAAGTACAGAAAAAATACTCTTAGCCGCAACCACGCCTTGCTGCAGCAATGCACTAATACCCGCCAGTGTACGCATGGGTTTCGCCAAGGTACTTGCAGCCGTCATAAACGCCATTAATTCACCAAAGTCCATTCCACCAATCACACGAGGGTCTAACGCAACCCACATTAAAGCGCCGATAGCCATGGCCACTATCATTTGCATCATGGGTACGCTAATGGCTTTTACGCGGGCAAATTTTAAAGTTTGGATGCGGTTAGTATTGCTGGCTCTTGAAAATCGATTTTGCTCATACTCATGACCAGAGAAAATCTTAACTTCTTGATAAGCATTCACAGCCTCACCAGCCACTTGGGTAACCTGCCCCATACTACCTTGCACATTAGTACTGTATTTCTTGAAATATTTATTGGCTTTTTTTACAATAAACCCTAAGAAAGGTGCTGCAGCAAAAAATATCAGTGTCAGCTTCCAGTTCATGTAGAACATATAACCTAACAAGAAAACTACCGTTAAACCTTCGCGTACTAAACTGGTAACAGCATTAGTAATGGAGCCATATACTTGCTCTACATCAAAGGTGATTTTAGAAATAATATGGCCTTTTGCATGCTTATCAAAAAACTCGTTAGGCAGGATCAAATAATGATTAAACAATGCTGTGCGTAATTTATGCACCACGGTACGACCCACTTTTGCTAAAAAGAAGTCCCCTAAAAAACTACCTAATCCACGTAAAGCAAAAATCCCCAAAATAATAACCACTAAAGTCGTGCGAGCTTCTGCAGTAGGGTTTTGATAGGTCTGCTCAATTAAATCCATTAAGTGTGCCAGCATAGGCGCAGTTGAGGCATAAATACAAAAGCCGAGTATGGCAATGAAATACAGGCCTTTTTGCTGAAACACATAACCGAGCAGGCGCTTATAAAGCGCCCAGTCTGTTAGTTTTGAAATATCATTCATGATTATTTAGCTTGTTTGCTGGTGATACTCAATCGAGAAAAACCCAGTTGACCGGCGGCATCCATGGCGCGAACCACGAACTCATGTGGGGTAGCAGCGTCTGCAGTAATGATAAAAGGTAAGCTTCTATCTCCTGCGGATACTTTTTCAATAGCCTGTTTCAAGACCACTAATTTTTGACTAATTAAAGCTTTACCATTAATGCTATACGCACCTTGTTTATCTATCACCACTTCGACCATTTTATCAGTGGCGCCTGCCACCTCACCATCAGCCTCAGGCAAATTAACCGCCAGGTGATTTTCTTTGGTGAACGTGGTGCTCACCATAAAAAATATCAGCAATAAAAAAACAATATCGATCAAAGGGGTCAGATTTAAACTGAGCTCTTCTTTATTTGGACGCTTAAAGTTCACAGCTTAACCCTCTGGCGTCTCGCTAACTTCACGATCACCGTGCAACACATCAACGAGTTTAACGGCTTCTTGTTCCATAAACATGACTATTTCATCAATGCGACGTTGGAGAATGCGGTAAAAAATAAGCGCAGGAATCGCAATCATCATACCCGCAGCGGTCGTTACTAACGCTTCAGATATACCACCAGCCAACGCACCTGCGTTACCAGTGCCTTGCGCCATAATTTCATTAAACACAGAAATCATACCTAAAACCGTACCCAACAATCCCATTAACGGTGCCACGGCAGCAATGGTGCCTAAAGCATTTAAAAAGCGCTCCATTTCATGGATGGCTTGCCCTGCTGCTTGTTCAATGGCTTCTTTAGTAATATCTCGACCGTGTCGAGAATTACTTAAACCTGCGGCTAAAATAGCACCTAAGTGGCTTTGCTCTTTTAGTTGCTTTAATTTTGCACTGTCCAGCTCGTTATTTTTGATCCACATCCACACCTGTGCCAACAAATGTTTTGGCGCTATATTTTCAGGACGCAATGTCCAAAAACGCTCAATGCAGATTGCGACGGCCAAGACCGAAGCTAAAATGAGGGGGATCATCATCCAACCGCCAGCAAATACCAGTTCTTTCACCTCATTACTCCTACTTATATTATTCTGTAAAACCAAAATCAGGGCGGTATGTTGAAACAACTAGCGCCTCTTGTCTAGGTGGAAACGCAACTTGTATGGCTCCATCATACGCAGTTGTATAAACCATCATATTTCTATCGTCATATTTGGCTAATATTTGTGCATGTGGATGTCCATAATGGTTTAAAAAGCCTGCTGAGACGATCGCAACCTGACCATTAATCACATTTAAGAACTCATTTGAACTGGATGAGCGACTTCCATGGTGAGGTACAATTAAAATATTCGCTGACAAATCGACCTTTTTCTGGGCAACCAGTTCAAACTCGGCCTCTTTTTCGATGTCTCCAGTGAACAAAACACTCTGACCTACTGCCGATGTCACCTTTAATAAACACGAGCCGTTATTTCCCTCTTTAAACCCTTTAGCCTGAAAACGAACAAACGATACACCATCATACTGCCAAGTAGCATGACTACACTGGCCCTGCTCAATAATAATATTGGATTGCTCAGCCAACACACCTAAGCCACCAGCATGATCATTATCATCATGGGTGATGTGCAACATATCTAGCTTCGTAATTCGTTGCTGACGCAAATAAGGTAGAATCACAAAATCAGCCAAACCCAAACCGTTCATAAAACGGGCACCAGTATCCACTAAAATGTTTTTATCTTTCGTTTCTATTAATGCAGCACTGCCTTGTCCAACATCAAATACTGTCAAATTAAAACCACCATATTCAGGCCTGTTAACTGGCAATAATAAAACCACAAGAATTGTCAGCACACCCAATATTCGCAACCTCAATACGCTTGGTAAAAGGCACAAGGCAAGCCCAAACATTAAAAGATAGCGATACCCTTCAAATACAGGCAGCCACCAATTTATTACACCATCGAAACGGTGCAGTAAAACCAATAGGCCTTCTAAAATGGTTTCCAACCACACCAAGCCACTTACATCGCCCAATAATGCACAGACAACCGCCAGTAATATGGCCGGCATCACAAACAAGGTGAATATTGGGATCAATAAAAGATTCACGCATAAAGACAGTGGCACCAGTGCTTGGTTAAACCCAAGTAACACCATGCCTCCCATACAAAAAGCCAGCCACTGTGCCTTTAACAACCCTTTAACCCATGTGATTTGGGAACTGCCTGCAAACCCCACAATTAAGGCCAGTACGATACTGAACGATAACCAACTGCCCATATCCATGAACGCCAAAGGCTTAGCCAGCATCACTATGACAAGTGCAAAAAGGAAGTAATGAATCACATGAGTAAAGCGTGTTTGATACATCATAAGCACCGCACACGAAAGCATGAGTACTGCTCGTATAGCAGGTACTTGAAAGCCCGTAACCAGACCATACAGGCTCGCCACCCCCAACCCCGATAACACGGCTATTGAGCGACTATGGGGCCAACCAAGCAACAATAAGGGTCGCTGCAACCAATATAACAACAGGCCAACCATACCCGCCACAATACCCACATGTAATCCAGAAACCACAAACAAGTGGCTAATGCCTGATGAGAACACCAAGCGTTTGTCGGCCCCTTTTAAGCCATTTTTATCACCTAGAATAAGTGCCCTTAAAATAGGAAACGAGTTTGGAGTCAACATAAGGCTTAATTGATTAAGAAAACCTAGGGAAGCTTTGTCTATTAATTGGTTACTTTCTGACTTTGCATAAACATAAGCCTGAGCTGAATAGCCTTTGGCGAGCATCCATTTACGATAATCAAATCCGCCGGGGTTTTGAAAAGAATGAATCGGTTTTATTTTTAAATTAAACTGCCAGCGTTCACCACCTGCCACATCAAATGGGCACCGATAACAACTCACTTTTAGCTTTGTTGTCTCATCAACTGGATAAAAATCAAACTCCAATTTATGAGATTGCCTTGATACAAATCCCACATCGCCCATAACAACCTGTTGAGTTTTACCTGCATCCAATGAACGAGCGTGTGCGTTCACCTGTACCCAGTGAAAATTCACCCAAACAGCCCCAAACAATAACGCAAAAAGAAAAGCAGCCCCTGACCGAGACACAAAAAAAGCAGCAAGCAGTAATAACGAAGAAAGTAATAAGACTAGATCTGGCCAAATCGAAGCCAATAATATGCCTATAATGAACCCAATAAATGGGCGTTTGAGAGCTAGCATGTCCTATGCATTCCGTGCATAATTGCGCCCTTCTCAAGGGACACATGTTCCATATTATTAATATCCTTTTGGATTGTGTCCGAGAATACTATGCCTAAAAAGACACTTATGCGTTTATTTCCTAACCCTAAAACCATTCAGCAACACCCTTCGTTGCAGTTTTTAGGGCCCCTTTTGCATCAGCCAAATCTATGGCATTTAAATCGTCGATCCGTTTCTCGGGCTTTTTTGGTCGGTGTCTTCTTTGCCTTCATGCCAATGCCATTTCAAATGGTGGCAGCTGCGCTAGTGGGTGTTTTTATACACTCAAACCTACCTATTTCAATCGGTCTAGTTTGGATCAGTAACCCTATCACCATCCCACCTATTTTTTACTTCACTTATAAAGTGGGCACGGTTTTACTGGACACCCCAACACGAGCTTTTGAAATCGAATTATCGTTAGACTGGGCATTAACTGAACTAAGTACCATATGGGAGCCACTTTTGCTGGGCTCTTTATTATGTGGCGTTATTTTTGCGGCGCTTGGCTTTATCGGTATTCGTCTCGTCTGGCGCTTCAATGTCATAAGCGCTTGGAATAAACGTAAAGCCAAGCGCTTGCGACAAAAACAAAGCACCCGTTAAGCAAGCGCATTCAAAGACTGCAGTTTCCCGTCAAGTAATTCATAACTGGTTTGCGCCAAACGTGAAAACGCAATATCGTGCGTCACAACTACAAATGCCGTATTCATTTCTTTATTAAGCTTGGTAATTAATTGCTGAATATCATGGGCAGTATGGGCGTCAAGGTTGCCGGTAGGTTCATCGAGCAACACCAGTGCAGGCTGAGCAATCAATGCGCGAGCAATCGCCACACGCTGGCGTTCACCGCCAGACAGCTCTGCGGGTTTATGTTCAAACCGAGATGCCAAGCCCACTTTTTCTAACATTGACTTAGCTTGCATCAAGGCCTGCTTCTTATTCATGCCTTGGATCCACAAAGGCATGGCCACATTCTCACACGCGCTGAATTCAGCTAACAGGTGATGGAACTGATACACAAAGCCCAAATGGGCATTACGTAATTTACCCAGCTTCGCTTCCGACAGCGTACTTATATCCTGCTCACCCCACATAACGCGACCAGAGCTCGGCGTATCAAGTCCTGCCAGCATATTCAACAAGGTGGTTTTACCTGAGCCTGATGCTCCCACAACTGAAACCCAGTCACCTTGTGATAAATGGAACTCCAATTCATCCAGAATACGAATAGGCTCAGGGCCCACTTGATACTCTTTAACTAAACGCTCGCAGCGTAAAACCGTTGTATTAGATGTCATAACGTAAAGCCTCAGCCGGTTTTACTTTTGATGCACGATAAGCCGGATACAGGGTCGCTAAAAAGCTCATTAATAAACCACTGCCTGTCACAATTAATACATCCTGCCATTTTAATTCAGATGGTAAATAACTAATAAAATACACATTGGCGTTTAAAAACTGAACGCCCAATAAATGCTCAATACCAGCAATTATATCCGTCACGGTCAAAGCTAATACAATGCCCAACCCCGTTCCTAATAAAATACCAACCACACCAATCACAGAGCCCTGCACCATGAATATAGCCATGATACTTCGCGGTGACATACCTAGGGTTCGTAAAATGGCAATATCGCCCTGTTTGTCGGTAACAACCATCACTAGGGTAGAAACAATATTGAATGCCGCTACCGCAACAATAATAAGCAGTAACAAACCAATCATGGTTTTTTCCATTTGAATGGCTTGAAATAGGTTACCGTGCGTTCGGGTCCAATCACTACTAGTGATACTGGCATCCAAGTCAAAGGTTAAGTTCCAAGCTATTTGAGGTGCCTGAAATAAATTTTCTGTTTTTAAACGTAATCCTTGAGCAGGGTATTTCATGCGCGCCATTTTTGCTGCATCGGCCATATGGATATAAGCAAAATTCGCATCTAACTCAGCACCTACTGAAAACACACCACTGACCGTAAAACGCTTTAAGCGTGGCATCACACCTGCGGGGGTTAAGCTGGCCTCTGGCATAATTAAGGTAACCTTTTCACCTAGATTAACACCTAATTTTCTTGCCAATAAATCACCCAAAATAATGTGGTATTCACCTGGCGCCAAGGAATCAAACTCACCTAGTTTCATGAAATCCGGGAGTATGGACACTTTTCTTTCCCACTCGGGCTCAATACCGTTCACCATGACACCTTGCACATGACCTTTATGGCTCATCATTCCTTGTATATTGACGAATGGCGCCACACCTACAATACCTGGCTTAGACTTAACTTCGTTCGCTAAAGCCTGCCAATCTTGCAAGCCATCCTTTGCATACAGTGCAGCATGGGGCACCATACCTAAAATACGCTGGCGTAATTCTCGATCAAAGCCATTCATAACGGATAAAACAAGAATTAAAACAGCAACGCCTAAAGTTAAACCCGCCATAGAAATAGCGGATATAAAAGAAATAAAGTGATTACGCCGCTTAGCGCCGGTATAGCGCAAACCGATAAGAATGGGTAAAGTTTTAAGCATTCGCTATTACAACCGCCAAATAAAACGTAAGACTAAAGAATTCACTGCATAATTGAAATGGTCTTATGTCGCTTTTAGCGCTAAAATCAAAGGATAAATGAACATAATGGTTAGTATTATGAAATCGTTAACGCAAATCACCTACTATTGCCTTAGTCTAGTATTCGTTTTTGCTTGCACATCAACCCAGGCAAGCACGCCAAATACTCCCATGATTGAAAAAGAAACCACGGTTAATGAGATATTCATTCCTCTTTCAGGTTCTGATATTCACAAAAATACCGTTGGACCTAAACGTGGTACGTCCATGAAGCAGGTAGAAACCAAATTCGGTAAAGCGATTAAAATTCATCCGGCCAAAGGTAAGCCTCCCATAATTCGATGGGATTACCCTAAGTTCAGCGTTTACTTTGAATCAAGCTCTGTCATCCACACTGTCAGTCGTTCAAACTGATTAACATAGACCACATCAATGACTCGATACTTTCCAGCTGAATGGCATCCTCAACAAGCCGTTCAGCTCACATGGCCCCACAGTAAAACGGATTGGAACTGGATAATTGAAGATATCCAATCCTTTTACATCCAATTAATTAATACCATTACAGAATTTGAAAATGTCATAATAAGCGTGCCGGACCCTGAGGTCATAGAGTCCATCCAGTCTCAACTAAAAAACAATCACTTTGAATGTCACTTTTTCATTTGCAGTAACAATGATACTTGGGCAAGAGACCACGGTCCGATTGGCACTTATGAAGATAAAAAACTCGTCATTGAAGATTTTCGATTCAACGGCTGGGGTGGGAAATTCGATGCTAGGCTTGATAATAAAATCACCGAATCGTTGTTTCAACAACAAGCCTATCAAGCCCATTATTATGAAACTCGTAATTTCATACTAGAAGGTGGCAGTATTGAAAGTGATGGCCACGGCTGCTTGCTTACTACTTGCCAATGCCTAATGAATACCAATCGCAATGCATCACTCACCCAAGTACAAATTGAATCCTACTTAAAAGACAGCCTTGGAAGTCAGAAGTTTTTATGGTTAAAACACGGCGATCTAATCGGTGACGATACAGATGCACATGTGGACACACTTGCCCGCTTTGCACCTAATAATCAAATCATTTTCCAAGGTTGTGATAACCCAGAAGATGATCACTTTCATGAACTACAAGCCATGAAGGCGCAGCTCGCAGAATTCACAAACACGCAAGATAAAAGCTTTAAATTAATAGAACTCCCTTGGCCAGATAGCATAATAGAAGAAGCAGACAATCAACGTCTGCCAGCCACCTACGCTAATTTCTTATTCATCAACGGGGCCGTTTTATTGCCAATCTATGGCGTTGCACAAGATCAGAAAGCCATTGAAGTTATGACACAAGCACTGCCGAACCATAAGATTATTCCAATCAACTGTGCAACCGTGATTCGCCAATATGGCAGTTTACATTGTCTAACGATGCAAATACCCACAGCCGAACAACAAGAGGTTAACGAATAATGCCAAGTAACATTCACGCTATTGGTATTCAACAAGCCTGCTCACCTGATAAAGCTGTGTCATTGAGCACCACTCAAGTGCTCATCGAAAAAGCCGCCGCGCAAAATGCAGACTTGATTGTTTTACAAGAATTACATGCCACCGATTACTTTTGCCAAACCCAAGAACCTAATAAATTTGATTTAGCGGAATCACTTGATGGCCCGACTGCTCAGTTTTTAAGTAAGCAAGCCAAGCAGGCTAACGCCGTTATTGTGGGCTCAATTTTTGAACGACGTGCCGCTGGCATATATCACAACACCGCACTGGTATTTGACCGCGATGGAAGCCTTGCAGGATTTTACCGTAAAATGCACATTCCTGATGACCCAGGCTTTTATGAGAAATATTACTTTACACCTGGAGACACAGACGGTTTTGAACCCATTCAAACCAGCATAGGCAAATTAGGCGTTATGGTCTGCTGGGATCAATGGTATCCAGAAGGCGCACGCATAATGGCCCTTAAAGGTGCTGATATACTGATTTATCCGACCGCCATCGGCTGGGATCAAGACGATACAAAAGATGAACAAACACGCCAAAAAGATGCCTGGATTGGTGTACAGCGAGGCCATAGCATAGCCAATAACCTCCCTGTGATTGCCATCAACCGCGTCGGCCATGAAGCGGACCCAAGCGGTCAAAGTAAAGGCATTGATTTTTGGGGACATTCTTTTATTACAGGCCAACAAGGTGAGTTTTTAGCATTAGCCAATCACCAAGATCCCTGCTTAGTAGAGGCGACCATCAATATTGATAAAACAGAACAAACAAGACGAATCTGGCCATATTTCCGTGATCGCAGAATTGATGCTTATAATGGCTTACAATCACGCTTTTTAGATTAATTCGCCCTAGTGGGCCTAATCACTATTCAAAGATACTCTAGTAAACTGTTTTTAATGCGCTAAGGTATAGGTAGAAATAAGGGAGCCAGATATGAGACATACGCACCTATACCTGTTCAGCTTTGTGGCATTCATCATCAGTGCAAGCGCCATGGCACAAGTCGAAGAGCTCAGCAACACCGAAATGACAGAGGCCTATATTCTGGATGGCTCTATCATGGTGAAACAAAAAAACATTCAGCCAAAAAACCTTAATTTACCAAATACTCATGTGAAGATAGGTCCTGGCAAGCCTGTTGTCACGGAAGCGGATGCCGTTCGCAACTTAGACCAACAAGCTACTCAGCAGACTCAGTACGATCAAAATCTTGTTCAGCGTCAAGGTGAGCAACAATTACTTCAGCTTGAACAATCCCAAAACAACCAAGTATTTATCCCCCCCCAATTAAACCCTGCCGCTCAGGCTCAGCAAGTTTATGCACAAAACTTAGTACGAGAAGGCCTCGGGCTGCCATCAGATACTCAGATTACACCAGAGCATATGGGGCAATACTTAAGGACCTTTGCCGGGCAATCCTCTGGCGCCCCCATGCAAGGCCAACAAACCATTACTAATTCTGGCTTTCAATTCATTATCCCCAACCCAGGAGGCCAGATTCAAAGCGGAATTTATTCTTCTGGTGATAACTCGATCAACCTAGAAAGCAACAACACGCAGATTATTTTCAACCTGCTCTTCCCTAAGAACCAGTAGACGCAATCAGCAGGACATTACGTAAAGTCATATTGTTGCAACAAAAAGCCCAGCTGATGCTGGGCTTTTTTATATATGGTACAAACCTGTTTTAATTAACCAAATAGATCAAAACTAGGGCCTTGGCCCTGTTGTGTATCTCCTTCGGCCTGATCAAGCCACAATTTAGGCTTACTAAAGGTCTGTTCCATTAAGCGAGCGAGTGCATCCGGTATGGATTTTTTACTATTAGGTAACATGAACGCAGCAATTTGTTCTTCATCTTTACCTAAGCACATTGCAAACGATAATTCGTCCAATGCATTCTCAAGCATAATAGCCGCTGCATTGTTACGGCGGATCTCAGCTAACTCCATAATGGCACCTCTGTTTTTCACCATTATAGACGTGATGAGACACAGGATAAACCTTGGTTTTGGCTAGATAAAACAGAATGTATGACAGACTTCAAGATTCCCCGAAAGATGGCTGTATTCTTGTAAAATGTCTGCTATAAAAGCAATGCGTATTGGCTTTGAACATCAGCCAGCTTCACCATTAACACTAATTAAAAGTGCCAATAGTTATGTCACAGTTTGATACTGATCAGCTATTTCAAATAGCAGAAAAATTAAGTCAAGACTTCTCACTGTTCCCAGGCAAGGGGGACAGTCATGCCGATGGTGTGGTTAAAGGCTTGCTAAGCCAAAAGCAAGTTGAAGATAAAAGCGCCACCCTGAAACAACTGGATATCGATAGTTACATCAAAGAAGTGGTTTCGCCCAGTGAATCAAGCCAGCGCTTAAATGCTAAACAATTAGTCCATAAATTAACCACACGTTTCATTACTGAACAAGAATTTGGTCCTCTCTATGTAGCCGAGGTAGAACTAGATTTCAACAATCAGTTCCGCCGCGTAGGCTTCATTGGGCAAAACCGTGCCGAACGTAATGGTGCGTGGCTACCAGAACACCACCAGCAAGCCGTTAAAGCTATACGCCAATTTGCCAAACATATAACCCCTATTGTCACTTTAATTGACACGCCAGGAGCCGATGCAAGTGAACAAGCCAACCTAGATAACCAAGCTCATAGCATTTCACGCTTAATTGCTGAGATGACCAACATTGATGTGCCAACCGTTAGCATTATTCTCGGTGCAGGTTATTCAGGCGGAGCAATTCCATTAGCGTCCACAAATATTTTACTTTCCGTACGCGATGGCATTTTCAACACAATTCAACCGCAAGGTTTGGCAAGTATTGCCCGTAAATACAACCTGTCTTGGCAGGAATGTGCTAAATACGTTGGCGTCTCTGCATACGAATTACAGCTTCGTAATGTCATTGACGGTATCATCGATTATGCGCCAAGCGACCGCATTGATAAATTGCAAAATTTATCAGACGCCATCACTACCAGTATCGAAAGCATTGAAAAAGGCGCAGAAAATTTCGCCCGCGAAAACCCATATCTAATGGATCACTATCTACGCAGTGTTGAACGTTATCTAAATCCATCAGATAAACTAGTGGCGCTAGAGAAAGGCTCAAGTTTAAACCTTGCATCAAGCCCATCTGAGCATCACAACATATTTCGTATGACGTATCGCTACATGCGCTATTTAACCCTTAGAAAACGCATCTCATCTACGACCACAGGACACTATAGTCGCTTAGCTGAAGTAGAAGTGCCAACGGGTAAATTAAACGAGCGACTTGAAGAAGAGAAACGTAAGAAATTTCAAAAATGGTTACAAGCACCTGACAAAATTCGTTATGACGAAGACCTTAATAAACTTTGGAAAAACTACATCCAAAAACTAGAAGGCCGTGACGAAACGCGCGGGTCTATATCAAAACTATTTTTTGGTGAGCCTGAAGACAACTATATAAAAGCCAAACAAGATTTCAGTTTTTCACTTGGCTTGTATTTATTTAATCGCTGGAAATCAGATGCTGATGTTAACTTTGCGGAATTAATTCACTATTTAGAGAACTATCAGCAAAGTCGTTTTCTACTCACTCAAGATGACCTTCTTGATAGTCAGGCTATCATTAAATTCATCAAAACCAATGACCACGCCCTTGCGCAATTCATTCAAAAAAGTCTAAATTATGACACCCAAGCTCTCCTTGCCAAATATAAAAAAGGTGATGCAACAGATGAGTTAATTACTGGCTTAACAGAAACACTGAACGGCATTATTAAGTCTGATAAAATTCCGTCAGAAATCGCTAACAACATTCAACTTAGCCAGTCCACGCAACAATTATTAAACAGTGTTGCTAGTGGCTCACTAGAAGCAAATCGTCGAACTTTAGAAGATGCACTGGCACCTTACATTCGTGTTAAAACAGAAGACGCCGTTGCCAAACTAAGCAAAGATGCTAGTGTTCTAGATGCTATATTACTAGACGACTTACGTCTTGAGTTCATCAGTATAAGCCAAAACCTAATTATGTTTGGCGCACTATATGATTATGTTATTCGTAATCTAGGCACCATTGCTGAAGAAGCCAAAGAAACCCATAGCCTTTCATACAGCGCAGTAAGCAACTTATTAAATCAAGGTCTTGAGTACACTAATAATTTAAGTATTGCTGAAAACCATAAAGAAGAATTTGCACACTGGTTTAAATATTTTGTGGAGTCCAGTCAACGCGGTGCTTTTCTCATTCAAGTTGAAGAATGGAAAAAGCATAGCTTCCCTCGTTTAAGCGACACCTTATTTGTTATTGTTACCTTCTTCTTTGATAAGCTACTTGCTGAATTTTATGATTCTCAAAACGGCACCAACTATAACGGCCGCATTAATCCTTATAGCATTGGCCGTAAGAAAGATTTCTGGAACCGCTTAACCATTGCCTATTTCGACTTACTCATCCAAGAAGTACTAGACAACGTTAAAAAACAGCGAACCACACCTAGTCAAGCATTTGTTGATCGTTTCTTTCATGAATTTGAAGAAATTAACGACCACCTAATGACCGCAGACCCAGTGCAATTTCCAGGTTTTAGAAGCGCCATCGAAAAAGCATTGAGTAATGACATCACCCCATGTGGTGTTATCACCGGCTTCGGCACCATTCAAATTGGCGATGAGAGTCGTCGAGTAGGCGCCTTGATTTCCAATCTTGATTTCCAAGCAGGCGCATTTGATATGGCCAGTGCTGAAAAATTCTGTAAATTATTAGTAGAATGTGCACGCCATCACTACCCGGTTATTTGCTTTGTTAGCTCCGGCGGCATGCAAACAAAAGAAGGCGCTTCCGCACTATTCTCCATGTCTGTAGTCAATGACCGCATCACACGCTTTGTGCGCGACAATGACTTACCTATTGTCGTATTTGGCTATGGAGACTGCACCGGTGGCGCACAAGCAAGCTTTGTTACTCACCCAATGGTACAAACTTTTTACTTCTCAGGTACCAACATGCCATTCGCTGGACAAATTGTTGTGCCTTCATACCTTCCCTCTACTTCGACCCTGTCTAACTATTTATCTTTAAATAGCCAAACCATGGCCGACTTAGTAAAGCACCCTTTTGTTGAAGACCTAGACAGCCAACTTCGAGCCATTGACCCGGCTATCCCTGTCGCACGAAAAACAGTAGATGAAGTACTTGCACGTATTCTTAAAGGGTACGTCACACCGGGCAAAGTAAAAGCGAAAGAGGTCACCAACCAAAATAAAGAAAAGTTATTCCGCCCTGTTAAAAAAGTGCTTATCCATGCACGTGGCTGTACAGCAGAGAAATTAGTACGCAAAGCACAAGAACACGATATTGACGTTGTACTAGTTCAGTCTGACCCCGACATGAACAGCGTCGCTGCCGACAACCTAAACAGTAAAGGTCGCCTTGTTTGTATTGGTGGCAATACACCAGATGAAAGTTATCTTAATGCGCAAAGTGTGATTCGAGTGGCTGAACTTGAAAAAGTAGATTCCTTACACCCAGGCATTGGCTTCTTATCAGAAAGCTCACAGTTTGCAGCATTTTGTGGCAACCACGACATTAACTTTATTGGTCCAAGTGTTTCTTCAATGGAAACTATGGGAAATAAATCCAATGCAATAAACACTGCCATTAGTTCTGGTGTTCCGGTGGTCCCCGGATCCCACGGCATCGTGACCACTTCTGCTATGGCAGCAAAAGTCGCAGATGAAATTGGCTACCCTGTACTACTTAAGGCCGTTCACGGTGGCGGCGGCAAAGGCATTCAAGTGGTGCATGAACCTTCTACCATTCATGAATTGTTCCACCAAATATCAACTGAGGCTCGTAGTGCATTTGGTAGTGGCGATGTCTATCTTGAGAAATTTGTGACGTCCCTTCGCCATATCGAAGTACAAATATTAAGAGACAGCCAGGGCAACACTAAGGTTCTTGGTTTACGTGATTGTTCTGTACAACGAAACAACCAAAAAATCATCGAAGAATCTGGCTCAACCATGCTGCCGAAAAAACTAGAAGATAAAGTTTATGATTACGCTGAAAAACTGGCTAATGCAGTTGATTATTTTGGCGCAGGCACCGTTGAATTCATTTACAACCTAGATGAAAATGATATCTACTTTATGGAAATGAACACGCGCCTTCAAGTAGAACACCCTGTTACTGAATTAGTCACGAACACTGACATCATGGGTCTTCAATTTAAAATTGCCAGCGGCGAAAGTATTGCAGATATAAAATACAAGCCCAAAGGCTATGCAATGGAATTACGCATAAACGCCGAAAAGGCAACGCTGCAAGGGGATGAAATACAGTTTATTCCTAATGCAGGTAAGATCACTCGCTTTGAGTTACCTGAAGATAAAAACATTCATTTACTCAAGTCCATAGCAAGCGGTAAAGAAGTTACACCCTTCTATGACAGCATGGTGGTACAAGTAATTTGTTATGGTAAAGACCGTAACGATACAATCAATAAACTAAAAACTTACTTAGATAACGCAGTAATTCAAGGGGTCAGCACAAACATTCCGTTATTAAAGCGTATTCTAAATGACGATGTATTTATTAATGGTAAGTATGATACCAATTATTTACCCAACTTCTTAAATCGCATTGATAAAGATGCTTTGATCAAAGATATTGCGGTCAGCGCTGGTGATGATAAACAAAGTATGACAATAGATAACTTGCGTATTGAAGGCTCTAACGAATTAAAAGTTTTAGCCCCTGCTAGCTCTATCTTCTACAGTGCACCATCACCAACAGAGCCGTCTTATGTAAAAGAAGGTGATACTATTTCGGTCACGAAAACGTTATGCCTAATGGAAGCGATGAAGATGTTTAGCCCACTGAACTTGAAATCATTCAATACTCAGGGCAATACACTTTATGATCCAGACGCACAATATAAAGTCGTACGCATCCACAACGCAGAGGGTCAGCAAGTTAACCAAGGTGATTTACTCTTTGTAATAAGCCCAGTACAACACTAAGCGTCCAATCTAAAAGCCCCCTATATTATTTGGGGGCTTTCGCTTATTTTATAGATTAATTTTATTCATAAGCGCATCAGGCGGTGCCACCAGCCCTCCTTTTTTTTGAAATAAAATAGCAGTCTTTATTTTGCATATATCTTTATCACCGCGCCGGGCTAAGTAATACAGGTCAAAGCCATATTTATGGGTATCACCCAAGAACAAATCAATTGTGATAGTGTCCAAAGCAAATGCTTCGTTGATGTACTGTAATGCCGCATCCGCCATAATAGTATTACAACCGTCAATATCTGGCTCATAGAAGCCAAGAGACGCGAACCACGAGCTGCGGCATTCTTGAGCGTAAACAAGCAAGCGGTCATTACCTAGGTGTCCCGCATAGTTAATATCGGTGACACGAACAGTAATTTCCATTGAAAATAGAACTGTTTGGGGTATATCCAGTCGAATACGCATGGCTTTTCACATGAAAGTTATGGTTGCATAAGCTATTATGCCATTATTTTTAGAAACATTGGGCCAAAGCACACATTTAGACAGGTTAAGTGCTATAAATATGCATAGCCTGTTTTCTAACTTGAGTGCATCATCCAATAAGGAATATAACGTTAATGTTGCGTCATCTTATAATACTCAGTACGGTTTTTTGTTCACTTATAGTACAAGCCAGCACAACGGAAGTCCCCGTATTAAAACCTGAAGCTGAGCACGCTTTAACCAATCGAGCTGTTGTGCATCATTTGTATCAACATCATTACTCTCGAAAGTATTTGAATGATGAATTCTCAGAGAAAGTCTACACCCGCTATTTAAACATCCTTGATAATACACGCTCATATTTCACTCAAGAAGATATCAATCAATTCGAGCAATATCGTACTAAGCTCGATGATGCGATCAAAGCTAATGACTTAGACCCTGCCTTTGTCATTTACAATCGATATGAACAACGTGCAATTGAACGCTTAGATTATGCACTTGCCCTACTGAAAAACGGCATCAAACAATTCGATTTCAAAAAAGATGAAGCATTGGAGCTTGATCGTGAAAAAGCACCATGGGCAAAAACCAGTAAAGATCTTGATCAGTTATGGAGAAAACGGATTAAAAATACCGTTTTAAATTTAAAACTGGCAGGTAAAGAAGACAAAGACATCATTGAGCTTCTTGAACGCCGTTATGACAGCCAATTAAATCGTATCAAGCAAATAAATTCTGAAGATGCCTTCCAGTCTTACATGAATGCTCTTACTTATACCTTTGACCCTCATACACAATATATGTCTCCGCGTAACAGCGAAAACTTCAATATCAATATGAGTTTATCGCTTCAAGGTATCGGTGCAGTATTACGCAGTGAAAACGAAAACACTATTGTTGAACGCCTTGTGCCTGGTGGCCCTGCTGCAAAAGCGGCACAACTTAAACCCAGCGATAAAATCATTGGCGTGGCTCAAGACAAAGAGAACATGGTAGATGTCATTGGCTGGCGCTTAGACGAAGTGGTGGATCTAATCCGTGGACCTAAAGACAGTATCGTTCGTCTTGATATTATTTCAGGTAGCGGCCAAACTGAAGCGCATCGCACCATATCCATTGTGCGCGATGAAGTGAAACTTGAAGATCGTGCAGCGCAAAGCGAAACGATCAACATCAAGCGTGAAGATAAAGATTACAAAGTAGGAATTATAGACATTCCAGCCTTCTACGCTGACTTTGAAGCCAAAAATGCAAACGACCCTGACTATCGTAGTACGACCCGCGATGTCAGCAAGCTCATCGTCAAACTAAAAGAAGATAACATTGACGGCTTAATCATTGACCTTCGTAATAATGGCGGTGGCTCACTAGCCGAGGTTAATAACCTTGTCGGCTTATTCATCTCGCAAGGTCCAACTGTACAAGTGCACTATAGCTTTGGTCACACTCAGGTTCTTGCCGATCAAGATCCTTCTATATTGTATGACGGCCCACTGATTGTATTGACCAACCGCTTAAGCGCAAGCGCCTCTGAAATATTTGCCGGTGCCATTCAAGACTACGGCCGAGGCTTAATCGTAGGCAGCCAAACCTTTGGTAAAGGCACAGTGCAAACACTCATTCCTTTATTCCGTGGTCAAATGAAAGTCACTAACGCCAAATTCTATCGTGTAAGCGGTGAAAGCACTCAACACAGAGGTGTTATTCCTGATATTAGCTACCCTGAGATCTATGACACCGACAAAATTGGTGAAAGCGCATTAGAAGAGGCCCTACCTTGGGACAAAATTGATGCGTCTAAATATAAACAGCAGCACAACCTATCTGGTGTAGTACCTGGACTTGAAAAGGCTCACTTAAAACGTATTAAGGATAACGCTGACTTTGAATATCTTAATGAGCAAGTAGAATTCTTAAAAGAATTACGTGGCGACACCAGTATCTCACTCAATATTGGCACACGAGAAAAAGAACGTTTAGAAACCGAAGATCGCCGTTTAGCGCTGGAAAATAAGCGCCGTAAAGCAAAAGGCTTAAAGCAATTGGATAAACTGGAAGACGATACAGATGAAGACAAGCCAGCAGAGCCTGAGAAAAAAGACCCCACAGAAGATGCATTGTTAGTTGAAGGCGCTGAAATATTGGTGGATTTCATGAATACTAATACACCAAATGCAATCACCAAAAAATAGAATAAGCTGTTAACTTATAAATTATGACCATAAAAAACCACGCAAGCGCGTGGTTTTTTTTGTTTAAATTTTACTGCATTCATTATCGGCTTAACGAATCTTACCTCTTAATATTTCTGCATCCATCACTAACAGCTGAAGCGCCTTAGATGAGAACTCTCGTCGATAAAGTACGGCAACAACTAAAGATGTTGCAAACATAAATAACAACGGGTGAATAAACCAAGCCAGTGAAGCCATAGCAAAATAATAAGCTCGCAATCCATAATTAAAAGCATGACCTGCTTGATCTAATATCTTCCCTGTCGAATAGGCATACTCTTTTCTCTGGCGAGCATTAAACTCTTCTTGATCAGGCATGGGCGACGCCCCTACCAACACACTACCAAAGCCATATTGGCGTAATGACCAAGTAAAGCTAAAAAACGCATAAACCATAATAAACAGAAGCAAACCTAATTTATAGTGATTGAATTCAGAAGCCACACGGTCAAGTGACACCCACTTAGACGCAGATGTTAAAGCCGTTAATACGGCGGCTACAATAATGACCGTTGTAGACGCCATGAAGTTAACATTACGTTCAAGGTTCGCCAATAATGCAGCATCCCCTATTCTGTTTTCTCTCAGCATCATGCGCTCCATCCAAGAAACACGATGCAAATCTAAAACAGACGCTAAACAGTGAGTTCGCTTGGCCATAAACTTAGCAAATATGCTATATCCGACCCAAAGACAAATAAAAAACAAAAAAGCGATATAATTCCAAACTACATGATTCAGAATAAGATTATCTTCCATACTCATCTCTATTTAAGAAAATTAACGACTTCTTTGTCATTCAGTGCTTTATTGAACAGCTCAGCTAACATGGTATTTAAATAATTTTCATTAAACTCCTTGGTTGGTGCCGTTGCCACATCCTGTGCGCGATTAGCAGCAAAACGCTTGGTTAAGCTAGAGCCGGATCGACTTATAGTAACAACAATCTCACCCTCAAGCTCAATATGACTCACCCAATTTTCATCTGGAGAGAAATAACGCAGTTTGACGATATTCACTTCTAACTTAGAAAGAGGCTCTGGTCCTTTTTTCATATCAATATCTTGCGCTAACATCGCATCTTGTAAGGACTGCCCTATAGATGCTGCCAAGGCTTCTTCAAAGCTAATAGGGCCTTGGTTTTTCGCATTACGATACCCTAGCAAATCGGTATTATCCCTCTCATCTTTGACAACTAGCTCAATAGGGACAATAACGCCTTTTAATTGCTGAAAGTTCAGCTCAGGTGCAACCTTAAGAGATTGCGGTCCAACCGCACAACCCACAAGTAATAACGTTAATAACGTTAATAACGCACTAATCGATAACTTCATTCTTTATCTCCTTTACTATTAATATTAGCGTAGACACTTTACGCGCTTTGGTCTGCACGCAAGAATACCCAGTCTTTAGCGGTGGACTGCTCAGGACTGAATTTATATCCTGTCACATTGAATTTCTTTATATTTTCTACGTCCTTGATGCGATTTTTAATGACATAAGCTGCCATTAACCCTCTTGCCTTTTTTGCATAAAAACTAATGATTTTATATTGACCATTTTTTTCATCTTTAAAAACAGGAGTTATCACAGCCCCATTGAGTAGCTTGGTTTTAACCGCCTTAAAATACTCATTAGAGGCTAGGTTCAATACCACATCTTTGGAGGCTGCCTCTTCATTAATTTTCTGGGTTATTTGCTCACCCCAAAATTCATATAAATTTCCACCCCTTTGGTTACTAAACTTAGTACCCATCTCTAAGCGATATGGCTGCATCAGGTCAAGCGGCTTTAATAAACCATATAAACCTGACAGCATTCTCAAATGCTTTTGCGCAAAGTTAACATCCGATTTGTTAAAAGAGTAAGCATCTAAACCTGTGTAAACATCCCCTTTAAACGCATACATGGCAGGCCGCGCGTTTTCCTGATTAAAGGGAGTAGACCAATGCTGAAAGCGATTCACATTTAACAACGCCAACTTATCACTAAGTTTCATCAGGCTGGCGACATCTTTAGGGGTTAAGTCCACCAGTTCATCGATTAACAATTTAGACTGATCCAGCATCTCTGGCTGAGTAAATTCATCAAAGGGTAATGGTGTTTCATAATCCAGCGTTTTTGCTGGCGATACGAGCATCAACATCGTTTTTATCTACCTCTATAACCAGATTGGCGGTTTTGGTCGTTTTTCATTTCATTTAAGGATACGTATAGTAGTTCATTGCTGCCAGCCATCAAAAGCAAACAATAATAAAAATGCTTACGAGGCACCTAGTTATGCAACCCAAACCCGTCACCGGTATGAATATCATTTCCGGCACCTTGCGTATATTGCCAGATATCGGCCGCATTCTTAAGGGTGTCTATCACCTTGCCAGCGCTAAACCAGACAAATACCAATCATTAGGTCGAATATTTGAAGTTCGCGCCTCTCAGCACCCTCAACACTGCTTCTTGCGCTATGAAGATAGACAATATAGTTACCAGCAGTTCAATCAGTGGAGCAACCAAATATGCCATTACTTAAATAGCCAAGGCATCAAAAGTGGAGACGTGGTTGCATTAATGATGGAAAACCGTCCCGAAACCCTAGCTTGTGTACTTGCCATCACTAAGCTTGGGGCCATTGCCAGTATGATCAATACCACTCAAAGAGACGAGGTACTGATTCACAGCCTGACAACCGTCACACCACACGCGTTTATTATTGGTGAAGAATGCATCAAGGCTTTCACACAAGTGAGCGACAAAATAAATCAGCCTGCAGATTTCAAGCAATATTATATGGCGGACAATTCATCAACACCCGTCCCTGAGCACTTTACCGATCTGACTGACGCCACAAAGGACCAACCAAGCAATAACCCAGCAAGCACCCAGAAAATTCAAATGAAGCAAACGGCTTATTATATTTTCACATCCGGTACCACAGGCTTGCCTAAAGCGTCTATTTTGACCCACTTTAGGTGGATCAAAGCCATGGGAGCATTTGGACTGTCAGCCTTCAGGATTCGTAAAAACGATGTATTTTATGTATGCCTGCCTTTGTATCACAACAATGCTTTAACCGTCTCTTGGAGCAGTATCGTTGGCGCAGGTGCCACCATGGTGCTTGCACGAAAATTCAGTGCATCTCGCTTCTGGGATGATTGTCGTCATTATGGTGTGACCTCATTTTGCTACATCGGTGAATTATGCCGTTATTTACTTAACCAGCCAGAAAAAGAGAATGATCGTAATCACCGCGTTCGCATAATGGGAGGAAACGGTTTGCGCCCTGATATATGGATGAAATTCAAACAGCGCTTTGGTGTTGAACAAATTATGGAGTTATATGGTGCGAGCGAATGCAATATCGCATTCGTAAACAGTTTGAACTTAGACATGACCGCCGGCTATTGTCCTATGAGCTTTGATGTCATCCAATACAATATTGAACAAGATGCCCCAGTTTTGAATAATAAAGGTTTTATGATTCCTGTCGCAAAAGGCGAAACAGGGCTACTCATTGCCGAGGTCACGAAGCGTAGCCCTTATGAGGGCTATACAAATGCAAAAGCGAACCAATCTAAGGTTCTACACGACGTATTTAAATCAGGTGACAAGTATTTCAACAGCGGAGACCTTGTGCAAAAACAGGGCTACAAACACGTAGCTTTTGTCGATCGTCTGGGGGATACCTTTCGCTGGAAGGGCGAAAATGTTGCCACCACCGAAGTAGAAGAAGTGGCCAATCAATTCGCCCAAATTGACAATACTGTGGTGTATGGCGTTCAAATTCCCAACACCGACGGACGTGCAGGTATGGCCGCTATCACACTTAACACGCCTCAAAATCAGTTCGATATGGAGGCCTTTAGCGATCACATAAAAAACAAGTTGCCCAACTATGCTGTGCCTATTTTTGTGCGTATTCGCCCACAACAAGAGATCACAGGTACATTTAAGTATAAAAAAGGCACGTTAAAAACCGATGGATTCGACTATGAAGCATTCAATGAACCAGTATTTGTTTTACTACCTGGCAAATCTCATTACCAACCCGTCGATAGCCTGTTAAATGAAGCGCTAAAAAAGGGGAAATATCACTTTTAAATGAAGCGCTCTACCTGCCCTGCAAATACATTATCAGGGTAGGTATTCGTTTAAAAAACAGAACATAACAAGCAATAATGCAGCTGCATTAATTGGCGCTAATTATTATCCCTTCTAAAGAATAAAGCTTGATACGTGATCCGTCAGGCTTTTTGACTGAGCATTAAGTCCTTTCACCGCACTGCCTATGGATTGCGCACTTTGCTGGGCGTTTTGACTTAACTCATTCACACCGCTTAAGTTTGAATTAATTTCATCTATTACTGATGTTTGCTCTTCAATAGCGGATGCGACTTGTAAAATGCGATCACTAATGCTCACCAATGATGTTGATATATGTGACAGATTTTCCTCAGATTTTTTTGCATACTCAACCGTTGAGGTTGCCTTTTCCTGTCCTTCTTTCATGGATTCAACGGCTTTATTAACGCCAGCCCTTAAGTTCTCAATCATATTATTGATATCACCCGTGGACTGCTGTGTCTTACTTGCAAGGGTACGCACTTCATCAGCAACCACAGCAAAGCCTCGACCGTGTTCGCCCGCTCTTGCAGCTTCAATCGCTGCGTTTAATGCTAACAAGTTTGTTTGCTCTGCAATCACTTTAATCACATCTAAAACAGATGCTATATTAGTGGTTTCTTCAACTAGTTCTTGAATAACCAAACCAGAATTACGGACATTATCAGCTAAGGATTCAATTTCCTGCATCGCTCGGTGAAAGTCTTGAGAGACTTGCTTGGCGGTTTCGTCCGAATTTTTGGCCTCTTCAGAAACTTGCTGGGTATTGGTCGAAACCTCTTGAATGGCTAACCCCATTTCGTGATTGGCGGTGGAGACCATCTCCATTGATTTTGCATACTGCTCACTATTACTTAAACTATCTTGCGCCCCTTCTTGCAATCGCCCGCTGGCGCTATTGACCTCCATTGCGACCACTTGGATATTCTTCATCAAGACCTGCATGCCAGACAAAAAACGATTGAAGTTATTAGATAATTTACCAATCTCATCACTCCCCAAGCTAGGCATTCGCTTGGTTAAATCCCCTTTACCACTGGCAAGTTCATCTAAGGATTTGGATAAATTATTTAAAGGCCCAATAATCGTACGCGGGAAAAAAACCGCCACGCAGATGGTAATGAAAATAGCGACAACTACCAAAATTAACGTATTCGACATGGCCTGTTTTTTAATTTCACTCGTATTCAATTGCAAAGCGGTAGCCTCTGCACCAAGTTTTTCACCAAGTGAATCAAGCTTGTCACGCATCGACTCAAATACCTTATCCAAGCTATTGGTACTCATATACGTGGCGTCATCAGCTGTTATAGATTGATCTTTCACCTGCTGCACCATCGATTCTGTCTGAGGGCGCCAATTGCTAAACACTTTAAGGAACTGCTTGGCTTCAGCAATGATTTCCTGGGAAACATCTAGGCTTATGATTTTATTAACCCTATCTTCAACCTGCTGAATATTATCCGCGTGCATTTTGAAGTAACTTTCGTCTTTAAGCCCTAAAGCAATAGTACGTTCGGCTATTTGCGCCTGATATAGATCCCTATCGGCATTTAAGACTAGACCAATGCCAGGTATATACTCTTCATTAATATGAGAAAACTCATTTGAGATTCGCTCCATATCCATCACCTGCACAGCAGACAATACAAGTAACAAGATACCAATGGCCGCTATCGGTAACCTCAGTTTTTTAGCTAAGCCAAGATCTGACCATTTCATAAACTCACTCCATGTATTCCTACATTGAGAATAGATTAACAAGCAGGTTAATCAATTTTTGCTGCACCGTAATGATTACTATACTATCTGGAGTCAACCCAATTTCGCCTCATTTTAGGGCGTTACTACCAATAGAGTGATGAACCATGAAACTAACAAGTAATACTGAGCCTATATCACCACCAAATACCGCTTCCACGCCAGAACTGCTCGATTATTCCAGCACAGACGGCTGCCCTCATCGTCTACATTTTTTCTCAGCTGCCAATCCATACCCTCATAGCCCCATTGTTTTATTCTTTCCGGCCATGGGCGTTAAAGCATCCAATTACTTTACACTGGCCGAAAACTTCAACCAGCAGAACATCCATTTTGCCTGCACCGATCTACGCGGAAACGGCCCGTTACACAAAAGACCATCATGGCTTTATAACTTTGGTTATCGAGAAATGCTGCAACAAGACTGGCCTGCCGCCATTAATAAACTTAAAGAACGCTACCCCAGCAACCCTATTTATTTAATGGGACATAGCCTAGGTGGGCAACTGAGTGTGTGTTTTGCTGCACTCAACCCACAAGATGTTCAAGGCGTCATCATGATTGCTGCTGGTACCGCTCACTACAAGGCTTACCACCACAAGTGGCGCGCATACATTGGTACACAAATTATATCTGCGTTAAGTCATATCTCCGGTTATTTACCAGGACATTTAGTAGGCTTTGGCGCTCGAGAAGCTCGGCAAGTTATACGCGACTGGGTTTATAATGCTCGCACTGGTCGCTACAGAATTAAGCAAGATAAAGGCTACAAGGTATTAGATGGTTATTTAACTCAGATGCAAAAGCCCGTCTTAGCCATTAGCTTTGATGGAGATAAGCACTCCCCACACAGCACCACCGTAAAATTTTTAGATAAGCTTTCACGCGCATCAAAGATACACATTCGTACCAGTTCACTCGAAATGAATATCGCAAATACGGGTCATTTAAACTGGGTTAAATGCAGTGGTAAGTTAGCCCCTAAAATTTCAAATTGGATAGCTCAACAACGTGATTAGCCTGGCGACTCCCGATTTCTTTATGCTGGCATTGGCCACTGTTTTTACCAGTGGCTTTGCGGCGGTATTGGGCCAAGGAGGAGGGTTAATGCTATTCGCATTATTAGCAATCTATATTGATCTGCCATTGCTCATTGCTATTCATGCCGTCATTCAAATAAGCAGTAATAGCAGTCGAGCCGTTCTGGCTATTGGGCACATACAATGGAAAGTCATTTCCCCCATCGTAATAGGCACCATACTCGGTGCCATACTTATCACGCCTGCCTTAGAGCATACTAACTGGCAGTGGATGCAGCCCATCATGGGAATTTATATCTTGTACCTTACATGGGGTACGAGCATATCACTGCCCCGCTCATTGCCTAACGCACTCTTTGGCACCGGGTTACTGCAAGGCAGCATGGGAATGTTATTAGGCGCTACAGGCCCTCTAACTAACGCACTGCTGTTAGCAAAAGGCCTCACAAAAGACGCCATAGTCGCCAGCAATGCAGTCATTATGAGTACCAGCCATATTATCAAGGTCATTCTGTTTAGCGTGCTGGGAGTGAGTCTATGGGATCACCTTAATCTACTATTGATCCTAAGTGCTGCTGCGGTACTGGGTTCATTCTTAGGAAACAAAATTCGAGGAAAAGTACCGGATCGCATCTTTGATTTACTATTCAAAGGTCTACTTACACTATTAGCTCTGCGAATGGTGTTATTAAATTTGTCTTTTTTATAGCTATACAGTCATTGAACTGTCACATTTTCATACCATGCTAAAAGCATGATCCATTATCGACACAAACACTTAATTTCATCCAATACCCCCTATTCAAAGACTTTTTTAGGCGCTATGCTTACACAAAAGATAACGGTATAAAGATGAATACGGCCGACTTAATAAACACATTTGATTCTCTTGTGGACAGCACCCAATCACTTTGTGAAAGCATCCGCTCGTCCCATGAAGGCTTATGGTTACCTTTAACACAAGCTGAGCAATCTCAAGCAATTAACGCCTTAGACAAAGCTTGCAATATGCTAATGGACTTCTGGTATCAAGATGGACAAGACGGTCGAGAAACCCGAAGCTGTTTCGGATATATCGCCGTCCCCGAGTCCACGCTAGCACTCGCCCATTCAGTTAATGCATTAAAAGATACATTCAAACTACAGGTTCAGGCATTACAAAAACAAAACAAACAAGACTGGTTAGAATTAAAAGGACAACTGGCTAACCGTCACCCTTCCCTACAAGAACAGTTACATTTTTCAGGTTTAAGCCGACTGCATTTAAAACAAACTTGGCGCACCATGACCGTCATAGATCGCACACCTTCCAGAATTGGGTTTAATTGGTATCACTCAGGACGCAGCATTCAAAAAATTAGCGTTCAACAGGCCTATGATGCATTAGCGCGTTTAGATACCAGTAGTCCTCATATACAAGCTCAGTTATCTGCTGTGAGTAAATTAGCCAGCCATACACCCTTAGCAAAAGTGCAAAACTTGGCTCCAACTATGCGAGCTAATTTATTTTATGAGGATGGCGAAGCCCCTCTACGTCACGCCATGAATATTTCGTTACCTATTTTATTTAAAGCCAGTGCAGAACGAAAGTTACCACAACATAACGAACCTGAAATCGAACCACCACAACAAAGACAAAGAGCCGTACGCAGCGACCGTAAAATTGAAGACACGCCTTTTTTACCCAGCATTCGTGTACACAGATACAATCAATAGGGTTTTTTAATACATTATGAAAATTTATGGTCACCGAGGCGCCAAAGGGGTCGCCATGGAAAACAGCTTAGCCGGGTTCCAATTAGCCGCTAATCATGGCATTGATCGCTTTGAGTTAGATGTACGCTTAAGCGGCGATGGTCAATTAATGGTCGTACATGATGAAAAATTAAAACGCCTAGCCGGCAGTCAACTACGTGTCAGCAAAAGCACCGCGCATGTTTTAGGCTCAACCTTATTAAAAGGCACGAAACAAGGCATCCCAACTTTAGAGCAGGTTGTTGTTGCTTGCCCTAATGTTGTTCACTGGCAATTTGAAATCAAAACACTTACAACCAATCCAGGTTTCCTGCAACCCATGGCACAACTAATTGAACACTATTCATTGCAAGACAAGGTGGTAATCACATCAAAGCACATTGGTATTCTACGAGCATTTAAACGCAGCCTTCCACACATAGAGCGGGGTTACGTTCAAGAATGGCCATTACCTAATGGCCTGCGCACAGCACTGGCTCTAGAGTGCACACACCTTTGCTTAAACAAAAGCCTAGCCCGATCAAGTTATGTTCAAAAGGCACAAGGCAAAGGGTTAAAAGTCAGTGTATGGACAGTGAACGATGCTGATGATATGAGCCGTTTATATCGCTCCAATGTCGACAGTATTATTAGTGACTATCCTCAAGCCGCTCGAGAAGTATTAACCTCACTTACTCATCAAGAAGCCGAGGCATGAATACGCTATACATTACCGGTGCTGGTGTCAGCGTAGAAAGTGGCATTCCTACGTTTCGTGGTGAAGATGGTTTTTGGACCGTTGGCAGTAAAAACTACACGCCTATGGAAATGGCCACACGTTCCATGTACGTGAAGCAGCCAGAAGAGTTTTTGGCTTGGTATTATCATCGCTTTGCTACTTATCGAAACCATGGACCTAATGATGTTCATTATTGGCTGGCCAACAAGAATTTAATTACCCAAAACATTGATGGACTTGACGGCAAGGCAGGCAATAAAAACTACATTCCGATACATGGTCGCCTAGATAAAATGACATTATTTCATAAACAAGGAGCAGTAGCAGCGATACTGGATGCACCTTGGGATAAAATAAATGAGCAAGATTTAAAAACATCCTTACTTGAGCATTTTAATATTCATGGTAAACCTGAGTTAAATAAAAGCTACAAACCCTTTGTCTTATTATTCGATGAGTACTATACCGATTTGTACCGAATGGACGAAGCCCAACAACGTATGACGCTAGCCGATAAAATGGTCTTTATCGGCACATCTTTTAGCGTCAACATAACTAATATTGCTCTCGATATCGCTATAAAAAATGAAATAGAAATAGAAGTGATAGACCCTAATCCTGTAATCTTACCGTATAGAAAAGTACGCTATTTTAAAACAACTGCTTTAGAATACATACACACGCAGGGTTAAGTACAACTCTCGCACTTATACATTAAATCTAGCAAGCCTCGCTTAATTAGGTGGATCAAAAATGAACACAAAACAGTGGCAACTTATTCCAGCCGCACTATTTATGTTTAGTCTGCTAAGCGCATGCGCAGGCCAACCACCTAAGAGCTTACTTTCTGACCCCAAGCAATTAAGTCTCTGCCCTAGCAAACCTAATTGCGTATCAAGTTATGACGATAAACAAGGTAATCATTTTATTGCTCCTATTCAGTCAAACCTGAGTATTAAAGAGAAGCATCTAAAATTAACTGAGCTTATATCTAAGGAAGACAACACCGCCATTACAGCAAGTTCATCCACCTACATACGAGCACAATATTCATCTTCATTCTGGGGATTTGTGGATGACGTAGAGTTCATTCTAGAAGACAGCCAGATCCAAATGCGCTCGGCTTCAAGACTTGGTTACAGTGACTTTGGTGTTAATCGTAAACGTCTTGAGTCAATACGAACGCAATTTACGGCCCCTTAGCCAAGGGCATACTTAAGCACTAAATCGAATACCCAGCCAGAAAATGGTGCTATACACTGCAAGTTTGCAGATAACAATTGGGTATAATTTTGATATAATGCCGCGCAAATTGACCTCGGCACTGAATGCCCGTTGGTCCTGCTATCGGAGTATGTATGACCACGAATATTGATACCCCTAAACACCTACAAGACGCTGCAACCCTATTAACAGATACTGGCTTTAAAACAAGCAACATCTGGTATCACGGCACCACCTCTGGCTTAACTAAGCCAATACTTGAGCAAGGCTTAAAGCGCTCTGGCGACAGTGAAATCAACCAGGTAACTAAGAAAGCCATGGCTACCATTGGTAATAGCTACACCGAAAGAAAAGAACCAATATACCTGACACAAAGCAAAGAGCTTGCCTATTACTGGGCCACACAGAAAGTGCGTGCTCGTAAAGTACACACTGGCAATGATGAAACCCCTGAGATTATTCAAGTAACCTTAGACGATGCCACTAATGGTGACGTAAAGCCGGATGTTGGTGCGGTGGTAATGCTAATGGACCTAAGCCCATATATGGGATACTTAGAAGAGCTATATAAAGCCGAAGGTGTAACATTTGATTTGGATGAAATCCAAGCAAACGCCATGGAGCTTAATCGCGAAGATTATCTAAATAAATTTGGTCTCGCTTATTTTGCAAAAAATATTAATGCTAAATTTTTAAGTTTGGTAAAATAATTGAGATAAAAAAGCCGCTAAATTGCGGCTTTTTTTACTTACCTAGCATCAACCCGCATTGGCCATTAACATTGCCAATTCTTTCTCTTCTTGATTGACTCGGGCTTCACTGGCCATTTCTTCTGGTGTTTTCTGTAGTGACAACCCAGACATCGAGCTTGCATTATCACTCTGCGTACCTTCTGCAAGTTTAATACGTAAACGCAGATTGTTTTCTGAGTCAGCATTCTTCAGTGCTTCATCCAATGAAATTTTATCTAACTGATACAATTTGAAAAGTGCAGCATCAAACGTTTGCATACCTAGGTTTTCGGACTTAGCCATAATTTCTTTAATGCCATCTGTATCACCTTTAAACACTAAATCCTGAATCGTCTTGTTACCTAACAGCACCTCCACCGCTGCTATTCTTTTACCATCAACTGTCGGTATTAAGCGTTGAGACACGATAGCCTGTAAATTTAAACCTAAGTCTTGTAATAACTGTTTATGACGTTCTTCCGGAAAGAAGTTAATAATACGATCCAAAGCTTGGTTCGCATTATTAGCATGCAAAGTTGATATGGCGAGATGGCCTGTTTCGGCAAACGCTAAGGCGTGTTCCATGGTTTCTTTATCACGAATTTCACCAATTAAAATGACATCCGGTGCTTGGCGTAATGTGTTTTTTAATGCTGCCTTAAAACTCTTTGTATCCACTCCAACCTCACGCTGATTAATAATCGAACGTTTGTGTGTATGCACAAATTCGATAGGATCTTCTATCGTAATAATGTGGCCCGGGACGTGGGTATTTCTATGATCAATTAACGAGGCTAACGAGGTAGATTTACCAGAACCTGTGCCGCCAACAAAAAGTACTAATCCGCGCTTAGCAAGAATCACTTTCTTTAAAACTTCAGGTAGGCCTAAATCATCAAATCGAGGAATATCAGTCACAATATTACGGGCAACTAATGAGACTTCATTACGCTGGCGAAACATATTCAAACGAAAACGACCACCAGAAGGCAAGCTAATCGCCATATTCAATTCAAGCTCTTGCTCAAATTCTTTTGTTTGATCGTCATCCATTACGGCTTCAATCATTTTAGCAATTTGCCCAGACTTTAATGGCTCTCGCCCTAAAGGTTTTAAGGTTCCTTGGAATTTAGCACTTGGGGGTGCCCCCGTACTCAAGTACAAATCAGAGCCATCGTGCTTTGCTAAAATTTGTAAGTATTTAATCAACGCCATAGGAATTCACTACTTATTATAAAAACTACTTCTAAATTCAGTTCAAATAATATTTAAGCATATAGTATTAGAAATGAGTATTTGCCGACTAGCTAAATGTGTTCAAGGTATCAAAATAAAAATAGATCATTTAATTTTTCTCTAAGGGTTCAAATATCAGGCACAAAAAAAGCGGGCAATGCCCGCTATTAAACTTTTCATATCAATGTTATGACAGACGATTCAAACCATTTAAAGCGGCAATACGATATGCCTCAGCCATGGTTGGATAATTAAACGTGTTATTAACAAAATAACGCAATGTATTACCTGCACCTTCTTGCTTCATAATGGCCTGACCGATATGAATAATCTCAGACGCTTGGTCACCGAAGCAGTGGATACCCAATATTTGTAGAGTTTCACGGTGAAATAAAATTTTCAACATGCCAACACTTTCCCCTGTAATTTGAGCGCGGGCAATACTTTTAAGAAAAGCTTGGCCAACCTCATAAGGGACCTTTTCATTGGTCAATTCACGTTCAGTTTTACCAACAGAGCTGATTTCAGGAATCGTATAGATGCCGGTAGGTACATCACTTACAAACCAATAATCATCATCACCAGCCAAGTGCGCAGCTGCACTTCGACCTTGATCATAAGCTGCACTTGCAAGGCTAGGCCAACCCACCACATCACCAACGGCATAAACATGATCTACGCTGGTTTTGTAGTTTTCATCGACCTCTAATTGTCCACGGCTATTAGGCTCAATACCCACATGCTCCAGCCCAAGATTCTGCGTATTACCACTGCGACCTGCTGCCCATAATAAAGCATCGGCTTTAACTTGCTTACCCGACTTAAAGTGCATAGTGACGCTATTTTCATCGGTATCAACTGAATCAAATAATTCGTTATGCCGAATCAATACACCTGTATCGCGTAAGTGATAGCTTAAGGCATCAGAAATTTCATCATCCAAGAAAGGCAATAAACGCTCACCTGGGTTAATCAAATCAACCTTCACGCCCAATCCACTGAAAATAGACGCGTATTCTGAACCAATTACCCCTGCCCCATAAATAATCATGGTTCTTGGTGTGTGCTCCAGCTTTAGAATCGTATCAGAGTCGTAAACTCGCTCGTGCTTAAAGTCGACACCCGCTGGGCGAAACGGACTAGAGCCTGTTGCCAGTACAATCTGATCTGCATGCAAACGGGTGCTTGATGCAGGGCCATCTGTTATTTCAATTGTATGACCATCAATGAAGCTACCATGACCATGATACAAATGAACACGGTTACGACTATAGAACTCTGTGCGAAGCTTCACCTGTTTGGCTATGACGCGTTCGGCCGTTTTTAATACTCGAGGAAAGCTAAACCACCTAGGCTCGCCAATATCACGAAACATGGGGTTAGTATTATAAGAAATGATTTGCTTAACCGAATGACGCAAAGCTTTCGACGGTATCGTGCCAAAATGAGTACAGTTCCCACCGACAACTGGAGCCTCTTCAACGACGGCTACTTTCTTACCTTTTTTGGCTGCATTCATTGCAGCGCCCTCACCAGAGGGTCCTGTTCCTATTACAATGACGTCATAATGGTAATCAGCCATTCACTCACTCCTTATCCATATTATTTTTGGCTTGCATCGTACCCTAAATCAGCAGTCACCTTGGCAGCCACTTTTTCATTTTCTGTATCGCATTTCTGCTTGTCACCACCACATACATCACAAGCAGACTCCATCCCGATGGCACTCATACCACCACAAGAGCCACTAATCGGCTTTTTACCAAGCAAAACGCCAACTGACATCAATGCAATGACAAGTAACATGAAAACAAAGACAACTATTATCATCCCCATAGGGAAAACCTCACTTTGCTTGCCAGCTAATGAAAGCTGGCGTTGAATATTCATCAAAGCCTGTAGAGCTTCGTTCTATTAAATACGCTTTTATATCATGCTGTGCAGCAAAGGCTTTGGCTTTTTCAGCCCCCATTACAAGCATAGCAGTGGCCAGCGCATCGGCACGGGCACATGTATCATCAATTATCGTCACAGATGCCAGTGTATGCTTAACTGGCTTCGCCGTAAAAGGATCAATAGTATGACTATATTGCTGGCCATTCATTTCAAAATAATTGCGGTAATCTCCTGATGTGGCCATGGCCCC
>JAWUYY010000092.1:0-57711 GCA_034110565.1 Bermanella sp. | reverse complement strand
ATTCAAAGCGATGAGTTTTACGATGGCTCTGATGACGATGCCGATGGTGTATGGGCTGCCGGCGTAGCGACAAAAGACTTGCCTGAAATAAACAACAACTTATCTGCCATTGCACGCTTGGGTTATGGCCTAGGTGGTGATGACGGCCTACTAATGGGTTTTGGTGCACAATATCGCCTAAACCAACAAGCCCTACTGCGCCTTGAGTACGTAAATAAAGATTTATCTCAGTCTTACCAGCTTAACGCTGTGTTTAAGTTTTAATGAGATTAGGGTGCTTATATAATAAGCACCCTGCTTTACTTCTAGCACACCTCATTTCTCCTCTGCATTTATCTTTCCCAATTTTCAAGCCTTCATAGCTAAGCCTTTACTGGCTGAAACAGGCCATTTTCACTACAATAGCATAATTGAATTTAAAGTGACGCCCAATGAGCCTAACCCTGCCAAGCCAGCTTTTGCTGCAACAAGATCTACCCCAGAACGCACTACTGATTAACCCTCCTCGTGATGATTTAGCTCACGAGTTAAGTGAATCAGCCTGGCACGTAACCAGCTTCAGTTATGCGGTGCAAAAGCAGTATCAAGATATGGGTTACACCTGCAAGGATGTATGTGCACCATTGACTCAAGAGTATTCACACATAGTGATTTACTTGCCTAAAGCCAAAGCCCGCCTGCAATACGTTTTAGATTACGCCATGAGTGCTCTGACTCCAGATGGTGAAATTTGGTTTGTAGGTGAAAACAAAGGCGGCATTAAGAGTTTAGGCAAGAACCTTAAAGATGACTTTAATAGCATCGAAAAAATGGCCATGGGTAAGCACAGCGCAATCGTCTGTGCGCAAGGACCTCAGCGTAAAACTACGTTCAACTTAAATGACTATTTTATCAGCCACGAAAACGAACATAATTTAACACTTAGCTCACTGCCTGGTGTATTCAGCCAAGAAAAGATAGATAAAGGCACACAAGTCTTATTGAAAAATTTACCACGTAAGATTAAAGGTCGTATTTTAGATTTTGGATGCGGCACCGGCACGATCGCCAGCTACATCAGTCAAAACCGTGAATACGAAGAAATCGAAATGATTGACGATGATTTTTTAGCTATCAAGAGTGCACAAGCTAATATCGAAGCCAATAATATTGAACTCACCGAAGCGTTTGCCAGCGATGGCTTTAGTAATATTGAAGGTCGGTATAATTGGATCGTTAGCAACCCGCCGTTCCATCAAGGCATTAAGACTGACTACAACGTCACCGAAACCTTTTTGAAAGAAGCAAAGGAATACTTAAAGCTAAGCGGCAAGCTTTTGATTGTTGCCAATGAGTTTTTAAACTATGAAGTCATCTTGCGTGAAAATTTCAAAGGGGTTACTACGATTGCAAAAGAAAATGGCTTTAAAGTAATTCAATGCGAAGGAATAATGCGCAGCAAAACATAATTGTTTAATACTTGATAGATATAAAAAACGGGAGTCACGTTAACGTGACTCCCGTTTTTTATATCTCTTATACAATTAGGCTTTTCGTCTACCTATAATAAGCAACAACATTATTAAAAATAAGTAATACACAGAAATGACACCACTTAATTCAGCGCGAGGTATTGGTTCATCACCCTCATTTGAGGTTTCTTCGCGCCCCTCTAAAGGTTCACCAATCTCTTCTTCAACTTCTATAATATTTTCTAATTCAACATTCCCAGATAACTTAACCCCGTACAACCCAGTTCTACTATCATCTTTTATGATCCACAAAAATTCAGACAATAACGATTTAGTCAAAATAGATGAGTAACTGATTTCACTCTGTGCCCCTATTTTTGAAACAACTTCCAAACCACCCAGAACACTATATCGATAAAGGAAGTGCTCTTTAGATTGTATATTTACTGCTGTAATATAACGATACTTACCAGCCATAAAGTACGCGGTAATTGGATGACTACTATTTGTTAACTCAACCGAATCTATTTCAGAATCTAGAACCATCTTCTTACCGTCTATTCGATAAAACTGAGTCTTACCCTCCTCAGATATAAAACTACAAACAGCACCATTACTAACACCAAAACAACCTTTGAATAAAGTGAAATTTTCTGGTTTTTGTACATAGCCATCTGTGAAATTGTTAATGCCATCCCAATAAAGTTTAAAGTCACTTTCCCCAACAAAATAAAATAGAGTTCCGGATTCGAATTTAAATGACTGAAAATTTACAAAGTACCCGTTTAAATCAAATATTCGAGCACTAACATCACCATCCAAATAATTTAATATGATACGTCCATCGCCTTCACTAATGGCCTGAGCTAAACCATTATGCGTTAATAACACTCGGCCTTGGCTCACTGGAGTATCTGAAATTTTTTCCGCTACCTCTGCTATCTTCCAAATACCTTGAGTATCACCAGCATCAATTGAAATATACGTTGAGTACCCTACCGTGAATAAACTTGAATAAAACCCAGAAGGTAAAAAATAAACTGTTGAGGCGTCTACCCATGTATCAGATTGCCCATCCCAGAAATACAAAATTTGATCCACGCTGTCATACACATATATTTTATTATATGAAAATGAGGCCATATCAAAACTAGAGCCAGAAAAAGGAGGAATCAATTCATCACTTGTAGTGCCATCTTTTGTGTATCTATATATTATATTCTTTTTATCTTTAACCAATAGAGAAACCGCACTATTTGAATGATTTACAAATGCTAATATCTCAACGTTATTGCATTTATCTACTGAATTGAAAGTTTCAATTGATTCTAACGGCTCAAGCGCACCATTACCCTGTGAATCCTTAATATCTACGTACCTTATGGTTTCAATTAAAAGCGGTGAATCGATACAAACTCCGACAGAAAAAACCTGCGAAGAAAAAAATAGCAGAAAAAGTGAACGCAACAGCATGAAATAGTCCTTTATACTTTATTATTTTTATAAGTTTTTTATTTTTTTATTTTACTAATTATTCATCATCAAACTCACGCCCTTCATAAAACCCTGCAGCAAGGTTTTCGAAGCGTGTATATTTACCAATAAAAGCTAAACGGTCAGTACCGATTTCACCGTTACGGTGTTTACCTATGATAATTTCACCAATACCCTTGTCTGGTGAGTCTTCGTTGTAGACTTCATCACGGTAAATAAACGCAATGATATCTGCATCTTGCTCGATGGCGCCAGACTCACGCAAATCAGACATAACTGGGCGTTTATTAGGGCGTTGCTCTAGTGAGCGGTTTAACTGAGAAAGCGCAACCACTGGACAACCAAACTCTTTAGCAATGGCTTTTAATGAACGGGATATTTCAGATATTTCTTGAGTACGCCCTTCACTTTTACCGGCAACCGTCATTAGTTGAAGGTAATCGACCATCACTAGTGCTAAGTCATTATTATTTTCACGATAAACACGACGACAACGTGCGCGCATTTCTTGCGGTGTTAAGGCTGCGGTATCATCTATATAAAGGGGTTTATCTTTTAGCATATTGAATGCAGAGGTTAGCTTAGGCCAATCTTCTTCATCCAGCTTGCCGCTGCGTAATTTGTTAGATGGAATACGGCCAACCGATGAATACATCCGCATTAGAATGGATTCTTTGGGCATCTCCATACTAAATACAAGAACAGGACGTCCAGATTCAAGTAAGGCGTTTTCACATAAGTTCATGGCAAAGGTGGTCTTACCCATAGAAGGTCGACCCGCTACTATTACCAAGTCGGCAGCTTGAAAACCGTTGGTGCGCTTGTCTAAATCGGTAAAGCCTGTGGTTAAACCCGTCAGGCCGTCTTCCATGTTGAAAAGTTCTTCGATCTTTTCAAGGGTACGGGACATGATAGGGTTAACGTGCTCAGGACCAGAGTCTTTTTTGCCACCCCCTTCTGCTACTTCTGCAATGCGCTTTTCTGCATCACTGATTAAACTTAGTGGGTCTTGCCCTTTATTGCTGTAGGCGCTACTTGCAATATCGGTCGCGGCTTCAGCTAGACGGCGCAGTAAGGCTTTTTCTTTTACTATATCGGCATACGCGGCGATGTTCGCGGCTGATGGAGTACGTTCCACGAGATCAGATAAGTAATCTAAACCACCAATGTTGCCTAATTCTTCTAGGCCTTCAAGCTCATCACTTAATGTCAGTACATCAAAGGGCTTGTCTTTTTCAGCAAGGGTACAAATGACTTGATAAATAAGGCGGTGACTATGGCGATAAAAATCATCCGTTTGTAGACGCTCAGAGACTACTTCGAAGGCTCGGTTATCCAGCATCAAACCACCAATCACCGATTGCTCGGCATCAGCTGAATTGGGTGGCATTTTTATGTTTTCGACTTGCTGATCCATTGGATAAAAAACAACCGATTAGTGGAAAATAATAAGCCGCTTAGTTTGCCCTTTTTACCCATCAAGCTCAATGGCTTAATCCTTCAGACACACAACCCAACTCAAATAACAGACACAAAAAAACCTCGAGCTTTCGCATCGAGGTTTTTTGGAACTAGGACATATTATTTAAATGGGAAGCCACCACCACCCATACCCGGTGGCATACCACCGCCAGGCATTCCACCTGGGCCACCGCCTCCGCCCATGGCACTCATCATTTTGCGCATGCCGCCTTTGCCGGTCATTTTTTTCATAACCTTTTGCATTTGCTTATGCTGCTTGAGTACGCGGTTAATGGTTTGAATGTCCGTACCAGAACCCGCCGCTATACGCTTTTTGCGCGAGCCATTAATCTTATCTGGAAAGTGACGCTCTAGAGGTGTCATGGAATTAATCACAGCTTCAGTTTGCGATAACTGTTTTTCTGCCACGTCCATCTGACCTGCTGCCTGACTCATGTTACCCATACCGGGTAATTTATCCATCATACCCATCAAGCCCCCCATGCTCTTCATTTGTAACAATTGATCACGGAAGTCTTCTAGATCAAAGCCTTTGCCTTTTTTGATCTTCTTCGCCAGCTTATCGGCTTTTTCTTTGTCTATCTTGCGCTCAGCTTCTTCAATCAGGGTTAATACATCACCCATATCCAAAATACGAGACGCGACACGATCAGGATGGAAAGGCTCTAAGGCCTCAATTTTTTCACCCATCCCCATAAATTTAATGGGCTTGCCTGTAATCTGGCGAACCGATAATGCTGCACCACCACGAGCATCACCATCAGCCTTGGTTAATATCACACCCGTTAGCGGTAGCGCTTCGTTAAACGCTTTAGCTGTATTTGCCGCATCCTGACCTGTCATGGCATCCACCACGAATAAAGTCTCTACAGGATTAATGGCTTTATGCAGGTTTTGAATCTCAGCCATCATGGCTTCATCAATGGCCAAACGACCGGCAGTATCCACGATCAATACATCAGCAAACTGAGTCTTGGCTTCCTTTATGGCAGCCATGGCAATATCAACAGGCTTTTGTGAGATATCCGAAGGGAAGAACTGAGCACCCACTTCGTTTGCTAGGGTTTCTAACTGTTTAATAGCCGCCGGACGGTATACATCAGCCGACACCACCATGACTTTTTTCTTTTCACGTTCTTGTAAGTACTTAGCAAGCTTGGCAACCGTGGTGGTCTTACCCGCGCCTTGTAGACCCGCCATTAAGATGATGGCAGGTGGCTTAGCGGCTAAATCTAGACCTTCGTTGGCATCCCCCATGACACTTTGTAATTCTTCGTGCACGATTTTAAGTAGGGCTTGGCCTGGGCTTAGACTTTTTAAGACTTCACTGCCGATGGCGCGCTCTTTCACCTGATTAGTGAATTCTTTCACCACAGGCAAGGCTACGTCGGCTTCTAGCAACGCCATGCGCACTTCGCGCAATGTATCCTTGATGTTTTCTTCGGTAATTTTGGCCTTGCCACTAATGGCACGCAGGGCGCCATTTAAACGATCTTGCAGGTTATCAAACATATTTCGTGTCTCTATTCTTTAGGCCAGACGTATTAGGCTCAGTTAAACCTAGGGAACTCTATACATCTGGCGCATCTATGTGCACAATTGTCCGGTATTATATAGGTAAGCGCCGCATAACTCACTCTTCTGTGCTCCGGCTTTTAGAAATAGTGACGGCCAACATAATAACAACCCATGTATTTAGGGAATCACCATTCATATGGTTACGCTGTTCGCACTTATTGCCATTAGTTTTTATCTGGCCAGCAGCTTTGTCCAATACTCAGCTATTCGCCAACCTTCTCAACAATCTCGTAAGCGGGTATTGAGCTTGGGTTCGCTTGCTGTTGTATTTCACGGTCTTGCTTGGTTAACGCCACTATTTACTCAAACCATGGATCTGCGCTTTTTCCACGTGGGTTCATTGATTTCACTGGTGATCAGCACCTTGATCTTAATCAGCGCTTTGCGCAAGCCACTAGAGAGTTTGTTTCTTGGGGTCTTCCCTATGGCTGTCATTATCATGGCTTGCAACCTAGCTTTTAACACACAAAGCCAACCGATCAAGCAATATGACACTGGCTTAATGAGCCATATTATTCTGTCCATCATGGCCTATAGCGTCTTAAGTATTGCGGCTTTTCAAGCGGTGTTGCTCATGGTGCAAGACTATCAGCTTAAACATAAACACATGACCGGTATCATGCGGGTATTGCCTCCCCTGCAAACTATGGATCGTCTTTTATTCGACATGATCAGTATCGGTACTTTATTGCTGAGCCTCGCCATCGTATCTGGTTTCTTATTCTTAGATGACTTATTCGCTCAGCATTTAGTACACAAAACCGCCTTTACCCTGATGGCATGGGTGGTTTACAGCGCTTTATTGATTGGTCACTGGCGCCTTGGCTGGCGTGGCAATGTGGCCAGCAAATGGACTCTAGTGGGTACAGGCCTGCTGGTCTTAGCCTTTTTCGGCAGTAAGCTGGTCTTTGAGATTATCCTTAAGCGCTAGAATCCACATTTAGACCCTATCAATCTAATGGCTTTAAATCTTTGGTTACAGGTGTTTTCTGCTACACTAGCCGCCAACTTTAGTCACTAGGACCGCTTCGTGAGCGACATACCATTAAGCCTGCTATTTGCAGCTTTATTTTTTCTTGTCATCCTTTCTGCTTTCTTCTCCAGTTCTGAAACAGGCATGATGTCCCTCAACCGTTACCGCATGCGCCATTTAGCCAAGCAAGGTCACGGTGGCGCGAAACGAGCCTCACACTTACTTAACCGTACCGACCGTCTTATTGGCGTGATTTTAATCGGCAATAACTTTGTTAATATTGCAGCCGCGTCTATTTCCACCATTATTGCTCAGCGCATCTGGGTAAATAATCCAGAACTAGGCGTCACCGTTGCTACCATTTTATTAACCTTGGTCATTCTGATTTTCTCTGAAGTGACACCTAAGACTATCGCTGCCAATCACCCTGAAAAAATCGCCTATCCTGCCAGCTATTTGTTGCAGCCACTGCTTATTTTACTGATGCCTTTTGTCTATGTGGTAAATGGTATCGCCAATATCCTGATTAAAATCACTGGGTTAAAATTAGATCAGAGCAGTAAAGACTTACTCAGCACTGAAGAATTCAGAACACTAGTTCACGAAGCCGGCGCCCTTATTCCCCCTCGCCGCCAGCAGATGCTGCTATCTATCTTAGATTTAGAAACGGTTCGCGTGAACGATATTATGGTGCCCCGTAATGAGATCATTGGGATTGATTTAGATGATGACGTTCGAGATATTGAAACAATCATGCGCACCAGCCAGCACACACGTCTACCAGTATGGAAAGGCAACATTAATAATATTATTGGTGTATTACATATGCGTAATGCAGCAAAAATTTTAGCGCAAGATGAGTTCAATAAAGCCGAGTTATTACAAGTAACCCGTGAGCCTTATTTTATTCCTGAGACTGCGCAATTACACAATCAACTATTTAATTTCCAGACGGAACAGCGCCGCATTGCTATGGTGGTTGATGAATACGGTAATATTCAAGGTATTGCGACACTTGAAGACATCCTAGAGGAAATTGTCGGCGACTTTACCAGTGATATTTCAACCACTAGCCAAGACATTACTCCCCAAGATGATGGCAGCTTTATTGTAGATGGCACAACGACCATTCGTGAATTAAATAAAGCGCTTACTTTTGATCTACCATTAACCGGGCCTAAAACTTTTAGTGGGTTGATCATTGAATGCTTAGAATCCATCCCTGAAAGCAATGTATGCTTGAAAATTGAAGAATACCAAGTGGAAGTTCTAAAGGTACGCGCCAACACTATTGCATCGGCAAAGATCACCAAAACCTAAAGCTCATCACTAGTTCCTCATGCCCTAGAAAATGAAACACCTTCTTTCTCTAGGGCATTATTTTTTGCATAGGATCCCATCGTGCAAGTTAACCAACTTTTTCTGCCTCGCCCATTGGCTATAGCCCTACTTATTATGAGTGCCACGCTTTTTGCGGGTAATCATATTGCGGCCCGCTTTGCCTTTGATAACGGCACAGGCTTACTATTAGCCGTATTAGCCCGAGGCCTACTTTCATTAATTTTTATGTTATCAATTGTAACAATTCGTCACGCATCCATGGCTATTCCCGCACATCTAATTAAATGGCAGCTGCTGTTAGGCTTTTTAATTGCTGCACAAAGTTTAAGCCTATATACCGCGATTACACTGATACCTGTGGCAGTGGCATTACTCTTAGTTAACACTTGGCCAATGATGTTTATTATTGCTAATTGGTGCACAGGAAAGAAAGAAGCTAACATAAAAACATTCGCGTTATTGATGGTTGTTTTAACGGGGTTAATACTCGTATTAGATATTAACTTTAATGAACCTATGAGTAATGATTGGCTGTTAGGTGTTATATTTGGTATTACCTCAGCTATATTATTAGCTTGTACTATGTGGATCACACAATACCAACTCGCCAGCATTGCAGGCTCGGTACGCAGTGCTTATATGATGTCAATCGTTGTGATGTTAATGCTTGTGGCAGGTGGTATTGGCGTCATCCCAGGCGGCTTAAGTCTTCCGAATAATCAAGCGGGTTGGATCGGACTCAGCATGCTTGCCTTACTATACGCTATCGCTATTACAACACTCTTTGTATTAACACCCAAGCTCGACATGGCTCGCAACTCACCTATTTTAAATTTTGAACCTGTTGCATCTTTATTTTTAGGTTATATATTCTTAGGCCAACTTTTGAATACTGTGCAATTAATTGGCGGTGCCATTGTCGTGGTCGGCATTACGGCTATAGGTTTATCACGCGCATAAAAAAACCATATCACCTAAGTAATATGGTTTTTATTAGATTCAAATAAACAGTATTAACCTAGAGTGACTGTTACTGTATTTGAGCACTTCATGGCACGTTCTTTTGCTTGCTCAATACTATCACCAACCGCTAACGCAACACCCATGCGGCGAGTACCACTGACTTCTGGCTTACCAAATAAACGCAGTTGAGTATTGGGGATCGACAATGCTTTGTCTAAATTACCAAAGTTTATATTTCGGCTTTCCCCCGTTACTAGAATCACACTTGATGCACTTGGACCATTTTGTTTGATGCTTGGAATCGGCAAATCTAAAATAGCACGGGCATGCAGGGCAAACTCGGATAGGTTTTGTGAAACTAAGGTGACTAAGCCGGTATCATGCGGTCTAGGCGAAACCTCACTAAAGATTACGTCATCACCTTTAATGAATAATTCCACACCAAATAAACCTTTACCACCTAATGCCGTGGTAACTTTTTCTGCCATAATCTGTGACGTTTTTAACGCTTGCTCGCTCATGGCTTGCGGTTGCCAAGACTCTTGGTAATCTCCGTTTTCTTGACGATGCCCGATAGGTGCGCAAAACGACGTGGTCATTTCTCCGTTATTATCACGGTGACGAACTGTGAGTAACGTAATCTCAAAATCAAAATCTACAAAGCCTTCAATAATTACTTTGCCTTTACCAGCCCGGCCACCTTCTTGAGCGTAATTCCATGCGGCATCTACCTCACTTTCATCGCGCAATAGCGATTGACCTTTACCCGATGAGCTCATAATGGGTTTGATCACACAAGGTAGACCTATGTGATTAATAGCTTGTAAGTATTCTTCTTTCGTCGCCGCAAACTCAAACGCACTGGTTTTAAGTCCTAATTCTTGCGCCGCTAGGCAACGAATGCCTTCGCGGTTCATCGTCAATTGAGTGGCTTTTGCCGTAGGGATAATAGTGAACCCTTCTTGCTCTAAATCCGCCAGTGTATCGGTGGCAATAGCTTCTAATTCAGGTACGATCATCTCGGGTTTTTCTTTTTCTATAACGGCACGTAAAGCATCACCATCTAACATGTTAATAACATGCGAGCGATGCGCCACCTGCATGGCAGGCGCATTGGCATAACGATCTACCGCAATCACTTCAACCCCTAAACGTTGCAGCTCTATGGCGACTTCTTTGCCGAGTTCACCGGCTCCACATAATAAAACCTTTTTAGCACCAGCACTTAATGGCGTACCTAAAACAACAGACATATGATGTATTCCTTAAATAATGGCTTCAGTGTATCAAAACTCACAACGGCATTCATAAAATTCAGGCAAAAAAAAGCCAGCTATTGCTGGCTTCGTTCTATATTAAAATGTCATCAGGTTACCGGAAGCTTTTTCTCGCTCACTGACATGTTCAAGCACTTTAATTTTTTCATCGTTATCCATTGCACCCCACTTGGTAATTTCATCTCCAGTACGATAACAACCGATACACATATCGTTCTCATCCAAAGCACATACTGCGGAACAAGGTGATTTGATCATGCCTAATATATTTTTTTCTACGTGACTCATACAATTCTCAATACAGCCTTTTTTAAACCGGTTCGATTAATTTACTCGGTTTTAAATCTTTTTTATAACGCCGAGAATTATGAACATAATGCGCGGCACTTAATTCTAGTTGTTTCTTTTGGCTTTCCGACAGTTCTCTTTTTATCTTGCCTGGGCTACCAAGTACCATGGAGCCATCAGGAATAATCATGCCTTCAGGAATCAAAGTATTAGCACCGATCAAACAATGTTTACCAATTTTAGCGCCATTTAACACAACTGCGTTGATGCCCACTAGAGTGTAGTCGCCTACCTCACAGCCATGCAACATAGCTTTATGACCGATAGTCACACCTTTCCCTAGAGTTAGCTTAAATCCCGGGTCCGTATGCAACACGGCACCGTCTTGCACATTACTATTTTCACCTATGGTGATTACATCGTTATCAGCGCGAATCACCACGTTAAACCAAATTGATGTGTTGTTGTGCAAAATCACATTACCAATTAACTGTGCACTGTCAGCAATAAAATGCTCATCGCCCTGTACTTGAATATCTCGATCAGCTAATGCATACATCATAAACACACCTATTTATTTTTATAAATTTTTATTTTATTTTCGAACGTTATTTTTCCATTAAGCCGTCTAACGAGCCTAACAGTAATTCAAATTCAGCATCAAAAAATTGATTAAACATTTCGGCTAACATGACCGCCGTTAACCCCCAAATAGTGTACTCTTCGAAATACCAACGCGGTCCACGAAAACTGCCAAATTGATCAATCTGATCCGGCTTACCATCTAGGAAAAATCTCAAAGGTACTTTAAAAATCGCATCAATTTCATGTGAGTCCGTACTCAAGGATACATTGTGAGGCACAATTGCTAGAACAGGTGTCACCAAAAAGCCATAACGCGAAATAACCTGATCAAGCACGCCAATCACCTCTACCTCAATAGGGTCTAGATCTATTTCTTCTTGGGCTTCTCTTAAAGCAGTGGCGATGATATCCGCATCACCGTCTTCACGCTTGCCTCCAGGAAATGCAACTTCACCTTTATGCGTAGGCATGTCACCAGAGCGCAGAGTCAGTATCACCTTGGGATCGGGCTCATCCGTAATGGCCACAAGAACGCCAGCTTGGGCTAACTGAACATCGTTTAACATTCTTGGCTCGTGGGCTTTTACTTTATGAATTAACGCATCTAATCCCATTGGCCACCTCATCTACTGCGTATATTTTAAACAATTTTCGTCATTGATGCATGACCTAATGTAACACTGCTAACAAAAGGGCGCTGCATCACATTTTCTTTCTTTGGCTTATAAGATTTACTCCTAAACAATCGAGTATGTATAGCCTAAAAAGATTAAAAGTCAGTCTCTACATTCTAGGAATAACTTCAAGCTATTGATATTAAAGACTATTTTATTAATTTATTCACTATTGGCATATTATTGACCCTTTTTTTACGTTTACCCTAAGCACGAACCCGATAACGTGACAAGCTTATGACGCACGCCATTGATTGGTAAACTGTACACATTGTTACATGATATTTGAGATGCATCACATGCAAAAGCCACTACCTAGTTTTGAGCACATGTTAGACATGGCCAAGAATGACCCAGAAGCCTTAGAGCAACTGCGCTTAGAAATGGTTCGAGATGTAATTAATGCAGCCTCTGCGAACGACCGCCAACGCCTACATGGCCTGCAATTTCAAATTGATGGTCAACGCCTTGTGAGTAAAAACCCCATGCAAGCCTGCATTGAAATCAGCAAAATGATGCACAACTCCTTACAGCAACTTAAAACATTTATTGAGGGCCACACAGGTGAAGCACCTTTACCACAAGGTCAGCCTGAGCCTGCCAAAATTCTCAACTTCCCATCTGAAGCGCTTTAATCCAATAAACCACATCAGAATCTTTGCGTTCACTTTCTATTGGCCGTTATACTGACGGCCATATTGGCCTTGGATCAATCCATGAAGTATTGCAGTGAATGCGCCCACCCAGTGAACTACCAGATCCCAAAAGGGGATAACCGCTCACGAGCGGTTTGCAGCCAATGTGGCACCATTCACTATGTTAATCCAAGAATCATCGCCGGCACTTTACCTGTATTTCAAGATCAAGTGCTGCTATGTAAACGAGCAATCGAACCGCGTAAAGGTTACTGGACATTGCCTGCTGGATTTATGGAACAAGGAGAAACCCTTGAAGCCGGCGCAGCTCGAGAAACCATAGAAGAAGCGGGTATTGACATTAATTGCGAACAGCTACTTACATCCATCAGTGTGCCGCACATTTCCCAAGTACATATTTTCTTTTTAGCACATATGAATAGCCCTGAGCACGCCCAGCAAACCAGTGAAAGCTTAGAAGTGAAGTTATTTAGCTTTAGTGATATTCCTTGGGATGAGATCGCCTTCCCCACCGTAAAGAAAACCTTACAGTTTTATTTAGACGACCTACAAGCAGGCAAGATAGAAACACGTGTATTGGATATCGACATTCAGAACCGTCTAAAGAAAAAGACTAGCTAACGTCGTCCAGAGTTAACGCTTGATAAATATCATAGGCGGGTTCTTCATAAGGGTGTGCAGCTTTCAACGCCACTATCACAGTTTTGATATATTGGGCCTCGCACACCATTTCAATTTTTAACTCTTTAACCTTTTCTAAGCGCCCAGTTTCACCGATAAAAGCTTGATTGCCATCTAAGGGTTTAAATTGCCCTTGCCCAAGTGTTTGCCAGCAGCAGTGTTCATACAAGCCTATTCGACCGGCTCCCGCATTAAACATGGCATGCTTAACGGCCTCGGCATAATCTAGCGGCACATACACATTAATCCGATACATGATTACTTCACGTCAATAGAGGTTAGGTTGACCAGCTCAATTAAGTTCGCCATGGCTTGCTGCGCATTTTGCCCACAGATATCAGGCTCTGCACTGAACTGTTCACACACTTTAGGGCGATCATCTTGACCGAAAATTTTACATAAATTCTCATCATCTAACTGGATGCAGCGTTCCCCCTCAAGCTTACCGTTTGGCATACCAGGAATAGCACTGGAAATTGAAGGAGCAATGCAGCAAGCACCGCAGCCCGGATTACATAGCATGCACTCACCCTTAATGACTTAAGGGTATAGAATGTCATAATCCAAGGGAATTAACCAACTGTCTGTTATAACGCGTGCAATAACGCTCTAGTAACATTTTTTCGTCTATACCCATTTCTGACTGCTCATACAAACGAAACTCATTCATGATTTTGATGCGATACTTCTGCTTGATAACACTCATGTGCTTATCCAATACGCCCGGGATACGACGGTCTTTGTTTACACCAAAAATATAGGCTGCAAACGTCGGATAGGCGCTTTGTGCACTTTGTTTCGCATCTTCAACCGGGTATTGGAATAAGCGTAAGTCCAATCCGCGACAGTGGGAACTTACTGAGATTACGAGCATCAATATAAAGACTAGAGTTTTCATGGTCCTCCTCCATGTATTTAGGCACACCTCGGTGTGCCTTTTTTTATTCTAGCCTAATAAACAAACACCGTCGGTTACGGATTGTTACCGTTAACCTGAGGCGTCATCATTAAAGGGTATAGCGGCTGCTTACTGAGTCTTTGTACTACCTTATCAGCAATGGCTTGAATCATCGGCTCAGACGTTTTTGTCGCCTGCTGCTGTCTAATTATTTCAATGACACTAGCCTGTTGTTTTAGCAGCGCCTCTAACTGGTTATTTTTATCTTGTTGTTCACGCATCCAGCTTTGCCACTGCTGCTTACTGGCAAACTGCGCCTCATACCAAGACTTCTCTGGCCTCTGGTTAAGCTGTGATTCAATCTCTTGCAACATAATGGGCAATGTTTTTCTCGACGCAGGCTCTTTTACTGGCCCTTGATTCAATAAAACCTGTTGCCTGTCGTTTAATGGTGGATTCAAACCTAGCTGGCGTGCAATATCCTGCATGATAGTTAAGGTTTCTAATACATTCTTTGTATTACTATTGGCACTTTGTAGCTCTTGTTGAAAACCATCAATGGTTTGTTTGGTACTGTCGAGTTTTGCAATCGAATCATTCACTGAGCTGCTGACTTTTTTCAGTCTTGTTAGGGTGGTATTATTTTCTTTTGAAAATAAGTCTCCGAGTGTGTCCACCGATTGATTTATGGCCACCACCGCCTGGCGAATTTCACAATTAGCGCGGCGTTGACTTTGTTGCAAACGCTCTGTCTCTAAGCCTGATTTTAATATGGCATATTGGGTTTTATGTTCATCGCACCACACATCTCTATCGTATTCAGGGGCTGTCACAAAAAACAACATAACCAAAATAAACTGAACACCAAACGCGATATAGGTGAATGTGCGATAGAACCAGCCCATCTTTTTTGCTTCTTGTGCCACGGCATCGGCGAGCATCGAGCCATGGGTACGCTTAAGTTTGGCTTGCTGGCGTTTTTCCTGTTGAAACTCTTTACGGTTATGACTAACAAGTAAGGTAATTTCTAGAAAGAGACCCAACAATAATGGAATCAACGCCACAACAAAAATCGCACCGATTTCACCCGTTAACAAAAGCTCGTAATTAATAGCTAGATTGCTAAAACCGGAATGAATGAGATCCACCAAATTTTGATAAAACGAAGAGCTATCCACCAAACTATTGTCATCAAACGTACAAAACTGGCGGGCCTCGTCATAGACAATGCGTAGCTCCTGGGCGAATTCAGACAACCCAGGCTGTGCACTCTCTAATGTGTCACAACTCTCTAATATTTCCATTTATATGCATCCCAACATTATATTCTGAGCCTAGCAAAACATTGAACTGAACTACAGCCTAACTACAAATGATTCGACCTATGGGACACTTAAAGTACATCATGCAGCAATCTAATCCGTCAACTTAGCATGACGGGGCGTGGGTATATAGATAGACAAAATGTGGATTGCATTCCCACCTGTCGAGACATACCATAAACGCATTACACGTACATAAATGACCGCTTTCCCTTATACTAATCTGCAATAAATAGATGGCAGTGTAAGCAATCCTCACACAGTATTGGACAACCCTATGACCGCTGGATTATTTGAAGAAGAAAACGTCAACGATATTTTCTTTTCAAGGCACGATGAAAGTGAACTGCTTGGCAGTGCATCAACACATCCATTTACACTTGAAGATCAACAATGGTCAACAGCCGAGCATTACTATCAAGCTATGCTTTTCGACAATCCGAAGATCCAAGCGAAAATTTTGTCTCTACCAAGCGCTAAGTCAGTGGAAAAGTTCACTAAATGGCGTTTGCTTCAAAAGAAAAAGGGCTGGAAGAAACTAAGACAAGTATTAATGACCCGTGCGATTTACACCAAATGTAAAACCTACCCTGAAGTAGCCGAACGACTATTAGCCACAGGGGATAAAAAACTCGTAGAAAACAGTGCATACGATTACTTTTGGGGATGCGGGCGAGATCGCCGTGCGGATAATACTTATGGAAAGGTGTTAATGAATGTGCGTAAGAAATTAAAAGAAGAAACTAATCCTTAGCGCCCTCTAATCATATAACTTAGATTTTTGACTTTATCGAGAATCAAGAAAACTCATGAGAATTGCAAAGCCAAGTATAGTAAATACAGTTAAAATTAGAGGTAGATAATTTCCTTTTTTGGCTTCAGCTGCTAAATACACATTATACTCCCTCTTACTTTGTCTACGACCATAATTCGAATTAAAATTATGGTCTCCAAGAAAAACTGAACCGGAATCAACATACTTCTTTACTGAAGTTAAAGTCGCCACTGGGCCAAAATCACGCTCACCTTGTTCGGTTAATATATACCAACCTGAACCACTCTTAAGTATCATACGCCCATCTGAAACAATATAACGTCCAGCTTCAATCCTTTTAATAGTAACCACATTAAATACCCTTAACAGTTTATAAACCATTTTGGGATCATATCAACCTAGGCACTTAAGCACTCTCTTCACACCGAGAGTGCTTAAGCGTACTTGAAAAGTACTAAGCAAACTCTTCCATGAAGTCCAGTTCAGCTTGTTGGCGCACCACTCGACGGTGATGTGCCCACAACTCTTGAATCTTCTCTTTATTACACTGCTGACGATCCACCAATACGCGGGTATTTAATTCACCACGCTTACCAGAGGCCAGCGGCACTTTACTGAAGACATACTGGTTAGAAATTAAATCCATAAATGGACCTGACTTACTCGTCGGCATAATAAACAATAACTGTAAGCCTAGGCTTTCGGTTAAATAGTTAATTACTTCTTTCGAACGAGTCTCATCCATTTTACTAAAGGCTTCATCCACTAAAACCATGCGCAGGTGGGTATCCCCTTTATTAAAACGGAAGGCCGATGTAATGGCGGCACTACGAATAATATAAGCAGGCGTTTCTAACTGACCACCCGAACCAGTACCATATTGCGAAAGTGCAATCGGCTCTTTACCTTCAGGTTGCTTATAAATTTCATAGCTGCGGTAATTACGATAATCCGACAAGCGTTCAAGTTCACGCATGGATTTTTGCTCGTCATCACTTAATAACATTTCCATTAACTGGCTGCGAACCTTGGTACTCTTCGCGCTTAGCTCAACCTCAAATAACGTTTGCCCTTCACCAATGGATGGATTCTTGATGACTTCTTCGAAGAAGTTCCAATAATCTCTAAACTCTGGCACCCACTCCCAATCGAACCAATAACACTCTTTATCGGTGCCAAATTTATGGTGACGCAGCTCGTTATTCATATCTTCTAGCGTGCGTTTTCCTTCACTAATGGCTTGGTAGATAGCGTGGCATAAGTTGGTCACAAAGGCGTTATCAAAGCTGTCTTTTAAACTGGTAAGTTTATCTTGCTTCTCAACCAGAATGTTATTTTTAAAGCGATTGTGAATACGATCAACTTCACGCTGCACATCACAAATACCTTGAAAGAAGGTAGCACTGTGTTCATCACCATAATCAGGAACGTACACAATTGAATCCACTGTTTGACAACGCTGATTGTGGTCGCTAATGGTTCGATCTAAACTTTGCGCACGACTGTTAAGTTCACTTAAAATTGCTTGCTGTTGATTTTGTGCAATTTCAGCCGTGGTGCGCGCGGCTTCGTCGTCAGCTTCGACTAGACATTTATCAATATCAAAGTCTGGCCAGACTTTGGTAATCGTGCGAAGGTTCTCTTCATTGGCATCGGCTTTTTCTGCAGTGAACTCTTGCTGGTCACTTAATACCGCACAGCGTTTTTCGCTTTCTTTAAGCTGCTGTGTTGTACGGCCTAATTCACCATCTAGATTTTGAATCTGTTGATCAAGCACTTGTGCTTGTTCTGCTAACTCGCGATATTCATCTTCAAGCAATGAGAAGTCGGATAAATCAATTTGATCCAATTGCTTCTCAGCATTACGCCATTGACGATTCACACTCACCATTTGTTGCAATTGATCGGCGTAAGTTAAATGACGCAACTGATTAACTGACAACAACAAATCCTGCGCTTCACGCTGGTTCTGTTGTGCTTGGCTTGCTTGCTCAGCCAACTGTTGAAACTCTTTTTGCTTGGCACTTAATGCACGTTCACGGGCGCCTTGGCCAAATACTAATTCGGTATCGCTCATATCACAACGATACATAGAGTAAGAACCTGAGCCCATTCCTTGCTTGGTTAAGCCGCGACGTGTTTTACGCAAGGTTTGCGCATCTGGCACCTGCTCAACACTGCCATAGCTGGCCATCAAATAATGTTTGGCTGTTGCATGCTCAAACTTCATTAAATTAATAATGGAATTGTGTGGTGCTTTTTGACGCTCTGCATCTTGCTTAGCTTTGCTGCCTTGAATCACTCGTGCTCGGTTACCACCTGGCATATTACGCACAACGCTAATGGCGTCGGATTCATAATCTTCTTCAACAACAATAGAGAAGCGTGCACCGCCAATGTAACCTTCAATAGCGTTTTGCCAATCTTGATCCAGTATTTCGACATAGTCACACAGCACTTTTGGATCAGCTTGCGGGCATTCACGACGAATAGCGTCTAAAGCCGCTTCAACAAAATAAGGGTAACTAACCTGACTTGAATGTAAGCGATCCATATCTTGTTGGATTTGCTGCATTTTCTTTTGCTGACCTTGCAATTTTTGCTCACGACGATCAGCAAGTCGAGCAAGTTGATCACGCAGGCTCACGCCTTCTGTGGTCAGCTCTGCATTAAACCAAAGTTCACGCCATTGGTTAATTTGCTCCTGACGCTTAATACCTTCATCAAGGTGCGATTCCAACGGTGACATGTCTATCATGTCTTTATTTAATATGGCTGGAAAATCTAATTGGTTAGCATCTGCAAGGGACATAACCTGCTTGCCTTGTTGTAAAAACTTGCGTTCATTAAGCGCCGGGATTTCCACGCCCACGCTCGTATTTTGCAAGGTTTTATAAATGCTCTTAGTAGCATCCAGTGTGTACTTAAGTTGCTTATCTTGCTCAAGTAACAATATGGCTTGTTGCTGCAATTGTTTTTGAAAGCCAGCTATTTCTTCTTCTAGATGATCTTTATCTTTTAATGCCGGAATCCCTTGGCGACGCGCTTCTAAACCAACGAGCTCTTCACGGGATTGTTTACGGCGGGCTTCAGCTGTCTCCCGTTCATTTTGTTTATGGGTTAAATCACTGCGTAATTGTTGTTGTTGATTCTTGGCGTCACGATAGGCGGTTTGATCTTCTACGTAACGGCTTTTTGCCGCCACATAATGAGCAACCTGATAATCAATCCATTGGTCGATGTAAGTTTGGCTATTAGATCTCGCATCAAGCAATACTTTGATATTTTCAATCAAGCCATTAGCGTCAGATTCCATCGCATGAATGGTTTTCATTAAATCTGATACGCTACGAATGGCTTCGCCTAAATCTTTTTTCTCTAATATTTCATTAGCCACAAACCCATTAATACTTTTAACAGGTTTGTATGCCATAAAACGGGAGAATGCTTTGGCTGCGTTTAACGCTTCACGCTCACTAATCGCATCATCACGACCTTGCAGTGCACTATAAAGACGACGCAAATATTGTTTCTTAGTATCGTATTTTTCAACAGCGCGCTGACCACAGCGTTTTTGTAGACGTTTAAATATTTTATCAACGGCCACCACTTGCTTGCTGCTGCCCTCTTCTTCTAATAAGAAGTCGCTTTGCGTAAGCTCATGACCTGCTACGATCATTAATAAAAAATCACTTTGACGGGCTACCGCTTGGTTACCCGCTTTATCAATGTAAGCACTGACGCCAATTACAGCGGTAAACGGTTGACCACTTTCACCCTGTGTGGGGTGGAACACGGCAGCCAAATAACCATTAGCGCCATCAGGACGAGCGTAAGACCCATCATCACAACCTAAAACATAAGAAGCTAAGGTACGCACTTGTTTACCGCGACCTTTTTGGGTGGATTCATCTTGCCCTGGATTATAATTAAATAAATTATCATGGGCGGCTGTCATGATGGTTTGAATGGCATCGGCTGCGGTGGTTTTACCACTACCGTTACCGCCACTAAGCAAGTTGATCGGGCCGAACTCAAATTCCGTTGCCGGAATGTTTCCCCAGTTTACGTAGACGAATTTCTTAAGAAACATTATTTAGACTCCTGCGAAAACACACTCGGGCTAGATTCGAGTATCTCTTCTTCATTCTCATCGATCACTTCTTCAACTTGCTCGCTGCTTTCATTCTCAAACGCTTCATCTTCGTCTACTGATTCTTGCTCATCGGCAATGGACTTTGAAGAGACTTGTTCTGTTATTTCTATTTCAGACTCTTCTTGCTCGGCCACTAAGGTACTTAATACATCATCGCTTACGTAGCTCATGATCATCGGGCGCACCTTCAGCCAGAACTCTGCATGCTCAAGTGCATCTTCATTAGCAAGTTGAATTAAACGCAGTTGTCGTAGACGGCGAAATAAATTTTTACGTTCCGTTAATTGTTCTGGCAAGCTTCGCCCCAATAGATTTTTCAGTGCGATACTTAATGACTCAAGACTAACCATGACACAGCCTTGTTCATCTACTAAGCCTTCACGCAGTGCTTTATCGTATTGCGAGCGCAACACCAAGACTAGGGCCACTTCGTTTTGACTTAAGCGTACGCGCATACCGCTATTGAACGGCTGGTCATCGTCTTCCATGCCTGGCACTTGAGCACCCGGTGGAAAACAACGAATAAACTGGAAGCGGCGGTCATGCTGAATTCGAATTGCCATTAATGATATATAATCATGCACAATTTCTTCGACACGCAAGTAGCGGTCATAAAGTACTTGTTCTACTTGTGACTCGTCGCGACAAATAACACCGTAATCCATTAAGCGAATAACAAGCTCACTGAATTCTTTTAGCTGTACGCCTTCTTTTTCTAATAACTGTTCTATTTTATTAAGCATATTAGTCCTGGCCCATCTGCGAGCGTTGTCAGTGCCTTAGCACGCAATATTCTCTACGCCGCAGCGATTTCTTTTTTAACTAGGCGAATGCTGAATACATCTTTTTGATCGAAGTATTCATCTGATTTTTGATCCACCCAATTTAATTCAAATTGATATTCACTGGATAAGTTATCCACCGCGCCAATACTCACAACATGAGCAATGGCTAATAAGTCTCCCGCCGTATTCACCGGTATTTCACTAGAACTAATTTCATCGCGCTGTATAAATTGCTCCACCATAAAGCGGCGTACTTGATTGTTATTAACAAAGAAGGCTTGATCCAAGGCTTGCTGCACATACAGTTCACGACGGCTGTCTTGATCCACACTTTCTAGACCCTCATCCACACCACCATCAATGATGGTTCGTCTTCTTGGTGCCTGTAAGCGCACTTGGCTTGGGTCAATAAAGCGAATTTGTGGTACGGCCATCATGGATGACACGTGATCTAATTGTGCATTTTGTTCTGCCTCTGGCAATGAAGATAAGTGCTTACATACACTCACTACATCGTTATGCTTTTGGCTGGCCAAGTAACTCATTTGACGAATAATAATATCGGCACGCTTAGTAAAGTTTTGCAGAGATTTACGTACTAGGGGTAATACGTGTTCGCATGCACTTTTCAACCTATGTTCGATGTCATCTAGAACAGACCACAACATAGATTGATTACCTTGAACTTGCTCAGGCAGTAATTCACGCAAGCGTTTTTCCGCTTTGGCTTTTGCACTTTTTGGGCTGGCTTTTATTTGATCCACCAACTGACTGATCTGATCTCGATATTTTTCAACGTTATCGGCCGATAAACGTACGGCCAGATCAGGCTGGAAGCGTTTTTCCATAAAATCAAAAAACTGTTCACTGGCTTTTTGCGCCAACACTTGTCCTTCCATTTCACGCACCAAGGCTCGCTTGCGCTCATCTAACTCACTGATCACATCGGTAAAGTCACTGATGATGCGCTCGCTGTATTCGTAAGCGTCTAGTAAGTCATACACTTCGCCATGCTCTAAGAAGCTTTCTAGAGCATTACGGACATTCCGAGTATTACGGTGACGAGCTACTTGCTGAGTTTGTTTACCTTCTAAAAAAGGCTCTACAAAGTGGCGACCCCAGCGACTAAAGCTAAAACTGGACTGTAAGGTGGCTTCATCGACTTGTTTTTCGATCCAACCGTGCTCAAGCAACGTATTAAGTAACCAAGATGCAAGCTCACGGTGAGTTTTGAAGCGACCTTCTTCGTCCTCGTCTTCGCTTTGCATGACAGGGGCGCGCACTAAGGCTTCGCTGAAAATATTGATCATGGTGTCACGGCTTAAGGCCTGACCGTACTCGGCACTGCCAGCATGACTTGAGGAGAAGAGCTGCTTATACAGTTCACGCAGGCACTCCACCATTTGCTCCCGGTACTTGCTAGTGAGCGGGCGAAAAAACTGACTGCGTTCCTGTTCAAAAAACATACAAATGAAACACTCTAGGGACAAATAAAGGGCACAACTTTACCTGAATTCAGCCCATACGGGAAAGGGAATAACCGCCATTTTTTATACATTGAGAAGGGGCCGCGATATTTCCCCAATTGATGGGAAAAAGGTATGGTTAGACCCATGATTAAACCGCTCAGATAGCCAATCTGGGAGACTTAAGGATTTACATGAAAGCGCTATTACTGATTGCCCATGGTTCACGCAAAACCAACTCGAACCAAGAAGTGGCCGACCTAGCAGACAAGCTCAAGCAGCAAGACAGCACATTTGAACGAGTCGCCCACGGCTTTTTAGAATTAACCACGCCTAAGGTTGACCAAGCGGTAGAAGAATTAATAGCGGCGGGAGCGACAAACATCACCATACTGCCCTATTTTTTAGCGGCCGGCATGCATGTGAGTGAAGACTTGCCTGAATTATTAGCCCAAGCTAAAGCCAGTTATCCTCACGTCACTTTCACGCTCCTCGAACACCTAGGAGCAGCAGAGCAAATGCCAAATTGGATTTTACAGCAAGCAGACAGGGCTTAATTTTTGTCGCCCTAAAGGACGATCTACACAGTAGATCGTCCTTTAGGGAAAATTTGATGGTTATTTACGAGAAGCTTTATTGTCGGATATGGCTTCGCTTATCCGACCAACAAACAATAGGTTTAAACGGCGCTAACTAGAACCGCAATCATCGCTAATGTAGCGGGTAAACCCTGCACAATGATAATAGATTTTTTAGCTGTCGCTGCACCATAAACCGCCGCAACCATGATACATGCTAAGAAAAACACCTGAATCTGAAATGCAAACTCAGCATTGCTATGAATAAGCCCCCAAAATAAGCCTGCCGCTAAAAAACCATTATACAAACCTTGGTTGGCGGCTAACACGGTCGTGCTTTGTGCTTCTTCTTTTGACATACCAAACGCTTTTCTTGCTTTTGGGGTTGTCCATAAAAACATTTCAAGCACTAAGATATAAACGTGTTCGATCGCCACTAACAAAACGAGGCCGGTTGCTAAGTATTCCATTTTCTTTCCTTTTTTATTTTCATTATTGACTGTTCATCATATCCAGATGAATTAATTAATAAACGACTTTATTTCATCCGGCGTTAAATACCGCCACTGTCCTAGCGCGACATCAAGCTTCACATCACCAATTTTTTCGCGGTGCAACGAGACAACTCGATTACCCACTGCAGCAAACATGCGTTTGACCTGGTGAAACTTACCTTCCACTATGGTTAATCGAACATCCATAGTATCAACAATGTCGAGAATAGCTGGACGGGTGAGGTTATCTTCACCTTGAAGGGCAATGCCATTAGCGAATTTTTCGATCGCACCTAAAGCAAGAGGACGAGACAGCATTACTCGATAGACTTTCTTACATTCTTGATTGGGGCGAATAATGTCAAATGACCAACGTCCATCATCGGTAACCAATACTAAACCGGTTGTATCTGCATCCAAGCGACCCGCAACATGCAGCTCGTTGACATTATCTATATCGATACCATTAAAAATAGACGGATAGACATCATCTACATTAGAACAGATGGTGCGTTGAGTTTTATGTAACATCAAGTACCGAAATGGACGCGGTGTCAGTTCATTATCATCAAGCATCACACGATTATTTTCATGTACTTGAGTGGCTTCATTGAACACTTTCTCACCATTAACCAAAACCTGCCCGTCACGAATACACGTAATCGCTTGGGGTTTTAGCAAGCCTGTGCTTTTACAAATGAATTTATCTAATCGCATACATCGCTATTTCAATAAGACATAAGAAATAAAAAAAGCGCCTTATAGAGTCTCTATAAGGCGCTTTTTAAAACAACAAATAATTAGAAGAACAATTTCTTTAACTCATCGCCTGGATCATCAGCCCGCATAAATACTTCGCCGACTAAAAAACCATGTACGTTTTTATCACGCATTACTTGTACGTCGTGTGGCCCTAGAATACCGCTTTCTGTTACTAACAAAGTATCTTTAGGTACCTTAGGCAGCAGATTAAATGTGGTATCTAGTGTTAAATCAAAGGTATGCAGGTTACGGTTATTAATGCCTAAAATATTAGGCGGTAAATCCATAGCCCGTTCAAATTCAGCTTCATCATGAACTTCCACCAATACATCCATACCTAACTCAAGTGCGCATTGATTCAACTCTCGCATTTGCGAGTCCGACAAGGCTGAAACAATCAATAAAATACAATCCGCTTCAATGGCACGAGCTTCTACGATTTGGTATGGGTCAACCATAAAGTCTTTACGCAACACGGGTAAACCACATGCGTTACGAGCTTGCTGCAAGTACACATCACTGCCTTGGAAAAAATCCACGTCGGTTAATACCGATAAACACGCCGCACCGGCTTGCTCATAAGACTGTGCAATTTCGGCTGGTACAAAATGTTCACGCAGCACACCTTTACTGGGTGATGCTTTTTTAATCTCTGAAATCACAGCAGGAAGACCCGCAGCAATTTTAGTTTCTAATGCCGCTTTAAAACCACGAGGCTTATCGCTGTATTTCGCTTGTTTCGCTAATTCATTGATAGATACCTTGGCAGAACGCTCTTTAATTTCTTGCCATTTACGATCAATGATTTTTTTTAAAATAGTGGGTGTATTCATATTACTTCACTTTAAAATACGGGCGATTAAGCGTCTAACAAAACACGAGAAAACGCCGCCAATTCATTTAGTTTTTCGAGTGCTAAACCTGTTGAGATAGCATCTTCAGCCATGGACACGCCTTGCGCTAAGCTACTGGCTAAGTTGGCAGCATAAATAGCAGCACCAGCATTAAGGGCGATTAAATCTGCCGCTTTAACACCAGCCTCGGTTTCACGCTTACCAAGTGCATCTTTGATTAAATTTAAACTTTGCTCGGCGCTATTTACGGTTAAACCAATTAAGCTTTGGCTTTTGATGCCAAAGTCTTCTGGAGTGATTTCATATTCGCTCACCACACCATCTTTGAGTTCTGCAACACGAGTAGCCGATGCTAAGCTGATTTCATCTAGGCCATCTTTGGCATGCACTACAAGCACATGGTTAGAACCTAACCGTCCCAATACTTCCGCCAAAGGCTTACATAAGTCACCGTTAAACACACCCAGCACCTGATTAGGTACATTAGCCGGGTTCGTAATCGGGCCTAACATATTAAAAATAGTGCGCATGGCCAATTCTTTACGTGGGCCAATAGCGTACTTCATTGCACCGTGATGAGCAGGAGCAAACATAAAGCCCACTCCAATTTCTTTAATGGCACGGGTTACTTGCTCAGCGGTTAAATTTAAATTTACGCCAGCCGCTTCTAATACATCCGCGCTGCCTGTGGTAGACGACACACTACGGTTACCGTGCTTGGCCACTTTACCGCCAGCCGCCGCCACAACAAATGCAGCCGCTGTGGATACATTAAAAATATTCGCGCCATCGCCACCCGTACCGCAGGTGTCCACAAGGTGGGCATCGCTAATAGTAACGGGAGTAGCCAGTTCTCGCATGACGCGAGCGGCACCGGTGATTTCATCTATGGTTTCGCCTTTCATGCGCAAGGCCACTAAGAAGCCACCAATTTGGGCGTCTGTGGCTTCCCCTGTCATGATGATTTTCATGACGGATGTCATTTCTTCTTCAGTTAAATTTTGACGAGCAACCACTGTGTTTAACGCGTGTTTCATATCCATGGAGGAATCCTTGTATTTATTATGGGAAATTATGAAGCTGGGTTGGGGGCAGAGCCCTAGCGCCATCGCCAAGAAAGGAGCAAAGCAGCGATCAATGTGAATGCCTGTAAAATACCCATGGTCATTTCCCAATACACAGGTGAAAAAAGTGGCCTCACTATACCAGTGTCCCCTGATGGCTCCAAGCTTGGCTCTGTTCAGCGTGACGGATATGGGCTTTAATCAAGGAAACTATGATCAATGCATGAATTAGATTGACCAATTGGTCAGCTTTATTTAATTTACGGCCCATAATTACCATTCAAATCTAAGGTGTCACCATGAGCTACCCCAGAGATATGATCGGCTACGGTCCCCACCCAATCAAAACCCAATGGCCTAATAAAGCAAAAGTGGCCGTGCAGTTTGTAATTAATTATGAAGAGGGTGGCGAGAATTGCATACTTCATGGCGATGATGCCAGTGAAGCCTTTCTATCTGAAATCGTAGGCGCGCAAGCCTTGCTTGGCGAGCGAAATATGAACATGGAGTCCATTTATGAATATGGCTCTCGCGCTGGTTTTTGGCGCCTACACCGTATGTTCACCGAGCGTAACTTGCCCGTAACCGTCTTTGGGGTGGCTATGGCATTACAGCGTAATCCCGAAGCCGTCGAGGCTATGCTCAAAGCTGACTGGGAAATCGCCAGCCACGGCTTACGCTGGATTGATTACCAGTACGTACCTGAGTCCGTCGAAAAAGAGCACATCGAGCAAGCCCTCGACATTCACCAGCAAGTCACAGGTAAGTTGCCTGCTGGCTGGTACACAGGTCGCATGAGCCCAAATACCCGTCGCTTGGTGGTTGAAACAGGCAAGCTCCTTTACGATGCCGACTCCTATGCCGATGATTTACCGTATTGGCTGCACGAATTTGAAAAGCCTCACCTAGTGATACCGTACACTCTGGACGCGAACGACATGCGGTTTGCCTCTCCGCAAGGCTTTAATTGCGGTGATCAGTTCTTTACTTACTTGAAGGACAGTTTTGATGTGCTTTACGCGGAAGGCAGCGATACGCCGAAGATGATGAGCATCGGCTTGCATTGTCGTTTAGTAGGCCGACCTGGCCGCGCGGCATCTCTAGCCCGCTTTTTAGATTATGTGACGCAGCATGATGACGCTTGGGTATGCACCCGAGAAGATATCGCTAAGCATTGGGTAGAAAACCACCCTGCCACCTAGCACATACAAAAACGCCCTCTAATGAGGGCGTTTTTGTCTCTGACTAATCAGTTGTTATTAAGATAATTGCTTAACAATTGCCACACCAACAGCATGTGCGCTAGAAGGGTTTTGACCTGTAATCACACGATTATCTTCAATTACAAACTCACCCCAAGGTTGTACCTTGCTGTACTGCTTCGCAGTACGGGCCAGAGATTCCTCTAATAAGAATGGAATCTTATCAATTGTTGCATAATCCACTTCTTCTTCACGGGTAAAGCCTGTCACTGACTTATCCGCTAATAGTTTTTCACCATTGCTTAGAGTAATAGGCAATAAACCAGCGGGACCATGGCACACAGCCGCTATCACGCCGCCATCTTCATAATGCTTAGCGCTGATTTTAGCCACTTCTTCGTTGGTCGCTAAATCTGACAACAAGCCAAAGCCACCTGGGTAGAAAACAGCATCGTAATCATCACCATTAATTTGCGACGCTGGGATGGTGTTGTTAATGCGATTTTGAAATTCGCTATTAGCCAGCATGTCCGCGTTAACGGCATCGCCTTCAATGTCTGTACCGTATAACGGTGCTTTACCACCTTTAATAGACACAAGGTCATAATCAAAGCCTGCTTCGAGTAAAACATGCAGAGCGTGGGTTAGTTCAGGTGCGAATGTGCCGTTGGCTTCATTGGTTGTGCCTAATGTTGCGTGGTTAGTTACGAATATCAGTACTTTTTTCATGTTTGCTCCGGTATTTGAGTATTTAGATGTGCTTTCAATCTATGAACACATGGTAATTACATTCATTTGAACTGATAATCCGCTAAAATGACAAATTACTATTGCTAAACAGCAATAATCGGAGGCGTTGTGGATAGTTTTGAAGGCATTATTGAATTTGTCGCAGTGGCCGAGAGCCAGGGATTCTCCGCCGCCGCTAAGCAACTGGGCGTGAGCACCAGTCACGTCAGTCGCCAGGTATCTCGCTTAGAAGAGCGTTTAGGCAGTGCGTTACTGGCTCGCACCACTCGCCTAGTCAGCCTTACCGAAGCGGGCCAGCTTTATTACCAGCAATGCAAAGACCTAGTAAACGGCCTTCAACAAGCCAATGACCAAGTCAGCCAAGAACAATTACAACTAAGCGGCACATTACGTGTGAGCGCAGCCGGGGCGTTTGCTGAGCAGTTTGTAGCCCCAGTGTTAATGGCGTTTGCCAAACTACACCCTGAGCTTTCTATTGATATGGACTTTAATAGTCGCATGGTGAACTTTGTTGAAGACGGTATCGACTTTTCCATTCGTTATGGCCAGCTACAGGATTCAGGGTTAGTGGCGCGTAAGTTACTCGACCGTCCCATGATGGCAGCGGCAAGTCCTAAATATTTGCAACAACATGGCTGCCCTATTCACCCCAAGGACTTAAAGCAACATAGTTGTTTGATTTCTAATAATGATCACTGGCGTTTCAATGTCGATGACAAAGAAATAAACCTCAAAATCCATGGACGTTGGCGTAGCAATAATGCACATGCTGTAGTGAAAGCTTGTGAAGAAAGCCTGGGAATTGCGTACATGCCTAAGAGCAGCTTCTTACAATCTATTGAGCTTGGGATACTCACACCCGTATTGCAAAATTACTGGAGTTCAGGTGCCAGTAGTTGGATTGTGTATCAGAACCGTCGTTTCTTACCTTTACGCGCTCGCCTTGCCATAGATTATCTATTAGAGCATTTCAACGACTGGCAAGAGTAAATTTTAGCTAGCTCTTAAAAATATAATTGATAACCGAGATATAAAACTGTCGCGAACAATACCGCCGTCAGCCCTTGCCAAAAAGCCAAAGGGTTTCGTTCAAGTAGCGGCCCCTTTGCTTGGCTTAACATTCGTTGAGACGGGTGGCGTAAGTCATAAATAAACTCAGATAATTCTTGATAACGTAAATGAGGCTGCACATGCAGTGCCTTTTTAAATACGCCATCTAACCAGACCGGTAAGTCTCTCTTATCATCTAATACTGTTATATATTTAAGTTTTAACTGCGCAGAGCGATTAGTACAACGCGCAACTTGCGCACCATAGGGTAGCGTGCCTTTTAGCATCTGATAAGCAATCACCCCTAAAGAAAAAATATCCGACGCTGTACTGCCTTCTTCCCCTAAAAAATATTCAGGCGCCATATATTGCGCCGTGCCTAAACTGCCTACTCGAATTAAAGGGCTATTTATTTCTAAAATTCCCGCTACTTTGGCGGAGCCAAAATCAATCAATTTAACGTTACCAGATTGGTCAATTAAAATATTTTCTGGTCGACAATCTTGATGCAACATTTCAAGGCGATGAAATGCCTGTAAGCCTTTCGCAATCTGCTCAATGATACCTCGCACTGTTTCTAAGTCGGGCTGTGGGTGGTCACGCATCCATTGCGTGAGCGTTTGTCCTTGAACATATTCCATCACACTGTAGATAGCGCTTTTCATTTCTTGTGCTGGCGACTTCACCACATGAGGATTATCGAGTCGCTGTGCGATCCAATCTTCCATTAAAAAACGATCGAGATACGCCGTATCTTGCTGCTGCTCAATCGATAGGGTTTTAATGACAACCTGATTGTCACAATCATGAATATCTTCAGCCAAATACACATGACTGCGACTACTGACATAAAGTGGGCGAATGATGCGCCAATTATCTATTTGCATGTTTTCGCTAAGCGGTGGCGTAAAAGGCAATTGAGTCAGTTGTTCAAATAACTCTGCTTCACTTTGAATAGGTAGCTCATCGATACGAATAATCTGAGCGGTTAGGTTATCACCACTGTCATTTTTAAGCGCTTGCTGCACAAGTACTTGTGCAGCTTGATCAAGGGTTTCACTGTACTCACGTACGCTGGATTTAATGAATTCGTTACTGAGGTACTCATACACACCATCACTCATCAATAAGAAAATATCACCAACATTTAACGCTTGTGTTTGATAATCCATTTCAAGATTAGGAACAATGCCCATGGCTCGACTCAAGTAATCTTCGTGTTCAGATAAGCGTATACGATGATCTATTGTTAATTGCTCTAAGTAATCATCGCGTAAACGATAGATACGGCAGTCTCCCACATGAAAAATATGCGCAGTCGTGGATTTTAAAATCATGGCACTTAAGGTGCAAACATACCCTTTATTAAAATCATTACGATATTGGCTACGCCGAGTTTGCCCATAAAGCCACGAGTTAGTGGCGCTTAAAACTTTATGTACACTGGTTTTCACTGACCACGCCTGCGAAGTGCAATAATAATCTTCCATTAAGGCATGCACGGATGCAGCACTGGCATCTTGGCTTACTTGAGAACTGCTAATGCCATCGGCTAGGGCGATGGCAATGCCTTTACTTGAAAGTAGTGTGTCCGGTGGCGTGGCAATACCATGAAAGTCTTGATTAACCGACTTAATGCCTTTATCAGTAAATTGGCCCATAGAGATGGACAAGCGTTTAGGCATATAAATTGTGCCTCAGTTATGTCAGCTAGGCTGGCTGACTAATTTTTATTAATACGATTTATACGGTAAAAATTTACCGCTCATAGTGATCGAAACTCGATCACCCTTTGGGTCCGCTTCACGTTTTAAATCCATATTAAAGTCGATTGCACTCATAATACCATCGCCAAACTCTTCATGAATTAATGCTTTAAACGTTGTCCCGTACACATTAATCAATTCATAGAAACGATAAATAAGCGGATCCGTAGGCACAGCACTTGGTAATGAGCCTTTATACGGTACGACCTGTAATTGCATTACTGCGTCCTCTGGTAAATCCAGCATCTTACCAATAAGGTTTGCTTGCTCAGCGGTTAATGTCATCTGTCCAAGTAACGCAGCGGTTGTCCATTCTTTACTGTGTTCAATAGCATCAGCTAGTTGCGGCCAAGTCAGTTGCTTACGTTGTTTTTGCAAAACGATTAGTTCGGTTACTTCATCACGGGTCATATCTCTCACCTTAAAAATGGAATAAAGAAATAGCCGCCCAGTTATGGGCAGCAATCAAAATCTTAAGCCGCTTATTTAAGCGCCTTTGATAACAGGAGTACGTTTAGGTGCCGTACGCACGTGAGTTGTATAAAGAGTTAAACCAGTGAAGGCTAAGCCACCAACAAGGTTACCAAGTGCCGTAGGAATTTCATTCCAAATAAAATAATCCGATACTGAAAAGTCACCGCCCATAATGATGCCAAACGGGAACAAAAACATATTCACAACTGAGTGCTCAAAGCCCATGTAAAAGAATAAAAAGATAGGCATCCACATAGCAATGACTTTACCACTCACATTGGTTGAGATCATGGCACCTACAACACCTAAAGACACCATCCAGTTACATAACATGCCGCGAATGAAAATTGTAATCCAACCTGCTACACCATATTCGGCATAACCTAACGTACGTGCTTCACCAATACCAGCAATTTTGGCACCTATCGCCCCTCCATCTATATTAAAACCATAGGTAAAAATGAACGCCATCATGAAGGCAACCGTTAACGCACCCGCAAAGTTACCCAAAAATACTAAGCCCCAATTACGTAATACACCATTAACGGTTACGCCTGGTCGTTTATCTAATAAAGCTAACGGTGCCAGTACAAACACACCTGTTAATAAATCAAATCCCATTAAATACAACATGCAAAACCCTACAGGGAATAAAATAGCACCCAATAAGAACGAGCCTGTTTGCACGGCAATAGAAATAGCAAAGACAGCAGCCAGAGCAAGAATAGCACCTGCCATAAATCCTCGTATGAGGGTGTCTCGGGTTGACATGAATATTTTCGATTCACCGGCGTCCACCATCTTAGTGACGAATTCCGAAGGCATAAGATAAGACATAGGGGTTTCTCCTAGAAAATTGATAAAGCATTTAAATAAATGTATGCGGGGCGCATCAATATCACTAGGGTTTTGCAACAAGTATTCCAGCGTGAATATTTTTATATTAATAATTAATTATTTGAATTTTTTCATAGAAAAGGTCATTTATTAAGCAAATATGGTTTATTACAGTTCGAAAACAAACGAACTTGCAATATGATGGTGCATTTTAATAAAGAGGGATTTTAATCAAAAAACAGCGGCGCACTATTTTTGATGCACCAATATTAAAAAGAAAGGGAAATGCACACTAAAAGTGCACCATTAAGTTCGATTAGCTTAAGTATTTTTCGAGCATCAGTCTTAATTTATCTTGCATTAAAGGCTTGGTGAGGTAGTCATTCATACCTGATTGTTCAGCTCTTTCTTCGTCTTCTTTTAAGGCATTGGCCGACAAGCCACAGATAATCACATCATTCAGTCCAGCCTCTCGTAATACTCGAGTGGCAGTGTAGCCGTCCATTTTCGGCATTTGTACATCCATAAGCACCAAGTCATAGTGATTGTTTTTAACCGCATCCACTGCTTGTAGACCATCTTCAGCTAACTCATATGTAATCCCTAGTGCTTCAAGCATATCGCCTGCTACCAGTTGATTAATTTGATTGTCTTCAACTAATAAAACATGACCAGATATGATTTTTTCCATAGGGATAGGCGTATGCTCAAGTAAAACTTCGTCACTTTCTACACCACTTTGTAATTCAAAGAAATCATGATATTGATTAGCACTAAACGGATGCTGCAGAATTTTCACCTTACCCAATGCTTTTAATTCTTTTCGTTCTTCAATTTCATTAGAGTTTAAGATGCAAAATAGATTGGCCCCAGACTCTATATATTTAGTCAATATTGGCAAGTCAACCACTCCCATACCTTCAAACAAGATATACGGAGATGGTAAGGATTCAATCATGAAAGTGTCACGAGATTTTTTTGAACTAAGATCTTCAATCGATACATTGAGGCCTTGTAAAATATACTTAATGGCAGAAGTTTTGCCATTTCTACCAATATAGTAAATAGTCGGTAACGACTCATTAAAGGGTTGTAACAATGGTGCATCGTTAACGACTTCACATGGAATGCTTAGATAGATGTCGGTTCCTACGCCAACATTTGATTCTACCTTTATCTCACCACCCATTAACCTAATTAGTTTTTCTACAATCGATAAGCCTAAACCTGTCCCCCCATACTTACGACTAATGGAATCATCTGCTTGAGTAAAGGAATCGAATATCGTACTTAATTGATCAGGCGTCATGCCGATCCCAGTGTCATGTATACTAAAACACAACATGCCATCTACAAAATCAAACTTAATGGCAATACTTCCATCTTCTGTAAATTTTATCGAGTTACTACTAAGGTTAAGTAATATTTGACTAATACGAAGAGGGTCACCCATTAATGTTTTGGGTACCTTAGGTGAAATCCATACTTTAAAATCTAACGCTTTCTCTTCTACTCTCACCTTCATTGACGATATGACATTTTCAATTATTTGGTTAATATCAAGTTCTATGGATTCAATTTCCATTTTACCTGCTTCGATTTTAGAGAAGTCCAAAATATCATTTATGACATTCATCATAATTTTACCAGAATAAGCAATTCGCTCAAGATAACGCTTCTGCTTACTCGTTAAACTTGTTTGTAGCACTAAATCCACAAGGCCAACAATACCATTCATTGGTGTTCGTATTTCATGGCTCATGTTTGCCAAGAAATCGCTTTTTGACTTAACCGCCATTTCTGCTTTTTTCTTTTCTTCTTCAAGTTGAGTATTCAATACCTCTTGAATCGATATCATATTTTGCGACTCTGCCAGCAACCGTCTAGTTAAACTATTATTCTCATGAAAAACTTTTGCAGCTCTTGCAAGATCGCCAATTTCATCATTTCTTGTAACATTAGGAATAGAGTCAACTTTATTACCTTTAGATAAAACAATAAACACATCGGTTATATTTTTAATAGGAGATATTATTTTTCTAGATAAAAACCATGCAATAGATAAAACAATAAGTATTGATATAACACTGATTATCCCATTTATTAATTGTATTTCATTTGAGGATTCGTAAGCGCTATCTTCTATTATCCTTTGATTTTCTAGTGCTATTTTTCTAACTTTCTTTGTCAAAAATAAAAATTCATTAGCCGACCCTGCCATAACCACATTAACCAAGTACATATATCCTCGGGTTAATTGAATAAGTCGCCTAAATTCCCTCTTAATCTCTTTTGTCTTATCAGTACCATCTATATAGTTAATCGTTTTGAATTGTTTTTCTAATATTGATATATTCTCATTAAATATATCAATATCTAACGGATCAAATGTCGACAAGTAATCCGAGATAGTTTTTCTAATGGTAATAATATTACCCTTTATGCCGACTAAATGATGCGAGTTGTCTTTACTTGAATAATCATGCAATGCCATCAAATCCGCGTAAATCGTCTCTATAGAGCTTTCTTGCTGAGCTTTAGCGGTAATAACGGATGAGAAATTCATCTCGTAATCTTCAAGGTGAGATACCATGATTGAGAATTCTTCTTTACCAATTAAGTAAAGCTCTCCTTCTCCCACATCATTTTCTAATTTTAAAATCTGCTCATTAACCGCTTCCATAATGGTATGAAAACGCTGGATAGCACTGTTACTGCCCGTTTCTTTATAGATAAGTAAGTTTCTTTGCAGGTCTATTACGTCTCGTTCCAATTCATAAACGACACTAATATTGCGATAAGAGTGAGTAAGGTTAACTTGATTTTCAACAAGCGCAGACACACTACTGCGCGCAGAGAATAATTGAGAGAGCAGTGTCACGGTTAATACGAGTAACGCAATATTAACTTGGGTGTGTAACGAACGAATTTTCATTAGTTATCTCTAAGCACTAATAAATTCATACCATTTTTGTAAGCTATAATCATAGGTCGGCATAACGGTATTCCACACGGCCACATTACTAAAACGATGTTCATAACTACCACCGTTACGGATATCTCCTGATTGAACTGAAATTTTTCCATCTGTTCCTCGCAAATCCGTTTCGGCTGGTTTCCCAGCGTACCAATAATTCCATTCTGCTTGAGACAAGTAAGTCTTGGATCGCTGCGGATTAGAAATATAATATCCTTGGCGTGCAATAAATGCCCCTGGCCACCCAGATAACCACCAATTCATATATTCGTACGCAGCACCTTCTTGTTTTCCTTGTATGGCTGATGATAAACACATAACACCATGCCAGCCCCGATAGCCCTCTTTTGGGGCCGCATATCGGACAGGTACACCTTGACCATTTAAAGCTGAAACGGCTGGACTAAACATGCTTTCAATAACGACCCTATCAGAAGCCATGAAATTAATAGATTCAGGAACTGATGTCCAAAATCCACTGAAGTGACCATCCTTTTTCATTTCAATTAGAATATTAAAGAGCTTATCTAACTCAACCTTTGTCATGGATCCTATGTCATTGAAACTCACTAAGCCTCTCGCTTGTGCAGCCAAGGCTAAATCAAAGAGTCCAATAGTGGGCGCATTAATGACACCCACTTTTCCTGCGTATTTTTTATCTAACAGCCAACCCCAGCTTTCTGTTTCATAGGGAATGCCTGGTTCAATAACATCTGTGTTGTACCCAAATGAATCCACATTGTGTACATAAGGTAAGAAACTAACGTTTTCGGTTGGTGTTAATCCTATTTCGTTATCATCTTGAACATATAAGATTTTATGAGGCGCATCCCCTGCACCAATTTTGGCATTCGGTAAAAGCCGACCTGTTTTAGATAAGTCATTTATTTCATCCCAGTGGGTAATGCGACGGGTATCAATGCTTTTAATTGAGCCAGACTGCCACAAAATATTAATACTGTTTGACCATTGTTCATATAAATCAAATGATTGGGGGGATATAGATGCTTTTTGTAATACAGCTGCACTACCTTTTGGTTCGAAAATAATATCGATCCCAAGGTCTTGCATTGCTTTTTGACGCAGCTCTTCTTGCAATGTGACGTGAGTGCCTAAAACCCGTAAGGTCGTTTTTGTCTTGGCGAATACATAAGGAGCTTGGGATATGACACAACTGGCAGCACCCACTTTTGCTAAAGTAGATAGAGTACGGCGTTTATGAATATCGAATGGCTGAGTCATAGGCAGTATAAGCATGATGGTTTCATTTCAGTATAGACCCTGCTTGCTGAAAGCAAGGCTACACCTTATCTATTAACCTGTGCTTATACACCTAGTATTTATGATCTGATTGTTCGAATATTAATTATCGGTATTAAACTTCTCAAGCTTTTTATTTATGGCAGTATACAGCTAATGAAAAATAATTAGATTGAACCAATATTTAAATTCTCTATATATCAAGCATTACTATCTTGCCATTTTAATATAACCCTTAGTGCTTTCAATACGTTTAAGCCATGGATCTATATTCTGATAGGTAGATAAGTCAAAACCCCCTTCATGAGCAACATGGGTATAGGCATACAACGAAATGTCTGCAATCGAAAGTGTATGGCCAACAAAGTATTCACAATTTGATAGGTGCTCGTTCATCAATTTTAATGCGTTATGGCCACCTGTTTGTTTCGCGTGATATTCCGCTTCACGGTCTTTGGGTAATCCTAAGTACTTATTGATGTAACGAGCAGTCGCTATATAAGGTTCATGACTATATTGCTCAAAAAACTGCCACTGCAAAACCCTGGCTTGTAATAAAAGATCGCGGGGCAATAACGGGGTTTCTTTTGCTAAGTAATTTAATATGGCGTTTGATTCCCACAAGTACTCGCCATAGCCTAAACCCAAAACAGGAATGCGGGTATTTGGATTCATTTTCTGAAAAGCCTGCGAATGTGTTTCTTGCTTTAAAATATCCACATGCACCCATTCATGAGGGAGCTCCAAAATTTCAAGAGCAAGCTTAATTTTATAGCAATTACCCGACAACATATCCCCATACACCGTATACATACTCTTCTCCTCTAACCACCTAACAATGGCAAATGCTTAACCGTGTGATAATTCAAAGCCTTAGCTAAGCAGTCTTTTAGTGCAGCCAGATTAATCTCGTCATTTAAAGGCAACAAAATAGCTCGATTCCCTTGATAGATAAATTCACCAGGATAAAGAACTTTAAACACCTCTATTAATCTAGACTGGCAATTAAAATAAATCCCGCAATACTCTGGATCCTTAGCTTTCCAATCAATTCTTACGGTACTGCCTACTTTTGATATATAGCTAGGCTCTCCCCATTTTAAGCACTCTTCAACGTCACCTAACTCATCATCTTTTGCAATAGTTAAAATCAAATCACGCAACATTAATAATTTCTGCTTTGACGGATCTGGATATGACTCAAACTTTATTTTCATTTCTTTATTCATGAAAAATCCACCGTACTTAATAAGAATTATTTAATGATTCATCGATATAAAAGTATATACCTTAATTAGGTACATCACTTTTATGAACGTCTTGTTTGCTGGCAAGATGTTTAGCTCGTTTATTATCGTCATTATTTTTATCCAAGCCATCTTGCTCTAAATCATTATTCGGTACATAAACAAGCTGAGTTAATAGCGGGAAATGATCAGAGCCAATCGATGGCATTCTTTTAATAAACCCCAAAGTGAAATGCGCGGTATGAAATACATGATCTAACGGCCAGCGTAAAAAAGGATAACCGACATGAAATGTATTGAACATTCCTCGCCCAACCCGTGGATCTAACAAACCACTGACCTTACGAAATAAACGCGTCGTAGAAGACCAAGCCACGTCATTCAAGTCACCTGTCACTATAATGGGGCCCGACTCATCGCTCACACTTCTTGCAAGCACGCTCAGCTCTGCATCTCGTTCTGACGATTCAATATTTTCTGTGGGACTAGGCGGTGCTGGGTGTATGAAGTGGACGCGAATAACATCCCCAGATTTAAGAGTCAAATTTGCATGCATGGACGGCACATCATCTTCGACCAAAAATGAAATGGCCTGATCTGTTAAAGGCAAGCTTGAATATACATGCATACCGTATAAATTTTCTAATGGACACCTCATACAAAATGGCATTTGGCTTTCGATCACTTTTAGCTGAGATTGCCACCAGTTGTTTGATTCAAGAGTAACAAGTACATCAGGTTTATATTGATCAACCAATTTGATCAAAGCTGCACTATTTTTATTCGTTGCTAAAACATTTGATGTTAAAAAAGTAAGCGATCGAGTGCCATCATCGCGTTGCGTCGGTTTCACTTCATAAGGCCACACAGGAGTATAAGGTAGGATCCACCATAACTGCCAAATCACGCATAAGCTTGTCAGGGCAATAGATGCGATAGAAAGTATATCGCCACTGTTGAGTACAATGCATTGCACGATCAATAAACAAATCGCTAATATTGCAATTTGAAACCGAGGAAAATCCAGTGCTCGAATAAGCCAATGAGGATTATGCCAAACAGGCAAGAATGTTAATAGCGCTATAACGACAGTAGCAAGTACGAGTGCTGTTTGCATAAAGTACCTAATTAAGTAGATATGAATTAGGCTAGGCTATACTGGCGCTATTTATAAATCAATCACGTAATAATCTGGTCAATTAAGCATTCGCCTTTTTTTGACGACTAAGCGAACCGTGATAACTTCAAAACATAAAAAAACCACCCGAAGGTGGTTTAATAAACACTAAAACGCAATACTGATTAAATTTTCATTTTTAAAAAGTTTGCGAATAGATCATGGCCATGTTGAGTCAGGATAGACTCAGGATGAAATTGCACCCCTTGAATGGCCAGTGTTTTATGCTGCACACCCATTATTTCTTCGATACTGCCGTCTTCGTTTTGCGTCCACGCAGTTACTTCTAGACAATCTGGTAAGGTTTCTTTTTCGATGACCAAAGAATGGTAGCGCGTCGCCGTAAATGGATTATTTAGGTTAGCAAACACCCCTTTGTCTTCATGATAAACCTCACTGGTTTTGCCATGCATGACATGTCCAGCTCGTACTATTTTCCCGCCAAACGCTTGGCCAATACTTTGATGCCCAAGACACACACCTAAAATAGGCAGCTTACCAGCAAAGTGTTTAATTGCCGCAACAGACACGCCTGCTTCATTAGGAGTACAAGGCCCAGGGCTAATAACAAGGTGATCTGGCTTTAATGCTTCTATTTCTTCGATGGTAATTTCGTCATTACGAAATACTTTTACATCCGCGCCCAGCTCACCAAAATACTGAACCACGTTGTAAGTAAAGGAATCGTAATTATCGATCATTAATAACATTAGGATTGTCCTTTGTTCGATTCATCATTAGCCAACTTAGTTATCATGGCTTTTAATGATTGAATTTCTTCATGTAGATCGGCCATGGTTGGCTCTGTAGAGTGAGCCGCTTCTTCGATGGATTTTTCTTTTTCGATTACGCTAACCACGATACCTATCACCATATTTAAAAAGGCAAACGCAGTTAAGAATATAAATGTTAGATAATATAGCCAGCTTAGACTGTAAACCGTCATGGTTTCATACATGACATCAGTCCAGTCTTCAAAGGTCATCACCCGGAACAAAGTGAGTAAAGAAATAGATATATCACCCCACAACTCAGGGTTGATCGGTGCAAACAAAGTGGCACCAATGGCTGCGTAAATATAGAAAATAATAAACATCAGCAACATGACATAGCCTAATTGAGGTAAGGCTTTTAGCAGTGAGTTTAATAATACGCGCAGCTCAGGAATAATAGAGACCATACGCAATACCCGAAAGATTCGTAATAAACGACCGATAAAGGCCATTTCACTTTCATCCACGGGTATTAAACTTGCCACTACAATAATGGTGTCGAATATATTCCAGCCGCTTTTAAAGAAGTGGCGTTTGTTTTCCTCACCAGCAAAACGCACCACTAATTCCACTAAAAATATGGCGGTTATAAAGTTATCTAGCCAGCCGATAAGCGTCAGCATGGTCGGTGGCAAATCGTAAGTCTTAGCACCTACTACCAAGGCAGAGAACAAAATAACGCCCACTACAAATAGTTCAAAGCCTTTATTACTGCGTAGCGCCCAAAAACGCTTTTGAAGACTGTTGGTATTCATAGCTAGTTATCCAACCCTGATTCTGCCATGGCTACTGCTTTAAAAATGGCACGAGCTTTGTTCATGGTTTCTTTCCATTCAAGACGAGGCACGCTGTCAGCCACCACCCCTGCACCAGCTTGCACGTAAATCTTTTTGTTTTTGATCACTGCGGTACGAATGGCAATGGCGGTATCCATGTTGCCGTTCCAACCTAGATAACCCACGGCACCACCATACACACCCCGTTTTACTGGCTCGAACTCGTCAATGATTTCCATAGCACGAATTTTAGGCGCACCGCTTAATGTGCCCGCTGGGTGCGCGGCTTTTAATACATCCATCGAGGTAATACCAGGCTTAGCCTTGCCTTCAACATTGCTCACAATATGCATGACATGTGAATAACGTTCGACCACCATTTGATCTGTTAACTTAACTTGGCCCATCTCACTGACACGACCCACGTCGTTACGGCCAAGATCAATTAGCATTAAATGCTCGGCGATTTCTTTTGGATCACTCAGCAGTTCTTTTTCTAAAGCGAGGTCTTCTTCGGGCGTTTGACCGCGATGGCGCGTACCGGCAATAGGGCGAACTGTAATTGTGCCATCTTCAAAGCGCGCTAAAATTTCAGGGCTAGAACCCACCACGTGATGGTCACCGCAGTCCATAAAGTACATATATGGGCTTGGGTTAAGGGTACGCAGTGCACGATACAGGTTCAGCGGGTGGCCATGAAAATCAACCGTCAGGCGCTGACTGATCACACATTGCATGATGTCTCCCGCCAAAATATATTCTTTGATTTTATCCACTGACGCCATGAAGGCTTGTTCGCCATACCCAGAGACAAAGTCAGACTCTTTCACTTCTCTAGGCTGGATTAACGGCTGACCGATTTGTCCTTGGTAGGCGCGACGAATTTGGCCGCGCATAATAGTTATGCGACGCTTAGCCTTTTCTAATCCGCTTTCTTCGGCTGGGTTTGCTAATACGATAAAGAATAATTTGCCGCTTAGATTATCAAATACAATCACTTCCTCGGACTGCATAAGTAAGATATCAGGGTTGCCGATATCGTCTTCTGGCGTTGAATCCGCTAGGCGTTTTTCTACATAGCGCACCACATCGTAACCAAAGTAACCCACTAACCCGCCATCAAATTTAGGCAAGCCCTCTATTGGGGCTATTTTGAACTGAGCTTGATAACTGGCGATGAAGTCTAATGGATCCGCGACTTCATGCTCTTCGATCAGCTTATCGTGTTCAAAAATCTGCACTTTATTGGCAAAGACTTTTAGCACACGCTTACAGGGCATACCAATCATACTGTAACGCCCCCACTTCTCACCGCCTTGAACGGACTCGAGCAAATAGGAATACGGCCCTTGGGCCACTTTTAAGTAGGTACTTAGTGGGGTGTCTAAATCGGCTAATACTTCTTGGAAAACCGGAATACGATTGAAGCCTTGCTTAGACAACTCAGTATACAATTCTGGCGTCATGGATCTTGATCCTAATACGAAAACACAAATAAATAAGCAGTTATGGTGGCAGGCAGGACGCTGAAACTACGAGGCAGACAGGAGCTCGCGCGCCCTGCTATAGCCATCGATTAGCATGGAGGCCGATATTCAATCGATTAGGGAAAAGCAATACTCTCACCCTGATATTCCTAGACATAATAAAGAGGCGCTACTATAGCAGCCCTCCACTTGGGCTTAAAGTCTGAAATCGTAAATATTGATTATATTAGCAACACTTGGCTACATTTACTTCTCGCCGTATAAGGGAGTAATGTATAGATATTAATCCAGCAGGCTCAATTAGATCACGTCAAGGTGCAACATGACTGAAAAACAGAATAAAACCGGCTTCTTAACCGCCCTGCTCAGCATTATGTCTGCGGCGTTTGGGGTACAAAAAAGCAAGAATATGCAACGCGACCTCGATTCAGCTAACCCAGTGGTCTATGTGATAGCGGCACTAGTGTTTGTGTTGATATTTATTGGAGGAATTATTGCGGTGGTCATGATGGTGGTCCCTGAGCATTTGACATAGCGTGAACACCTAGATAGTTCATTACTCGTTAACCAGAGAACAAAGTGACGACCTCATTTTCGGACGTTTTACGTAAGCACCCTCATACGATGGAAAACCAACATATCGCTCTACTGACGACAACCTGTTGCTCAATTACAAAAAAGTGACGACCAACACAGACAGCCTGCTTGAGTTGAAGACTGCATCACAAGAAAAAACCGACTAAGAATTTTGATTGACACTAAAAATTCAAACTGACCTATTGGTCAACATTCTTGCCATTACTTGCATCAAGAAAACTAGCTTAACTTTACGTTCTATTACAAAGTATTCAGCACAAATACATCGATTAATGATCATCATGACAAAGCCACAAAAATTATTTTGTTTTTAACTGATCAATAAGACAAGTATTAATTATAAAAATAATCATACAAAACGATACTTTAATTTTCTTTTATTTTATTTTTTGATGATTAAAATCACGGCAGAATTTTTATGGATAGAACAAAAAATATTGTTATAAGATCTAAAAACTAAACAACACATCGCACCTTGATATTAAATACAAAAAACAACTGCGCTCTCTTTGTTAGTAAGTGCAAACACACTATTAAAAAATTAAAAACAATCTTTTAGGGACTCGCAAAAATAAAATATAACTGGGCATAATGTTTAAAACCAAACAAATATGCTTTATAGTTATTTAGATCGAAATACTAAGAAGAATTGATTCTTTAAGCCTTTAAAGTTTGTTAATATTTTTTCCTTCTACTATCAAGCCAAAATGCTCATATCTTTACATGAAATAACATACATGTGACGCAGTTTGCATTAAGATAGAACGCCTTCTCACTTGAGTGCAACCAACTACTAGCATGAAGAAGATACTCAGTTGCTGCCCTGTAGCCAGCATTGAATCCATGGACTTAATACCGGCTAACTTTCAGTTTCAGCCTGGTAAACCTGTATCTGCATTTCATGCAAACGTTTGGTGGCTGCAAGAAAGTGAAGCTAGTGTATGTATGCGCGATGATAAACAGCGTATTCATCATTTTAATCACTATACCGATCGCGAAGGCTATTTAAGCTCTATTGATCAAGCCATTCGTGAATGCTCTCATCTTACTCGTGGTTACAATTTAACGATTGATAGCAACGAAAGTATTTTCATCCAAATGAGCATCATTCAAACTCCTGTTTTCGAGCTCTTCACTCAAGAAGTTAAATTCAGCTGGGATCGTCACACCAATTGGCGCCAGTATGAAGTCATCAGTAGTGATTGGAACCAAATACAACACCCAGACCAACCCATATCAACACACAATGTTGTTCGACCTATTAAAAACAAAGTGCTAGTAGATAAAGACGTCATCTGGGAATCAAATCAATCAATTAATGATGCAATGAAATCCGTTAAGGCGTTCAAGGTTCAATGGGCTCTAGAGGATACAAAAAAAAACGAACATGAGGGGATGAATATAGTAACGTTAAAAAGCAGCTAAATTATTCCTACCCAAGAAAACCATAGGTGAAACGCCACTTCCCAGCTAGATCCCGTCCGCTACCTGTATTGATATATTCACACGATTGTAAATACTCACAAACAAATTCCGCCTGTTGCCAGCCATGCTCCATTAACAAACAGCCACCAGCAGATAAATAGCGTTTGGCTTGCTGGGCGATATGTTGTAAATCGGCCAAACCATGATTTTGCGCAATTAACGCCGAGGCAGGTTCAAAGCGAACATCCCCTTGCGATAGATGCTCATCCGCTTCATCTATATAAGGGGGATTACTGACAATTAAATCGAACGTATCGACTGGCACCTTTTCAAACCAACTGCTCTGTAGGAACTGCACATTGGTTATCTGATTTTTTTCTTTATTTGAATTGGCAAGTGCCACCGCTTGTGGAATTAAATCCACCCCTATTACTTGCGCTTCAGGGAACTCTTTTGCCAATGCTAACGCAATGGCCCCAGTGCCCGTACCCAAATCTAAAATACGCTTTGGCTGTAACCCTTGATCTAGCACCCAATCAATTAACGATTCAGTATCGGGCCGCGGAATCAAAGTATGAGGCGCAACGTTTAACGTTAGATCCCAAAAACCCTGCTCTCCTAATATATAAGCCACAGGCTCGCCTAATTCGCGACGCTGCAAGTATCCGCGATAGGTTTCTACTTGTTCTGGGGAGAGTGGTTGATCAGAATTGGTAAATAATATATTGCGATGAGCATTTAAAGCATGCAGTAGAATTAATTCGGCATCTAAGGCGGCAGTATCAGAATGGGAAATACATTGCTGGCCCTCTAGGAGGGCCTGTTTAATAGTGAGTGGCATAACTTAATCTTAGTTATCCATGCCCATGCTGGCCAACATTTCAGCTTGGTGCTCTTGAATTAATGGCTGAATCACAGAGTCTAAATCCCCTTCCATAAGCTCATCCAATTTATAAAGGGTTAAGTTGATACGGTGATCACTCATTCGACCCTGTGGATAGTTATAGGTACGAATACGCTCAGAACGGTCGCCACTGCCCACCAAACTTTTACGCTCAGCCGCTTGCTCGGCTTGAGCTTTTTGCACGACAGCATCGTTTAAGCGTGTCGCTAGGATAGACATAGCTCGCGCTCGGTTTTTATGTTGCGAACGCTCGTCCTGACACTCCACCACCAAGCCGGTTGGTAAGTGAGTAATACGAATAGCGGAATCCGTTTTGTTAATATGCTGGCCTCCTGCGCCACTGGCGCGGAAAGTATCAATACGAAGGTCACCCTTGTTGATATCCACTTCGGCTTCGTCTTCAACTTCCGGCATAACCGCAACAGTACAAGCAGACGTATGCACACGACCTTGGCTTTCAGTTGCCGGAACACGTTGCACACGATGGGCGCCGGATTCAAATTTCAACCGGCCATACACGGCATCGCCGGCAATGCGTAAAATAATTTCTTTGTAGCCGCCATGATCACCATTATTGGAATTCATGACTTCAAATTTCCAGCCGCGCTTCTCTGCATACTTGGTATACATACGAAACAAATCGCCAGAGAAGATGGCGGCTTCATCGCCACCGGTACCGGCACGAATTTCTACAATCACGTTTTTACCGTCATTGGGATCTTTTGGTAATAGTAAAAGCTGTAATTCACTTTCAATACGCTCAACTTCGGCCTTGGCACTTTTTAACTCATCTTGACCCATTTCACGCATTTCAGGATCACTATCTTGAATTAACAAAAGAGCTTCTTCTAAGTTGCCATCCGCTTCAGAATATTCTGCAAACGCTTTTACCACGGGCTCAATTTCAGCGTACTCTTTTGATAACGCCCGAAAACGATTTTGATCACTGATTACACTGGCATCAGAAAGTAAATGACCAATTTCCTCGTAACGCTCGGCAAGGATTTCTAATTTTGTTTTAACTGAATCTTTCATAATAGTTTTATGTACTTTAAATATTTAAGTGGCAAACCACTTGTGAATTCTTTTGGCTTTGCGCTAGAAGCCGCTTTTACAGACAACAATTTTAAATATTCTTCGCGGTGTATTGGTGACTCGCTTAATCCAAGTCTAAATCGGAGTCAGAAAGCTGATACAGCTCCTGCACCCATGTCATCACTTCTTTACGTCCTGCGGCGCTCGCTTCTCGCATTTGCACCGTTGGCTGATGTATTAATTTATTGGTTAGAGTGTTAGCTAGTATGGCAATAACGGCCTGCGCATCGTCACCCTTTTGTAGTCGTTTTAGGGCTTTTTCTAATTCTTGATTACGGATGACTTCTGCGTGCTGGCGAAACGCTTTTAATGTATTAACCGCATCCAATGTGCGCAATTGTCGCATGAATGCTGCACTACCTGCTTCTATTATTTCTTCAGCATCTTGTGCCGCATGCTCACGCTGGCGTACGTTTTCTTCAATGATATCTTTAAGATCATCCACCGTGTAAAGATACACATCACTCAAATCGCCCACTTCTGCTTCTATGTCTCGTGGTACGGCAATGTCCACCATAAACATAGGTGCGTGTTTACGTTTTTTAAGCGCTCGCTCAACCGTACCTTTGCCCAATATAGGCAAAGGGCTGGCCGTAGAGGCAATAACGATATCGGCTTTGTATAGTTCTTCAGGTATGGCTGACAGTAAAATCGCTTTCGCACCAAACTGCTCAGCCAAGGCTTCGGCTCGCTCTAATGTCCGATTGGCAACGGTAATGTCCGTCACACCAGCATCTACAAGGTGACGGGCAACTAAATCTATGGTCTCCCCTGCACCAATCAATAACGCGCGGCTTTTTGATAAATCAGAAAAAATCCGTTGGCCGAGGTTGACCGCTGCATAAGCGACGGATACTGGGTTTTCACCAATGGCTGTATCGGTGCGCACCTGCTTGGCAACGCTGAAAGTCTGACGAAATAGGCGATCTAACTCAGGGCCGATGGTTCCGGCTTCTTGGGCAACGGCGTAGGCGTTTTTCATTTGCCCCAAAATTTGAGGTTCACCTAGAATCAAACTATCAAGCCCACTGGCCACTCGCATGATATGTTGTACCGCGCTTTCACCGGTCAACGCATAGTGGCAGCTTTCTAATTGCTCAAGGGACACGTCATGAATCTGATGCAGCCACTGCAACAATGCACTAGGATTATTATCTTTAGCCGTGAAATATAACTCGGTGCGGTTACAAGTAGATAAGATTGCAATTTCATCCACCCCATGACTGATATTTACCTGCCGCAACTGGGCAAGCAAATGGTCCGGAGCAAAGGCCACTTTTTCGCGCACCGCCACTGGGGCGGTTTTGTGGTTAATACCTAGGGTCAATAACGTCATGTATTACTTTGTTTCTGTTGAAAGGACCGAAATGTGGGCCATTTATTTCAAACTTATTAAAAAGAGCCGTATTATATCCACAATTGCGCAAAATAGCTGGCTTGCTTGTAAAAGTAGTTATTTAAAACACTGTTGCCAATGCACCCCTGAGGTATTATGACAAACCGCTTATTGCTGGCCCCACTTTTCAGCCTGTTATTACTGGGCTCACCCAGTTGGGCTGCCGTGCCTTCAACCGACACGGAATCAGACGAACCCGCCAATTATAGTGTAAATACCTTTTATGCACTGCTTGTGGCCGAAATGGCAGGACAGCGCCAATTATACGATGTGGCTCTAGGTAACTATTTATTAGAATCCCATCGCACCCAAGACCCTGGTGTCACGGCGCGAGCGACACAAATCGCACAGTTCATTGGCGCAGATCAAGCCGCCCTAGATGCCGCAACGCTCTGGGTGAAGCTCGATGGCGACAACCCTATGGCTCAGCAAGCCTTAAGTTCCGAGCTTGTAAAAGCCGCCCGCTTTAGCGAGTCAGCCTTGCATCTACAAAAAGCGCTTAACCTTGACCCACTGCTCAACCTCAACTTCATTAGTTTACTGGGGGTCGACATGACAGAGGGCTCACGAGAGTTATGGTTAGAGTCTCTTACTCCGCTGGTCTCTCGCTACAAAGAAAACCAAGCTCTGCTATTTAACATTGCAAGCCTGCACCAACAACAAAATAACATTGATCAAGCTTTAACCATTTGCAGCGAGTTACTCAAACAACACCCTGACTTTTACCCAGCTTGGTCACTGAAATCACGACTACAAGCCACCCAAGAAGATATAAAAGGGGCCATCAAAACCGTTAATGCTGCGCTTAAACAGTTCAAGGATGATCGCTCTTTCTCGTTACTAAAAGCCCGCCTGCTAATTAAAGACAAAGACATAAAGCAAGCCAGCCAGGTATTTACTCGATTACATGAACAACACCCAAGTGACCCGCTCATATTATTACCTTTAGCGTTGACTCAGCTTGAATTAAAAGATCACTCAGGGGCTAAGCTATCATTGCAGAAGTTGCTTAATCTACACCAGATGCAAAGTGAAGCGCATTATTACCTCGGGCGTATTGAGCAATACGACGGCAACGATCAAGCCGCTCTTAATCATTACCTTGCCATGAAGGGTGGGCGCGAATACTTAGCCGCTCAAGGCGCCATTATCAACCTTTACATGGAGCAGGGCGAGAGCGAAAAAGCACAGCAACATCTTCGCCAACAACGGGTCATCGACAGCGAGAATCAGCAAGCTTACTTTTTAATGGAAGTGGATATTCTCAACCGTTCTGGCCAGTACGATGCGTCATTAAAAGTATTGAATACCGCACTAAAAGCCTATAAAGACAGCACCGACCTACGCTACTCAAGGGCAATGGTTGCGGAAAAACTCGGTAATCTTGATCAACTCGAACAAGATCTTAAGTATATTATTAACCTTGAGCCTGACAATGCGACCGCATTAAATGCATTGGGTTATACACTGGCGGATCGCACGTCTCGTTTAGGCGAAGCACTTGATCTGATTGAAAAAGCACTCAAAATTGCGCCAAAAGATCCCGCTATTTTAGACAGCTTAGGGTGGGTGTATTACCGTATGGGGAAATTAAAGGAAGCCCTAACGTTATTAGAACAAGCATTTGAGTTGTTTCCTGATGCCGAAGTAGCCGCCCATCTAGGTGAAGTACTTTGGGCAATGAAGAATGAAACACAAGCAAAATCTGTCTGGCGCAAGGCCCTCGATAAAACCCCTGATAGCCAAATTTTGAAAGACACCTTACTACGATTAGAAGTTGATTTTTAAATGTTAAAACACCTCTACACACTGGCACTATGCCAGTGCTTGCTGGCCTGTAGTCTTGCACCAACCTCACCTCCTGAAAGTAATTGGGCGGTCAGTGGCAAAATTGGCATTACCACCCCGTCCCAAAGTATGGCCGGCTTTATTCAGTGGAAACAACAGGGTAAAGACTTTGATATTTATGTAAGCGGCCCACTGTCCGCTGGCAGTACTCACATCACAGGTAATATTGCCAGCATCAGCCTTACCCAAGGTGGCAAGACGGTTGAAGGACTCAACCCGCAGCAACTTATTTATGATGAGCTAGGTTGGTTTTTTCCCATCGAGAACCTGCCTTTCTGGCTAAAGGGGCAAGCTGCACCTTATAGTCACGCCAATACAGAAATGGACGATGACGAACAACTCAGCCAGATCCGACAAGACAAATGGCAAGTGGATTACTTACGTTATAATGATTATTACGAGCTGCCTGAACGCATTCGTATTAGCCAAGGACAATGGAAGTTTGTGATTGTGATTAAGCATTGGGAATTTGGCTAAAGACGATAAATATATATTTACGATAGCGTTACGCGAGGGTGTAATAGCTTCACTTATTTTAGCGTTGTCCGTTAACCCAAAGCGAAAATAAGCGAAGCGTTTACATGTACTTTTATTTAAATATCATCTCTTAAATCAATCGTCATCTGACAGCATTTTACCTAATAGCGTATGGTATAACTCGCGATCACCGATCACCCCTGTCATTTCATCACCATCGCGAATCAATACCGGATAACCTGTCACATAGCGAATTTCCATCACGTCTCGTATCGGCATATCGGACGGCACACAAACAGGCATGGAACGATACTGGTCAACATTATCGCCTTCTTTCCAATTATGAACCGTTAAAGATTCATTATTGTAGAGCACCGTTTTATGGTCATTGCTAAGCCAAATACCATTTTTCTTACTCAAACAGTATCCAGTACTGACCTCCCACACCGTTTTCAGCTCGCGCATAATAGAGGTTGCACGTAGAACATTTAATGGGTTTGTATGAGCAACAAAATCTCTCACATAATCATTTTCTGGATTCAGTACGATGTCTTCTGGCTTGCCGTGTTGAACGATTTCACCATCTTTCATAATAGCAATATGATTGCCAAGCTTTAACGCTTCATCTAAATCATGACTAACAAAAATAATGGTTTTTTTCAGTTTTTCTTGCAACTGTAATAAATCATCCTGCAACTGACTGCGAATCAATGGATCAAGTGCGGAAAAAGGTTCATCCATTAACAGGATATCGGTTTCCATGGCCAGCGCACGGGCTAAGCCTACTCGTTGTTGCATACCGCCAGATAACTTTGACGGCTTCAACTTACTCCACTCACTTAAGCCAACTAACTCCAACTGCTCTAGCGTGCGACGTTTAATTTCTGCTTTATCTAAACCCTGAATTTCCAAGGGCATCGCCACATTCTCTGCTACGGTTAGCCAAGGCATTAATGCAAATTTCTGAAACACCATGGAGATGTCACGCTGACACACTTCCCGCTGCGTCGTTGCATCGGCACTGACAAAGTCCATCATCTGACCGTCACGCTCAATCAGTATTTCACCACGAGCAACCGGATTAAGACCATTAATACACCGCAGCAAACTAGACTTGCCTGAGCCAGAAAGTCCCATCAACACACAAATCTCGCCACGCCCCACACTCAAGGACGCATTTTTAACGCCCACTACTAAGCCTGTTTCATTACGAATCTGCTCACGATCCATACCCTGGTCAAGCAAGGGCAAAGCAATCTCAGGGTTTTTACCGAATACAACATCCAGATTTTTAATTTCAATCATATTACTTCGTTGCCTCTGGTTGCTTAAACAGACGATCCAACACAATTGCCAGTAGAACAATTGCCAATCCCGCTTCAAACCCTGAGGCAATATCCACAGTGTTCAAGGCTCGTACAACAGGTTTGCCTAAACCATCAGCGCCCACAAGAGCCGCAATAACTACCATAGAAAGAGACAGCATAATGCACTGAGTAATGCCGGCAGCGATACTTGATGCGGCGGCAGGTAATTCAATACGCCACAATAATTGACCATGGGTCGCACCAAAGGATTGTCCGGCTTCTACCAATTCTTTAGGAACTGCAGATATGCCAAGGTAAGTTAAGCGAACAGGTGCGGCAACGGCGAAAATAATCGTTGATATCAAACCAGGCACCACCCCAAGGCCAAACAGTGTGAGGGTTGGAATAAGATAGACAAAAGGCGGAACCGTCTGCATCAAATCAAGAATCGGACGCAAAATGGTATACATCCAAGGATGATGTGCCGCATATATTCCCAGTGGCAACGCAATCAATACACACAACACAGTGGCATACAGTACCAGTGACAGTGTCTGCATCATTTCTTCCCAGTAACCTAGGTTCCAGATCAGCAACAGTGACGCAATCACGAACACCAATAAGCCCCAAGAGCGATGCAACCAAAGTGCAAAGCCACCAAGAAAAACAATAAACACGGCAGGAGGTAGCCAGAGCAAGGCATCTGTGGATGACGTAATAAGCAACTCTAGAGAAATGGATATCGCATCAAAAAAGCCGGCAGCTACATCAACTAACCAGTCGAAAAAAAACTCAATGTATTCACCGAGCGGTAATTTATAATTTTCCATAGTTTAAATGGTAGCTGGCCACTGTTGCAGCCAGCTCCTGGTCATGGTTTGTTCAAGTGATCAAACAAAACCGGTTATGAATTAGAAATTCATCGAATTTCAGAGGAATTAAATTCTAATCTTGCCGCTCAGCTGATGTGAGTCGGCAAGTATTTCAGCGTAATTAAAGAGACGCTTTAACCGCAGCAAGGCCAGGTTTTCCATCAAGGGTTTTCACGCCTTTTAGCCAAGCATCCAATACTGATGGATTTGCTTTCAACCAGCTTCGTGCTGCGTCTTGTGGTTTTTTATTGTCGTCTAAAATGGATTTCATCACTTCATTTTCAAGAGTCAGTGTGAACTCTAAGTTAGTTAGGAAACGTCCAACATTTGGACACTCTTCAATATAACCCTTACGCACATTTGTCATGACACTAGCACCACCAAGATCGGGGCCAAAGAAATCATCACCACCTTTTAAGTATTTAATTTCAAAGTTGCTATTCATTGGGTGCGGCTCCCAACCAAGAAAAGCAATCCATTTATCACGACGTATTTTACGCTTAAGCTGTGACAACATGCCGGCTTCGCTCGACTCAACTACTTCAAAATCTTTAAGGCCGAATGCATTTTTATCAATCATGTCCTGAATAAGGCGGTTACCGTCATTGCCAGGTTCGATGCCATAAATTTTCTCATCAAACTTATCAGAGAATTTTGCAATATCAGCAAAGCTTTTAACCCCAGCATCGTAAACATACTTAGGCACAGCCAAGGTATATTTTGCACCTGTCAGGTTGGTTTTTAATGTTTCGACCGTACCCTTATCTAGGTATGCACGAATATCCCCTTCCATCGTTGGCATCCAGTTACCTAAGAAGACATCAATATCGCCATTTTCAATTGATTTATATGTCACAGGCACAGACAACATTTGTGTGCTTGTTTCATAGCCAAGTCCTTGCAATACAACTGAGCTCAGAGCTGTGGTCGCGGTGATATCTGTCCAGCCTACATCAGAGAAGCGTACCTTCTCACACTGGCCTGCCGCCATACTGGCAGATGCAACAACTGCTAGAGCCGTTGCAACTATCATTCGAAATACCTTCATACTTTTTCTCCGGTTAGTTATTTGGGCCTGTTAATATTTTAAGAGGCCTGTTCTCGGTTAAAATTATTCGATTATCGTGTTGGTGCGTTCGGGCGTTGGCGTTGTTCCCATTGCGGGTCCATTCCTACACTTGCATCTGATGGCGCTTGCATTGTGCGTCCACGAATCAGATCGGCCGCTCGCTCTGCCACCATAATAGTAGGGGCATTCAAATTGCCATTTGGGATGGTTGGGAAAATAGATGAATCAACCACCCTAAGTCCCTCTATACCATGCACTTTTGTTTCACTGTCTACCACCGCCATGTCATCTTCACCCATGCGACATGAGCAAGACGGGTGATAAGCACTTTCAACGGCGCTGCGAACAAACGCATCAATCTGCTCGTCTGTCTGCACCGCTTCGCCTGGCTGAATCTCACCATCACGGTAATCATCAAAAGCAGGTTGGTTAATGATTTCTCGCGTCAGTTTCACACAGTCACGGAAGCCTTCGCGGTCAACCTCAGACTGTAAATAATTAAACTGTATTGAAGGATGATCATGGGCATCTGCACTACGCACATGAACTCGGCCGCGACTTTGTGGTTTGTTGTGTCCAATGTGAACCTGGAAGCCATCACCATCAAACGCTACCTTGCCGTCATAACGCATGGCCGCTGGTAAAAAATGGTACTGAAGATCAGGCCATTCGACGCCGGCTTTTGAACGGATAAATCCGCAAGATTCAAAATGGTTTGTCGCACCTAAACCTTTACACGTCAGCAACCAACGTGTGCCGATTAAAAACTTATTCCATAAACTTAATTGGCTATTCAATGTAATTGGCTGCTTGCATTTAAATTGGAAGTAGAACTCAAGGTGATCTTGCAGGTTTTCACCCACACCCGGCAATTCATGCTGAACATCAATACCCGCGGCTTTTAGAACATTCGACGCACCAATGCCAGATAACTGCAAAATATGCGGCGAGCCAATGGAACCAGCCGATAAAATCACTTCTTGTTTAGCACTGACATCAAACTTACGCCCTTTATGCTCAACACTCACACCTACGGCACGCTTACCATCAAGCAAAACTTTATGCACAAGCGCGTGAGTCATGACCGTAAGATTTGCTCGTTTCATAGCGGGACGTAAATACGCGTTAGCCGTTGACCAGCGCACACCATTTTTAACCGTCATATCCATACGGCCAAAGCCTTCTTGCTGGCGTCCATTATAATCAGCTGTGAAGTCGTAACCGGCTTGCTGTCCGGCATCAATAAACGCCTTGTACAAAGGATTCTGCATATTGTTGCCATTATTTGTGGCTAACGGGCCGTTATCGCCGCGATATTCATCGCCACCAAATGCCCAGCTTTCTGCTTTTTTAAAATACGGTAGACAATGTGCGTAGTCCCAATTTTTAGCCCCTTGCGTGGCCCACTCATCAAAATCACGAGCGTGCCCTCGAACATACACCATGCCATTAATGGAGGAAGAACCACCGAGCACCTTGCCACGGGGACAATGCATTTCGCGATTATCCAAATACGGCTCTGGGTCTGAATGAAATTGCCAAGCGTATTTATTCGTACTCATGGGAATCGACAGTGCAGTGGGCATTTGAATAAAAATACTGCGATCGCTGCCACCTGTTTCAATTAACAATACGTTTTTATCCGCATCTTCGGTGAGGCGATTGGCCAATACACACCCAGCAGAGCCAGCACCGACAATTATGTAATCATATTCATTCATCACATATTCCTCAGAACGGACTTTCAATTGGGTTCATACCCACATAAACAGATTTCAGTTGGGTATAGTGGCGCAAGGTTTCGGTACCGTTTTCACGCCCAAGGCCTGATGACTTGTAACCGCCCACTGGCATCTCGGCGGGAGAGTTTCCATATGCATTTATCCAACAAATACCTGCCTGCATTTTATGAATAACCCGATGAGCACGGCGAATATCGCTAGTGAAGACACCTGCAGCTAAGCCAAACTCAGTATCATTGGCACGACGAATAACTTCTTCTTCCTCTTCAAATTCCAACACGGACATAACCGGACCAAAAATTTCTTCGCGTACTATGGTCATCTCGTCAGTGCAGTCTGTGAAAATGGTCGGCTCAACAAAATAGCCTCCTTCATTTCCAGCCGGTTGTAATGCACGTCCACCGCAAGCCAAGGTTGCGCCTTCCGACTTGCCTTTATCTATGTAACCCAATACCAGCTGCTGATGTTTAGCAGAAATCAAAGCGCCAAAATTCACATCAGGATTCATTGGGTCGCCCGCCACAATATTGCTTTTAGTACGTTCGAGTAAACGAGCCATAAACGCGTCTTTAATACCCGCTTGGACAAATACTCGGGTGCCGTTGGTGCAGACTTCCCCTTGGGTGTAAAAATTGCCTAACATAGCAGCCGAAACGGCATCTTCTAGATCGGCATCATCAAAAATGATTAGCGGAGATTTACCGCCTAACTCCATGGTAGCTTCTTTCAATGTGGTGGCAGCTGCAGCCATCACTTTTTTGCCTGTACCCACTTCGCCAGTAAAAGACACCTTGGCAATGCCCTTGTGATGAGTCAGCCAACTGCCAACATCCGCCGCACCATGCACCACATTGAATACACCATCAGGCACACCAGCCTCAGAAAAAATCTCCGCCAGTTTCACCGCCCCATGAGGCGTCTCTTCTGACGGTTTAAAAATCATCGCGTTACCACAAGCCAGCGCAGGAGCTGCCTTCCAGCAAGCAATTTGCAGAGGGTAATTCCAAGCACCAATACCCGCGCAGATACCTAAAGGCTCACGGCGTGTGTAATAAAAATCACCACCTAAATCTTGCTGATTTCCTTCAATAGCCGGTGCGATACCGGCAAAAAATTCGATAGAATCTGCACCGGTTACCACATCCACCACAGACGCTTCTTGCCAAGGTTTACCCGTATCTTGTACTTCGATTGCGGCCAGTTCGTCATTACGCTCACGCAGTAAGGCAACAGCCTTTAACAAAATTCGACTGCGCTCCATACCTGTCATAACTGACCAAGTTGCAAAGCCTTTAGCTGCGCTTACTAATGCCGCTTGGCGAATACTGTCATCCGCCACTTCAACTTGATAAACCAGTTTGCCCGTGGCCGGGTTAATCACATCAAATGTTTCACCACTGGTATTGGCCAGCGGCTTTCCATCAATAAAATTCTTAAGCGTATTCATACTTGGCTCCCAAAGCGATCGATCTGCAAATGGATAAATTCTTTACACATACGCTCAGAATCCCTGAAGGTATGTTCGTCCGATGGGCTTAGTGTGCTGCGCAACCACATGCCATCGATCATAGCCGCTGTCATGCGGGCGGCTTGTGCAGCCTGCTTAGGATCCGTCATCAGCTGGCTAAACGAGTAGCGCAAGTTGCTTTCTAAACGCTTACTATTTACCGCTTGTAGTCTAGCCAACCCCTTATCGTGGGTTGCTTGCCCCCAAAAAGACAACCACGTCATGGTTGCAGGCGAGGATTGCTGAAAACCAGAAAAGTTGGTTTCGACTATCATCATCAGTCTTTCCATGGGAGCGGGATTACCGGCTTCTTCTATGCGACTGAGCAACCCTTGCTTCAGTTGATCCAGAAGATGACGCACAGCGGCCTCGATCACACCCTGCTTGCCGCCGAAGTAATGACTAATAATGCCAGACGACATGCCTGCTAAACGGCTAATGCTCACGATGGTCGTACCCTGAAAGCCGTGAGCCTCGATAGACTTCAGTGTAGCCTCGATTAACTGCAACTTACGGACAGGTTCTATTCCTATTTTCGGCATATCTTCTTTGATTGAACGTTCAATTAATAACAAGTCTAATATTTAGAGCTCTATATATCAAGCCTAGTAAACAGAGCGTACTTATTGACAACAAACATCAAAAAAGCCCATAAACGGACATAAAAATCAAGAAAAGCCTATTTAACAAGGCTATTATTTAGTTACAGGACGATAGATTAAGTCCCAAAACACATATAAACACCTCATGAGAAGAACGCACTCCTGCACCTAGCGACCATTTATATAGCCACTTAGTATAAGAGAGAGCCCCTACCATCTGAAAAAAGAGAAAACCTCGCTAAGCTGCAAACTTTAAAATACACTCCACCCCCTACTAATTAAGCACACAGATCCACCTGATATTATTAAGCAACCATGCCCTTACCTATTGAGCTAACACTACCCAGTCCAGCAAAATTAAACCTGTTTTTACATATCACAGGTCAGCACCCCAATGGCTACCATGAGCTGCAAACCATTTTTCAATTTATTGATCGCTGCGATGAATTAACTTTTCGAGCAAATGATTCAGGCCAGATAACCATCACCCCTGCAAT
>JAWUYY010000091.1:0-27830 GCA_034110565.1 Bermanella sp. | reverse complement strand
GCGGTTTTCATTTCATTGGAATAGGTTACAAAGCCTGCGCCAAATACAGCAGATGAGCCCGCTACGGATGTGATCTTGGAGGCAATTAACCCACCAGTGCAGGACTCCACTGTGGTGATGGTTTGGTTATTCTCTTTTAATAACTGCACGAGTTGATCGGGTAATTGGATATCGCCATCACCTATGACGTGTCCACTTAGTATGAGTTTAATGTAATCACTTAAGGGGGCGAGATGTTGTTCAGCTTCATGGCTGTGGGCCGTGAGTTTCACTTCAACTTGTGTGGTGGCTGCACGAAATCCTAGATCAATACCAGCTGGCCAGTTTGGAATGTGTTTACGTACTTTTAATTGCAGTGATGATTCGCCCATACCAAACACTTGTAAGCGTTTGGTTGTGTGGGGTTCAATGTTATCAAAACGTGCTTGCAGCATGGGTAAAATGCTGTGGGTCATCATGGCGTTTAATTCACTGGGTACACCTGGTGTGAAAAACATTAGGCAGTTGTTATGTTCACAATAAAAACCAGGGGCGCTGCCATTGGTGTTTTCTAAAATGCCGACGTCTTTAGGCAAGATACCTTGTTTTTTATTGGCATCGTTCATGGGGTAGTTAAGTCTTTCACACCAAGCTTCAATTTGGGCCATGGCGGTGGGATGTTCAATTAAAGGACGACCTAAAACTTGAGCGAGCGCGTCTGCGGTTTTGTCATCTTCGGTAGGGCCAAGGCCACCGTTTACGATGAGGACATCAGCTTTCTGGCTAAGTTGTTCTATCTCAGTGACGAGGTCGCTCAATAAGTCACCGACGGTGACTTTTTTACGAGGGCGCAAGCCCAGTGGGGCAAGATGGTCGGCGATCATGGCGCTGTTGCTGTCGATAATATCGCCACTCATGATTTCGTCACCTGTGAGCAAAAGGTGAATGTTGGTTTGAGTCATAATCTTTGCTTTCTCGTGTTAGCGTGACTGCGTACAATTACCGCCATGAATATAGAAATTATACGTCGTGAATCTGATACCAGTCTGCCCTTATTAGAGCGAATTTTCCATTCCCGTGGCTTAAATGAAGCGAACACACAGTTCTCTTTAAAGGGACTAATGGATATTCAGTCGTTAAAAGGGATAGATGGCGCCTGTGAGTTATTGGTTTGGGCTATAAGTAGCCAGCAGAAAATTTTAGTGGTGGGTGACTTTGATGTGGACGGTGCCACCAGTACGTCCTTGGCTGTGGATGCACTACAAAAGATGGGCGCGTTGCATGTTAGTTATCTTGTGCCCAACCGCTTTGAGTTTGGTTACGGCTTATCTACTGAGATAGTCGATTATGCCCAGCAGCATTTTTCCCCTGATTTAATCGTCACGGTAGATAACGGCATTTCCAGTTTTGACGGTGTTGATCGTGCAAAAGCCTTGGGGATAAAAGTATTAGTAACAGATCATCACTTAGTGGCGGATTCACTGCCCGCAGCCGATGCTATCGTGAACCCGAATCAACCCGGTTGTGAATTTGCGTCTAAATCAGCCTGTGGTTGTGCGGTGATTTTTTATGTGATGTGTGCGCTGCGAGCTGAGTTAATAAAACAAGGTCATGATGCAAACAGTTTACCCAATATGGCTCAGTATTTAGATTTAGTGGCGCTGGCCACGGTAGCCGATGTGGTGCCGTTGGATGAAAATAATCGAATTCTAGTGGAGCAAGGCTTACGCCGAATTCGTTCAGGTTACGCCCGTCCAGGTATTCAAGCCTTACTGACGGTATCAAAAAAGAATCCACCACAACTGACCAGTAAAGATTTTGGTTTTGCATTAGGGCCGCGCTTAAATGCAGCCGGGCGTATGGATGACATGAGTGTGGGCATTGAATGCTTGTTGGCACAAAATTTAGATCGTGCCTTAATGATTGCTCAATCACTAGATGAGTTAAACCAAGACCGCAAATTAGTTGAAGGGCAGATGCAGCAAGAGGCGTTAAAGCATTTAGAACAGTTGAGTGTGCACGCCGATGGTCAGGTGAGTGTGTGCTTGTATCAAGCGCAATGGCATCAAGGTGTGATAGGTTTACTGGCTTCTCGCATTAAAGAAAAACTCTATCGCCCTGTCATCGCCTTTGCTCCTGCGCAAGATGGTTTAACCGAAAGTGAAATGGTAGATGGTGAGTTTGAATTAAAAGGCAGTGGCCGCTCCATTCCTGGCTTTCATTTACGTGATGCGCTGGATCTTGTGGCGAAAAAAATTCCTCACGTATTAAACAAGTTTGGCGGCCATGCCATGGCGGCAGGCTTGTCTATTAAACAAAAACATTTGGCTGAATTCGAAGATGCGTTTGAGCAGATATCCCAAAGCTTGTTAACGCCGGAATTGTTAGTGAATCAAGTGGTGACAGACGGCGCACCTGGGCCGCAGGATTTTAATATTAATCTGGCTCGGCAACTGCGCTTTATGGCGCCTTGGGGACAAAACTTTCCTGAGCCATTATTTGATGAGACGTTTACGGTACTTAACCATCGTTTATTGGGTGCGGACAAAAACCATTTGAAACTGACCTTGCAAGTACCTAATAGTCATTTAGCCGTAGATGCCATTTTGTTTGGTATTGAGCGACATGGGATAACCCCAGCCATGATTGCCAATATACAGCAGGCTCATGTGGTGTTTGAAATGGATGTAAACGAGTTTCGCGGCCAAGAGAATGTGCAGTTAATTGTGCGGCATTTAAAAGCGGTTTAGTGGTATTTAAAGGTTCACTATTTCGTCTAATGGTGGAACGAGTGGTCAGATTCTGTTATCCATAGGTCTTATATTTGATTATAATATCCTCCGAAATTTCTATCTTAGAGTGATCAAAGATGCCTAAAGCCAGTGACATTAAAAAGAATACAGCTGTCGACTATAACGGCGGCGCCTATATCGTAAGAGACATTGAGCGTTCTGTTCCTCAGGGTCGTGCTGGCGGTAGCTTATATCGTATGCGCATGTATAACGTGGTTACCGGCCACAAGATTGATGAAACGTTTAAAGATTCTGACATGCTAAACCTTGCGGATTTAATTCGCCGTGCATCGACCTTTTCTTATGCTGACGGCGATGAGTATGTCTTCATGGATAACGAAGACTTCACCATGTATAGCCTAAACAAAGCTGCTATTGAAGAAGAGCTGCTGTTCATTGCTGAAGACACGAAAGGCCTTCAAGTGGTGATCGTAGATGAGATGCCTGTGGCTTTAGAAATGCCATCAAGTGTTGAGCTGGAAATCGTTGAAACAGACCCGTCATTAAAAGGTGGTTCTGCGACTGCACGTACTAAGCCTGCTAAGTTATCAACGGGTTTGACAGTACAAGTACCTGAGCATATCTCAAATGGTGATCGTATTAAGATCAACGTTGAAGATCGTAAGTTTATGGGTCGTGCTGAAGCTAAGTAATCGTTTAGCATTTACGCAACCTCAAATAAGGCGCATCATTGATGCGCCTTATTTGTTTTTGAAAACTCACATTCAGCACATGAGAGGGACGAATGGACGATATAACCTATCCAATCAAGGGCGCCTGCCAATGTGGTGGTGTCACTTATGAGTTACTGGAGCCACCTAGTTTAGTGGCGGCATGTCATTGTAAAGAATGCCAAAAGTTGTCCACCAGTGCGTTTAGTATTACGGCCATGGTGGATGCCAGTAGCATTAAGTTCAGCGGTGAAATGAAAGAGTGGTCGCGTAAAGCGGACAGCGGTAATATCAGTGCCGCTAAATTTTGCCCAACTTGTGGTAATCGTCTTTATCATTACAACCCGCAAGAGCCGAACAAATTAAAATTTAAACCCAGTACTCTATCGGATACGCGAATCATCCAGCCAACGGTACATATCTGGGTGAGTGAGAAACAAGATTGGTTTGTGATTCCTGAGGGCGTGAAAACCTTTCCTAAACAGGCTTCGTAGTTTTAACGTTTTAATATAAAAAAACCGCGATCTATTTGAATAGGTCGCGGTTTTTTTTATTTAACATAATGAATAATATCTAGCCAAGCTCTGCGCGGGCGACAATTTCCTTCATGATTTCATTGGTACCGGCATAGATTTTTTGAACACGGCTATCGGCCCAAGCACGGCAAATAGGGTATTCCGTCATATAACCATAACCACCGTGTAGCTGTACGCATTCGTCCATGACTTTAAATTGCAAGTCCGTGGTAATTTGTTTTAAGCCAGCAGCGGTTGGAATATCGAGTTTTTTATCTAGGTGAAGCTCCAGGCAGCGGTCAGTGTAAACCCGTAATGCATTGGTTTCGGTAATGAGTTCTGCCATTTTAAAGCGTGTGTTTTGGAATTTACAAATGGGCTTACCGAAGGCTTTACGCTCTTTTATGTAGTCTTTTGTCCACTCTAGGGCCGCTTCACAGGCTGCTATTGCGGTGAGACCAACCAATAGACGTTCTTGTGGTAACTCTTGCATTAAGGCCATAAAGCCTGTGCCTTCTCGACCACCTAATAAGTTTTCAATGGGTACTTTTACATCACTGAAAAATAGTTCACTGGTGTCTTGGGCTTTCATACCGGCTTTTTCTAAGTTGCTGCCTTTTTCGAATCCAGGCATGCCTGCTTCGATAATAAATAAACTAATACCAGCCGCGCCTTTTGTTGGATCGGTTTTAGCCACCACGATGACAAGGTCAGCCATTTGTCCATTTGTAATAAAGGTCTTACTGCCGTTTAACAAATAGTGGTCGTCTTTTTTAATGGCGGTGGTTTTAATACCTTGTAAGTCAGAACCAGCACCGGGTTCTGTCATGGCGATGGCGCCAATACTTTCACCACTGATCAGTTGTGGAATGTATTTTTGCTTTTGTTCTTCGCTACCCCAGTTCTGAATGTAAGGCATGACGATATCACTGTGCAGAGGCCAGCCAATGCCAGAGCAACCTGTACGTGAAATTTCTTCCATAACGACAGCGCTGTAACGAAAGTCACAGCCTAAGCCGCCATATTCAACAGGCGCGGTAGGGCATAGAAAGCCCATTTCACCGCCTTTTGTCCACAGCTCGCGGCTCACTTGTCCGTCTTTTTCCCATTGGGCATGAAAGGGTACGGCTTCTTTTTCTAGGAATTTACGGACGCTGTCGCGGAAGCTTTCTAGGTCACTGTCGAATAATGTACGTGGAATCATGGCCAACCTCTGTATGAAATAATTATTATCAGTTCGTGCGTGATTTCACTATGGCAGCGCAAGGCTTGACCCTCAATGATCAAAAACACCAGATAGAGTGGCGTAATGGTCAAAAATACAGACTTCAGAGTATTGAGCGACTCAAGATCAAAAAACACATACTTAACAGTGACAGGTAGCACAAGTTATTGGGAGGTTGTTAATGGCATAAACAAACACACAATTCATTGGGCACAGTGGTGAAATTTGCTTTTAAGAGTGTTTAGAAAGTGTGCTTTTTAAGCCGTTGTGGTGTTGGACGTATCTTGGGTTTCCCCTGCACGGTAGTCACCGGGTGTGACGCCTGTCCATTTTTTAAAGGCACGGTGAAAGGTGCTTGGTTCTGTAAAGCCGACTTTAAGTGCAATATCATTGATGCTGTATTTATTTTCGCTTAAATGACAAATGGCTAGGTCTCGTCGTACCTGATCTTTAATGGCTTGGAAGGAGGTGTCTTCTTCTTTTAAGCGTCGGCGCAAGGTTTGGGTACTGGTGTTTAATTGAAAGGCCACGGATTCAAAATCGGGCATTTCGGTTTCGGTGTTGACTTCTAAGATGCGTCGAATTTGCGCGTTAATACTAGCGGTGTTGTTGGGTTTGACTAGAAACACATAAGGGGCTTCTTTCATTAGCTCAGGTAAATCTTGGCGAGAACGAATGATGGGTAAATCTAAATCACTTTTGTTGAAACGAATAAGGGTTTTAGGCTGATTAAATTTATGCTCGCCATAAAAGAACAGCTTGTATTCATCGGCGTGATTGGGTCTTGGGTATGCAAACTCAGCCACTTTAATAGGAATACGTTTACCGGTTAGCCAACAAGATAAGCGGTGCCACAGCACTAATTGAAATTCGGTTAAGTAGTGGGATTTGTTCAAGCAGTTATGATACTGATTGACCACTAGCGAGCCGCCCATTTCGGTTTGTTCAAATTGGGTGTGTAACGCTAAATCAAACAAGCGGTAATATCGAGTGCCCATTTCTAGGGCTTCCCCTAGGGTTGAACAAGGCAATATCAGTTGGCATAGCGTTTCGAAGCTGCCCAGTTGGCTCGCTTTGTGATCTTGGCCGATGAATTCATCGTTGAGAAGCGTCACTAAGATGCGCAGCAGTTTTGCCATTTTGTCTGGATAGACGCGGGCTTTAGGCTCTTGCAGGATTTCACGACCAATGCCGGCCTTTAGCAGTATGTCTTGGGCGTCATAGCCTTGAGCCAGGGCCCCTGCAAGGGCGGCTCGAACATAATGACTAGCAATGGTGGATGTTTTCATACAACAGCTGAACCTGAATTCATGATGGCTCATCATACAAAGTCAGGGCATTTGTGCAACAAATTAGAAGTATTTCGCCATTTATACGTGTTAGCTTTGGCCAATTTTTCTGGTCGTTACAGGTATAGGCCCCCTTCTTTGAGCCTGTTAAGGTGAATGAATAATAAGAATGAGAGACATACCTATGTCGAGCCAAGCATTAGCCAAGTTAAATATCCTAGATTTTTCAACCTTGTTGCCGGGGCCTTATGCCAGTTTGATGCTGGCGGATATGGGAGCCAACGTGCTGCGTATCGAAAGCCCGAGTCGCCCAGATCTTGTTCGTGCCTTGCCGCCTACCGATGCCACAGGGCAAAGCGCCGCTCATAGTTACTTGAATCGTAATAAACAGGCATTGGCATTGGATTTAAAACAACCAGCTGCGCTGGATATTGTGAAAAAACTACTCGATCAATATGACATTGTATTAGAGCAGTTTCGCCCGGGTGTTATGGCTCGCTTGGGTTTGGGGTATGAACAATTACGGGAGATTAACCCGCGAGTGATTTATTGCTCAATAACCGGTTATGGTCAAACAGGGCCGCTGAAAAATCGTGCAGGTCATGACATTAACTATTTAGCGCTATCAGGCGTGGCGGATTATTCGAGACGCAAAGGCGAAAAGCCTACACCGCAAGGCGTCCAAATTGCGGATATTGCTGGCGGCTCTCATCATGCGGTAATGGGGGTTTTAGCGGCGGTTATTGAGCGAGAGCATACTGGCCTTGGTCAGCATGTGGATATCAGCATGACAGACTGCACATTTAGTTTAAATGCCATGTTTGCCTCAGGTTATCTAGGTGGCAATATAGAACCGAAAGCTGAAAGTACTATGCTAAATGGTGGTAGCTTTTATGATTACTACGAAACTGCCGACGGGCGGTTTATGAGCGTGGGTTCGCTCGAGCCACCGTTCTTAATGCAGCTTTGCCAAACTTTAAACATCCAGCAGTATATAGGTAAGGCTGGTAGTCAAAAGCCAGAAGATATTGCGTTATTTAAAGGCGTGATGAGTGATGCATTTTTACAACACAGCTTTGAGCATTGGTGTGATGTCTTTGAAAAACTAGATTGCTGCGTGGAACCTGTACTGACCTTTGCTGAAGCCAGTGAAAGTGAAAATGCGCAGCAACGCCATTGGGTGAAGACCACCGAAACTAATGGTCACCAAGTTAAACAATTGAGCAACCCTATTATGAAAGATCACCTTGTTCATAATACAGGCGGAAAAATTGGGGCAGACACTCAGGAGGTGCTGAAACAACTCGGGTTCAGTGAATCAGAGGTTGAGCAGTTTAAAGCACATAAGGTGATTGGCTAGTTCAGTCAAAGCGCTTAGTTTTTTCAAGCTTATTGTGATTACATTAATTTTGAAATAATACTGTCAAAATTCATTCACATTTCTACCGTAGTCTCCCTGATAACTTAATTGGGGGGAACCACATGAAACAATCTTTAATGACCATTATGCTAGCAGCGGGTATTGCTGCTTTAACTGGCTGTGGTAGTAGTGACAGTAATAACAAAAACAATATAGATAAATCCATTGAAGATATCCCCTCGATTGTTGAAGACAAATCGCCTACGACATTTTCAAGCTTAAGCTTACAAGTAATAGGCACTTATGTGTCTGGTAATGACTTCGCAACATCCTCTGCTGAAATTGTTTCTTATGATAAAACCACAGACCGTTTATATGTTGTCAATGCACAGGATAAAAGTGTTGACGTATTAAGTTTTGATATTGATGGCAAACCTATTAAAGACAGCACGATTGATTTGCAAGCAGCTGCCACGCAAGCAAATATTACGATTGGTGCGGCCAACTCGGTAGTGGCTAAAAATGGTTTAGTAGCAGTGGCAATTGAAAATAGTGTTAAGCAAGATAATGGCATTATCGCTTTATATAAAAGCAGCGATCTGTCTTTAGTAAACACCTTTGTTGCTGGCGCTTTACCTGACATGGTTACCATGACAGAAGATGGGCAATACATTATCGCCGCAAACGAAGGCGAGCCAAGTGGTGATTATAGTAATGACCCAGAAGGCTCTGTCACGTTAATTAATATTGCAGCAGGCACTAACAACGCAACAGCTGTCGTGACACAAATCAACTTTAATGCATTTGACGCAGGTCAGCCTCGTCATAGTGAATTAAATAACGTGCGTTTGCCTGCGCCTTATGGAGCAAGCGTTTCTAAAGATTTAGAACCTGAATACATTACCATTACTTCAAATAATAAAGCGGTCATTGCTCTGCAAGAAAATAATGCATTCGCTGTGATTGATATTGCCACGGCAACCATAGAATCTATTAAAGGCTTGGGCGTTAAAAGCTGGGCAAGCGTGAGTGATGGTGGTCAGGGTTATGAGCTAGATGTAACCAATAAAGACGACGAACTCACCTATTCAAGCTATCCACAGCTAATGGGGTATTACATGCCTGATAGCTTGGCCAGTTATACCGTAGACGGACAAGACTATGTGCTAAGTGCGAACGAAGGGGATGGCCGCGAATATATTTACGAAACCACTCAAGAAACCTGTGATAACGCAGGTCATGACTGGGACGGCAAAGAATATCAGCCGGGTGGAGATGATGAAGATGCGGACAAATATACAACAAAAGAAGATGATTGTATTTCGTATGCTGATGAAGCTCGAGGCGATGATTTAAATGTGGATGCCGCACACCCATTAATGAATGAAGCTGTTTACGGTGAAGATGGCACAATTGCTAATAAAAATACCTTAGGTCGTATTAAAGTTGTGTTTGATAATGAAGATATTGCCGCCGATGAAAATGTGTATACCTATGGTGCTCGTTCATTTTCAATTTGGAATATGAATGGTGAACAGGTATTTGATTCTGGTGATGAGTTGTCTAAAAAAGCTAATACCACAAGCCACTTTAATACCAGTAATGATAATCAAGATAATGATGATCGATCAGATGATAAAGGTGTTGAGCCAGAAGCCATTGAAGTTGCTCATATTCTTGACAAACATGTGGCGTTTATCGGACTTGAGCGTCAAGGTGGTGTGGCTGCGTATGATGTATCAATTCCAAGTGAGGCGAAGTTTTTAACGTATATTAATAATCGTGATTTCACCGCTGATATTTGTACCGAGGTCGACGGTACAGAGTGCGATAACGATGAATACAACGAAGCCGCAGGTGATTTAGGCCCAGAGTCTATAGAATACTTTGCCCGTAATGATAAACACTTTATTGCAGTTGGCAATGAGGTTTCGGGTACCACCACTGTTTATCAAATTAATGTAAATTAAACCGAATAATTAAAATTCAAATAGTATAAAAATAATAAGAAGAATACCCGAGACAGAAATGGCTCGGGTTTTTTTATGGGGGGGAGCTAAGTTTTACTGCGTTGATATCGATTAATGATAGTGTCCAACTGGTTAGCAAACTGCTGGCGATCATTTTGGTTCATCGGGGCAGGTCCGCCCGTGTGCTCACCACTTGAGCGCATGGTGTCCATAAAATCACGCATGTCCAAAAGACTTTTAATATTCTCTTTTGAGAATAATTCGCCTCTTGGTGAAATAGCCTGGCCACCTTTTGCAATAATATCCGCGGCAAGGGGGATGTCCGAGGTAATCACTAAATCCCCTTTATCGCAGCGAGCAACGATTTCATTGTCGGCTTCATCAAAACCTTGGCTGACTTGAATAAAGTGAATATAGGGGGACTTTAATATGGACATTTGATGATTGGCTAACAGCGTGGTTTCAATCTGAGTGCGGTTAGCCGCTTTAAACAGAATATCTTTGATCACCACAGGACAGGCATCGGCATCGACCCATATTTTCATAACTTACCTACATCTAATCAAAGCTAATAACGGCACTTAATACAGGGAGCTTTCGGCTATCTAGAGTATAAAATCCTGTATTCGCATAATATCTTGGTGCACTATACTAGAATATGATTTTGTATAAAAAGGTTTCATCATGGTTCGGGTGAATTTAGTAAAAGCTGGAAAGATGATCACAGGTAGCCAAGAGCTATTGGCAGGCTATGAAGAATCAGCAGGGGACTGTGTTTGGGTCGATGTGTCAGGTGATGTTGTACCTGACAATATCTGCACATTATTTGATTTACACGATTTGAGTTTGTCTGACGCCCAGCGTAAACGCCACCCACCAAAGGCTGAAGAGTTCTCTAATTATGTTTATATATTGCAGCGTGGTATTAAGGTCTTTGATGCGGATTTAACCTTCGAGCATGTACAAGTGTCACTTTTTATTGGTAAGCAATTTATTATTACATTACATCATAGTAATTCCATCAGTGTGAATGCTTGGTGGGATAACCCACAAACCGAAAATTATTTAAAAAGCGGCCCAATTATACTGGCTTCACGTATTTTAAAAACCATGGCCAGTCGTTATCTTGAGGTGATGCTTGAGTTTGAAAGCACATTGAGTGAAATTGAAGATGACTTACAAACGGCTATGTCTGATGAGCTGCTTATGGAGTTAACGGGCTACCGAACACGCTTACGCAGGCTGAAACGAATTTTTAGTTACCATGAGAAATCATCAGTTGCACTAATGAAAATTTATCAGAAAAACCAAGCCGAAGACGAAGTGATTTACCACTTACAAGATGTAATTGATAAAAACGAACGCCTAAGCAGTTTAACGCAAATGTTTTATGAGTTAACGGGTGATTTGCTTGATAGTATGTTGTCAATGGCATCTCATAAGCTGAATGGCACTATGCGAGTGTTAACTGTAATTACGGCAGTGTTTGTTCCACTCAGCTTTATTGTTGGCTTGTACGGAATGAATTTCGATTATATTCCTGAGCTTAAGTTTAAATATGGCTATTTTATGGTGGTTGGCTTTATGTTAACGCTAAGTGTCTCTCTTATTAGTGTCTTTAAATTTAAGAAGTGGTTATAGATGAATTTTTTTGATGTGTTCCAACAAACCCTTGCATTTAAAATTTTCTCTATTGGGGAATACACACTGCATGTTGGTATGCTTCTAGCTGCCACCATGACGATGGTGGTAGCGTATTGGGTGTCACGTATTATTCGCAATAGCTTGATGGCATACAGTGAAAGGAATCAAGGGAATCATCCGCAAATTTATACCATTAATCGTGTGATTCATTATGCTATATTAATTTTAGCGTTTTTTTTAGGGTGTAGTTTTTTAGGTATTAGCTTTGATAAGCTTGCGATTGTGCTGGGTGCGCTAGGCATTGGTATTGGTTTTGGTTTGCAAAGTATTGTGAATAACTTTGTCAGCGGCATTATTATATTATTTGATCGATCAATAAAAATAGGGGATTTTATTGAATTGGAATCTGGAACCTTTGGTGAAGTAAAAGAAATCAGTATTCGTTCGACTATGATTCGCACAGGGGAAAATGTCGATATTTTAGTGCCCAATTCAGAATTCATTAATGGCCGTGTGATTAACTGGACATTAGAAGAAGATGTACGCCGGTTTCGGATTCCCTTCTCTGTGGCTTATGGTACAGACAAACAATTAGTCAAACGTTGCGTACTGGATGCAGCGTTGAAAGTTGAACACACCTTAAATGGTAAAAAACGAGGCCCTCTAGTGCTGATGACAGGTTTTGGTGACAGTAGCTTAGACTTTGCATTGTTAGTATGGGTTAAAGCAGAAAGCGTCAAACGCCCAGCTTTATTAACCTCTGATTATCTATGGGCATTAGATGACACCTTTAGAGAGTTTAATATCGAAGTGCCGTTCCCGCAGCGAGATGTCCATATGATGAATAAAGGTTAATTAATATGAATATTACATTTAGTGTTTAAACCTAAAAAAGGGCCTTAAGGCCCTTTTTTAATCAGTTATTTTAATGCGATAATTTTTTGTCTGATTTCTTCATAACGAAGATGCTCACACATCCCAAAGCCATTTACTTGTTTAGCTTTAATTTTTGTGAGCAGTGGCGTTGTCATACCTGCAAAGAAACGACATAGGCTTTCAATGCTTAAGGATGATGCACTATTTTCAATCAGGTGACGCTCAAGTGCTTGTAAACTAGTTTGTATTTCGTTGTCACTTGGCCACACCGGAGGCTGTGAATATTCAAGTTTGGCAATATGACCTCGACAAACTGAACAATGCCCACAGTTTTCTGGTGAGGCATGATCATCGAAATATAAAGAAAGCATACGGCTTAAGCATTTATCTAATTCAAAAAAACGGACTAATGCGGCAATGCGCTTAATTTCTTTTTGCTCTTTTTCTTTAAAATAATTATATATTTCAGTGCTTAACCCCAACTTACTAACGACATTAGGTTTTACATGGTAAACCTCTGTCATCTGCTTGCTTTCTAGTTCAATAAGATTCTTGTCGTGTAGGTATTCAAGTGCAGCGAGCACGCGTGTGCGTTCCAGTTGATTATTGTTGTAGCAGGCATCAAGATCAGGTACGGCCCATAATTTATTAAACTTAGTATTGTTGAATACTTGTTGTAAAAACTGTTGGCGACGCTCATCGAATTGATTTAATAAAATAGATTTATCAGCTAATAATTTAAAGCGGTATTCTGCGTAATAACTGTAAGCAGGTTCAATCGCACCGAGTATCTCTAATTGAACTAATAATGTCTTTAAGGGAAGAGCACGAATATTTGTGGTTTTTGACAGAGAAAGGGTTTGCATTTCCCATTGTGAATTTTGAGTGTTACTTGTGATGTTGTGGAATAAGGCTTCAATATCCGCTTGTTCAGGCGTGTCAGCATAAACAAAATTCTCTACCGTATTGATGCCGTCTAAATTGGCAAAAGTCAGACAATTAGAAAATTGTCCATCACGACCAGCCCGGCCAATCTCTTGACTGTAATTTTCAATGGATTTAGGCAGATCATAATGCATAACGAAACGGATATTACTTTTATCTATACCCATACCAAATGCAATGGTGGCCACAATCACTTGTATTTTATCAGCCATAAAGTTTGCTTGAATGGCTTGGCGTTTTTCGCTATCAAATCCAGCATGGTAAGCGGCTGCAGAAATGCCCGCTTGACTCAAATAAGCTGCGACCCTTTCGGCTGTGTGCTGTAATGTTACATAGACAATGCCAGCGCCTTGTTGTTGATGAATACTGTTAACCAATGTTTGATTTTTATCTGTTTCTTTTACAGGTATAACACTAAGGTCAAGATTGGCTCGATAAAAACCAGTTTGTACTATGTGTTGCGGTTGAATATCAAATTTTTCTGCCATATCCAGTTTTACTTTTTTTGTGGCCGTGGCGGTAAGCAGTAATGTAAGAGGAATATTTAAGTCTTTTTTATAATGGGGAAGTTTTAAATAATCTGGGCGGAAATTATGCCCCCATTCTGAAATACAATGTGCTTCATCTACAACCAGCATAGAGATGGGAACGGTTTTTATAAATTCACGGAATCGTTCGTTCTTAAAGCGCTCAACACTAATCATTAGAATTTTAATCTGTCCGCTGCGCACATCTTGCATCACTTGACGGTATTCATCGCTGGATAAACTCGAATCAAGACTGGCAGCAGCAATGCCTTTGCCTTTTAAAAAATCAATTTGATCCTTCATCAATGCTAATAACGGCGACACCACTAAGGTTAAGTTAGGCAGTTGTAGCGCTGTAAATTGGTAACATAACGATTTACCGGAGCCAGTAGGAAAGATGGCAAGAGAGCTTTGACCTTGTAATAGTTGAGAGATAGTCTGTTGTTGGCCACCGCGAAAGCCATCAAAGCCAAAAGTAGATTGAAGTTGTTGTAATATGTGATCCATGTGTAAACAGTGCTTTTAGAGATAATAAAGGCAATATGCCAGTTATCGGCCTAAATCACATCAGAAAAAAGAATGGCTTCCTTTAAGCATGACGTGCAAGACTGGCGTAATAATACACATTTAGCCTCTTAAAATCGGGGGGAGGAGGGCATAATGTTTCATGATAGATGCCACGTACGCATGCATTGCTTTCTTATACAGATTGGTAATAAAGGGGAGTAATAGCCGTTGCAACTAAGCGCTAAAGACAGAGTTAACTATACTGGAGGTATGGCGATTGGGGCGTAACATGTCTGTATTTTATCCAAATATTACCTTTGCTTTGATATTGTTACTGAGCTGTAAAGCATTGGGCGGTACATTACCTGTATACATTTATCATGATGATGCACCCTATTTTATAAAAAATGAATTAGATTTATCGCAACAGTGGGTGAGTGAGTTTAATCATAGGCAATCGCTTGTGCAGTTTGAATTGCAGCATATTGAACGCCCAACCCTAAATGCCATGGTGGAAAGTGGGCAGCCGTATATTATTCTTTGGGCAAATGAATTGTGGTTTAAGCATCGTGATAAAGACGTGTTAAGCAGCGCGACTATTTTTTGGGATGCAGACACCTTGGTGAGCCGAGCCGAAACTCCTGTCGACTTTAATAGTGCGGAGCAGCTAAGTGGTTTGAAAATTGGCGCCAGATATGGGCATTTTTATACGGACTTTAATCCATTATTTAAAGCCGGTCGTATTCGTCGAATGGATGCAAAAAGCAGCTTAGAAAATTATAAAATGCTTCAAGCGGGCAAGATAGATGCTTTTTTAGATAGTCGATCCACTATTTCATATATGCAAAGACAATCCATATTTTCTCAAGATTTGTATGTGTCCCTCAATCCGCAGGATGCTTATTCGCGCCACGTGTTGATTTCCAAGCACCATAAGAACATTCTGACGAGTATCAATAAGGTGATTTTAGAAATGCAGAATGATCAAGCATGGCAATCTAAAATGCAGAATTGGGGTTTGCTAGGGTTGGTTAATCCATTTGAACTAGAGCTTAGAGAGCTCAACGAAATATGAGTAAGTCCGTACTTACATTTTAATTGCCTCACATACTCACCACTCAATGAATGGATCTGGGCTTGAAGAGCCGAGATGTGACCCACCCCCCGAACCTGACCTCACTTTTTTATTATAGTGCCACCCTTTTCAATCGGTAAGGCAGTGGTATGAGCTCTGAGGCAGCATTTTCTCAAAAATCAGCATTAGTGGTCGATGACTCCAAACTAGCTCGCTACGTCTTAAAAGAAATGCTGATTGCCCATGATATCAAGGTGGAAACAGCCGAATCAGCTGAAGAAGCCCTGGGTATTTTAAGTGCACATAAACCCGATGTGATCTTTATGGATCACATGATGCCTGGTATGGATGGCTTTCAAGCGGTGCAAGCCATCAAAAATGACCCAAGTACGGCTAAAATTCCGATCTTAATGTACACCTCGAAAGATGAGGGAGTGTATGTAAACCAAGCCCGTGCATTAGGCGCAGTAGGGGTCCTGCCGAAAAAACTTAAGCCTGTTCAACTTGAACGGGTACTGCAACAACTGAAACTCATCCCCTTTACTAATGACATCGCCATGAAAGCGTCCCTTTCGAATGCGGCTAAGCAAGCAGCCCAAAGCACAGATGATAAAGTGCAGACAGGAAACGTTGCCCAAACATCTCATACCTTAGAAGAGTTATCACGCAGTGCCAGCGAAGACTTAGAAAAAGACTCCATGCGCCAATTATTTCGTCAACTGTTTTTAGAACAGCGTGATGGCATTAAGCAAGACCAACATGAACTGCTTGAAACCATGGTAAAAGAAGTGGGACCTGCGGTGACAAAAATGGGCACGCAAACCGTACGCTGGCAAAAATGGGGTTTTGGCTTAACCGGCGCTATTTTTGTGGGTGTGGTGGGGCTATGGCTTAACGCTGAAGATTCAGTTTCGCCAAAAATAGATAAGCTCACTCAAGTGCAAATGGCCAATAGTGAAAAAACGGATCAACTACTTACAAAAATAAATACAAATACGATGCAGCCCGCAGGTAACAACGAAATCATCTTTGCGACGCAATCCTTGCAATGGGCATTGAATCAAAATAATCAGCTCACCTATCAAGAACCACTTACCAGCTTACGTATGCAAAGTCATGTAAGTGAGCTGTTATTAAATTTAGATCAAGAAGGCTTTAACGGCACATTAAGTTTGCGTTATCACGCGGGCAATTACTGCGAAAGTAAAAACGCAGGCCAGTTTGTTTTAGCTGATAATAAAACCCCTCTTAGTAAGTGCGTTAAACGCAGCGATTTGGAATGGGCAGATATAGCTCAGACAAAAAATTGGGAGCTTGTAATAGAGCAGTGGAATAATACCTACAATAATTTTTATATTGAATTTGAATACATGGGCTCAAGCTATACCAAACAAGAATACCCTGTGATCGTCACGGGTGTTGAAGGTGCATCGTTGGCGGAAGATTGGAATACGGTAGCGGCGGCGAATAATCGTTTAGAGTTTTATTTACATTAATCTATGATATAAAAAACCAGAGCACCTAGGTGCTCTGGTTATTATTTCTGTTTAGAATACTTACTTGAAAAAGTCCCCTTTTTCAGCATGCTCAACCAAAATAGCAGGCGGTTCAAAACGCTCGCCATATTTTTTAGTCAGTTCTTGAGCCCGTTGATAAAATTCACGCACGCCGTATTGATTCACGTATTGAATCGCGCCGCCTGTCCAAGGGGCGAAACCAATCCCAAAGATTGAGCCAATGTTCGCATCGCGCACGCTGGTTAATACGCCTTCTTCATAGCAGCGCAGGGTTTCGATGGCTTGTCTGAATAAAAGACGCTCTTTGGCTTCTTCTAATGAAATAGTCACCTCTGGTTTGACAAAATGTTCGATCAAGCCCGGCCATAGCTTTTTCTTGCCGTTTGAAGGGTAGTCATAAAAACCCGCGCCTGCGGCTTTGCCTTCACGTTTAAATTCATCCAACATTTTATTGGTGAGGATTTCAGCTGGTGTGACCGGTAAGTCTTTGCCTTCGGCTTGTAGATCTAAACGAGTTTGGTCTACCACTTTACGGCTTAATGTCATGGAGACTTCATCTTGCACGGCAAGTGGGCCGATGGGCATACCGGCTTGTAAGGCTGCGCTTTCAATAAACTGTGGGTGAATGCCTTCGCTTAACATGGTTAAACCTTCGCCTACGAATGTGCCGAATGTGCGGCTAGTGAAGAAGCCACGGCTGTCGTTCACAACGATTGGGGTTTTGTTAATTTGCAAAACATAATCGAATGCGCGGGCGAGAGTTTCATCACTGGTTTGTTCGCCCTTGATAATTTCAACCAATGGCATTTTATCCACAGGACTAAAAAAGTGCAGGCCGATGAATTTTTTTGCGTCTTTGGCTGCAGTGGCTAAGCCGGTGATGGGTAAGGTGGATGTGTTAGATGCAAACACACCGTCTTTGGCCATGAATTGTTCGGCTTCTTGTGTCACCTTGGCTTTGAGTTCACGGTTTTCAAATACGGCCTCAATAATTAAATCGCAACCGTCTAAGTCCTCTGCGTTGGCAGTGGGTTTGATCAAGCCCAATACCTTGTCGGCTTTTTCTTGTGTCATTTGTTTACGTGACACACGTTTTTTCAATAACGCTTCGCTATAGGCTTTGCCTTTTTCGGCGGCTTCAATGGATACATCTTTTAAAACCACTTCGATGCCGCTCATGGCGCTGGAATAGGCAATCCCTGCGCCCATCATGCCTGCACCTAATACGCCCACTTTTTTCGTGGTGTAAGCATCAATACCATCAGGACGAGAGCCACCGGCTTTGATTTCGTTAAGTTGAAACCAAAAAGTACCAATCATATTTTTAGAAATTTGGCCTGTGGTCAACTCAGTAAAATAGCGGCTTTCAATGGTGCAGGCTTCATCGAAAGTCACTTGTGCGCCTTCAACGGCGGCTGCTAATATTTTTTCAGGGGCTGGATAGCAGCCTTTGGTTTTTTGACGAAGTATGGATGGAATAATGACAAGTTTTTGTGCAACGGCAGGGTGGCTTGGTGCGCCCCCTGGTAATTTATACCCCTTTACATCCCAAGGCTGAGTGGATTTAGGATTGGCTTTAATCCAAGCTTTAGCTTTGCTCATTAAGTCAGTGGCGTCATCGGCAAGCTCATGGATGAGACCGGCTTTTAATGCTTTTTCAGGGTTGACTTGTTTGCCTTCTATTAAAAATGGCAGCGCGTTTTCTAGGCCCAATAAGCGCACCATGCGTGCAACACCGCCACCACCGGGTAATAAACCGAGCGTGACTTCTGGTAAACCGACTTTGGTTTTTGGATTATTAATGGCGATGCGATGATGGCTGGCTAAACAGATTTCAAAGCCGCCTCCTAATGCGGCACCATTGATGGCAGCCACCACAGGAATACCAAGGGTTTCAATTTTACGAAGTGGGGCTTTAATTTTTTCAACCATTTGAAAAAATTCTGCGGCATCTTCTTTCTTAACTTGGATCAATTCTTTTAAATCACCACCAGCAAAGAAGGTGCTTTTAGCTGAGGCATAAATCACACCACTGATGGCGTCGATTTCTTTTTCTAAGCGATCCGCGGTGGCTAAGATGGCCGCGCGGAAATCCGCGTTCATGGTATTAGCGCTTTGCCCAGGCATGTCCATGGTGAGTGTGACTATATTGTCACTGTCTTTTTCAAAACGTATTGAGTCTGTCATGTTTACTATTCCTAATTCTGTGTCGTAACCCTGCGATGTAATAACAATCTTGCGAGGTTCTAAAAACTAAACTCTTTCAATGATGGTTGCGATACCCATGCCACCGCCTACACATAAAGTGGCGAGACCATAACGTTTATTTTGGGTTTCTAGTTCATCAAGCAAGGTGGCAATAATGATGGCACCGGTTGCACCCAGTGGGTGACCCATGGCAATGGCGCCGCCATTGACATTAATCTTTTCCCAAGGCACGCCTAGGTCTTTTTGGAATTTCATCACAACCGATGCAAAGGCTTCGTTGACTTCAAAAAGGTCAATGTCGTCCACGGTTAAACCGGCTTTTTCTAACGCTTTTAACGAAGCAGGGCCTGGGCCCGTTAACATGATGGTAGGTTCGGTTGATGTTAAGGCGACGCTAACAATACGCGCGCGAGGTTTCATACCTAATTCTTTGCCGATTTTTTCATTGCCCACTAATACAAGCGCTGCACCATCGACAATGCCTGAGCTATTTCCCGCGTGGTGAACATGGTTGATCTCTTCAACTTGTGGGTATTTTAATTTGGCGCTGTCATCAAATCCCATTTGCCCCATCATTTGAAAAGACGGTTTTAAACTAGACAGACTTTCCACTGTGGTGCCTTCACGAATAAATTCATCGTTATCTAAAATGGTGATGCCGTTTTGATCGGTCACGGGAATGAGTGATTTATTGAACTTGCCGTTTTTACGAGCAGCAGCGGCTTTAATTTGAGATTGCACAGCGAACGCATCTACGTCTTCGCGGCTAAAACCTTCTAGGGTGGCAATTAAGTCGGCGCCCACACCTTGAGGCACAAATCCGGTTTGAATATTGGTAGCAGGGTCCATGGCCCAAGGGCCGCCATCACTGCCCATTGGAATACGCGATAAGGACTCCACACCACCGGCCACGATTAAATCTTCCCAACCCGATGCTACTTTCATGGCAGCCATGTTGACCGCTTCAAGGCCTGATGCACAAAAGCGGTTTATTTGAATACCCGATACGCTGTCATCCCAACCCGCCGCAAGGGCCGCAGTTTTGGCAATGTCGGCACCTTGATCACCGATTGGGGTTACGCAGCCAAGCACCACGTCTTCTACTTTGCTGGTGTCTAAGTGGTTACGTTCTTGAAGGGCTTTCATTAAGCCCACAACTAATGAGACGGGTTTAACTGGGTGTAGCGAGCCGTCTTTTTTGCCTTTGCCCCGTGGGGTGCGGATGGCGTCATAGATAAATGCATCTGTGCTCATGTTGGGCCTTTTTATTGTTATTTAACGGTATCAATAGTGTCGACAAGTATCGTCAGTGTGGGATAACAGTACATGAGCGTCAGGGGCGTGACCAATGGCCATAAATGCCGTTAACAGTGGCGTAAATTTTCAGGGAGAAAAGAGACAGAGGATTTGGCTAGAAAGCCATTATTTTTGCAGGATGATTTCCAAATGGCGCACCGCGGTTTGAGCAATATCCTGAATATCTTCTTGTTTGGCGAAGATGCCATCGCTAGCCAGACGGGCTAAGCCGTGTAGGCTGGCCCATGTCATTTGGGCAAGACGTAAAGGTGGCTCTTGGGTTTTGATCAGCCCTTGTTTGGCAAATAGCTCGAATAGTCGGACATATTGGCGAAAGCAGTCTTTGGCTGTGCGCTGAAAGCCATCGTGTTGCTCGTCTTGCCAAAGGGCTTGTCCAAACATGAGCTCATATTGGGTTGGGTGTTGTATGGCAAAATCCAAGTAGCCCATAACGGCTTGCTGTAATTTTGCCTTAAGAGGGGCGTTATCATCATTGATCACGTTGCTGAGCAGTAGGCTTAATTCCTCAAACCCTTGGCTGGCCACGGCAGCCAGTAGCGCTCCTTTATCTTTAAAGTGATGATATGGCGCGGTGCGGGAGACGCCCACTACATCGGCTAATTTACGCAGAGAAAGGGCCGACACACCTTGGGAGCGAATGATATCCACACTGGCATTCAATAAAGCTAAGCGCAGGTTGCCATGATGATAGGGCTGGTTGGCGCTGGCTTTAAGGTTACTTGTGTGGGAGGTATCTTTCATGACGGAGTTCTTTTGTATTGACGCTAGGGTAAAAATTGAGCTGAGTGTAAACCTAATCTTGACGATGTCCAAATACTGGCTTATCTTGACGCCGTCTAAATTAAAATAAAAACAGGTTTACAGAGAATAATATGGATTACAAATCGTTTAACGTAGAGATTAAAGATCACATCGCGCATGTTCAGTTAAGTCGCCCTGAGGCCATGAACGCCATGAATATGGATTTCTGGTTAGAGCTGCCTGAATGTGTGAAAGCCATTGATGCCAGTGGTGAAGCTCGTGTCATTGTTATTTCGTCCACAGGTAAACACTTTAGCGCAGGCATGGACTTGAGTGTGTTTAGTAGTCCTAAGGCGGCCCCTATGTCAGGTGATCCGGGTCGTATGGGTGAGAACCTGCGTCGAGTGGTGATGCAACTGCAAGCTAGCTTAAGTTCATTAGAAGAAGTGCGGATTCCTGTGTTAAGTGCCATTCATGGTGGTTGTATTGGTGGTGCGTTAGACATGGTTTGCGCCAGCGATAGCCGCTATTGCTCAGCGGATGCGTATTTCACGATTAAAGAAACGGAACTAGGCATGACCGCAGACGTGGGCACGCTGCAACGTTTACCAAAACTCATGCCCCAAGGTGTGGTGCGTGAACTGGCTTATACAGGGCGTAAATTTACCGCCCAAGAAGCGAAAAACCTGGGTTTCGTTAACGAAGTATTTGAAAGCCACGAGGCTCTGCTTGAAGGGGTAATGGTCATTGCTGCGAGCATTGCTAAAAATTCACCGCTTGCCGTGGTGGGCTGCAAAGAAATGCTGAATTACAGCCGAGACCATTCCGTTGAAGACAGCCTGAAATATATGGCCACTTGGCAATCAGGTATGTTCCGCCCGAACGACATGATGAAAACCTTTGCAGCAAAATCCACTAAAACGGAAGTGGAATACGCGAATGTTTGGCCAGTGAAGGGACTTTTTGAAAGTTAATCGTCTTTTCTAGCCAAATGAATGATGGCCAATGTCGTTAGATAACGCCGAGGTTGGCCATTTGGGTTGGAATCCATGTAAAATGGATTTTTTATTTCCATGGATTGGATATGCTCAATAGTTGCGATTTTCATCCTCTCAACCCAGCCCGCTGGCAGTGTCATCAGTGTCATGGGTTTTATTGCATAAACTGCATGCCAGAGCATGGACCTCGTTGTCCGGATTGCACCAATACTCTGCGAAATCTCGGTAGTAGCAATGAGGTAGAACCCTTTTGGGATCGTATCTCGACATTCTTTAAGTATCCTCTGCAAGGCCAAAGCTTAATTCTTGTCTTTATTACGACGCTCGTCTTTGCGCGTACACAAGAAACCCTGTCGTCTTTTTTAATCATTATATTTTTAACATCGCTTTACACCCTATATTCATTTAGTGTTTTAAAAAGCATGGCCAAAGGAGAGTTAACACCTCCCAGTATCATGAGTGCGTTTGATGGCAATGTTAAAATTTTAATGAAGTCAGTTATTTGGATGGTGGGTTTGATATTCATTGCCATCAGTGGGTTTTTAATAGCCAACTGGCTTGGTTGGTTGACGGTTATAGTTGTACTTTTTTTATTCCCAGCCAGTGCCATTATTTATGTGCATGAATCTTCAGTGGTCGATGCCATTAATCCCCTTCGTTTATTAGACTTTTTCTTGAAAACAAAAACAGGGTATTTAATTCTATTTATCCACCTTGTGCTGATCTTGATGGTGATTACTGCTGCTGAAAACTGGATAGGTAGCAAAGAATTACCTGAGTATATTTATATGGCGGTTACGGGTTTTTTCTCTGTGTATTCAACCATTATCATATATGCGTTATGTGGCTATTTTTTATTACAATATCAGCGAGAGCTAGGGTTGTTTGCCATACTTGAGAATAATGATCTTGCACAGCCAGATCCGCTACATAAGGTTAAGTTGTTTTTAAAGAAAGGGGATTACGATCAAGCCTTAATTAAGTTAGACGCCTTGATTAAAACCAATAAATCTCAAGAGCTTGAACACTACAGATGGGACCTGCTCTTGCAACTTAAGCGCTATGACACGTTAGAATTAAAAGCCGATGATGTATTAAGGCGTTTTATATCGGTTAAGCCGTTTAGTGAAATCAAACCCTTTATTGTGTATTTATTACATTCAGGGGATGAAAAAATCACTCTACTGCCTGTGCGTATTCAATTAGCCCGCACCTTGAATAAACAGCATTTAAATAAATGGGCTTATCTTCTATTGAAAGATACCCACAAACATTATGTCGATGACCCTAACTTAGTTAAGGCGATGATTTTGCTGGCGGATATTACATTAGAAATGAATCAAGATGAGTTTGCTAAAAAAGTACTCTCATTTGCGTTTAATCTCGCCAATGAGAGTGAAAAGACCATTATTGAAACAAAGCGCTTAGCGTTTGATCATCTCTAGTATTAAAGATTGGTAAGAAGCGTTTGATAATGCTGTGCTTTAGTGGGTTGAACGCTGCTGTTGGCATGGTCGATCAAAGCTTGATACATGCTGGCGAGTAATGAATGAAAACGTGAATGATCCCCTTGTTCTAATAGATACTCTATAAAGGTGAACTGTTTATCCTCAATAGCTTGAGGGATGATCAAATTTAAATTACGCGTTTTGATCTGATCAATATTCTTAGGTTGAGTAAGGTAGTTATTGAGTCGTGCCCATTGTTCTTCGGATAAGCTATGGGCTTGATGCTCAATCATTAGATTTATTACCTGATGAAACCCCTTTGTGGTGTTATCTAATTTATATAAATGGTAGAGATGATCCAGTAAAAATGGCTTATCTGGATTTGCCTGCCATAACTTTATAAATTTCTTTTTTGCTTGGTCAAACTTTAATTTTTCGATGAGTTCCAGTGCTTGATGATAATCTTGTTTAAAGCTGGATTCATTCTCTTCGTGTTTTGCAATGATATCCTCTTTAGGCTTTAACCAAGATTGGCGGAACATAAAGGCAAAAACACCTCCTGAGACCAAACCACCAATATGTGCAAAATAAGCCACATTACTATTGGTATAAGTAAAGTGTTGCATCAGTTCATTGGCGACCCAGATAGGCAAAATAATCAGCGCAGGAAAACGGAAGTAGCCAAAAGCAAAACCGATAAAATAAAAGAAGCGTATTTTCTGTAAACCATATACACCAACAAAAACCCCCATTAACCCTGAAATAGAGCCTGATGCACCAACAAGAGTGCCAATACTGCCTTGCGTCACCATAGAATAAGCAACGGCGCTTATTGCACCCGTTAATAGGTACAGCATTAATAATTTAACTTGGCTTAAAATTCGCTCTAAACCGAACCCTAGAATAAAAAGAATCAACATGTTGCCGAGTAGATGCCCCCAGCCACCATGTAAGAATTGATAGGTGAATAACGTGTGTAATTGATATTCGGCAGGTATAAAACCGTAAGCGTAATTACTTAGCTTTTTAATTTCGTTGTGATAAAACTCGAATCGAGTTTGCTGCCACCATTGACTGTCTTGTTCGTCCCATATGACGTCTTTGTATTTGTCTAAAAATCGGACAAATTCTAAATCTAAAGCCATGGCATAAGCGATGCTGTCTGGGCCATGTTCATTAAACGATTGCTTTATGTGCGCGATATAGTCTTCATGAAACTGCATGGGGTTGCGTTCAAGGTAGTCCACGTAATGATAAGCTTCTACTTGCGCTAAAGCAGAATCATCATAGGCGTTATGGATTTTTTCGAGTTTATCGTCATCTTGTAGCTGGTAAAGCACGAATACTAAGACATTAATGATAATTAAGCTTAGGGTTAAAACAGGAGGCTTGCGCCAAGATAGCTTGTGTTGCAGGGGAAGAATGAGCATGTGAATTCCGTTTTCATAAATGCCTAGGCAGTATAAAAAATAATGACTTTGAGCAACAGCACAAAGTCATATTTATTGGCTTAAGCAAATTTGCGCTTAATTGCACGAGTAAAGTCTTTACTTAAATGTGCAAATAGCGCTTTACGTGGCGAAAATTCGGCATCACTGGATTTGCCTTTGGCAAGCTGTTCTATTTGGTGGTAATACCAACCAGCCTGACATTGATTGTTTAACGCTTGAATGGACTTAGATGAGCTGGTTGGTCCCCAGAATCCTTTTCCTAAAATTAGCTTATCTTCTATGTGTCCTAATGAATCCAAAGAGTGGTTGATCATCTCATTGGGGAAGTTGGGCGTTAAGCAAAATGGTCGAGCAAGACCAATGACATCGGTTTGCTTGTTATTAAGGGCGCTTTCCATGCCTTCTCTTGTGCGAAAGCCACCGGTTACCATGATGGGCATTTTAGCGACTTTTTTAATGTTTTCGGCATATTCTAAAAAGTAAGCTTCGCGTTTTTTAGTACTGGCGCGGACCTTGTCGTCCGATTGCTGAAAGAATTCTAACTGCTCATAGGTGCCGCCACTGATTTCAAGTAAATCAAGACCTGCATCGTTTAACCATTGCACCACTTGAGTGCATTCATCCGCTGTGAATCCGCCTTTTTGAAAGTCCGAGCTGTTGAGTTTGATGGCAATGGGAAAGTCAGGACCCACTGCATCGCGCACGGTCTGAATTACGCGTAATAATAAGCGAGCACGGTTTTCTAATGAGCCGCCATATTCGTCTTCACGCTTATTGGTAATGGGGCTTAAAAATTGGCTGAGTAAATAACCATGGGCGCTGTGAATTTGTACGCCATCAAATCCGGCTTTTTTTAAAATTTTGGCGGTGGTAGCAAAGCGTTGCACTATGTCGTTTATATCATCGAGTGTGGCGGCTTTGGGTTTGCCAAAATTACCAATCATACTAAGTTGAACATCACTTGCTGAAAGTGGTTGGGTGTTGACCAAGCGCGGGCATTGACGACCTGGGTGTGAAATTTGTGCCCACAGCTCACTGCCACCTAAGTGTGTTGCGTTGGCCCATGCAGCTAGTTCATCAAATGCTTGTTCATCTTCAACGACCACATTGCCTGCGCGCTCAAGGTAGCGTCGATCTATCATGATGTTTCCACTGACCAGCACAGCCGCGCCACCTTGCGCCCAGGTTTTATATAAAACTTGGTGCTCAGTTGTGGCATTATCCGTAGGCGTTGCTAACCCTTCTGTCATGGCTGCTTTAATAAAACGGTTTTTTATGGAGTGGCCACAAGGCAGAGTTAGGGGTTGTTCAATCATGTGTAGACTCGTATTGTTATTTGATTAGTGCAAATACACTAATTGAGAAGTGGCCGGCAGGCAATATAAAAACAAGTGGTAAGGGACGTAGTATTGTGAGAATGAAAGGGAAGGTGTTAGCAAGCTGGGCATTTTGTTTGATGTTATCTCCTGCTTGGGCGCAGGACGTGAGTTCACTTTTGGATTATGAGCCTAGAGGGAGTACGAAGGGGCCTGTGTATTTATCAGGCTCAATGAAACTTGGGCTACATAATCGCAATGGGGAATATCATTCAGGCTCTAGAAGTGTCGGTGAAGGCTTGTCATTTGCACTGGGAACGAAGGTATTGCCGGTTTTGAGTGTCGAAGTTGCATTAAATATGTGGTTTCCGGATGACGAAAAGGAAGACGATCGGTATTCATCAAATGGTGGATATACATTTCTTACGCGTTATGAATTTGCGGGTATCAGTATAGGCACAAATGTTTTATTGCACTTTCCTAATAGTGGCCCTTACGCCAAGTTTGGCAGGCATTGTTGGAGTGCTAGTGTGTATGAAACCTTGGATGTTTGGGATGGCAGCGGTTGTTCTAACAGCATTGGGGGCGGTATCTTGTTTGGTGAAAAGGGCAGGGGCTATTTTTTTGAGGCAAACCGGATTCGATATAAGCAAATAGACAGTTGGTTTTTAACTGCAGGCGTGCGTTTTTAGGAAATTAGAAGCTTCAATGATGCGTTTCTGTGGATTATCTTCTAGACATAAAAAAAGCCCTCATATTTTTATGAGGGCTTTTTAAACATCTTAGCTAACTAAGTAATTTAAAAAATTACTTAGACGCTTCAACGATGCGTTTCATGTCCGTCATGTAACCACGAAGTTCTTGACCAACCCACTCAACTGGGTGCTCACGAATTTCTTCGTTTACATCAACTAAACGTGCGTTGTCTACAGAGTTAGACTTAAGGTTTAGACCTTTACCAATCACTTCAGTTGTGATGTTAGGCATGAACTCTTCACGTAGCAAAGGTACTGCTGCGTGAGAGAACAAGTAGCAACCGTATTCTGCAGTATCAGAGATAACCACGTTCATTTCGTAAAGTTTCTTACGAGCGATGGTGTTAGCAATTAGTGGTGTCTCGTGCAGAGATTCGTAGTAAGCAGATTCTTCAACGATACCAGACTCAACCATGGTTTCGAACGCAAGCTCAACGCCCGCTTTAACCATAGCAACTAGCATGATGCCTTTGTCGAAGAAATCTTGCTCGTCGATTTCAACATCACAAGCAGGTGCTTTTTCGAAGCCAGTTTCGGCTGTTTCTTCACGCCATTTTAGCAGGTTCGCATCGTCGTTCGCCCAGTCAGCCATCATGGTGCGAGAGAATTCGCCTGTCATGATGTCGTATTGGTGCTTGCGGAATAATGGAAGCATAATCAATTTAAGGTCTTCATCAATATCAAACGCTGTGATTTTAGCTGGG
>JAWUYY010000090.1:0-7220 GCA_034110565.1 Bermanella sp. | reverse complement strand
CCCATAATCGGCACGTTTGAGATGATCACGGCATGGAAAAGTTTGCCTAATTCGATGTAGTCGTTTTGTGAACGCGGGCCATCACACAAGGCTTCAAATTCAAACCAGCCAATATCATCACACACGGATTTAGCTGGAATTTGTCGCCCAAGCACTTCAACACTGACGTTATACTCAATATGCTCGGCATCAGTAATTAAACTATCAAAGCTTTTTTGTAGGCTGGTTTCGGCACTGCTATTTAATGGGTAGTGATAGAGCTCGGCTTGCTCTAAGGTACGTAAACGGTAATCCACACCACTATCTACATTGATGACATCGGTATATTCATTCAGCAACTTAATAGCCGGTAAGAAGCGATCGCGCTGCAAGCCATTTTCATACAAGCCATCAGGAATAATATTGGATGTGCTCACCAAGCTAACGCCACGGGCAAACAACTCTTGCATTAAGCCACCCAAAATCATGGCATCGCCTATATCCACCACAAAGAATTCATCAAAACAAATAACCACCGCTTCTTCAGCTATTTGATCTGCAATAATGGTTAAAGGGTTTTTCACACCCGCAAGGCGAGTTAAGTCTTTATGTACTCGCTGCATAAAGCGGTGAAAATGGGCACGCATCTTACGCTCAAACGGTAAGGCATCGTAAAATGTATCCACAAGGTAGGTTTTACCACGGCCTACGCCACCCCAAAAATAAATACCCTGTACTGGACGCTTGGGCTTATTTTTATTAAAACCCGACAGCATCTTTGAGAAGGCTGAGCGATTTTGATTCGCTTGCCACTGGGCCACTAAATCGTCGTATAAGCGCTGTAAATTCTTAACGGCCATCTCTTGCGCAGGGTCATAGGAGAAGTCATCTCGTTCGAGGTCTTTACGGTACAGTTGTAATGGAGTCATGGCCGTTGCGTTATATCCGTGTAATTGGAGTATAGGGGGTTTTATAAAATAGGGGCGCAAATGTACCGATTACGCCACCTAAAGGCAAATCGACTCGCCATTTAAAGGGTTAAAATAACCCCTTAATTTGCTGTTTTAACTCAGTTAAGCGGCCATGAAAAAAGTGGCCTGCGCCTTCCATTGCAATCAACTCAAGTGGTGGATAGAGGTTATTTGCCCAATCTTGCACGGCATCAAATGCAACTACCTCGTCTGCGTCTCCCATTATCACACTGGTATCGATACCAAATGGCGTCACCTTTTCAAAAGGCGAATTCAATACCGAAGGCGCAATCAATAGCACATGCTTGACGCCTACCTTGCCAAGGCTCTGGGTATCCGCTGCCGCTTGTGCTGCGATATAGGCACCAAAGCTGAAGCCTGCAAAATACAGCTGCTCCACATTACGATTTGCCAATAACCATTGCACAACTCTATTCGCGTCGTCCACTTCACCTTGGTTATGACCGTATTCCCCTGTGCTGGCGCCCACACCACGATAATTAAAGCGTACGACATTGCAGCCCATGTCTTCGTAGGCTTTTGCCGTCGTGGTGACGACTTTGTTATTCATACTGCCCCCATGCAGCGGATGCGGGTGACACACCAATAAATAAGGTGCACTTGGGTGTTTCTCCTGTAGCGCTATTTCTAAGGCTCCACTTGGCCCTTCGATCATTAGTTGATTCATCGCAACTCCGTGGAATCAATAAAACCAGATTACTGTAATGAGATAGTCTTTTCTGCTGCTTAGTCACTAGGATTCAGCTTCAGAACTCGATAGACTGATAACATATTGTATAACAACAGACAGCTAAGGATTGCCCATGAGTGCTCAACTGATTTCAAGCCTTTTCATCTTTGCTGTGGGTGTCGGTATCGGCATATTAGTTCAGCGATATGGTTTAAGCCGCAGGACTCACGTAGCCTTGCTCGAGCGAGAGTTAGACAAGCTCAAGGGTGAGCAGCTATCCATGAAAGATGCACTCCAGCAGCATTACTCACAAACCTCGGATCTCACCCAGAACCTAACTAAAAGCTATCAAGACCTATACGAGCACATCGCTAAAGGTGCATCTCAGTTTACTGAAAAACCCCTTGCTGACCTAAAAGAAGCTCTCGAACAAACAGATGATTCGCTCAAGGTTGAAGCCCCTAAAGACTATGCTGAAAAAGCCGCTTTATCTGATCACTAGTCCTACCTTTACACCATAGGTCTTTCTATCTGAAAGACTTAAATGGCTATATCTTTATTATGCTTTGGTATAAGCCATTCTCTTCTTATGCCTCGTTTACGCTGGTATAGTACGCCCTAATTTTACACCTGTAGATTTTTCGATCACAGAGAGCCCTATGTATGTCGGACTATAATTTAACGCATTTAAAACAGCTTGAAGCTGAAAGTATTCACATCATTCGTGAAGTGGCCGCAGAATTTGATAATCCTGTGATGATGTACTCTGTGGGTAAAGACAGTGCGGTAATGCTGCACTTAGCTCGCAAAGCATTCGCCCCTGGCGTGCCTCCTTTTCCTTTATTACACGTAGACACTACGTGGAAATTTAAAGAGATGATTCAATTCCGCGATTACATGGCGAAAGACTCTGGCATGGAGTTATTGGTACATATTAATCAAGATGGTGTTGATCAAGGCGTCGGTCCATTCAGTCACGGTTCAAGTAAGCACACTGACATAATGAAAACCGAAGGGTTAAAGCAAGCACTAAACAAGTACAAATTTGACGCTGCCTTTGGTGGAGCTCGTCGCGATGAGGAAAAATCTCGCGCTAAAGAACGTGTGTATTCTTTCCGCGATAAAAACCACAGATGGGACCCAAAAAACCAACGTCCTGAGCTTTGGAATATTTACAACGGTAAAGTGAATCCTGGAGAAAGTATTCGAGTCTTCCCGATTTCAAACTGGACCGAGCTGGATATCTGGCAGTACATTTATTTAGAAAACATCGAAATTCCAGAATTGTATCTTGCAAAAGAACGTCCGGTGGTCGAACGCGATGGCACACTTATCATGGTTGATGATGAGCGCATGCCGTTAGCAGAAGGCGAAGTCCCAATGAACAAAATGGTTCGCTTCCGCACATTAGGTTGCTACCCGTTAACCGGCGCCGTTGAATCTGAAGCTACAACCTTACCTGACATTATCCAAGAGATGTTATTGACCACTACAAGTGAGCGCCAAGGTCGTGCTATTGACCATGATTCATCCGGCTCAATGGAAAAGAAAAAGCAAGAGGGTTACTTTTAATGTCACATCAATCCGATTTAATTTCAGAAGATATTCTTGCTTACCTAAAACAGCATGAAAACAAAGAGCTTATGCGTTTTCTTACCTGCGGTAATGTCGATGATGGTAAGAGCACGCTAATTGGTCGCTTGCTTTATGATTCAAAAATGATCTTTGAAGATCAGCTAGCCGCTATCGAAAATGACAGTGTTAAGCACGGCACCACAGGCAATAAAATTGACTTAGCTTTACTCGTTGATGGTTTAGCTGCGGAACGTGAACAAGGCATCACCATTGATGTGGCTTATCGTTATTTTTCTACCGATAAGCGTAAGTTCATCATTGCTGATACGCCAGGGCATGAACAGTACACTCGCAATATGGCCACGGGCGCATCCACTTGCGATCTGGCTATCATTCTGGTGGATGCTCGCTATGGTGTGCAAACGCAAACTAAACGTCACAGCTTTATTGCTTCTTTGCTTGGCATTAAACACATTGTTGTTGCTATAAACAAAATGGATTTAATGGATTTCAGTGAAGACAAATTCAATGAAATCAAAGCCGATTATCTCGCCTTTGGTGAAGAGCTTGGTTTAGAAAACGTTCATTTCGTGCCTTTATCTGCACTGGATGGCGATAACGTGGTTAATCGCTCAGAACGCAGCCCTTGGTACAACGGCCAGACGTTGATGGAAATTCTTGAAACCGTTCAAATCAACGCCACTAGAAATCTCGATAACTTCCGTTTTCCTGTGCAATACGTTAACCGTCCAAACTTAGATTTCCGTGGTTTCTGCGGAACGGTAGCATCAGGTATTATTCGTCCAGGTGATGAAATTACAGCCTTGCCTTCTGGCAAGACATCAAAAGTAAAATCCATCGTTAACTTCGACGGCAACATGCAAGAAGCCTTCATTCATCAGGCGGTTACACTTACGCTTGAAGATGAAATTGATATCAGTCGTGGCGACATGATCGTTAAAACAAATGATAAACCGCAAACTAGCAAGCAGCTGAATGCAGATATTGTTTGGATGAGCGAAGACGCCATGAAAATCGGTAAACAATACGATTTGAAATTTTCATCTACACCCAACACAGGTACCTTCTCAAAAGTGCATCATCGCGTCGATGTGAATACTCTAGAGAAACACGACAGCAAAGAACTTAAGTTAAATGAAATAGGTCTTTGTGAAATCACTCTTAATAAAGCCGTCGCATTTGATTCTTACAAAAAGAATCGTGCTACTGGTGCATTTATTATTATTGATCGCCTAACAAACGTAACCGTTGGTGCAGGTATGATCGTAGGTGCTGCGGATAATCAAACCGATGACACGTTAACGGCTGTGTCCAGCCAAGAAAAGGCTGACCGCTTCGATCAAAAGCCTGCATACATAGTGTTAACAGGCAGTAATAAACATGTGCTTGCCGGCGCCCTAGATCGCAAGCTGTTTACACTAGGTAAATCAGCGGCTCTTGTTAGCCGTGATGACCTTGGTGAAAATAACCCAGATGACATTGCCCGTATCATCAAACAAGCCGGTTTAATTGCGCTATGCACCTTTGAAACGTCCAACCCAGCGGACTTAGTTATTGATGCGGATAAAACCAGCATTGATGCGGCCATCGCTGAAATTCAAGATAAAGGCATCATCTAAACCTAGCCTTTCCCCTTGATATAAAAAAGCCTGCTATATGCAGGCTTTTTTTTGTTTTCTACTTTACGATCACATTTTTGGCGCACTTAGCCATTTAGTGTCCTAATTTACCCATTTGCTATTTACACCACGCTGTTATTCTTATCCTTTCATCATGATAAAGGCTATGCCTCTAGCAATTGGCCAAATTTAGCATGTTGACTAATGTTTAACTCACATACTATCCAGCGATAATAATATTGATACTTGGTGTCACCTGACGGCGTATAGCGTCAATACTTTAATTCAGTACCTTGGCAATATAGATTACTCAAAACTAGGCAAACAATAATAAAAGGAGCCTATGAATGAAGCATTCAATCATAAAACTTAGTGCATTAAGTGCCGCTATCCTAGCAGCAAGTCCAGCCATGGCCGGTGGCTTTGATAATTCAAGCCGAGGCTTTGATATTATTTATGGTGATAACAGCGTCATCACCACAAGCTATGGCCAAACCTCAGTGCCAATGAAAGCCAAAATTGAGCAAGGCGCAGGAAACACATCTAATATCGTTTCCTCTGGTGAAATCATTGATGATTTCCAACGACCACAAGTGGGTATCCGCTATCAAGTCGCTGACGGTGTAACTTGTGCCGCTCAATATGAAAAACCTTTTGCCGCTAAGGTTTCATATAAAGATGATTCCCTAGCCTATGGTTCTGAAACAGCTCCAATCTCCACTAGATATAAAAGTGAATCCTTTACTGTTGCTTGTGGATATGACTTTGCATTAGAGACAGGCAAGATCAAAGTATTTGGCGGCCCTAAAATTCAAAAAGTAGAAGGCGCATTTGACGAAGATTTATCAACAGCTGCCGCCGGTACAAGCGATAACTTAATTGTAGATCTTGATGGCGGCTCTGAATTTGGCTATATATTAGGCGCTTCATACGAGATTCCTGAGTATGCCTTGCGCGCTTCTATTTTATACCACAACCAAATTGACTATGACGCAAGCGGTACATTAATAGCAGTATTGCCTGCTGCATTAGGAGGTAGTGCGTTTACTACGGATGCATCGGCTAAAACATTTACACCTCAAACCGTTGAACTCAGCTTTCAATCCGGAATTGCAGAAGGCACTCTGGCATTCTTAAAAATGCGTTGGAGTGAATACAGCAAATTAGCAAACCTTCAGGTGGATGGCGACGATTCTACCGTTGTTAGCGGTACTACTCTTGCGCAAAAAAACGCGGCTACCGGCGGACAACTGACCTCTCTAATTGACCCTAATGTCAGCATGTTCTCAAATGATACTCTCGACTATAGCTTTGGGCTTGGCCATCTATTAAATGATCAATTAACCCTTGGTATTAGTTATTCTGGCTCGATAAAACTAGGTAGTAAAAGTGATGACACGCCTGTCGGTGCTGATTCAACCAGCCTACGCTTGCCTGGTGACACCTCTCACACAGTATCATTTGGTGGTGAATATAAAGTCATACCTAAGTTGAAAGTAAGTGGTGGCCTTGGCTACACATTCATTGATGAATACCGCGTAGAAACCGTTTCTGGTAGCTACCGAGCTGAATTCGGTAAAACAGAAGCGACTAGCTTCCAAGTAGGCCTAACTTACGAAATCTAACGACCTAAGTGTAAGCATAAAAAAACCGGCCTGAGCCGGTTTTTTTATGCTTCTGAATTTCATTTCAGTATCAAAAGTAAATCTTGTAAATGCTCAGATGCATCTTTACCTAAAGTCGTTAAATAGCCACCATCGACCTGTGTGACTAAACCTTTATCAAACAACCTCTTAATAGCCGCTATATCGTCAGTAGACGCATCATTAGTATGTACCTTCAAACCCTCTTGGTAAGTTGCTTGGTTAAACAAAGAAAGAATATTAAGCTCTTGCGCGATTTTTTCAGTCAATTCCATACTCACCTTCTTTTTATAATTAGGGTCACGTATTCAATATAGGCTTTGTAGAAACCCCTTTCCAGTAGAATCTTTCCTCTAAAAGGGTTATCCACAAGATATCTCGTCATAGGAAACGCTAGCAAGTACTTCACTGCAGGCATGAAGCTTATAAACAACTAAGAAGGTGAAGCTTTAACGCTCATGCCAAGCAGATTCCGCATTGCCAGGAGAAGTCTAAGGAAGACGCTTGGGCAGAGGTTGGGCTTCATTTATAGATCAGTAATAACCCTCAAGCTTCGCTTGGTCTGGCCAGTACAGTCATACACTTTCTTACAGGCAAAAAAAATCCCCAACCGAACTAACGATTGGGGATCTTAGATTTAAAGCTTGACAATGACCTACTCTCACATGGGGAGACCCCACACTACCATCGGCGATGCATCGTTTCACTACTGAGTTCGGGA
>JAWUYY010000089.1:0-25965 GCA_034110565.1 Bermanella sp. | reverse complement strand
CAGCGGCGGTTGGGTATTAGGAAAAATGGATGCCGCTGCAGAAGATACTGCGCGAATGATTTCCAAGGGTCGCGTGACCATGGTGGCCAGTGAAGCCACTGCGTTTTTATCACCCGTGAAATCCGGCAATGCTATTTGCTGCTATACAAAAGTAAAAGAAATTGGTCGTACTTCTATTCACGTACAAGTAGAAGTATGGAGTCAAAATACATTTTATGACGAAGTGACTAAAGTAAGTGAATCTACTTTCATTTATGTAGCCATGGATGACAATGGTCGGATTCGAGAAGTGCCGCAGGATTAGTTTCGCCGTTGGATTATCGAACTGGGTAAACTTCTAAGACATTAGTGTATATTTCAAAAAAGCGAGAGCTTATATTCCCGCTTTTTATTGCTGACAAAAAATGGATCTATAATATGTCAACTATGACTCAAAATATTTTCATAAGGTGGCGGAATCAATATACACCCACATCGAAATCTTACCCTAAGATTTGTTGCTAAATATCAATGAGAGTGAGAGTGATAAAATAAATATTTACAACAGAAACATAGCTGGAAATAAAACTAGAACAATACAGACCTCATATATTCGGCATTATTAATAAAAACGCCAGTAGCCACTGGCGCTGAAGGAAATATCTATAGATATTTAATAATTTTTACCTACATAATGTTGATAGTGAAAATAGTTTAAAGCCTTTATTATCCGAAGTACGCTCAAGTATAGACAACTCCTCATTATCAGAAGAATAATAAATATTGGGGTAAAAATCTCGATCATTTAACTTAAAATTAAGCTTCTCAACTCTTCCAAATTCGTTATTAATATCAATTATATATTTTGAAAATGTAAAGTAGCCTGATTTATGGAATAAAGGATAGCTAGTTGTTAACGAACTACCAAATATAGCTTCTTCAGAAACATAAGAAACAGGATTACCTAAAAATTTTGCGCGTCCAAGCTCAACCTTTATATCTCCAACAATAACCTCATTAAAATATACGCCAGCTGAATCATTATCATTTAAAATACCTAATACTATTTTATAAACTGAATCATTCCCGATTATTCTGGGATTTGAAATTGCTATAGGCACGACACCATTAGGATAAACTGAATTCAATTCATCTTCATTACTAGTATAAATATTTAAAGTATTTAATTGCTCTAATTCATCATCCCATACCTTCATTTCCACATCAAATACTCCATCATCTGCCGTAAGGAATTTAAAATTTTTCTCTTGTGTGATACCTGTAGTTGAAGCAACAAAATAATATATTTCATCATTAATAACTGATTCAACTATATGAGGCCGTATATTAAAATAATCCAATTCAGAACCTGATGAAACATTTATTATAGATGCTCTATAGTACTTATTATTACCAGATCGACTCATGACTAAAGCCTCACCATGGCCGGAAAATACTGTTGTATTTTTTTGCAAAGTATGGCCTATCGTCCTAGAAGTATGTCCTGCTAGATAATTACGTTTATCATTGCATTCTGTAATATGACACACAAAAAACTTACCATTTTCACTAGCCGTATAACCTAGGGCAAATGTACCATCTGTGTCTAACAACCTTTCATTACCTAAATCATAAACTAGATCAAATCTATTTCCTCTATCCAAATACAACTTTCCACTGTCAGTTGAAAAATAGCCGTTCTTATGAATTACCGGTACTAAACCATCGCCAGGTAACCTTTCAGTGTAATTATTCAAATCCAAAGCGTTTGCATTCAGTCCTATAGCTAAGAGTGCTAAAAATTTTAGCTTCATTTTAATTCCTTTAAAAGTACGCAGCCTCAATGCCGCATGATTATCTTTATGATTTTTGGAGGCTTATTATTTTATAATTCATGCGAAGTAATTAAGTTAGGGGATAATGAGGATCGTTTCAATGATTTTAAGTAGTAAGTAAAAAATAAAAGTAGGCACGAGTCATCAAAACAAGATCAATTACGCGAAAACTCATACTTGATAATGTAAATATTTTTTTGATCGATATTTGACCAGAATTTATTAAAATGGAGTTAAGGAGTTAACAGCTAGTATATTATCCACTTATAATACTAGAGAACTGAACCAACAATTAACATTTTGACACCCAAAGTTATAATTATGGTATTTTTTATTGTAAATAAAAAAACGGGAACTATTAGCTCCCGTTTTTATACACAATTTTAGCAGCTCTTTTTTCTATTAAGGCTCACTTCGCGCATCCATATACGCTTGCTCAGTAATCTTATGATATTCCGTTACCTTATCTAAATACGATTTAAACGAGGCATATACTTTTTTACTCATAGGGTCTTTCTCAGCTAGCTCTTCCAGTACCTCATGAGATAAACCTTTAAGTTTCTGTAAAACATCATCAGGATACGCTCGCATTTGCACGCCGTGTTTTTCAATTAACTCTTTAAGAGCAACATTATTACGCGCTGTGTATTCATCTAACATGTCTTGATTCGTAGCAAGACTGGCTACTTTTACAATCGCTTGTAAATCTTTTGGTAAAGATTCAAATGCATCTTTGTTGACGGTAAACTCCATCATAGAGCCTGGCTCATGCCAGCCTGGGTAATAATAATATTTAGCCGCTTTGTATAAACCAAATGCCAAATCATTATATGGACCCACCCATTCAGTCGCATCGATGGCACCGGTTTGCAATGCTGTAAATAACTCAGCGCCCGGCAAGGTAACCGGAGTACCGCCAGCTCGCTGTAGAACTTCGCCACCTAAACCAGGAATACGCATTTTTAAACCGTCTAAATCTTTTAAGCTGTTGATTTCTTTATTAAACCAACCGCCCATTTGCACGCCAGTATTACCACCTGCTAATGGAATTAAATTAAACGGCGCGTACACTTCTTGCCATAACGCCATACCGCCGCCGTAATGAATCCAACCGCTCATTTCTTGTGCGGTCAAACCAAATGGCACTGATGTAAAAAACTGCGCCGCAGGGGCTTTGCCTTTCCAGTAGTAAGCACCACTGTGTCCCATTTGTGCCGTGCCACGAGATACGGCATCAAAAACTTCCAATGCAGGTACTAATTGACCAGCACCATAGACTTTCACTTTTAAGCGCCCTGCTGACATCTCATCAACCATGGTTGCAAATTTTTCTGGAGCAGTGCCTAGTCCTGGGAAATTTTTCGGCCAACTGGTGACCAATTTCCATTCAAAGGTTTTCTGTGGCTCGGTGCTTTTTGCTCCGACTTCATTGGCTTTTTCACCACAGGCGCTAATCAATACAGCTAGGGCCAAGGTGAGCAATAGTTTTATTTTCATAGTCTGCTCCTTTTTATTATTACTTTTTTGTCGTTCGCACTTAATCGTTAATCAAAATCTTATTCAGTATAAGCTACCTAAATATGATCGGAACTAGTCCATTGGTCTAAGGTTGGCATAGGCCGATACAAGCCATTTTGTGCCATCGAAGTCGAATGAGACTTGTAATCTCGTCTGCGCCCCTTGCCCTTCCATATCCAGTACGACCCCTTCACCGAATTTATCATGCCATACCCGTTGGCCTATATTGAGGCCGGTGGCTTCTTTGGCACTTTGGGTACTAAAGTAGTTGGAGACTGGCTTTTTCACTGTGCTTTTTAAACGCACTTCTTGTAGATACTCTTTTGGTATCTCACGAATAAAGCGCGATGGTGAATTGAAGGTTTCTTGGCCGTGTAAGCGCCTACTCTCGGCATAGGTCATGACCAGTTTATCCATGGCGCGGGTGATGCCCACATAACAAAGACGGCGCTCTTCCTCTAAGCGATTAGGGTCATCGGCTGACATTTTATGGGGGAATAAGCCTTCTTCAACACCGGCTAAAAACACCAGTGGAAATTCTAAGCCTTTGGCGCTGTGCAAAGTCATCATTTGCACGCTGTCTTCAAATTCATCCGCTTGCGCGTCGCCCGCATCTAAAGCCGCTTGGTCAATAAATGCCGCCATAGGGGAGGCAAAAGTGACGACTTCTTCTCCCTCTTCAGGAATTCGCTCGAGTGCTTCTGGATCAAAACTTTTTGCTGCGGTAACCAGTTCTTCTAAGTTTTCTAAACGAGCCTGAGCTTTCTCACCTTTTTCTTTTTGGTGATGCTCAATCAGTCCACTGTGTTGGATCACATGATCCACTTGCTCATCTAATTCGATATTCTGAGTGCTCACTTCCATTTCATCTAGCAACTCTTCAAACTTGCTTAGAGATGTAATGGCACGAGCAGAAAGCAGTTTTTGACGCACATTTTGCTCAAGTGCTTGCCATAACGACGTGCCGTGCTCACGAGCAAAAGCACGTAACTGTTGCACAGTTTTTTCACCTATTGCACGAGCTGGGACGTTAATGACACGCTCAAGAGCCGCATCATCATGGCGATTTAAAAGTAAGCGTAAATACGCCATGGCATTTTTAATTTCGAGTCGATCATAAAAGCGTTGCCCGCCATAAATGCGATAAGGCAAGTTTGCGCGAATAAAGGCTTCTTCTATAACCCGCGATTGCGCGTTAGAGCGATATAAAATGGCACAGTTTTCGTAACGCTTATCTGGGTTGGCTTTTTTCCATGTTTCAATTTCATCACAAATAAAGCGCGCTTCGTCTTGTTCGTTAAAGGCACTGTACAAGGAAATTAATTCACCCGGCTCACCGTCTGTCCATAGGTTCTTACCTAGACGGGATGGGTTGTTCTCGATCACGGCGTTTGCCGCGTTCAAAATATTACTCGTGCTACGATAGTTTTGTTCTAATTTTATTTGCTGTGCACCCATAAAATCTTTGGTGAACTGCTGTATGTTTTCAATGCGCGCACCACGCCAACCATATATAGATTGGTCATCGTCACCCACCGCCATAACCGGTACAACTTTACCGGCCAGTACGCGCAGCCATGCATATTGAATGCTGTTGGTATCTTGAAACTCGTCCACTAAAATATAACGGAAACGATTTTGATATTGTGCCAACACAGCAGGCTGGTTTAACCACAGCTCATGTGCACGTAATAATAATTCGGCAAAATCCACCATCCCCGAACGCTGGCACGCTTCTTCATAGGCACCATAAATAGTGACCATGGTTTGTGCCCATTCGTCATTAAATGGCTGAATATGAGCGGCTCTTAGGCCTTCGTCTTTTTGTTGATTGATATACCACTGTGCTTGTTTCGGCTGATAGGTGGTTTCATCGATATTCATGGTGCGCACAATTCGTTTAATTAAACGCAACTGATCATCGCTATCAATAACTTGAAAATTCTCAGGTAAGTTAGCTTGCTTCCAATGGGTACGCAGTAAACGGTGAGCAAGTGAGTGAAAGGTGCCTATCCACAAATGACGCGGACTAATACCCGTTAACTCTTCTACACGATGGCGCATTTCTTTCGCGGCTTTATTGGTAAACGTTACCGCCAAAATAGAACCTGGGCTGATGTGCTCGATTTGCATTAACCATGCGATACGATGCACCAGCACACGGGTTTTACCCGAGCCTGCGCCGGCTAACACAAGCTGATGGTTGAGCGGTGAAGCAACGGCTTCGCGTTGTTCGGGGTTTAACCCGTCTAAAAGTTCGGTAACGTCCATAACAAGCAGTCTAACAAATGATGCCGCATTATATCTGAGCACGGCGCGCCTTGCAGTGCTTAGTCTCATCTATGCTCGATTAAGGCTTCTTGCCTAAGTCACCTTTAGGCTATACTTGCGCCAAAGCATGAAGCGAGTCAAAAGTGCCCATTCAAAACCCTTTTATTGATCATATCCGTCAAGCCATTCCACAGATGCGTAAATCTGAAGTGAAGGTTGCCGAGTACGTGCTCAGTAATGTGGATTCGGTGATTCACATGCGCATCGTGGATCTTGCACAAGAAGCCATGGTGAGCGAACCTACCATTGTTCGATTTTGTCGCGCATTAGGCTTAAATGGTTTTCAAGCATTTAAAGTGCGCATGGCGCAAAGCAATACGGTGCATCACAGCCTAGGGCAATTCGCCATTGCCGAGGATGACACTAGCTCAGACATCATTAAAAAAATATTCGACACGAGTATTAATCAAATTATCACTACGCGTAATTTTTTAGATTCAGCTCAAGTGGCCGCCGCCATTGCGGCACTGAACAAATCAAAACGCGTAGAGTTTTATGGTTTTGGCGCATCTGGTGCAGTTGCCATGGACGCCATGCATAAATTTTTCCGTTTACAATTTTCGACGGTTGCGTACTCCGATCCCCACATGCAGTGCATGTCAGCGGTGACATTACAAAAAGATGATGTGGTTGTGGCCATTAGCCAAAGTGGTCGGACAAAAGATTTATTACATGCAATGGCAATGGCACAACAACAAGGCGCCCATGTCATTAGTTTATCCCCGCCTCATACACCAGTAAGTGATTTAGCTGACTTGCCTATCCACGTGGATATCAACGAAGACACTGATGTGTTCACACCGATGACATCACGTATTGCTCATTTATTAGTCATAGATTGTTTAGCGGTAGGCGTCGCTCAACGCAAAGGTCCTGAGTTTGATGAGCATCTCGCCAAAATCAAAAATAGTATTAGTTCACTGCGCCACAGCGAAACAAAGAACAAAAAGTGATCAACTTTTAAACGTTATTCGGTTAAAAGCATCATTCAATAGCCTTTTGGTCTAGCCAAACGATTGTTTTTTGAATCATTTATTGTCATGCTGCTGTCACCTTTATTAATAACAATAAGCCGTCTTAAGACTGGTATCAAAAGGGTGATCCATGGAAGCAGCAGCAATCATCAAAGACCAAGCTAGTGAAGAATTGGTTAATTTTGATAAGAAAGGGAACATTGTCGTAAGCAAAAAAAGTGAGGCATCTGCCAAACTGGTTGCACGGCGAGCCATCGAAGCACACCTAGAGCGCAAAAAAATGCAGCTCGACGATTACTGGGATTTAGAAGACTGATTAAAAAAGCACCTCGGGCTAACCTTGGTGCTTTTTTTATATCTCTCTATCTACTGTGAATCTGCTCACGCAATTGCTTCAGCACTTGTGTGCTGTCGGGTTTGATCCCACGCCACAATTCAAAGCTTACAGCCGCCTGCTCTACTAGCATGCCAAGCCCGTCTATGATTTTTTTCGCCCCTAAATTTTGTGCCCAAGCTAGAAATGGTGTCAGCTCTTTGCTGTACATCATGTCATAGACACACGTATGTGAAGCCACGACAGATTCAGGGATAGGTGGTAACTCACCGGCTAAGCTGGCTGATGTGCCATTAATGATCACATCGAACGACTGAGTTAAATCTTCAAATTTTTGCGCTTCAATATTACCCAAAGCGTGAAAACTTTCAGCTAAGGCTTGGGCTTTTTCAAACGTGCGGTTCACGATGATTATTTGTTCTGGATCTTGCTCTAAAAAGGGCTGCAAAATTCCCCGCACCGCGCCGCCGGCGCCTATTACCAAGATGCGTTTACCTGTGATATCAACCTGCTGGTTCATAACCAGATCTCGAACCAACCCAGCACCATCTGTGTTATCCCCTAGAATGCTACCGTCTTCTTGTAATATAAGCGTATTCACCGCTTGAGCCGTCTGCGCCCTTGGGGTTAGCTGGCTAGCCACTTGAAACGCTTGCTCTTTAAACGGCACGGTAATATTTAACCCTTTACCACACCCTTTAAAAAACCCTTTTACGGCTGATTCAAAACCTTCGGTAGGCACCAACATGGCGCTGTATACTATGTCTTGTTTTGCTTGTTCAGCAAACTGAGCATGAATGCTCGGGCTTTTACTATGATTGATGGGATTCCCCATCACCGCATATAAGTCGGTCACTCAACAGGCCTCTGTGGCTAATGATTCTGAATAATGGCTAGCTTAGCCAATCTTTTTTCACTAAGAAATCTGTGTACAACTTGGCTTCTGGGCTGCCCGTTTCTGGCTGCCAGTTATAATCCCAATGGACGATGGGTGGCAACGACATCAATATAGATTCTGTGCGTCCACCTGTCTGTAAGCCAAATATCGTACCGCGATCAAATACCAAGTTAAACTCTACATAACGGCCACGACGGTAGCACTGGAACTTGCGCTCGCGCTCGCCAAATGGGGTGTCTTTGCGTTTTGCCATAATTGGCCGATACGCTTTGATAAAGTGATTCCCTACGCTTTGCATAAGAGCGAAGCTTTTTTCAAAGCCTTCTTCGTATAAATCATCAAAGAATAAACCCCCCACGCCACGAGGCTCATCACGATGTTTTAAATAAAAATATTCATCACACCAGTTTTTATATTTATCGTAAACACCATCACCAAAAGGATCACATGCGTCTTTGGCGGTTTGATGCCAAGCACGCACATCGTCTTCTTCACCATAATACGGCGTTAAGTCAAAGCCGCCGCCAAACCACCAAACAGGTTCTTCCCCTTCTTTTTCAGCCACAAAAAAGCGCACGTTTGCGTGACTGGTTGGCACATAAGGGTTATGAGGGTGAATCACTAGACTGACGCCCATGGCTTGAAAGCTTCGCCCAGCAAGTTCAGGTCGATTAGCCGTGGCGCTAGGTGGGAGCGTATCACCAAATACATGGCTGAAATTTACGCCGCCTTTTTCAATCACTTTGCCATTAGCCATGACACGAGTACGGCCACCACCGCCTTCTTCACGTATCCAGTTTTCTTCAATAAAAGGAGCACCGCCATCTTCTTCGGCTAGTTGTTCACAAATATTGTCTTGCAGCGCTAATAAATATTGTTTTACCGCGTCTATGTTAACCATGGTTATCCTCGAATCACTCGCCCAGATTGCATATCAATAATACGGCTGGGTGCATTTGCCAAACCCACTGGGCCCAACAAGATAAAATCTAAATATTGCCCTAATACGCACTGTGCTTGCACCGCGCTTTTTACGGTTGGCTTGCCTGAAAAATTAGCCGATGTCGAAACGATCGGACCACCAAACTCGGTACACAATTGTTGCACTAAAGGGTGAGAACTTACACGGATGGCAACCGTATCAAACTGACCATGCACTAAGTGTGGTACACGATTGTTATGAGGCACCAGCCAAGTTACCGCCCCTGGCCAGCTGGCTTTTAATTTTTCAATGAGGACAGGGTCGACGTCATGTAAAAGGAAATCAAACTGCTCGATGTTAGCCGCAACTAAAATTAAACCTTTGTGCGCATCACGCTTTTTAATGTGAAGTATCCGCTCTAAGGATGCCAAATTAAAAGGGTCACATCCTAAGCCCCAAACCGTTTCGGTCGGGTAGGCTATGACGCCTGAAGCTTTGAGAATTTTACTTGCTTGATATATTGGCCAGCGCATGTCGTATGATTTAAAGGACAGAATGCGCAAGGTACCTAAGCTATGCTCTTCATGCAAGGTTTAGCCTAACAGCGAGCATAAACACCTTGCTCTTGTTTTAAGATACCGGCCAATTCTAGCTCCATTAAGAGCATAGAAAGTTGACCTACATCCATTCGAGTTTTATTAACTAAACTCTCCATATCTAAACCATCGTAATCCAGCGCGTCATAGACTTTTAACTGCTCACCTTGCAGTTCTAAATTTGCACAACTTACTTGCTCACAATCTAATTTAGAAGCAAGCCCCGCATTTTGCTGGGTTATTTGTAAGCTAAGTTCTTCTAGTATCTGCCCTGATGTTTCAATTAATTTTGCACCTTGGCGAATGAGATAATGGCACCCTGCCTTTTGCGGGTTATGAATCGCCCCTGGAATGGCCATAACTTCTCGGTTTTGCTCAAGGGCTTGGCGAGCGGTAATTAATGACCCGCTTTTTAATGTGGCCTCAACTACGAGGGTACCCAAGCTTAATCCGCTAACGATACGATTACGCCTAGGAAAGTTTCCTTTCATGGCTTTTGTACCCAAAGGAAACTCACTGACAAGTGCCCCTCTTTCAATTATTTGCTCGGCTAATTTTTCATTCGCCTTCGGATAAATAACATCAATACCCGTACCCAAAACCCCGACGGTTGCACCGCCCACATCCACAACGCCTTGATGAGCGAGTGCATCAATACCACGAGCTAGACCGCTTGTTATAGTGAGACCCATGTTAGAAAGTTGCTGCGCAAAATCATAAGCTTGTTGCGCGCCGCTGCTGGTAGGGTAACGACTTCCTACCATGGCCAACTGCGGATACGTTAAAACATCAAGATTACCCTTTACCATCAGCAAGGGGGGCGATGTTGCTATGTGTTTTAAGCGTTCAGGGTAAGCATCACAAGCCAATGTTAATACATGATGATGGGGTGTTTGAGCCCACCTTAAAGCGGCTTCAACTTGTTTACTTGGTTTGCTTACTGGGTGCTGAACCATATATTGTGCGATTTTTTTCCCTATACCCACAGACGCTAGTTGCGCTGAATCCATGGCATAAATATCACTGGGCGAAATATCTTGTGCCAATAATTTTTGTAATGTTTTCGGCCCAATTCCGGGCACCAAGGCGAGGTTTATCAAAGCCAATTGTTGCGTTGTCCAATCCATGGTCGTCATCTTTTACCTGTATTTCTTATCTAAAAACCTAGGCATAAAAAAAGCCCTTGGTTACTTTAACCAAAGGCTTTTTTGAAAGAATCAGGCGATGGGCTGAAATCTAACCCATGTGAATAATTTTATTATTGTGGGCTACGCACCTCATCACCCACAGATAACGGTACTTTTGCTCTTAAAATCAAGCCATAGCTCACTTTATCAAACACTCGAAACAGCATCATAAGGCCCGCACGCTCTGATGGTAGCTTCACTTTCTGACGAGTAACACGGTCAATAATCGTGTTACCTTCTTTATAAATAGCCAACACATTGCCTTCTGTTACACCGTCACGCTCACCTTGGTTAACCACAACCACTTGGTATTGACCAATTTGTGTTACGCCGCCCAATACCGCAATCATACGACCATAAATATTATCTGGTGGAGAACTTGGAATGAAGTTAGCCACTACTTGACGATCTTCTGTCGCCAATAAGCGGTCACCGGCCATCACTTCTTCACGAGTATTGGACAAAGACAAGGTGGCAACATCACCATCCCATGCCTGTACTGAACCCGCTCCTACTTCACGAGCTTCAAGACCCAGTACTTCAGATGTATCAGGGTCTACAAATACCTGTCCTTTACGGAAAATACCGTAACCCGCTTGTGGCTCTTCTTTTTTATCAAAGCCACGCGCATACACTTTACCGCCACCACCCGCCAAAATACGATTGTCATCACCCGCGACCACATAAGGCGCGCCTTTTAGCTGTTTGCTTTTTACAATACGACTATTTGTCATGAAACTAGAGATGGCCGTCATAGGGATCGGTGGAATCGCGCTGGCTAGTACGCTGATACGCGCAGTCGGTGTCAGCTTCACAACTTCATTCACGGCAGCAGAGCGCCCAGTCACGGTTACCTTTACTTGAGAGCCTCGGTATACCAAACCAATAGTATCGCCAGGATAAATAAGGTGGGGGTTATCAATTTGTTCATTAATTTGCCAAATCTCTGGCCATAACCATGCATCATCTAAAAACTTTTGCGATAAGTCCCACAAGGTATCCCCATCTTTGACCACATACTCCACTGGGTGGCCCGGCTTTAAATCGACAGCATGAGCCGCAATACTAATACAGCCAACAAGACAAAAGGCCAGAGATATGCGTTTAAGCAAGGGGTTGAGCATGGGTTAATCCCTTATTTTTATTTGTATACCACAGGTTATGAGACAACCGGCAGCTACATTGGATATAATAGATACATACAATATTAGCAGGGCCAATACCCTGATGACTACTAAGGCTTCACAAGTTTATGGCTATATTAGATATTTTAGAGTTCCCAGACCCCCGCTTGCGCACGAAAGCCAAGCCGGTCACACAGGTTACCGACAAACATCGCCAGCTAATCAAGGACATGTTCGACACTATGTATGAGGCACCGGGCATTGGCCTTGCTGCGTCACAAGTGGATGTTCATGAAGAGATCATCGTGGTGGATGTGAGCGAAGACAGAAACGAACCACTTGTATTTATTAATCCTAAAATCACCGTATTAGATGGCGAAAAGGAAAAAATGCAGGAAGGCTGTTTGAGCATTCCTGGCTTCTATGAAGATGTTGAACGTGTTGAGCACTGTTTAATTGAAGCCATCGATCAAGATGGTAAAGCCATTAAGCTTGAAGCCACAGGCTTGTTAGCGGTTTGTATTCAACACGAGATGGATCACCTAGACGGTAAATTGTTCGTGGACTACCTTTCGAGCACCAAGCGTGACCGTATTCGTAAAAAACTTGAAAAGCAGCACCGCTTAGCCGCTAAAAACGTTTAACCCATAAGGCCAAGCGCTTACGGCCTTGTCTGACAGATTTTTAGCCCATAACAGGCCTCGTTCAGCTAGTGTGAGCGGGCCCTAAGGATATTCCCTTGAGAATTGTATTTGCAGGCACGCCTGATTTTGCCGCTCGACACTTAGAGGCCTTATTAAAAACGTCTGCCAATATTGTCGGTGTTTATACACAGCCCGACCGTCCTGCTGGACGTGGAAAAAAATTACAGCCTAGCGCTGTTAAACACCTTGCTTTGGATAATGGTATTGAGGTTTTCCAACCGCTTAACTTTAAAGCCGCTGAAGATGTTCAACAACTGGCCGACTTAAAGCCGGATTTATTAATAGTGGTAGCTTATGGCTTATTATTACCGCAATTCGTTTTAGATATCCCTACCCTTGGTTGCATCAATAGCCATGCGTCTTTATTACCTCGCTGGCGCGGAGCAGCGCCTATTCAACGAGCCATTGAAGCTGGCGACGATAAAACCGGTGTCACTGTCATGCAAATGGAGCTAGGTCTAGATACTGGCCCTATGCTGTATAAAGTGGATACGCCGATTATGCCAAACGATACAGGTGGCTCGCTGCATGACCGCCTAGCAAAAATTGGCAGCGAAGCGGTTGTTCATGTGGTGAATAAATTCTCGCAGGGCGCAGTTTTAGGTGAAGTGCAAAATGATGAGCTCTCAACCTATGCTCACAAGCTCAATAAAAACGAAGCCCTGATCGATTGGCGTCAAGATGCCCAACAAGTGGTGCAGAAAATTCGCGCATTCAACCCTGTGCCCATGTGTTACACCTTATTAGGTGATAATCGTATTCGTATTCTACAGGCTCAGGTTTACCCTAACGCTCATACCGCCATTGCTGGCACCATACTTTCGGTGAATGATATGGGCATTATCATCGCCTGTGGCAATATGGCGGTTTCACTTGAGCTGATTCAGTTACCAGGGAAAAAACCCATGAAGGTTGCCGATATTCTGAACGGCAAACACCCTTTCAATGAACATTACGTATTAGCCAGTGAGCTCTAAATGCCAGCAGTTTTAAATAGCCGAGCCCTTGCGGCTCAGGTTTTACTTGATGTGGTAGACGAGCAAAAAAGCCTCACATCGGCCTTGGCTTATTTCTCTAAGCAAGGTCTAGAGCAAGATAAACCTCTCTTACAACACTTATGTTTTGGCAGTTGTCGATATTTTTTCTCTATAAATGCCCTAAGCAAAATCCTATTAGTTAAGCCTTTGCCAGAGTCCGCACGACCAATCCAAGCACTTTTATGGGTGGGCTTATACCAGCTCGCCCACAGTGAGATCTCTGAGCATGCCGCCATCAACGAAACCGTTGAGGCCTGTGATCAGCTTAAACTAGGTAAGTTCAAAGGGGTCTTGAACGCCATCTTACGCCGCTTTCAGCGAGAAAAAACTGAGCTTATGGCGGGTTTAAAAGACAGTGAGGTGCCGAGTTTTGAACACCCTAAATGGTTCATCAAACTGCTTAAAAAGAACTGGCCAGATCAATGGCAAGCCATCTGTGAGCAAGGCAATAAGCAAGCCCCCCTTTGCTTGCGCAACAACGACCGTTCACAAACCAGAAGTGAGTACCTACAAACATTAAAAAGCTTTGATATAGAAGCAGTTGAAGGTAAGCATGCGCTCACTTCTATTTATTTAGAGCAAGCTTGTGATGTCACTAAACTGCCAGGCTTTATTGACGCCAGTTGCAGTGTACAGGACGAGGCTGCACAACTGGCTGGTGCCCTTTTGAACCCTCAACCAAATGAGCGAATTCTGGATGCTTGCAGCGCCCCAGGAGGAAAAACCTGTCATATTCTCGAGCACAGCAACAACCTATCTCATGTGCTCGCACTCGATGCTGATGCAAAACGACTTACGCGAGTAGAAGAGAATCTTGCACGCCTAAAACTCACCGCTCAGGTGATTCAAGGGCATGCTCAAAATCCTGAAGATTGGTGGGACGGTGTTCCGTTTGATCGAATACTTTTAGACGTACCGTGCAGCGCTACCGGTGTCATAAGACGCCACCCAGACATTAAATTACTGCGTAAAAAAGAAGATATTGATAACCTTGCGCAATTGCAGGGGCAGATATTAAGAAAGGCGTGGGACTTATTGAAACCAGGTGGCACGTTACTCTATGCCACTTGCTCCATTTTATCGGTGGAAAACAGTGATAACATCGCCGCATTTTTAAGTGAACAAAGCGATGCGCAGCTAGAACCCATGGAACTATCCACAGGTATTGATACCGGATTTGGCTGGCAGCTTTTTCCACAAGCTAATGGACACGATGGTTTCTTTTATGCGCTACTGAAAAAACAGCTTTAACAAACATTAGCTATTAATTAAGAGCACGTTATAGAGGCAGGCAAAACAAGCACTCTTAACCGTCAAACATAGGCTTTATTAGTGACCCTCATAGCCGCGCTATGTGATGCACAAAAAAGCGGTTTTTAACAACGTATTGGCAACGCAGATAGGTTTCATTAGTCCGTATGAAAATTATTATATTAGGTGCAGGCCAAGTAGGCGGTACCCTAGCTGAACACCTTGCCACAGAAGGTAACGACATCACTGTCGTAGACACGGACAGTGATCGTTTAAAAGAATTACAAAACCGCTTAGATATTCGTACCGTTCGCGGTAAAGCTTCGTACCCTCATGTACTTAGCCAAGCCGGCGGCGACGACGCCGACATGCTAGTGGCCGTCACCAATAGCGATGAAGTCAACATGATGGCCTGCCAAGTTGCTCACTCCTTATTCAAAACCCCCACAAAAATAAGCCGTATTCGCGCCCAAGAATATACCCAATACCAAGAGTTATTTGGTGCTCAGGGCATTCCTATTGATGTATTCATTAGTCCGGAGCAAGTGGTTACTAACTACATTAAGCGCTTGTTAGAATTCCCTGGCGCCCTACAAGTACTGGACTTTGCAGATAACAGGGCCAAATTAGTAGGTGTGAAGGCTTACTACGGTGGGCCACTTGTGGGACAAGAATTACGTTATTTGCGCGAGCACTTAAAAAGTGGCGTCGACACTCGCGTTGCGGCTATTTATCGTCGAGGTCAGGCTATCTTGCCTGCCGCCGATACTGTCATCGAAGTGGATGATGAAGTCTTCTTTATTGCCGCCACAAAAGACATTCGCACCGTCATGGCAGAGCTGCGCCGCAGCGAGCAACCGTACAAACGCGTGATTATCGCAGGGGGCGGTAACATTGGTGCACGACTCGCTCAAGTACTTGAACCCTTCTATAACGTGAAGTTAATTGATCACAACTTGCAGCGCTGCGAACGTTTAAGCGAAAAAGTAAAAAGCAAAACCATCATCATGAATGGCAGCGCGACCGATAAAGAATTGCTGCTTGAAGCGAACATCGAAAACACTGATGTATTTTGCGCGCTCACCAATGATGATGAAGTCAACGTTATGTCTTCCATGCTGGCCAAGCAATTAGGCGCACGTAAAGTCATGACGTTAATCAACAAAGCTCAATACGTTGATCTGGTCCAAGGACAAGGCATTGATATCGCCATCAGCCCAAGTCAAACAACCATAGGCAGCTTGCTAACCCACGTTCGCCGCGGTGATGTGGCCAACGTGCATAGCCTGCGACGTGGCGCTGCTGAAGCCATCGAAGCCATTGCTCACGGGGATAAAAATACCTCAAAAGTAGTGGGTCGTCGCCTTGATCAAATTGACTTACCAGAGGGTTCCACCATTGGTGCCATCATACGTAATGAACAAGTATTGATTGCCCACGGAGATGTAGTGGTCGAAAGCGAGGACCACGTGATCTTATTCGTGTTGAATAAAAAACGTATCCCAGAAGTGGAGCGCTTATTCCAAGTGGAATTAGGCTTCTTTTGAGCGACATAACAATAAAGAAACACCGGTAGTAAGGGTAAAACCTTACACCTGCTAAAAGTGGCAGGCTGCCATTTTAATGAGTACAAGAGACTATGCATCCAGCCATCATTTTTCGCATATTGGGTATTTTACTCATGGTTTTCAGCCTAGCGCTGTTACCGCCCATTATCATCAGTTTTCTATATCAAGACGGTGCACTTGAGGCATTTGCTGGGGCTCTGGCCATTAACTTTGCGGCAGGCGCTTTATGCTGGTATCCGGTGCGCAATCAACAGCAAGACTTAAAAACCCGAGACGGCTTTGTGGTCACCGTTTTGTTTTGGCTGGTACTGGCTCTCTCTGGGGCTTTACCTTTGATGCTAGCCGAAAGCACAGGGCTGAATTTTACCGATGCGTTTTTTGAATCCCTTTCCGGCTGGACCACAACAGGTGCCACCGTACTAACGGGGATTGACGCGCTACCTGAATCCATCTTGTTTTATCGCCAGCTTCTACAATGGTTAGGCGGTATGGGGATCATTGTTTTGGCGGTGGCCATCTTGCCGATGCTAGGCATTGGGGGCATGCAGCTTTACCGTACCGAAATCCCTGGGCCCATGAAAGACAGCAAGCTCACCCCCCGCATTACCGAAACTGCCAAAACCCTCTGGTATATTTATCTGGCCCTAACCATTGCATGTGGTATTGGTTTTTATTTAGCTGGCATGAGTTTATTTGACGCTATTTGTCACGCCTTTAGTACCGTAGCCATTGGGGGCTTTAGCACTCATGATGACAGTATTGGATATTTTGACAGTTCACTGATTGAAAGCGTTGCCATCTTTTTCATGATCATCAGCATATTTAATTTCGCCCTCCATTTTCACGCTTGGCGCTATAAATCTATTCGCCATTATTTTGCAGACCCTGAGGTCAAGACCTTACTCATTGTTTTATTAATTGCAGCGGCTATCACCTTTACCACTTTAGTCCTCAGTAAGAGTTATGACCCTAATGAAGCTCTAAGATTTGGTGTGTTTGAGCTAGTCAGTATTGCTACGACCACAGGTTTCACCGCGGCAGATTTCTCTTTATGGCCAGCTTTTTTGCCTTTCTTTTTATTCTTTTTAGCCTTCATGGGGGGTTGTGCGGGGAGTACTGGCGGCGGCTTGAAAGTGATCCGTGTGATGCTTATTTATAAACAAGGTAGCCGGGAAATGAAGCGGTTAATTCACCCCAATGCCATCATCCCTATTCGTATTGGTGGTCGTCCAATTGATGACCGAGTCGTTGAAGCGGTTTGGGGGTTTTTCAGCGTATACATCATGTTGTATCTGATTATGACCATACTACTGCTGGCAACGGGGATGGATTTTGTGTCTGCGTTTTCTGCCGTAGGTGCCTGCATTAACAACCTAGGTCCAGGCCTTGGAGATGTGGCTGCAAATTATGCCAACATTAGTGACTTTGCTAAGTGGGTATTAAGTTTTGCGATGCTATTAGGTCGTTTAGAAATATTCACACTATTGGTGTTGTTCACTCCAGCTTTTTGGCGACAGTAAACGCAAAGGGGAAACAACGTTTCCCCTTGAAAATCAGAGGCCTTTATACAGCTTATCTGGGTGCTTTTTAAAACGCTTATAATCCCACTGATATTGTGCAGGAGCATCGGCAATACACGCTTCAATGCCCTTATTCATAGCAAGGGCACTCTGCTCAACATCGTCACTGTAAATACCGTCATCTAGGGCCCGAAACACCATTTCGAAACCGTCTTCTGTGCGTAAATTATACGCAAACAAAACGGTGCCTTTCGGATTTTTTCGTATCATTGAGTGAACGATTTTCGGTGTTAAGGTACTGATGCCAAAAAAATCAGCCCACACGCCGGATTTAAGCGAAGGCTCTTGGTCTGGCAAAATCATCGTCACTTGTTTATCAATATAGTGTTGAAAGAACGCTTTCACCCCTTGGCTGGTGCCTGCCACCAGTTTCGCGCCACTGTCTTCACGCGCCTTAAGCATGGCTTTTTCAAACCCAGGCATTTTCGCAATTTTATACAGTGCCATTAGGTTGCAACGTTGAGGCAGCCAACAAGAAATAAATTCCCAATTGCCTATATGCGGCGTAAGGATTAACACGCCCTCACCCTTAGCCATGGCATCATCAAACAGATGCTGATGTCTTACAGAATGAATCATGGCCGCATTACGCTCAAACTTCTCTACTGTGCCACCCCAAGCGATGCCGGTCTCGGTAATGGTTTTCGCCGTTTCTTGCATACTGGCTTTCGCCAACTCTTTTTGCTTAATGGCAGGCATGTTAGGGAAGCACAACTCAATATTTTTTAACGTTACCTTATACATTCGAGTATTGCTGGCACACAGCATATTCCCTATCGCCGTGCCTAACTTTCGAGCACGAGGCAAGCTTAACGCACCTAGCGAGTGAATAAGACCTAATGCTAAAGCTGACTTAATATCCATAGTCACTACTTATTATCAATTATTACAAAAATGCGACTTTGCCTGATTTAGATAATTTTCGCTACTGGCAGCGAATTATTCATCTTTGACTATTCTCTAAGTAGGAAATAAGGAATATATATGGCCAAACTAGATGCCATGCTCTCTGGCAAGCGTATTCTTGCTGTAGATGACTTGGTGGAATCACGTAGCGCAATGAAAAAGATGCTGGTCATTTTAGGTGCCAGCAATGTAGATGTGGCTATGGATGGTGATGAAGCCACCCAGTTTATTTTGCATAATGATTACGACCTAGTTATCAGTGATTACAACCTAGGTCGCGGTCGTGATGGGCAACAAATACTCGAAGAGGCGCGCTTTATACGCCGCTTAAAAGCCACCACAACATTTGTCATGCTTACTGGCGAAAACGCTATGGATATGGTCATGGGCGCTATTGAGTATGAGCCTGATGATTATGTTACCAAGCCTTTCACTATTGATATTATGCGCCAAAGGCTTACACGTATTCTCACCATAAAAGAGCAGCTACGCCCCATCAACGAAGCCATAGACCGCCAAGCCAAGGGCGAAGTGTTGCAACTGTGCGATGAATACATCAAAAACAAACCTAGGTTAAAAAATCGTGTTGAGCGCATTAAAGGGCGCACACTCATGTCACTTAAACGTAATGAGGATGCTCTTACTCTTTATAACAGCATTTTAGAAGACCACGAAATCACTTGGGCTCTACTGGGTAAGGCCACCTGTTTGTTTTATAAAAACGCATTTAAAGAATCGAAAGCGCTGCTGGAATACACCATCAAGCAGCACCCTAAATATGTGCAGTGCTATGATTTGCTCGCTAAAATTCATATTAAAAACAAAGATTTAAACTCTGCACAGACAGCGCTGCTTTGTGCCACACACGTTTCACCGAAACAGGTTTTAAGACAAATGGAACTGGGCCGTATTGCCCTAGACAATAATGATTTACCGGTGGCCGAAAGCGCTTTTCGTCAATCTGTCAAACTGGCTCGTCACAGCTGTTACCGCTCTGTCAAAAATTACATATCATTTGCTAAAGCCTTGCAGCATAAAATTTCTCCCAGCAGCAGCCGAGAGACTCGGTCAAGCACCAGTGAGGCATTCAAAGCCATAGAAGAAGTCAAAGCAATTTATTCAGACACTCCTGAATATGTACTTGAAGCCACCCTGGTCGAAAGCACCACCTACACTAATCTCGGCAAAGAAGCCGAAGCTAAGGCCTGCTCCGATAAGGCCGAAAAGCTATTAGCTCGTATAAACAACCCTAGTAATGAGCTTTTACTTTCTGCGGCGAACGTTTTTATCACCACTAAACAACACGCAAAAGCACAAGATATACTTAACGGGCTCTCCAAATCTAAAGACCTATCACCACAAGAAGAACGAGAGTTGGAACGCACTAAAGGCGAGATCAATGAACAAGTGGTTCGCCAATACACAACCGACATTAATGATAAAGCCATCGGTTACTTTGAGCGCGGACAGTTAGCGCAAGCCATTGAGCTCTTAGACCAAGCTACCGCCTACAAAGAAGCTGGTCTCGCGGTATTACTCAACGCGATACAAGTAAAAATCACGTATATGGATCAAACCGCTGTTACCCGAAAAATGTTAGATGAAGTCACCGAACTACTGCGTCGGGTCGGCGATATTCCCCACAATGATGATCGCTTTCAACGTTGGCTTCTCTTAAAGAAAAGTCAACAGCGCCTCGTGCGCATGCTATAGGCAAGGATCGCTATGAGCTTTGATGTAAACACTCTGTTAAGCGCCCAACTGCATGATCTGAAGAATCAAATGCAGGCATTACTCAACGTAGAATCTGAACTATGTGACGCGCTAACTCTTGACCCGACGCAGCAATCCTTAATGGACAAACTGCAACGTCATAGCAATAACTTGAGCCATCGTCTGGTTGAGCTGTTATCCATATTAAAAATTCAAAACCAAGCGTTCAAACCCAGCATAGATGAGCACTGGTTAATGGATACCGTCACCCCTTTAGCCAAAGAGTTTTTCCAGCTACATGGCCTCACCATAGAAGCCAACTTTGATAATGATATTAACCAATTTTATGACGAACAATTACTCAGTATCGCCCTACACAACGCCTGTATGAATGCACTACAAGTGGGTGCGAATAAAGTCATCATGGAAGTTGAAGAATATGATGACGGCCACTGGGCCATTTCATTACGTGATAACGGCCCTGGGTTTGAAAACACCCTGCTTGATGAGCAAGGAGACTACAACCCTCACGGTACCGATAACGGCCTAGGTTTATACCTGATTGAACAAGCTCTCAAAGCACACACACGCAATCAGAAAACTGGCACCATCGAGATCAGTAATTCGTCAACTAAGGGAGCCTTACTGCGCCTGATTTTTCCATAACCTCCAAACCTTGCTCCACCACACACACCGTCAAACGCCCTAGTATCTAAGGCCCATGGCCCGTATAATCTTGTGCTTTTCTGTATCCAGACTCGGTAGGCCACAGTGTCCACAAATAATTACGACGTAAAAACCTTTCAGGGCCTTATAGCGACCCTGCAAAACTTTTGGTCACAGCAAGGCTGTGTGATTAATCAACCCATCGATCTTGAAGTGGGTGCGGGTACTTTCCATACCTCTACATTCTTACGAGCCATTGGTCCTGAAACGTGGAACGCTGCCTACGTACAACCTTGTCGTCGCCCTACCGATGGCCGTTACGGTGAAAACCCAAACCGCCTTCAGCACTATTATCAATTCCAAGTGGTTATGAAGCCTTCTCCACTGGATATCCAAGACAAATACCTAGAAAGCTTAAAAGTCATCGGCATTGATACAGGTATTCATGATGTACGCTTTGTAGAAGATAACTGGGAAAGCCCAACCTTGGGTGCTTGGGGTCTTGGCTGGGAGGTTTGGCTTAACGGTATGGAAGTCACGCAGTTCACCTACTTCCAACAAGTAGGCGGCTTAGAGTGCTACCCAGTAACCGGTGAAATCACCTATGGTCTTGAACGTATCGCCATGTACCTGCAGGACGTCGACAGCATTTTTGACTTGGTTTGGTGCTACGGCCCAGACGGCTCAAAAGTCACTTACGGTGATGTGTTTCATCAAAACGAAGTGGAACAATCCGCTTACAACTTTGAACACGCCGACGTGGACTTTTTGTTCCAAGCGTTTAATCAACACGAAAGTGATTGCGCGCGTTTAATTGAAGCAGGCCTTGCATTACCCGCTTACGAGCAAGTTCTAAAAGCCTCTCATGCATTTAACATGCTGGATGCTCGTCATGCTATTTCCGTAACCGAACGCCAGGGTTATATTCTACGTGTGCGCACTTTGGCGCGCTCGGTAGCCGAAGCCTACTTTAAATCTCGTTGTAAACTTGAGTTCCCTCTGGCACCTGCCGCTCTTCGCGATGAAGTTCTCGCCAATGTCGCCGCAGAAGAAAAAGCCGCCACCGATGCAGCAGCCAAAAAAGCCGCAAAAGATGCCAAGAAAAAGGGAGCCAAATAATGAGCACACATGATTTTCTAGTTGAGATTGGCACCGAAGAATTACCTCCAAAGGCGCTTAAAAATTTAGCGGCCGCGTTTCAAGCTGGTATCGAAGCGCACTTAAAAGCAAAAGAAATTAAATTCGCTAGCAGCAAACTATTCGCGGCGCCACGCCGCTTAGCGTTACGTCTCGAAGGCTTAGAAGCTCAGGGTAATAACAGCAAAGTGGAAAAATTTGGTCCTTACGTTAACGTGGCCATTGGCGCAGATGGTAAGCCAACAAAAGCCGCTGAAGGGTTTGCCCGTTCAAACGGCATCAGCTTTGATGAAGTAGGTCGCATTAGCGATGAAAAAGGCGAACGTCTTTATTTCGCACAAGATGTGGCTGGCGCAAAAGCCACAGATGAGCTGCCAATTGCCATTCAAGACTCGCTAAACAAATTACCTATCCCTAAGCGTATGCGCTGGGGTTCCAGCCGCATTGAATTTGTTCGCCCAGTACACTGGATCATCATGCTGCTTGATAACAAGGTCATCGAAGCCAATATTTTAGGTGTGGCGTCTAACTATTTCACCAAAGGTCACCGCTTCCACGCGAACCGTGAAATTGCCATTACCAGCCCAGCGGCTTACGAAGGTATTTTAAAAGATCAGGGTAAAGTATTAGCCGATTACGAAGAACGTAAAGCCATGATTCGCACGCAGGTTGAAGCCGAAGGCACCAAACTGGGTGGCGTTGCTGTGATTGATGAAGATCTTCTTGATGAAGTGGCCTCACTTAACGAATGGCCAACGGCCCTTGCCGGTAAGTTCGATACTGAATTTTTAGAAGTGCCGTCTGAAGCGTTAATCAGCTCAATGAAAGAGCACCAAAAATATTTCCACGTGGAAACAAAAGACGGCAAATTAATGCCTAACTTCATCACTGTTTGTAATATTGAATCAAAAGATCCACAACAAGTGATTGAAGGTAACGAGAAAGTGATTCGCCCACGGTTAAGCGATGCGAAATTCTTCTGGGACACAGACCGTAAGAAAACCCTAGAAAGCCGTTTTGAAAAACTCGACACCGTTTTATGGGTTCAAAAATTAGGGACACTTAAAGATAAGTCTGAACGTTTAATGAAGCTAACTGCACAAATCAGTGCGGCTATGGGCGGCGATGTAAAACTCGCTGAACGTGCTGCCAAGCTTTGTAAAACCGATTTACTGTCTGACATGGTATTTGAGTTCACTGACCTACAAGGTCTAGCCGGCTCTTATTACGCGCAACATGATGGCGAAAACGCTGAAGTATGTGCCGCCATGAACGAGCAATACATGCCTGCGTTTTCTGGTGATGATCTACCTACAACCGTAACCGGTACTGCTTTAGCGCTTGCTGACCGCCTAGATAGTCTTGTGGGCTTGTTTGGTATTGGCCAAATACCAACAGGTGGTAAAGACCCATTTGCACTACGTCGTGCATCTTTAGGTGTACTGCGCTTGCTCGTTGAAAAACAAATCAACATTGATCTGAGCGACTTAATCGATTGGGCCATTGATAACAACTGGCCAACCGAATTAAAAGCGGAAAACAAAGGCAAGTTAACCGAGTACATGTTGGACCGTTTCAGTGCTTGGTATCAAGACCAAAATATTCCAACGGTTGTATTCCAAGCAGTACGCGCTAAGGGGATTACGCAACCACTAGACATCAATAAACGTGTTCAAGCGGTTTATGCTTTCTCTAAATTAGACAGTGCTGAAGCCCTCGCAGCCGCCAATAAGCGTGTCTCGAATATTCTTGCGAAGAATGATGCCTTCATTGACGTACCACAAGTCAACGAAGCCCTATTGCAAGAAGATGCTGAAAAAGCACTCGCTAAAGCACTGAGCGAAAAAGCAAAAGAAGCCACTCCATTATTTGAACAAGGCCAATATGCAGAGTATCTCACCAGCTTAACCAGCTTGCGTGAAAGCATTGATGCCTTCTTTGATAACGTAATGGTTATGGCGGACGATGAAGCGGTTAAACAAAACCGCTTAGCCCTGCTTAATCAATTACGTAACTTGTTCTTAAACGTTGCGGATATATCCCAACTTTAAGCAAACCTTTAGGAGTCGCACCCTGTGCGCGAAATCAGAGGCCTTATTTATAGTCTTCTGATTAGATGGTGATTAATTTAATTACTCACCATCTAATCTCCTAAACCTCAACTAGATAATTTTGTTCGCGCACAGGGTGCGACTCCTACAAGGTTATTTTCATGTCTTCATCTCCCAACAAATTCATCATACTTGACCGCGACGGCGTCATTAATTACGACAGTGATGATTATGTAAAAAATCTAGATGAATGGATTCCTCTACCAGGCGCCATGGAAGCCATTGGCAAGCTTACCCAAGCCGGTTACAAAATTGCTGTAGCCACAAACCAATCCGGCATTGCCCGTGGTTATTTCAGCGTGGACACACTGGACGCCATGCATAACAAAATGATTGCGTTGGCCGCTGAACATGGCGGCAAGTTTGATTACATTGCCTACTGCCCCCACGGCCCTGATGACCATTGTGATTGTCGCAAACCCTTGCCTGGTTTAATTCATCAAATTGAACATGCGTTAAGTGTATCGGCACAGGACTGCTTCATGGTGGGCGACAGCTTAAGAGATTTGCAAGCAGGTACTGCTGCAGGCATGAAACCCGTATTAGTGAAAACGGGTAAAGGTGAAAAAACCTTAACTAAAAATGAAGGGTTAGATAATGCGCTTATCTTTAACGACTTAGCGGGTTTCACTCAAAGCTTAATTAAAAATTAACCGCTATTAATTTCAACAGTTAACCATTACTTTACGTTTAAGCCTTATCAATTCAATAAGGCTTTTTTTATTTTTTTTGTATAGTACCCTACGCCCTAATTTTTTAACCAAGTAAGGATGCTTGTGAAAACCTCTATCGTTTTAATTTTCTGTCTATTCTGTGCGTCTTTGTCTAATGCTTCATCCATACACAATTATATTGAAGTGGGTTTGGGTGCCAATAAATTATTTTCTTTTAATAGCGACACAAATAAATACTTAAGTGACTATTCCGTTGCGCCATCTTTTAAACTGTCAACCGGTAGTCGTCTGAATCAATCTCGCACTGTATGGTTTGAATTAGGCTATAGCTATAACGGTGAGATGAAATATAAAAATACGAAACTGAACAGCCAATCTCTGTTTACAGGCTTAAAACTCACCACAGACCCAGCCAATAAAACCTCTATGTTTATTCGCGGCGGTGCGGGAAAAACTTGGAGCGAAACTAAAATAACAGGAAATACAAACCAGAGTAACCAAAGCAACCATTACTACGGTGCAGCTGGCTTAAGCTTTCGTTTAAACCATACTCAGTCCATGAACATTGAATTACAGCACATCAATGATGCCCGTTCTGATGAAGCCATTAACGGCGTATTTTTAAATTTTAATCAGTTTATTTAAAACCAAAAAACACTAAAAAAAGCCCGCTTAAATGTCAAATCTAAGCGGGCTTTTTTTGTAGTGGCATTTCATTAAAATATAAACTGACTTACGTTAAGTCATACATGCTTGACGTTAAGCCATTGGTTTTAACAGACTCTTTTCCTTTGTCGCGAGCTTGTGCAGATTGATACATCTGGCTGGTACCAATAACCTCATGATTGTCTGCACGCAATACGAAATAGTCTCGACCATCTTTGGCAATGTGATTTAAATAATTATCATCATATTGACTA
>JAWUYY010000088.1:0-29442 GCA_034110565.1 Bermanella sp. | reverse complement strand
TGCTTACGGAAAATGCGACCTTTTTGTTCAAACTTCACGAAACCATCGGCTTTCGCGAATAAAGTGTGGTCTTTACCACAACCAACATTGTCACCTGGGTGCACTTTAGTGCCACGCTGACGAATGATGATTGAACCAGCTTTAACAAACTGACCACCAAAGGCTTTTACACCTAAGCGTTTACTCTGGGAATCGCGACCGTTACGGGTAGAACCACCGGCTTTCTTGTGAGCCATGCCTTTTCTCCTTCACTGATATATCACCGTTACCAACAATATATCGAGCTTTTATTTAGTGTTCGCTTTAATCCCGCATGAGATTAAAACCGTTCAATTCTTTGAAAATATTAAGCAGAAATGCCAGTAATTTTCAGTTCAGTGAACCACTGACGGTGGCCCATTTGCTTCATAGAGTGCTTCCGGCGACGGAACTTGATGATTTTCACTTTTTTGTGACGACCATGAGCTACGATTTCTGCAGTCACTTTAGCACCTTCAACAACAGGCTGACCGATTTTAACGTCGTCGCCATTGCCAACTAGTAAAACTTTGTCCAATTGAACAGTTTCACCAGTTGCAGTTTCAATTTTTTCAACTTTAAGGGTTTGACCCTCTTCAACACGGTATTGCTTACCGCCAGTTACGATAACTGCGTACATGTTTCTCTCCAAAGAGCTTGCGGCCTAAGCCTATCAATATCGCTTGTCTCTCGGTTGCTGCTTGGCTGCCGCCCTTTCGGGTTAATGGCACCTACTTCTATGAACCTCGCTTTCGAAGCTCTATGGTAGGGAGCGGACCATGCACATCTAATGCGCTACAAGTCGGTCGCGGATTATATAGCAACCTTTAAAAATAAGCAAAGATTACAGAAAACCATGTAGAGCCGCGCAAAATGGGTACTTTAGACGTAAAAAGTACGAGAATTTGACCGCTTTTCTTGCCTCTTTAAGCCTCACTCATTAGGATAGCCACTCCTTGAGGAAAGTGATTTACCCATGCTAGTAAAAGACATATATCAAGTTGTAGAGCAGGATTTTCAGCAGGTTAACCAGCTGATCTTAGAACAACTCAGCAGTGATGTCCCATTGGTTGTTAAAATCGGTCAACACATTATTGAAAGTGGCGGCAAGCGCATGCGTCCACTCCTGGTGCTTCTGGCTTGCAAATCTCTTTCTTATGATAAACGAGACCACGCCCTATTAGCGGCTATTATTGAATTTTTACACACCGCTACTTTACTACATGACGACGTGGTGGACACATCTGACCTACGTCGTGGCAAAGCCACTGCCAATGCAAAATGGGGCAATGCTCCTAGCGTTTTAGTAGGCGACTTCTTATATAGCCGCGCATTCGAGATGATGGTGGAGCTTGGCTCACTTAAAATCATGGACATCCTTTCTAAATCTACTCGTGTCATCGCCGAAGGCGAAGTGATGCAGCTAATGAATGTAAAAAACCCAAATGTCAGCGAAGCCCAATACATGGAGGTGATTCAAGGAAAAACGGCTATGTTGTTTGAAGCCAGCTCTCATTCTGGTGCTATTTTAGCCGGTGCCAATGCCGAGCAAGAAGAAGCCTTACGCTTATATGGTCACCACACAGGCATGGCGTTCCAACTGGTAGATGATGTATTGGATTACATAGGTAGTGCAGAAGAACTTGGCAAGAACGTAGGTGACGACCTAGCCGAAGGCAAGCCAACCCTGCCATTGATTTACGCCATGCAAAATGGCAATAGCGAACAAGTACAAATGATTCGCCAAGCTATTCGCAAAGGTGGCACCGAAGATCTGGCCGAAATCATTGAAATCGTACAAGCCTGCGGCGCTATTGATTACACCAATCAAAAAGCCCGTGAGCATGTGGATGCAGCGCAAAACGCTATTAGAGTATTGTCCGATACGCCAGCTAAACAAGCACTGAATGCACTGGCTGAGCTGGCGCTTTCGCGCAACAGTTAACATCTTCAATTAAAAGCGGCTGTTGCCTCTGGGCAATGGCACTTATTTGCAGCATCATGGTCTGAATAAAAAATTCTGGATACCTAAGATGCTGCAGCGCGTTTTACTCTCTTTATTCTTTTCATTTTTTGCCACGCAAACAAGCTGGGCAGATTTATTCTCTAACAACTCAGCTGAGCCACTACCAGCCTATGAGGCGATGAAGTTTAGCTACGAGCAAGACAACTCACAACTCACCATCCGATTTGAATTATCTTATAATGTTTACCTCTACCAAGACAAACTAAAGCTGAGCCTATTAGATAAAACACCGTACGCTTACTCTCAATTTATAGAAACCCCACAAGTTATTAGTGATCCAAGCTTTGGCGATGTTGCTGTGTTTTTTAATTCAGCAACTGTACAGGTAGATTTATCTCAACTTACCCGCAATATCACACAACTAAATATGCGCTACATGGGTTGCGATCAGGCTGTTGGTTTGTGCTACCCACCGCAAACGGCGGTTCTTGAGCTTCAGCCTTTCAATAAAGCCTCTTTATCTACTAATAGTTCACCACAAACACAACCTAACTTAAGTGAAACCAGCCTGGATCAAGCCAGTGGTATTTTAGGTTTTTTACAGCATGCAGGTTTGATTTTAATTCTCGCTACGTTTTTATTATTAGGCATGGGCTTAACCTTTACACCGTGTGTATTGCCTATGATGCCAATTATCTCCAGTATCATTGCCGGACAAAAAGAGTTAACCGCTAAACGAGGTTTTGTGTTATCTGGCGTATATGTTTTCGGTATGGCCCTCACCTTTGCATTAGCAGGCGTACTAGTTGGTTCTCTTGGTGCGAGCTTTAATATTCAAATTTATATGCAACAGCCCTGGGTTCTGAGTATTTTTGCAGCCCTTTTTGTGGTACTCGCCCTCGCTATGTTTGGTTTATTTGAAGTCCGTTTACCACGTTTTATTCAAGAACCTCTGGATAACTTGAATCAAAAGCAAAAAGGAGGCAGTTTAATTAGCGTGTTATTAATGGGTGCGCTTAGCGCTATTGTGGTAAGCCCTTGTGTGAGCGCTCCACTTGCTGGGGCCTTGCTTTATATCAGTACAACTGGGGATGCAATATTAGGCGGTCTTGCTTTATTTGCACTAGGCCTGGGCATGGGTTTGCCTTTGATTATTATTGGCACCAGTGGCGCTTTTGTATTACCCAAAGCCGGTGCTTGGATGGACGGTGTGAAACACTTCTTTGGCGTATTACTACTTGGCGTTGCATTATGGTTATTAGGACGCTTTATCCCTGAGACCACTTATATGGCAGGCTGGATCGTTCTAATTTCTGTATACACAGTGGTGCTTGGGGCATTTGAACCAGCCGCCACTTACTCCAAGCGTTTAATTAAGGCATTTGCGTTATTAGGTTTTGTATTTGCTGCAGCGTTAATGTTTAAACTGGTACTTGGCCAAAACACAGCCATCACCTCTGTATCAGATTCTTCTAAATCTATAGTAAGCACAACGGCTAGTCATGATGACTTCTTTCAAACGTTAAGCGAACAGAGCGAACTTGAATCCGTTTTAAATCAAGCAAAGCAAGATGAGAAAATTGTATTTTTAGATGTGTATGCTGACTGGTGCATTGAATGCAAAATCATGAGCAATACCTTATTCAAAGACCCTGATGTGCAAGCTCACCTGGAAAACTTTGTGCGCATAAAACTGGATATCACACGCTTTGACGACTTCCATAAAATCTATCTTGAGCAACACAACTTATTTGGCCCACCAGCATTATTGTTTTACGGCTTAGATGGGAAGCTGATCAACGAAGCTAGTATTTTAGGTGATATTGACAAAGAAAATTTTATTAATCATTTGCAGCAGTTTGACCACTGATTAAATGACACATCTCTAAGACATAAAAAAACCCAGCATAAGCTGGGTTTTTTATTACCACAAAAATACAGTAAAAATTATTTAGTCTTTTTAGCTGTGGTTTTCTTCGCTGTAGACTTTTTCGCTGTGGTTTTCTTAGCGGTTGTCTTTTTAGCTGTGGTTTTCTTGGCGGTTGTTTTCTTAGCCGTCGTCTTTTTAGCTGTGGTTTTCTTCGCTGTAGAGGCTTTAGCCGTCGTTTTCTTGGCTGTTGTCTTTTTAGCAGTTGTTTTCTTCGCTGTAGACTTCTTAGCAGTTGTTTTCTTCGCTGTGGTTTTCTTCTCAGCGCTGTCATCTTCTGCTTTTACTGCTGTTTTCTTAGCAGTGGCTTTTTTGGCCGTTGTTTTTTTCGCTGTGGTCTTCTTAGCTGTAGTTGCTTTAGCCGGGGCTTTCTTAGAGGCTTTTGCAGGTTCTGCTTTTACTTCAGTATCAGACTGAGGCTTCACACCACTTTTCACAAATTCAACGGTTTCTGCCATGCGTTTTTTCTGCGCAGCATCTAACTTGCCAATTCGATCAAGGTTTTGCAGTCGTTTAAGCTCTTTTTTTGCTTCTACGATCTGTTTTTTCAGTTCTTTCTTGTCTTGCTGTTCTTGCTTAAGCTTTTCTTGCTCTTCTTTATAGCGTGCTTCACGCTCTTCTTGCTGCTTGATTAGCTCTTGCTGAAGCTTGCGACGCTCTTCTTCTCGAGTCGCTCGCTCTTTAGCACGCTCTGCCTCAAGTGCTCCAAGTTCCGCCTTACGTGCTGCGCGCCCATCTTCTAGGCGCTTTTGTTCCTCTGCGTCAACTTGAGGCTCAGCTTTGGCTTTAACCACTTCCTTAGAATCATCATTGCCGCCACCTAGTAGAGCTTCTAATGCCGCGATTTGATCGACAATGTTCTCTGGTTGGTTTTCTTGCTGCTTAATAATTTTTTTATAGGAAGGGCGTTTCTGTAATACTTTTGAACGCTTGCCAGGTTTAGCCATGAATCAGTTGCTCACTCCTGAAATAGTTTTTGGGGCGTGTATATCTAGTCGCGCGTATTATACGCATCTTCACCCAATAGGACAAAACTAATACAGTTAAAAATGTAATTACTCACCTTTGTGAGGCTTTTATAGCGACAATCTACTTAATATTGAATAGATTGCCTAACAAAAACCACTCAAAACGAGACATTAAGGTTAATTAAAGACCACTTTTTGATCAGCTGCTGACTTATTACAGCAAAGCTTCACCTTTCATTTGCTGGTCTGCATGGTAAGAGGATCGAACCATTGGGCCACTAGCCACACGTTTGAACCCCATTTTCTTCGCAAGCTCACCCAGTTCATCAAACTCATCAGGGTGTACGAAACGCTCTACTGCCAAGTGATGTTTACTTGGTTGTAAATATTGTCCAAGGGTAATCATGTCAATATCATGATCACGCATATCTTGCATCACTTGGATGACCTCTTCCTTGGTTTCACCAACGCCCAGCATTAAACCAGATTTGGTTAATACATCGGGGCATTTTTCTTTATATTTCTTCAATAGATCTAACGACCATTGATAATCAGAGCCCGGGCGCACCTTTTTATACAAAGAAGGCACGGTCTCCAGGTTATGATTAAACACATCCGGTGGCGTTTGCGACAGTATATCGATGGCAATATCCATTCGACCGCGAAAATCCGGTACTAGTATTTCCATTTCTAGACTTGGGCTTAATTCGCGAGAGTAACGAACACAATCGGCAAAGTGCTGAGCCCCACCGTCGCGCAGATCATCACGGTCTACCGAGGTAATCACCACATACTTAAGGCCCATATCGGCAATGGCGGTTGCTAATTCTTTTGGCTCAGCTTCATTTAAAGGATTTGGTCGACCATGCCCTACATCGCAAAATGGGCAGCGACGGGTGCAAATATCGCCCATAATCATAAACGTCGCGGTACCACTACCAAAGCATTCCCCAATATTAGGGCAAGAAGCTTCCTCACAAACGGTGTGTAAACCGTGCTTGCGCATCTTTTGCTTAACTTCATTAATCTTTGGGCTGGCGGGAATACGTACGCGAATCCAATCAGGCTTGCGCGGCATCGTCTCAGTTGGAATCACTTTTATCGGGATGCGAGCAACTTTATCCGCACCGCGTTTTTTTTCACCTTGAACCACTTTGGCTTTTTTCTCTGTACTCATGGTAAGTGATTACCTAAATCTTGGATGCCGCTATAAGGCAAACAGGTTGCAAGTTGATCGACAAGCTTTTGGCCTGCGACCTTTATATCTGGCTTAGATGTGAACTCAGCCATATGCGTCATATTCATGCCAGCATAACCACAAGGGTTGATACGCAAGAAAGGCTCTAAATCCATATCGACATTTAAGGCTAAGCCATGAAAGCTATAGCCTTTGCGAATTCGCAGCCCTAGTGATGCTATTTTACTTTCCCCCACATATACACCTGGCGCATCGGGTTTGGGGTAGGCTTGAATATCGTATTGTGCCAATAGGTTAACTAGGCTGGTTTCAATAACGTCAACTAAAGATCTTGGTCCTAAGTTTAGACGTTTTAAATCAACTAGGATGTAAGCTGTAATCTGACCAGGGCCATGATACGTCACCTGACCACCACGGTCAGCTTGCACCACAGGAATATCACCGGTAAATAGTAAATGCTCAGCCTTTCCTGCTTGGCCTTGAGTAAACACTTTTTTGTGCTCAAGAATCCATACCTCATCTTGGGTATGCTCGCCTCTAGAGTCTGTAAAGGCTTTCATAGCGAGCCAAACGGGCTCGTATTCTTGTTCACCTTCTAAAAAGCGCACGCCGAGGTGCATTAGAGAACCATCTTAATACGATCATGCTGAATGAAATCGGCATGTAATTTCTCTAGGTGCTCTTTCGAGTTAGCTGTTATGAAGAACGTCACTGAGGTGAAGCGACCATTGCTACTGTGATTAACCCTGATGCGCTCAACATCAAAGTCTGGGTCATGCACACGCATAATGCCGATAACAAAAGATTCATAATCATCACCCGCTTGGCCCAATACCTTTATGGGGTAATCAGGACAAGGGAATTCTATTTTTTCGGATTGCGTTTTCTGAGCCATAATATATCTGATGCTAGCCTATTTTACCCCAATATGGTTGCAAAACAGGCAAATACAAGGGTTCAACTAAATAAGGAGTAAAAGAACAACTTAATATAATCGAGTAAACGGGATAGAAAGCCTGCTTCTTTTATCTCGCCAAGAGCAATCAAGGGCTTATCCATTAACACTTTTTCGCCTAGTAATACCTTCATGTGGCCATATTCCATGCCTTTCATAACAGGGGCTTTGATCACGTCATCAATACTATATTGCACATCAAGATTGCCTTTTTGGCCACGAGGAATAGTGATATAGGCTCCATCTTTTACGCCTAACGCTAATTCATCTTCTTGGCCCATCCATACTCGTTGAGTTTGTAGGGTTTCTTGAGCGTCATATAATTTATGGCTTTCAAAGTAACGGAAACCATAATCAAGTAATTTACGAGATTCACGAGCACGAGCTCGTTCTGATTTAGCACCCATGACGACGGTTATTAAGCGCATACCTTTATCAACAGCGCTGGATACTAAGCAAAAACCTGCTTCATCGGTATGGCCTGTTTTTAAACCATCTACTCTGTTATCCCAGAATAATAAAAGGTTGCGATTTGGCTGTTCGATGTTGTTATATTTGAATTTCTTTTCTTTATACAAAGGATAATATTCTTTGTGGTCGCTAATGATATGTTTTGCCAGCTTAGACAAGTCTCGTGCTGTTGATCTATGGCCTTTAGCTGGTAATCCCGTTGCATTATGAAAACGAGTATTAACCATACCAAGCGAGGCAGCGTATTGATTCATCACATCTACAAAGGACTCCTCTGAGCCACTTATGTGTTCGGCCAGAGCAATACTCGCATCATTACCCGATTGTATAATGACACCTTTAAGTAACTCACCAACAGGAACATAAGTGCCTTCGCGGATAAACATTCGAGAGCCCTCGGCTTTCCAAGCTTTAACACTAATGCGAGTGCGATCGTCTTCTTTGATGTTGCCGTAAGCAAGTTCTTCGGTGACGATAAAGCTGGTCATCATCTTGGTTAAACTGGCAGGAGGTAGTATTTCATCTGCATTGTGTTCGACTAATACTTCACCACTATTCGCATCGATCAAGATATAGGAACTGGCAGCCAGTTCTGGGGGGTGAGGAATAATGCTAGGAACAGCAAAAGTCAGGGATGAAAGCAGAAAGACCAAGCAAAAAGTAAGTGAACGCATAGGACCGTATTTAACTATTAATAAAAAATTGTGCGCCATTGTAGCACGCTTATTGGGTTTGTTAAGGATGCCTAAGGACCGATCAAGGTAGAATGAATATCTTGTGCTCGTAATGTGCTCTGTACCACTTCTACTTCGCTAGGGCTTAATGGGCCAATCCGCACTTTATGTAGCATTTTACCGTTAGTTGCATCCTTGGTGATATACACCGGCTCTTCGACCACAGTCGTTAACCTTTGTTGCATAATTAGTGCAGAAGGTTCTGCTTCAAATGCAGCTACCTGTAAAAACAAGTAATCACTTTCACTAAGCGGAGCGGCTAACAAGTCTACTTTTACATTTGCCGTACCTTTCTTGGCAAAATCTAATCGCACCGCAGCGGCATAAGATAAGTCGATCAAGCGATCACCGTGAAATGGCCCACGATCGTTTACCCGCACCACCAAACTTTTATTATTATCCAGATTGGTTACGCGAACATAACTGGGTAAAGGCAAAGACTTATGGGCGGCGCTAAACTGATAAACATCAAAGCGTTCACCATTGCTGGTATCGTGACCATGAAATTTCTTGCCATACCATGACGCTGTACCTTGTTGCGAATATTCAGTTAATCCTTTATCCACTTCATAGGTTTTTCCCCATACTTCATAGCGATCAGGATTGCCGCGTCTAGACATAGGCTCCCGAATCGGCTGGGGTTCAGCTAAATTAGCAATGCTTTGCTGAAAAATAGGCGTGCTATCTTGGCTTTGCTGATAGCGAGAAGGGGTAGAACAAGCCTGCACCAAAATCATCAAAGTAATTATGCTGCAAGCCTGAATGAGCTTCATGGTTGCTTAAGAATTTCACTGAAGTCAGATACAACGCGGGCATACATACTGCTGCGGTTATATCGGGTGATAACGTAAAAGTTTTTATAGACAAGCCAGTACTCTTTGCCATCTTCTAGGTCATAACGAAATAATGCAGCTTTACGATCGTCCATGCCTTTAGGCACATTCACACCTCGTTTTTTCCATTGCGATACGGTTGCAGACAATGATAAACCTTCGTTCGCTAATTTATCTGCATCATCGTTATATAAAGAGACTGAACTGGCGACCAGTTCACCCGCTTCCCAACCATAACGCTTAAAATAATAGGCAACACTGGCAATGGCGTCGTCGACATTTGTCCATAAATCTTTCTTGCCGTCGCCGTCAAAATCCACAGCATAACTGATGTAGCTAGATGGAATGAACTGACCCAATCCCATTGCACCAGCATAAGAGCCTTTAATAGTTAGCGGATCTAAATCATTATCACGAACCATTAAAAAATAGTTCTTCAATTCACGGTAAAACAATGAGCGCTCTGGGTAATCAAAGCCTAATGTAGTCAACGCATCAATCACACGATAGCTACCAGTATTACGCCCATAGTAGGTTTCAACACCAATAATAGCCGCGATAATTTCACGAGGCACACCGTACTTTTTTTCCACTGTATCAAATGTGGCTTTATGTTCTTTTAAAAATGCCTTACCTGCTTTTGCTCGACCTTCCGTTAAAAATATATCGCGGTATTCATACCAAGGCTTAACTTTTTCGGCAGGGCGTGAAATAGCCTCTAAAATGCTGTCTTTACGCTGCGCTTGTGACAACACGTCTCTTAATACTTTCTCATCGTAGTTATGTTCTTTCATCATTTCTGCAATGAAAGGCTCGTACTTCGGGTGCTCTTGATAACCACCCGCGGATACGGAAATACTACTCAACAATAAAACTAAACTGGCTGCTAACACATTAAACCTCATCACTATTTAAATCCGACGATGCATGTAAACCGACATAATAACGCCAAATGCCGCCATCAAGGTCACAATGGATGTTCCACCATAACTGATTAACGGTAATGGCACACCCACAACTGGTAAAATCCCACTCACCATACCTATGTTAACAAACACATAGATGAAAAACGTGATGATGAGCGCACCTGCGAACAGTCGTGCAAAAGTATCTCGACCACAGGAAGACATATAAATCCCTCGCATGACGATAAACATATACAACATCAGTAAAATTAAGATACCGATCAGACCCTGCTCTTCGGCATAAACAGCAATGATAAAGTCAGTATGGCGTTCTGGCAAAAATTCCAATTGAGACTGAGTCCCTTGCATCCAGCCTTTGCCTTCAAGGCCACCCGAGCCTATGGCCGTCTTACTTTGTATAATGTTCCAGCCTGAACCTAATGGGTCTGTTTCTGGGTCCAAGAACGTCAGCACCCTTTGTTTTTGGTAATCATGCATCACGCCGTACCACATGATTGGAGCAACCGCTAACAATGTGACCACAGCAATGGCTATCCACTTGCTACTTAGCCCTGCAAATAATAAAACTAAAAGGCCCGCGGCGGCGATTAATAAAGCCGTACCCAAATCAGGCTGCTTAAAAATCAGCAGCGCAGGTAAAAGCGCCAGCATTAACACCACTACGATGACTTTTAAACGAGGTGGCAGCAACCTTGAAGACAAATACCAGGCGACCATCATGGGGGTTATGAGTTTCATCATTTCTGAAGGCTGAAAACGGAATATCCCAAATACACTAAGCCAACGCTGAGCACCTTTCGCCCCAACACCCACCAGCAATACAAGAATCAGCGCAATAATTCCCGCGCAATACATCCAAGGGGCAATCATCTGAAACCATCTTGGATCCACCTGAGCAATCACCAACATGATGAAAAAACCCAAACCCAAATACACCATTTGGCGATAGACCATGCCCATGTTTTGACCACTAGCACTATATAAAATAAATAATCCACCAGCACACAGCAATAGCAATAACAGCAGCATGGTAACGTCGATATTCATACGCTGCCAAATACTACGACCGCTTTGCATACCAGAATCATTTAACTGTCGAGTAAAATCACCGGCCATGATTTACCTCAATTTCGGCAACGCTTTTTTGTTGATTGTTAAATCGATTAATAATCATATTCGATGCCTTTTAGTTGGGCGTCATTCAAGTAACGATCCATCACTTTTCTGGCAATTGGTCCTGCCGTCTTACCAGCTGATTCGCCATTTTCAACCACTGAGGCCACCGCTATTTGAGGGTCATCTACCGGTGCAAAACTAACAAATAACGCATGATCACGCTGACGCTCAAGCAAGGCCTCTGAGTCGTATTCTTCATTCTGTTTAATACCAACAACCTGAGCTGTACCGGTTTTTGCCGCCAAGCGATATTTCAAATTATGCTTTAATCCTCTTGCTGTCCCAAGATAATTTTGAACAACCCCTTCCATGGCACTGTTCATTTTATTCCAATTCCCTTGATCTTTTAGCACAATATTCTCAGGCTTTATTTCTTCTTCTAGTGGCTTGCCGTCAATAAACTGGACTAATTTCGCTCGGTGCCACTCCCCTTTTGCCGCGAACACATTCATGGCAGTTGCCAATTGTAATGGTGTAGCCAGCATAAACCCTTGGCCTAAGGCTATATTCAGAGTGTCACCTGCATACCATGAGCGTCCTCTATAGGTTTTTTTCCACTCTCTATCAGGTAGCAACGCAGGCAGTGCATTACCAATATCCAACCCGGTATTTTGACCAAAGCCAAATTTAGTTAAGAATGGATGTAGGTTATCAATACCGCTTCTAAACGACATTTCGTAAAAATACGTATCACAACTTTGTATGATGGCATCACTTAACGTAATGTGATCGCCATGACCACGGCGCTTCCAGTCTCGGTACACGCGATCATCGTTTTCAAGCATGTAATAACCTGGATCTTCGATTTCTTCTTTCCAGTTGGTCACACCAAAATCCAAGAAGCCCAGTGCAATGAATGGCTTCATGGTTGACCCAGGCGGGTACTGCCCACGAGTTGCACGGTCAAACAGAGGTGTATCAAGGGAATCTCTTAGAGAGTTGTAAGCGTTATAGCTAATGCCATTGACGAATAAGTTAGGATCAAAAGACGGGCTAGAAACCATGGCTAAGATTCCACCTGTTTTTGGATCCATAGCGACTAATGAGCCACGGCGACCCTTAAATGCTTCCATGCCAGTACGTTGTAAGCGAGCATCTAGATTGAGAATTAAATTTTTGCCTGGGATCGAGCTTTGTTTCTCTAGGACTTTTAATATACGTCCCTGAGCATTAGTTTCGACTTTTTGGTAGCCCACATGCCCGTGCAACTCTTGTTCGTAGTAGCGCTCCAGACCTATTTTACCAATACGTCGAGTCACTTTATATTGAATGGGGTCTAGACGTTTCTTCTCAGCTTCATTCATCTGCCCCACATAACCGATCACATGGGCAAAGTCTTCACCCATAGGGTAATGACGCACAAGCTCCGCTTCCACTTGCACACCAGGCAAGAAGTAATCATTCACCATAATTTTGGCAATATCGTTTTCATCAAGACGGAATTTTAAGGGAATGGCTTCGTATGGGCGGCGGTAAGATTTAACACGTGCTTCAAAACTGTCACGTTCTTCATCTGTAATGCCGATGAGTGAACGGATCAACCCTAGAGTCTGCTCCATGTTATCCACACGTTCAGGCACAATGGTTAAACTATGGCTAGGAAGGTTTTCAGCCAGCAACACCCCATTTCGATCAAAGATCAAACCACGGATAGGCTCAACGGTTTTTAATTGAACACGGTTGTTTTCTGACTTACTAGCGTATAGATCATACTGGGTGATTTGCAGGAACATCATACGCCCAGCTAAAATACACACCAAGACAAATACAAAAAAGCCTGCTAGATAAGCGCGCCTTGCAAATATCTTTTTTTCAGTCCGTGCGTCCTTTAAGTCAAAACTCATTTAGTCATCACTTACCAGAGCAGATAATAAATTGCTCATCATTTAGGCTTTTTTATTATTAAAAAACAAGTGGTTACTTATGATATGGATGATTATTTAAAATCGTCCATGCTCGATATAACTGCTCAGCCAATAATATTCTTACTAAAGGGTGCGGCAGTGTTAACGGCGATAAAGACCACTTGTATTTCGCTTTTGCAGAACATTCTTTGCTTAAACCATCTGGGCCACCAATGAGTAAGTCCACATCTTGGCCTAACATGCGCCAATCCGTTAATTGCTCTGATAGCACCTCGGTGCTCCAAGGTTTCCCCAGCACTTCTAAAGCCACGCAGGTGTTTTGCGGCTTCATGGCCGCTAGCATGGCTTGACCTTCTTTTTCGATGGCTTTTGCAGGAGGCTGATTTTTGCCCCGTGGACCTAATGGTAGTTCCACTAACTCTAGGCGGCAATCATTGGGTAGACGCTTGGCGTATTCTGTAAAGCCTTGCTCTACCCATGAGGGCATTTTGCCCCCAACGGCGAGTATTCTAATCTTCATGGAAATTACTGCGCCATGCGCGGCTCACTCCATAGACGCTCAAGATCATAGTGCTCACGAGCTTGGCTCGTCATCACATGAACAATCACATCACCTAGATCAATTAATACCCAGTCGCTATTTCCGCGGCCTTCAGAGCCAAGAGGCATAAGGCCTGCGGCTTTTGATTTTTCAGAAACGTTATCAGCCACGGCTTGAACGTGGCGGCTTGAAGTACCCGTTGCGATAACCATCATATCGGTTACCGATGTACGATCCTTCACATCAATCGTGATAATATCTTGCGCTTTTAAGTCTTCAAGTGCGTTGATAACCACTTTAGTTAGATTTGCTGCATCCATTGATTTCAGTTTTTACCTTCGTAGAGCCCATGTAACTCAATATAGTTCATAACAGCCTGCGGCACATGGCAACCCACAGATTCTTGTTTGTGTAGAGCCTGTCGAATCTCCGTCGACGACACCACAACAGGCTCAAGTGCCAATTGTATAAAACAGCCATTTGCCTGCTGTTTAAAATGTTCAATTGATTTTACGTGTTGCGCTGGCCAGTGTTCAGAAAAATTGTCGGGCAAAACATCCCCCCCACGATTCACCACAATTACATTTGCCAATTGAAAAACCTGTTGCCAATGTCGCCACTTGGTTAACCCCATGGCAGCATCCGTTCCTAATACCCAGCATATATGAGCGTGGGCTCCTAATTGATGACGCAACTGCTTGAGGGTATCCACTGTATAGGTGGCACCTTCTCGCTCTACTTCTCTTGGGTCAACCTTTAGTAAGGGCTCATCTTCTAATGCCAGCTCTAACATGGCCAAGCGATGTTTGGCCGACGATGAGCCTTCCTTATGATAAGCATCACCACAAGGCATCATGTGGACACAGCCATATCCCATGGTGCGGGCTAATGCATTAGCCGTCTGGGTATGGCCATCATGCACAGGATCAAATGTCCCGCCCATGACGACATATTCATTTTTTGTATCAGTGACGGATATGACCATCACCCAATACCACCCATTTTTGTGAGGTTAAGCCATCTAGGCCGACCGGGCCACGAGCATGGATTTTATCGGTACTGATACCAATTTCAGCACCTAAACCATATTCAAAACCATCAGCAAAGCGAGTAGACGCATTAACCATTACTGAGCTTGAATCCACCTGACGCAAAAACTGCCGTGCCTTGGTGTAATTCTCGGTAATGATGCTATCGGTATGATGAGAGCCATACTGATTAATATGCACAATGGCCTCAGCCATATCATTGACTATTTTAACCGCCAAGATCGGCGCAAGATACTCAGTAGACCAATCTTCTTCAGTGGCGACTTCCATGCTAGCGACGATCTTGCGGCTTTTCTCGCAGCCACGTAGCTCCACACCCAATTCAGTATAAGCAGTAGCCAGCTGAGGCAATACTTTCGCTGCAACCATTTCGTTGACCAATAAGGTCTCCATGGTATTACACGTTCCGTAACGATGGGTTTTCGCATTAATTGCGACGTTTACCGCCTTGGTGAGATCCGCATCGCTGTCGATATAAACATGACAGATACCATCAAGGTGCTTAATAACGGTGACCTTAGCATCTTTACTGATGCGTTCAATCAAGCTTTTACCGCCACGAGGCACAACCACGTCTACGTATTCTTGCATGGTTATTAACTCGCCTACTGCCGCACGATCCGTGGTTTCAATTACTTGTACAACGTGCTCAGGTAAACCGGCTTCTGCTAGGCCTTGGCGAATACATTTAGCCAAAGCCTGGTTGGATTCAATGGATTCACTGCCGCCACGTAAAATCGCTGCATTGCCTGACTTTAAGCACAAGCTGGCCGCTTCAATGGTCACGTTTGGGCGTGACTCATAAATAATGCCAATCACACCTAGGGGCACACGCATCTTACCCACTTGGATACCTGATGGGCGATAATCTAAATCCGTGATTCCACCAACAGGGTCCGGCAGTGCCACAACCTGATGCAAACCTTCAAGCATGCCGTCAATACGAGCAGGGGTCAGCTCTAAACGATCGAGTGACGCCGCATCCAGACCATTGGCTTGACCACGCGCCATGTCTTTTTGGTTGGCCGCGATTAATTCATCACGAGCCGATTCAACGGCTTGTGCAATGGCTAATAATGCTTGGTTTTTTTCACCGCTATCTGCCTTGGCGATAGCGACACTGGCTGCTCTGGCTTGTTGGCCTACTCGCAGCATGTAATCTTTTACATCCATCTTGCTACCCAATCACTGCCTCCTCCTTAATTATGGCTTTGGCCAAGGAGACAAATCGTAAGAAAAGTGGCTCGATTATACCTCATCAGCGAGCGTACCCAAACAATGATTCGCCCGTGCTAGTATTAAACCAGCGACTCTGGGTAAGATAACCCTACAATCACGCCGCACAAGAGCCGGGACAGCGCTTTTTGCTAATAATAAGGATTTCATTTCATGCATGCGTTAACGGTCAATCATATTCGCATCTTGTTCTGCACAGTGGGCACCCTGATACTAAGCTTGATCGCTTATATGGATTATCGTGCAGGTGATCATAATGTTGCCTTGATTACTCTGAGCCTAGGGGCGGTGCTTGCCTTAAATGGTTTATACATATTACTTGGCAAGCACGAACAGACAGGGCACCAGATGGATACTCTGTTTTTAATTTTATTGTCTGCTTTTTCTTTATTCGCGGCAGACTCACAAGCCCAGCATAGCTATTGGTCTTATTTTTTCCCCATTGCCGCATTCTTTTTATTGTCTTTGCGTACCGCCATATGGTGTGTACTGGCATACACACCACTGGCCTTTTACATTTTCACTCACTACAGTCCGCCTCTGATTCAAGGTCAAATTATATTCAGCTATGCCGCCATCAGCACCGTTGCATTGTTTTTGGCTATGGTGAAATCTCGCACCAACCAGCTACTTGAGCCGCTCATCAGTAGTGATGCGCAAACTGGGGCGCAATTAGAGAAGTTCTTGCGACCAGCCCTTAACACCGAAATTAATCGCGCCGAGCGAGAAGGCACTGGGCTGCTCTTAGTTTACTTATCCCATACAGCACAAAATCAAAAAGGTGAAAACTCCGTGCAACTGGTTAAACAGTGCGCACAGGCTATTGCCGATTTCTTACGCCCTTTTGATCAATACTACCGTTTACAAAAAGATCATTTTGCTATCATCATGCCCCATACAAATTCACAAGATGCGTTAATCACAGTCAAACAAATGATCCAAAAAATGCCAGACGTCACTCAAAGCAACATCAAGGTAGGGTTTGCCAGCTTAAATGTGGGTGACAACGAAGACAGTTTAATCCAACAAGCCCAGCAGGAGCTAAAACATGTTTGAGATCAGCATGGAAAAAGAGCCCGCTCTAAGCTTGTTATATGCACTCATTGCTGCAGCCATGAGTTTGCTGTGCATTAATCATTATTTCTTGGGCCACTTAGATGTTTTGTTAATACAACTCATGACCATCGCAATTTTGATTTTCACCTCCGTGTTTTTATTTTTAAACCGTAATAGGGCTATTAGCCAATACATAAACTTAATGACACTCACATCCATTGCTCTATTAATGCAATATCAATTAAATTTTAATTCTGAACTCACTATGCACTGGATATATGTATTTCCTGTCATCAGTTACTTTGCCCTGCCATTACGTTGGGGTTTTTTACTCAATTTTGCAGTTATGGTGAGCACATTATCTCAGCTGTTTTTTTTAGTGGAAATCGAGCAAACCCTTAAATTCATGTTGATTTATATGCTTATCGGCATGTGTTCTTTATGCTATGCCTACGTGAATAATTTAAAACAATCTAATTTATTAAACCTAGCTGTAACTGATTATCAATCTGGGGCTTACAATAGTCGTTATTTACTGCACAAGCTGCATCAAGAAATAGCACGCAGTGAAACCACTAGCCGAACGTTATCGATGCTTGCCATTACCATTGATGACTACCAACAAATTCAAGATATTCATGGTAAAAATATTGGCAGTCGACTGCTCAAAACCTTCCGTTACAAATTGATCTCAATATTGCGTGCAGGAGATGAAATTTCCCATAACGGCAAAGGCACGTTTTATATTTTACTGCCAAACTGCTCTATGGAAGGTGGTGTCGTGTTAAAAGAACGCCTACTAAAAGAAATGGAAGAAGAACACTGGGGCGACGTGGGTAATTTGCAACTTAACGTGGGTCTAGCCAGCTTAAACCATAAAGAGAATGCCGAAAGTTTCTTACATAGAGCCAGTGGCTTTGTGCACAAGCAACAACAAACAGCCTTACGACTCATGTCTTTTAATCACTAATATGATTGATACCAGCCTAGCGTTTTTAACACTTCATCCTGAATATATTTTTCTCACTATTTTTCTGGTGGCGTTATGCGAGTCACTGGCGGTTGTAGGTATTATTGTACCCGGTGTCGGGCTCATTACAGCCGCTAGCATGATGGCAGGAAACCTTCAGCTAAATATCTGGGTTTTATTATTATGTGCCATCAGTGGTGCATTTTTAGGTGATGTTATCAGCTTTTACTTTGGTCGGATTTTTCAACCCCATTTACCCAATCTCTGGCCTTTTAAGCAGCACCCTTATTGGATTGAAAACGGCCACGCTTTTTTTCATCGCCATGGGGGTAAGAGCATTTTTTTTGGACGCTTTATTGGCCCCATCAGGCCGTTTATTCCCATGGTGGCAGGCATGATGGCTATGTCTAGTCGGCGCTTTATGCTGCTTAATGTTTTATCCGCGATTGCTTGGGGAATTGCTTACCTACTCCCTAGTTATTACTTAGGGGAACAACTCAATATTAAATGGCTATTAAGTTGGCAAGGGTTACTAGGGCTAACGATAATATCGGCGATTGCGATATTGGCTAGTTTTACTTTAAAAGGTAAGAATGAGTCGTAATCCGCATCAGGGCAGGAGATTACTTTGATTCATAAAAAAAAGGCCGTGAATCCTTCACGACCTTTTTTACCTAGGGCACTGCTATTGTACTAATGATAATACTAGCTGATTAGGTACCCATCTTTAGATTAAGTTCGATTAACAAACTCGGCTCTGCTGTCATTATGGATTATAGCTTAAGGTCACAAACTGACGACTCACATTATTTGCGCTGTCATAGGCCGCTACTTGAAGCTGATTCTCGCCCCGACTCAAGCGCACAAGCACACTAAAGTGGGTTGTATAATCAAATTGACCCATGAATATATCGCCATCGGCATTCACTACCTGAATCTTTTTGATGCCCATACCCATATCGAAGGCCATACCTCGAATCGCCACGATCCGTTCTTCAACCGTCTCTGGCATTTCCATTACCTCTAAAACCGGGCCTGATTGATCAGGGAAACTGTTTTTATTGCTCGGGTTGGTGCCTGCCTGACGCTCTTGGGCGTTACTGAATCCATCACCGTCGCTATCTGTGTCTTGGGTATCACCCACGCCATCGCCATCTACATCGGCGTTTTCTTGAGCATTACGCGGAAAAGGATCTTGCCAGTTATTGACGCCATCACCATCAATATCCAAATCGTAGCCGTCAGGAATACCGTCACCATCTAAGTCAGCTGGTTTGCTTTTGGCATCTTTTGGGTCGGTCTTTAATAGGCGCTCAAAACGATCGGCAACGCCGTCGCCGTCACTATCGATATCTTTAGCTTGAGAATAAGAACTGATTAATCCTAATGTGCCAAAACACATTAGTAATAAGACGAATTTACCCATAGGAATATTGCTTTTTTAATTATTATTTTTTGCCAGTCTATCATATGACGATAGAAAGTCATCCATGGAAGAATGGTCAAGTGTACTGAAAAATACGATTAGTTAGATTGCTGTGAGGCATGACGCAGAAGGGATTCGTTTGCCATCTCAGCTTGATTAGCCTGCAACTTGGCTAATGCTAGCTTTCGAGAAGTGATGCATTCTTTATAAGCGTGACGAATACGTTCTTGGGTTTCGCCTTCTTGCCCTTCGATACTAATAAGCCACTGCTCGAATAGCCAGATTTCTCGCTCTAATTTATGGGTCTGCTCATCTTCATTAATGCTAGTCATAAGCTGAATCTTTAATTACTTCCATTAAGATATGCATTGTATGAGCATATGCATATTAATCAACAAAGTTGGCCGTCCATGACCAACCTCGGTTGAATTTATTTTCCTGGCGCAGGTAAAGCGGTTGAACAAGCAATAGCACGGTTTTTATCATCCACTAAGATGCCAGCCACAGCATTGCCCGATTTATTTTTCTGCGGGCGCACTAATAGATAACCATCAACGCAAAATGCTTCTTTATTTGACGATTTAGGTGAAACCTTGGTCGTGCTAGTGACATCAACTGATAACAATTTGAAATGTTCGATGATGTTTTCATCACCTTCGCTAGCATGCTTAATATAGCCTTTCATATCGAGCATCACGACGGCAACCGCAAACGCTACAATAGCCGCAACAATGGCTACCTTTATATCTCGTTCGGTGAACTTCATTTGGACTCCTAATCCTGTCACTAATGTAATTAATTGTGCGTGGTAAACATGACACTACCACTAAAGATTTATGAAAATTTAAAGGTGTTACTCACCCCATAAGGGCATTAATTTTTGTTCTATGCCTAAATGGTTGAGCATTCTTGCCACCATAAAATCCACAAGATCTTCAATAGACTGAGGGTTATGATAAAAGCCAGGGCTCGCTGGCATGATCGTGACCCCCATGTTGGCAAGTTTTAACATGTTCTCTAAGTGAATCGGGCTAAACGGGGTTTCTCTTGGCACCAAGATAAGGGAACGCTTTTCTTTTATGGCAACATCAGCAGCACGCTCAATGAGGTTATTACTGGCCCCTGTAGCAATGGCACTTAATGTACCAGTTGAGCACGGGCAAACCACCATAGCACCCTTACGACCTGAGCCACTGGCCACAGGTGCAAACCACTGCTCACGACCAAATACTTGTATTTGCCCCGCTTCTGCTTGGCAATAATCCGTCAAGAGAGCCTGCATTTTTTCAGGGGTTCCGGGTAGCTTCAACTTACTTTCAGTAGCAAATACCACTTGAGCGGCCTTACTAACCATCACATAAACAGGACGCTTCGCTGCCACTAAGCATTGCAACAACCGCACAGCATAAGGGGCGCCAGATGCCCCTGTTATGGCAAGCGTTATCGGAGCGTACTGTTCATATTCAAACGCCATATTTGTCCTTTAAGGCTTGGGCAAGCTGCTGGTGAATACCCGCAAAGCCACCGTTACTCATGAGAACAATGGCATCACCCGCTTTCGCATTCTCTACAAGGTGGGCGATTATAGCGTCTACTTCATCCATTAATAGTGCGGATTGACCTAATTCACTACAACCGTCAATAACAGGGTGCATATCCCAGTCTAGCCCTTTCGGTTGAAACCAAATACTGGTATTGGCATTTTTCACAGATGCCGGCAGTGCTTTTTTATGTACACCCATACGCATGGTATTCGATCTTGGTTCAATCACGGCCCAAATATGATGAAAGCGACCACTGTTTTTGACCCCTGCTAATGTGCTTTCGATAGCTGTTGGGTGGTGAGCAAAATCGTCATATACCTCGATATCATTCACTTTACAAACCAGCTCCATACGGCGCTTTACACCTTCAAAGCGATTGAGTGCGTCAATAGCATCTTTAGGTAAAATACCCACATGATAGGCCGCAGCAATGCACACCAAGGCATTTTTCACGTTATGAATGCCCGTTTGATCCCAGTTAACTTCTCCAACCACCTTATCTTTTTGCAATACCTTAAAATGAGAGCCTGAGGCGTCGATCAACTCATAGTGCCAATCAACACCAATTTGCACTTTGGGTGTCCAGCAACCTTTTTCTAACGTGGCTTGCAGGTGGGTCTCATCCGCTGGGTAAATAATTTGGCCCTCACTGGGGATAGTGCGCACCAAATGATGAAACTGGGTTTTTATATCCTCAATGTCGTTAAATATATCCGCATGATCAAACTCAAGGTTATTCAGTATCACCGTGCGCCCGTGGTAATGAACAAACTTTGAACGCTTATCGAAAAAAGCACTGTCATATTCATCCGCTTCGACCACAAAAAAATCACTGTTACCCATACGAGCTGATACACCAAAATTCTTCGGCACACCGCCAATTAAAAACCCCGGCTCAAACCCACAGTCTTCCAACACCCATGCAAGCATACTCGTTGTGGTGGTTTTTCCATGGGTACCGGCTACAGCCATGACCCATTTTTCTTTTAATATATGATCTGACAAATAAGCTGGGCCAGATGTGTAAGGGATTTGTTTATTTAGCACATATTCCACCGCCACATTACCGCGGCTCATGGCATTACCCACCACAACTAAATCCGGCTGAGGTTGTAAGTGCGCTTCTTCAAACCCCTGCATAATTTCAATACCCGCCTGCTCAAGCTGGGTGCTCATAGGCGGATAGACGTTTTGATCAGAACCGGTTACGCGATGGCCTTGCGCCACAGCCAATTGGGCCAAGGAGCCCATAAATGTGCCGCAAATACCTAAAATATGAATATGCATGATTACTTAATATGACCTTATTCTCGTGTCGCCTATTAAAAACTAAAGACCAATAAATTGGTAGATGTCCATCCGTTGTACAATGTTATAAACAAAATAGTGCATCTATGCCTGTCATTGAAGGCAAACTTTACCACTGTTTGCACCGTTACGTGATGAACCCCTTATCTTTTTAAGTACACCTTGCCTTTTTTTAGCGCTTTTACACATATGTGCTACACCTAAAGTAGGTCTGAGCCCAACCAAGGCTCTTTATTAATCAATATAAATAGGATGAATTATGGCGATTAAATATGTTGCCTGTGCAGCGGTCCCCTTATTAATAGCAGCCCTGCCAACACAAGCGGTTACCCTGGAGCAGCTTAATCAGCAAGTTCAACAAATGAACCAACGCATAGCCCAGCAAGATCAAAAATTGCGAATCAATGGTTTTGCGAGTTTTGGCATGTCACTCGGTAGTGAGGAGATTGAATATAACGGCGTTAATGATGAATCTAATTTCGGCCGTTTTAGTAAAGTTGGCGTGCAAATGTCTTTCAACATGGATGCCAATAACAGTGTTGTTACCCAACTTGTAAGCCGAGGTGAAAACGAATGGAACACCGAAGCTGAGTGGGCTTACTTCAAACATAATTTTGGCAGTGGTTTTAGCAGTAAAATCGGTCGCATTCGTTTACCCGCATTTATGCTAAGTGAATTTTTAGATGTTGGTTATGCCGTACCTTGGGCAAAAATGCCAAACGAAACTTACAACTCTCTTACCCCATTTGCGAACATGGATGGTGTAGATTTAACTTATAACACCGATATTGGCGACATGAGCGCCACTTTCCAAGTGGCTTATGGTCGTTCAAAAGATGATGAATACGATATCAAAAGTGTCATTGCTACCAACGCCATGCTGCAAGGTGATACATGGACGGCTCGCATCGCCTACTCTTTATCTGATGATATAAATGTTATTGATGCGGATATCCAGGGTGTCGTAAATGGCTTATACGGAAGCGATGTCGCTAAAGTAAAAGGGAGCTTCACAAGTATTGGTTTCACTTATGACCCTGGCAACATTTATTTCATCACCGAATATGCTCGACTTGAAGTAGATGGTGCAATAGTGGATGCGGATTCAGCATATGCTACATTTGGCTACCGCATGGGCCAGTTTATGCCACTAATCACATACGCAATGACAACATCCGAAGATGATGATGAACGTGATTTACAAGTAATCGCAGACAAGCTAACTGGTGGAAACTTGGCAGCCCTTGCAGCTGTGGATGTATCAGGTGGTACCTCTCCAACTGATTCAACTGCATCACCATACGAAAACCCATCACTCAACTTGGCGGGGAGAGCTTTTCAAGCTGAAAACAATCGCGATACGACTCGAATCGGATTAGGGCTTCGTTATGATATGGCGTCAGGTACCGCACTTAAAGTGCAGTACGATATTATTGATACCGGTGATAAAGCGGGGATGTTTGACTCGAGAGCATTTGCTGCAGCAGGCTCAAGTGCACCAGACAGTACTAATATTTTAACCATCACCATCGACACAGTATTCTAAGGGAGGAGAAAATAATGAAATTATTATCATTTAAATTACTAGCCGCTCTAACCTTAGCGAGTTGCTTTGGTATCGCCCAAGCAGGACCTGTTGTCGTTGTTGGAAAAGGCAGCCCCATTGGCGCATCAAATGAAAGCGATGTAGTTAAAGCGTTTTTAGGTAAAAAGAAAGACCTAGGCGGTGTGTCTATTGTTCCTATTGACCAAGGTGAAGGTAAACCCGCTCGTAATGATTTTTACACCAACGTGGTAAAAAAATCAGAAGCGCAACTTAAGTCTTACTGGTCTCGTTTGATCTTCACTGGTAAAGGCCAAGCCCCACAAGTAGTGGGTGGCGATGCTGAAGTGAAAAACATGGTCGCTACTAACCCAAACATCATTGGCTACATTGATGAAGCAGCGGTAGATGGCACTGTAAAAGTGATTTATAAACCTTAACGGCTTACACTTTTCGTAAAAAAACCAGGCTTTGCCTGGTTTTTTTTGCGTTTAAAAAACGTCTATTATTTATTATTGCTAACAACCTAACTAGAAAAGTAACAAAAACAATATCAAAATTGCCTGCAACACAACCACACCTTGCCAAAACTTCAATGGATTACGCTGCGACAGAGGTACAAAAGTCTGAGATTTATACTGTTTATTAGGCTGTTGTAAATCAAAAAAAAATTCACTCATGGCATCTTGGCGTAACTCAGGCTGAGGTGATAAGGCACGCTTTATAGCTTGGTCCATCCAATCCGGCACCATGGGGTTAAATAACATGGCTGAGCGATATTTCAAACTGGATAACTTACGCTGATCTTTTAGTTTTTCCAGTTGATCACCAAAGGGGAATTCACCTGTTAGCATTTCATACACGACAACGGCCAAACTAAAAAAATCCGATTTTTTTGTTTTACGTAATCTAAAACGAGTTTCGGGCGCACTATAAACCGCAGTACCCAGTGCCTGCTCTCGCTCAAATGGCGCGTCAATTTCTTCGATACCCGCAGCATAGCACGAACCGAAATCAATTATTTTAGGTACACCATCTTTATCTAAAATAATATTATCCGGCTTAATATCTTGGTGCAGAATATCTTTACGGTGCAACGCACGAATACCCCGACTAATGAGTTCAGTTAAACGCACCACTTCGTTTATATCTGGCTTGGGGTTTTCTTTGATCCATTGTTCGAGCGTAATACCATCCACGTATTCCATTAAAGTATACAGAGCCGTTTTCTTTTCTGGTTCAATAATCTTAACCACATAAGGACTTTCTATACGCTTGCCTATCCACTGCTCCAATATAAAACGCTCTATGTAAGCAGGATCATCTTCAAAATTAACCGAAGGTGTTTTTAGAATTAATCGTTTATTTTCTACATTTTTTACTAGATAAACTTGACTACGAGGACTGGCATACAAGGTTTTTATCACCGTCAATCCATCTAATATTTGTCCTTTTTCAAGCTCAGGAGGAAATGGCAAGTCACTTAGCTTTTCATATACCTCTTGGTTGTTCCCATCCGCCAATGCATTCACTCTTAATATCTGACAACTCAGGTTATCCCCGCTACCAGCTGCTAATGCTTTTTCAACCAATTGCTCACAGGTAACGCTATAATCTGAACTAGATAAAAGCGCTTGCTGTATATTTTTATGAGAAATAAAGTCGTGAACGCCATCTGAGCTGAGAAAAAAAACATCATCTTGTTCTAATGCAAACTGCTGGAAATCCATTTCAAGATGATTATCCATTCCCATGGCGCGAGATAAATAAACGGTATCTTTGTTAATATGAATAGAGTGATCTGTGGTTAAGCATTCGAAATTACCTTTTCTTAAACGGTAAATTCGAGTATCACCAACGTGAAAAATATACCCTGTTTGTGATTTTAAGATCAACGCACTTAAAGTACTGACATGTCCTTTAATCTGGCTTTGCCCTACTAACCAGCGATTCAACGCTAAAACAATTTTCTGCCCTGCTGTTTTAACAGACCATGCGTCCGGTGTGGTGTAGTAATCACTAATGAAATTACGTACGCACATTTCGCTTGCTTCTTTACCGGCTTCAGCTGCGCTAACACCATCAGCAATAACAGCAACCACGCCTTTCAACGTCAGCGTAGGCTGGTCTGGAATACGAATACCGATACAGTCTTCATTATCCGCTTTTAAGCCTGCTCGACTGTGCTGACCAACTGTTAATGATAATTGTGATTGCAGATGCACAAACACCTCTATGAAAGGTTAAATAAATAAAGGACCCAAGCACTTATCTTTGCAACGGCTAAGCGCTTAAGCCCTTCAAACTTTTTTGCGTATTAAGCGCCCACTTGAATCAGCTCAACACTACCATCTTCATTGACTTCTGCCACGTGACCTTTTGGCTCTTCAATAAATTGAACCGCAACAAATATCACCGCAGCGCATGCCGCAATCACAATAAAGAAAGTACTATAATCAACAAATGATAATACCGTTAAGAAAATAACAGCCCCTACATTACCATAAGCACCTGTCATACCTGCTATTTGTCCTGTCATACTACGCTTCACTAACGGCACCATAGCAAATACAGCACCTTCGCCCGCTTGAACAAAGAAAGAGCAACACATGGTGGCGATTACCGCTACTGGAATCAACCAAGTTCCTTCAATTTGGCTCAAAACAAGATACCCAAGTGTTAAACCAAAAATCAAAATAGATAATGTTTTACGACGTCCAAACTTATCACTTAGCCAACCGCCACCAGGGCGCGCAGCTAAATTCATAAATGCAAAACCGGATGCTAATAAACCCGCCGTAACAGCAGATAAACCTTCGAAGGTATCTAAAAAGTAAAGTGGCAACATAGAAACCACAGCAAGCTCAGAACCAAACGTCACAAAATAGGCCAACTGTAAAATAGCAACTTGCTTATATTTAAACTGTTGAAGCTCAGGTACGGATTGAGATAAATGTTCTTTGTTGGCAGACAATATTTGCTTGGTTTGTACGATAAACAATGCAAATAAGCCAACATAAATAACGTTGCTGGCAACATCATTTAATAAACCCAAGTTAGTTGGTGATAATTTCCAAGTTAATACTGCTAATGCAATATACATAGGAATATTCATTACTAAGTAAAAATACATATCCTTTTTACTACTGACTTGTAAACCACCTGATTTTTTAGGTTTGAAATAAGTGGAGCCCTTAGGTGTATTACGTGCAACTCTGAAAAAGATTAAACCATAGATGAATGCCATAACAGCGGTACACATTAACGCATAACGCCAGCCATTCTCACCACCAAACATGAGCGCAAGAGTTGGCATTAGCATAGCAGCTGCGGCTGAACCAAAGTTACCCCACCCACCATAAATACCTTCAGCGACACCCACTTCTTTAGCTGGAAACCACTCACCTACCAAGCGAATACCAATTACGAAGCCCGCACCCACAAACCCCATCAAAAAGCGGAAAAGCGCTAACTGTTCATAGGTTTGCGACAATGCAAATGCCGTACATAAAACACCCGTTGCCAACAAGAGCCCCGAATAAACATGGCGAGGTCCAAATTTATCTACCAGCATACCAATGACGATACGAGCAGGAATTGTTAACGCAACATTCAGTATCAATAGTGCTTTAACCTCTTGATTGGTTAAATCAAATGCCTCCTTGATAAACCCCATGAGTGGTGCATGGTTAAACCACACAACAAAGGTTAAAAAAAACGCAAACCAACTGACGTGTAGCATTTTTATTTTAGGTTCTTTGACCTTCAATAAATTAAGTCCGACTTCAGACATTTGTAGCTCCTGCTTTATAAGGTTTTAATTTCAACTAAAACCTGTAGAGCAGGCATCATGCCAAGAGCATGAAACACAAAATAATCACTTAAAATCACAATAAAGTGCATAAATTGTCCAACAATACACATGGTTACGCCCTAAAAAAACCCATAAATGGGCACCATTAAAATCTTATGCGCATTAAATTAGTGCGTGTCGTGCGCACCAAAAATACATATGGTTTTTCCTAGTCGCCCCATTTTATTCCCCTCTGTAATACTTCATTTCGCACCACAATGAATTTTTCTTCGAAAACTGTTCTTTTTTTTGAATCAGGTTTGTGCATAAAACACATTTTCATGTTTTTAATTTGTATTTTTCATCTTTGGCATATGCGTTGCTCTAATGAGATATAAATCTATTTTTTTAAAATTAATCCACTGAAAATCTAAAGGTACTCAAATGAAAAAAACATTATTGGCTTCTAGTATTGCGATAATTACTCTTAGCTCTGCTTTAAATACTCAAGCAGAAAATTTTAATCAAGTGATAGATGATTCTAAAGTCGATGTGAATTTTCGTCTTCGTGTAGAAAGCGTTGATCAAGACAACGCCTTAGACAACGCCTTAGCCGCTACATTAAAATCTCGCGTAACATTTGAAAGTGGCGCATACAATGGGTTTTCTGCTTTAGTAGAAGGCGACAATGTTTTACATATCATTGATGACTTTAATGATGGTAATGGTAACGGCAACACGCAATACAGCACCGTTGTCGACCCAGAAACCACTCAATTTAATCAAGCTTATATTCAATACTCAGGTTTTGAGTCAACTATTAAAGTAGGTAACCAACGCATTGTACTTGACAACCAACGTCACGTGGGTGGTGTAGCATGGCGTCAAGACGAAGCGACGTTTGATGCGGTGTCTGTAAAAAATACCTCAATCGAGAAAACCACTCTATTTGCAGCTGCGGCTAACAATCGCAATACCATCAAAAATGAAAACACCGAGGAAAGCATTATCCTACTAAATGCGAAATATGCACAAAGTAAGGATTTAGCCGTAACCGGTTTCTATTATTCAATTGCGGACACTAATGGTATCGACGGATTAGACTTTGACACACTTGGTTTACGCGCAACCGGTATGGCCGCTGGGTTTGGATATGAAGCAGAGCTTGCATCTCAATCTAAAGAAACTGCAGCGGGTGGTGATTACAGTACCCTGTATTACCATTTAAACGGCTCTAAAAAATTCAGCAGTGTAAAAGCCACACTTGGTTATGAAGTATTCGGTAGTGATGATGGTACAGCCGCATTTGCGACACCACTAGGCACCAACCACAAGTTCTTCGGTTGGACTGACACTTACTTAACGGGCGCTGGGGATAATGGTATCGAAGACATTTATCTTTCCGCCGTCACCAAGGTATCTGGTGTTAAATTAGTTGGCCAGCTACACAACTTCAGCTCAAACGAAGGTGGTGATGCCCTAGGTAATGAACTGGGATTTGTTGTTGCTAAAAACTTTGACAACTACGGTGTCGACTTAAAAGTGGCTCAATACCTTGCATCCAATTTTGCTGAGAACAATCTTAATAAAGTAGATACCACAAAAATATGGTTAACCGGTACCGCTAAATTTTAATACCTTTCAATCCAAAATAGTTACCTCTAAAGAGCGGTGCTTTCGCACCGCTCTGACCCTCTATCGTTAAAATAAAGGATTATTGAAATAAAGTTTTTAATTTTCTGCACGTTTCTTATATTCAGTAGTTTTTCATTACCCAGATTTGCGCAAATAAATAGTTTATCTCAAGCGATCAATGAATCTGGTTGATTACGTATGCTTAGTCAACGAATAGCCTAACGGGTGATGGAGACCAATATAGTAGAGACTTAAATAAAGCTATCCAGGAGTTTGAAATAGCGTTGGATGAGCTCATGGTCAG
>JAWUYY010000087.1:0-24321 GCA_034110565.1 Bermanella sp. | reverse complement strand
GCAGATGGCAACCTAACCTTAGATAGCCGAGGTAACCGCACTCATAACGGTAGTAGCGGCTGGCCTAAATAATTTAGCACTCTAAATTAATACATTAATATAAAAGGCCAACTGCTCTCAGTTGGCCTTTTTTTATCGTCAACAATATCTATACGCTTTTACTCTAGGTTTTAAACTATAATAGGGGCTTGAGCATTAACTTAATAAAGCATTTATATGAATATTCTAGACACCGTCAAACAATACTGGGGCTGGGTAGGGATTGAGCCTATTACGCTGATTGCAGAAAATGAATTTGCTAACATTATTATTCAAGATACAGATGAGCGCTTCTGGAGGCTCTGCCCCGAAGACTTGTATTGCGAAGTCATTGCTGATGATAAAGATGAATATAACGAATTAGTTAAAGAAGAAGAATTCAATCAAGACTGGTTTATGGATGCATTAGTACACAAAGCTACTGAGAAATACGGGGCTTTAGAGAGTAATTTGAAGTTCCATATGCTTGAGCCAGGCGCGCTAGGTGGCAAATATGCCGTATTCAACGTTAAACCAATGGCTTTTGAAAGCATCATCAAATTCTCAGGTGAACTTGCACAAAAAATAGACCGGGCCGGTGGTAAAAAGGTCAATTACACCCCTTTAAGCTAAACCTCAATCACTTGAAATGTCCTTGCCTTGGAGGATTAAAGATTGCCTTTTGATTTACTTTACTACGCTGGTTTAGCTGGCATTGCAGTATTTGCCATATCGGGTGCGTTAGCGGCAGCTGAAAAAGAACTCGATATTCTCGGTTTTATATTATTCGCAACTGCAACAGGTATCGGCGGAGGAACCGTTCGCGATCTAATATTAGGTGTTGAGGTCGCATGGGTAGCTAATCCAATTGATTTAGAAACCTGTATTGCAGCCGCAATTTTGACTTATTTTGCAGCAGGACAAATTATTCGCCGCCAACGTATATTGATATGGATGGACGCCATGGGGCTTGCTCTATTTAGCGTACTGGGTACCGCTAAGGCTTATCACTTAGGCGTTGATCCTTTAGTTGCAATCGCCATGGGCATGATCACACCAACCTTTGGGTCTATAATTCGAGATATATTACTCGACCGCTCACCTGTCTTACTGCAACCTGAAATATATGTAACCGCAGCCATCACGGGGAGCTGTAGTTATCTCGCATTTATGAATATTTTAGAGAAGCCAGACCTGAGTATTCTACTGGCTATCGCCTGCGCCTTTATTGTGCGAGGTGCTGCCATTATTTTTGATTTACGCCTACCCAAGTTCAAACAAGGTTAAATGGCAAAATTTTGCTTATGCCATACACTTAAAACAGTGTTTTGTTTGCATTGGTAATTAATCATACGTACATTATTCGGCTTTCAAATAGAGGGGATTCCCTTTAAATGCAGTTAATAAGAGAATCCTATGTCTAAGCATCGTATTAAATTAGAAATTAACGGCTCACAAGGTATGCTTGCGGCTATATTAGAAAAACCAGGGCCTCATCCAAAAGCCTTTATTGTTTATGCCCATTGCTTTACTTGTGGTAAAGATAGCTTAGCCGCGTCACGCATTAGCCGTGGATTAGTTGCTCAAGGTTATGCCGTTTTACGTTATGATTTTGCAGGTATTGGACACAGCGAAGGTGAATTTGAAAATACAAATTTTTCAACCAGTATTGATGATCTTGTGCTCGTCGCTCAGCACTTAAAAGATAATTATCAAGCGCCTTCAATACTCATTGGCCATAGCTTTGGGGGCGCGGTTGTACTCGGCGCTGCCGACAAAATAAAAGGTATTAAAGGCGTGGTCACTGTTGCCGCTCCTTCAAAGCCTTGTCATGTCATTAAACAATTTGCTGAATTTGAAGAGGAAATTCAAAACAAAGGGCAAGCTGATGTTTTGCTATCTGGCCGCCCTTTTGTCATAAAGAAACAGTTTATTGATGATGTGTATAGTCACAACCAAGACGAGACGATTCGAAAAATGAAAATACCATTATTGGTATTTCATTCACCTCGCGACACAACTGTTTTAATTAAAGAAGCCGAACATATTTACGGCTATGCAAAACATCCTAAAAGCTTTATCAGTCTTGATCCGGCAGACCACCTGCTAACAAATAGTAAGGATGCAGCTTACGTTGCCGCCAGTGTTGCCGTATGGGCTGAGCACTACATTGATGAAACCGCGGCCAATAATTAAGTCTTTAATATTTTCTGTAATACGATTAAGCGTCGCTTTGACAACACACAAAGCGACGAACTTTACCCTAGGCTAAAATCCCCTACACTTTATTGATGTAACATTAACAAAGAGCTAGCTATGTTAGAAACCTATGTTGTGGCATTTACCACATTCTTTGCAACCGTAGGCCCATTGGATGTTGCGGCAGTGTTTGCTGCCCTTACTGCAGGCACATCAAAAGCCAAAGCTAAATCCATGGCTTATCGTGGTACCTTTATTGCCTCTGGTATTTTATTGGGTTTCGCATTCGGGGGGGAGATTGTATTAAAAACCTTGGGGATTTCCCTTGCAGCACTGAAGGTCGCAGGTGGTATTTTATTATTATTAATCGCTATTGATATGGTGTTTGCACGTGCAAATGGCGGACTCACAACCACCGAAGAAGAAACAGATGAAGCGTCAACTAAAAAAGATATTTCTGTCTTCCCTCTTGCTACTCCCTTAATTGCAGGACCTGGCGCCATGGGCGCAGCCATTTTATTAATGGCGCAAAGTGCAGGTGCACCAGCTCAACAAGGCATGGTGATCGCGGCTATTTTATCAATTATGGCACTAACCTTGTGCTTGCTACTGCTTGCAACAAAAGTGCATAAATTATTGGGCATTACCGGTATGCATGTTATTACTCGAGTATTCGGTGTCCTACTCGCAGCACTGGCTGTGCAGTTTATGTTTGATGGGTTAGCGGATAGTCTTTTATTTAACCACTAAAATGTCACGCATATAAACGAGCATGATCCGTTAACGTGGATCATAGCTCGTTTTTTCTTTCTTTATCAGTATATTCGTGTTCAATTATATTGTACTCAAGACGCTCAGACTTATCGTGTTCTAAGCGTTTTTTTGAATCTTGCGATAACACCACTTCAAATTCTTTAAAGGAATCCAACTCTTCTTCACTTAGTTTTTTGAACGCACTGGGCAGTACATCAATACCAAAGCGTTTACCCAATGCACACAATGCAGGCAACGTCACCACACTGCCTGGGGTTATAGCTAAAACAAACAACCCAGCCATTTTATGCACGTCTTTTAACTGCTCTAAAGCCGCTTCAATTTCTTCAGGCTCAGGTTTATGGCCCTGTGGTAATTTTTGCGTTAATACACTGAAAAACGTTTTCATCATGGCACGGGTTTCTTCTTTTTCTTGCTTCAAGCCTTGAATCGTTTTTGAAACCGTTTCCAAATATCGCTTTTGTGCTTCGAGATAGCGCTTCATATTCTCCTATCCTTTAATTATGAACGGCGGCGTTTATTGCCCGTAGACTTACCCATAACGCGTTGTTTCGCCCGGCGCTTTTGTGCGGACTTAGTATTCTTCTTGTCTTGCACTGGCTCTTTTGTTAAATCAGGTTCAAACCCTGGGTACCACTGCTGATTCAAACGGGTATCCAAGAGAACTTCGATTTCCTCAAGTAGATATTGTTCCTCTGGCGCTAAGAGAGATATAGCTAAGCCTTCTTCCCCTGCCCGCCCTGTGCGCCCAATGCGATGAATGTAATCCTCTGCAATATAAGGTAACTCGTAATTTATAACGTACTTTAGCTGGCGAATATCCAGCCCTCGAGCAGCCACATCCGTAGCGACTAATACGCGAGCCTTTCCTTGTTTGAAATCTTCCAAGGCTCTTTCTCTTGCGCCTTGGCTTTTATCCCCATGAATACTTTCAGCTACTAAGCCGTCTTTTTTCATTTCTTTTGCCAGTGTATCCGCTCCTTGCTTGGTACGGGTAAACACCAAGACTTGCTGCCAGTTTTTACTACCAATCAAATATGAAATGAATTCACGCTTACGATCACTATCAAGGTTATAAACGATTTGTTGAACTGGTGCAGCTACACTATTGCGATTGTGAACTTCAATTATTTTAGGGTTATTTAAAAATGTCTGACTTAGTTTAAAAATAGCGTCGTCTAATGTAGCACTGAATAACATGGTTTGACGGGAATTAGGCAAACGCTTAAGAATAATTTTAATGTCATCAATGAATCCCATGTCAAGCATACGATCAGCCTCATCAAGAACTAAGGTATTTAACTGGCTAACATCTACCGTACCTTTAAAAAGGTGGTCTATTAATCGACCAGGCGTGGCCACTAAAATATCTACCCCTTTTTTAAGCTGATCAACTTGCGCTCCAATGCTCACACCACCGTAGACAATTGTCGATTTAATGTGTGTATTTTGGCTGTAGGTTTCAACGCTTTTAAATACTTGTAAAGCCAGCTCTCTGGTTGGTGCAAGAATCAAAGCGGTAAGGACAGGATGACTGTGATGGTTGTTTTCTGCTTGTAATAATCGATGGATGATTGGCAGTACAAACGCAGCGGTTTTACCGGTACCCGTTTGCGCCCCCGCTAAAATATCGCTATTGGCCAATACGTGGGGAATAACCTGTTGTTGAACTTCTGTAGGCTCATCATACTTAAGACTCTTTAATGTCTTGGTAATGGTTTCATGCAAGCCTAATTGGTCAAACCCCATAATTTACTCGTTCTACTGTTGCCTAATAATAAGCGCAGTATAACAGAGCTCAGAGGATTCCCTGCCACCCTTTTTTAAGAACGAATGCGCGCTAGCAAGCGTGCTTCTTCGCCTTCTTCACTCAGCCAGTTTTGGTAGGCATGCTGCGTAGGTAGTTGAATATTTTGCATAAAGCCAGGCAAGGTGAGTGTCTCTTGAGTCAGCTGTATCTCCTCTTCGTTAATGCAACGCTCACCATATCGATAAATAGCATTTAAGTCCCCCATGCTGGCTTGCTTGTCGTATTGTAATGCCTGCTCTTGTGTAAAAGCTAGGCGACTTTCATACTCTTTAAATACAAGGTCGCCATGACGCTGCACCATCATTTTTTTCACCACACTAGGAGCCAATACAACAGCACTTGCATTATTACCTCCAAATCCTTTTGAGTTTAAGAAAGCCACCTGCCAGTGTTGTGGCGACTTTGAAATATGCTCAAGAGGTATATGCAAATGCTCAGAGAATACATCCTCGGCAATATGATCAATAGCATTAACCTTAGGGATCACACCATGGGCGAACACACCTAGTGTCATTGCTAACTGATCGCCACTGGCTGCCGCCAATGAATGGCCCAAGTAGGATTTCACCGCACAAATAGGCCAAGATTTAATGCCAAAGGTTTGTGCTATTTTATGATAAATTTTAGATTCGGTTACTCGATTCAAGGGCGTGCTCGAACCATGTGCCTGAACGAAGCTATGCTCACGTATTGCTCTCTCACCTAGTAACGCTTGTGCAGATGCTACGGCTTTTGCCATGGTGATCATGTTTCCGGCTCCTGGGGTGGATATGGACTGTTTAATACCATCCGCATTCACAAACACATCCGTTACCGCGCCGTATATATTCGCGCCTAGAGTCATGGCCAACGAATCATCCATTAACACAACATACTGACTCGACTCAGCAATGGTAAACCCGCAATTATCCGAGAAAGGCCGGCTACTTCTGCGTAAATCGACTTCATCCGTTTTATCAAGATGACGCAGTCCTTCTTCACTAGCAAGCGCCCCCATGCTGGCATAACCATCTATAATCTCAGACGTAATAGGGGTTTCACTGTTGCCCACTAGCACTACTTTCTTACGGCCACTTTGAATGTCTTCCATGCCAGCCTTTAAGTTATACAAAAAACTGGCACAAGCACCAGTAATGGATCCAGTTGACCCCACACTGCCTAGTACGTAGGCATTGATGAAGTCCGCTGTCATGCTGTTATGACCCAACGGGCACTGCTTACTGGTAATACGCTTTCCCTTCAGTCGCGCATTAAGCATTCCACCTAGACCTGCCTCATCTAATTGCCCCATTATATTGCTAGAGTACACCGCTACCTCATCAGGGCTAACTGCATCGGCGATGGTTTGCCAAGGGATGCCCGTGCTATTAATGGCATCCGACGCACCCAATATAGCCATCTGCAATGATCGAGGATGAAAGCGCGAATTGTAATGCTGGCTTGGTGTAAAACCAGATGGAAACTGACCAGCCCCTTTCACGCTTAAATCACGTACATTATTGAATTTTACGTCTAATGGTCCAGTTAAGGTGATTTTGTAGGTCTTTTGATCCAGCTCATCCACCTGCCAGTCATCAGGTACAACCCTTGGCATGAGCTTTTTCGATAGATCAAATGTAATGGGGGTTTCAGACCCATTATCTAGGGTAATATTTTGCTGCCAAGGTACGGCGTCTACATCAAAATACGTTTTCTCTATACGCCGTACCAATGTGCTTTTTAAAATCACCTGTGAATATTGAGCATCTAATTCAGTGAGATTTAAACTTCGGCCTTGCCCATCAATAAACCGCTCTAATTGTTCTCCATCGGGTGTTACCAAGCCCATTAACACAGCCAAATTGGCCAGTGTGGATTGTCTTTGCTGCAAGCTGAGTGACTCAATGATTAAGCGCTGATAAGCGTGATGAAAAGACGAGCGCCCCGCAGCGTTATAGCCACCAAAGCCGATAATGATAGGTAAACTAGCCATGCACTTACCACGTTATTAAGTAGAGAATACAAGCAGTTTAAGGACATAAATCAACACAAGATAAGTCAATTTAGCCATATAAATAGCTATATAGGCCAATCGCTATAAACACGATAAAATAAGGTCTAAATAGCATTGTTAAACCTTATAAATACTATAGATTAGACATTCAGGCCACAAAACAAGCTGAATTAGCCAGTCTAGACTATGAACCATATTACCTTCTTCTGCTGCGACCAAATGCTGGCAACGAGCATGACTCTTCCTATTGAGATGTTTCGCGCCGCTGAGAACGCTGCCCAAGTGCAAAGTCGCACCATGCAGCCGCTTGATATTGTTACAGTAGGTTTAACCACTGACAGCGTACAGACCGCTGCAGGATTTAGCCTTACACCCGACCACACACTCGATGATATTGATCAAACCGACATTCTGTTTTTACCTGCCCTATGGCGTAACCCAAAATCATCAATACGCCAAAACCCTAAATTATTAGATTGGATTCGACGCTTACACAAGCAAGGCACGCTTATTTGCAGCGTGGGTATAGGTGTGAGCTTTCTAGCGGAAACAGGCTTGCTTGATAATCAGGCCGCCACCACGCACTGGTACTACTTTGATCGCTTTCAAAAAGATTACCCAAGTATTCAACTTAAGCGTCAGCACTTTATTGTACAAGCGGGCAACTTATTCACAGCTGCCAGTGTCAATGCGTTTGCCGATCTCACCGTTTTTTTAATACAGAAAATTTACAATAAGTTAGTCGCCATGCATGTCGAGCGACACTTTTCCCATGAAGTGCGTAAAGCCTATAGCAGCATCAGTTTTGTCAATGAGCACAGTCAGCACCCTGATGAAGATATTGTGCAGATTCAAGCCTGGCTTCAGGATCATTACGAGCAAGACATCACCATTAAAGCGCTGGCTAAAGAATTTGAATTGAGTGTGAGGACCCTAAACCGACGATTTAAAGCCGCCACCAGCGTGACTCCGCTGAATTATTTGCAACAATTAAGAATAGATGCAGCAAAAGATTTACTGAAAAATAGTAATTTATCAATTTATGAAGTGGCCTGCCAGGTGGGCTACCATGACTTGTCGCACTTTAATCGTTTGTTTAAGCGTTTATTAGCAACGAATCCGAAAAAGTACCGAGACATGGTGCGAGCAAAACTATTTAGCACCCACTAACTCACACAACTCGCCCGCGCAAAGCCTTGGTTTGTCCGTGCTTAGTTTTTTTGTCCATACGTTTCATTTTGGCAGAACGAGAAGGTTTGGTAGGTCTGCGAGTTTTCTGCACGACATTCACCTGACGAATCAACGCCGCAAGGCGCTCTAAAGCCGCCTGACGGTTTAATTCTTGACTACGATGCTCTTGGCTTTTAATCACGATGCAACCATCTTTTGTTAAGCGGTAATCACTTAAAGCTAGCAAACGCTCCTTATAAAATTCAGGTAAGCTAGATGCCCTAATATCAAAACGTAAATGTATTGCGCTTGAGACCTTATTAACATTCTGGCCCCCTGCCCCCTGAGCACGAATAGCCTGCATCTCAATTTCATGAGAGGGAATAGATACATGGTTGGAAATAATCAGCATAATCACTCTAAATCAGTGTATTAAACCAAGGGTAGCATAACTAAAGAAGGCTGTGCTCAGGAAAAAGATAAAACCAAAGTCGCTTATCCCCTTGGTTTTTAAACTAGTAATCCATCAGAATGAGTACTTAACACTCATATAAATACGATCCTGCTCATCATACATTCCATGCAAAGAATTTGAGGGACCATCAAATGCAATCAATCCGGCCTCAACAGATGTCGAATTAAACCATTCATAGCTAACTAAATACTTTAGCATTGTGCTCGAATTATCTTGAAAATTATAAAGACACAAAATAGATGAGCTAAGTCGCAACTGACTCCATTGCTTTTCTATGTATACAGATGCACTACTGATACGTTTATTACGTGTATATGCGTCACTCACGGACATATATTGACTTACTGCCCCTTGGAAATTAAATGACCATTCATTTTCTTGCGCATCAAAACCAATAAGAAGATCAACCTTACTGGCACTGTCAAAGCCATCCACTAACTGCAATGCTTCTTTTGAGTAATAAGCCATATCTGAACGTATAACACCATACTCTACTGGCCTTGCGAACGATAACGCAACCAACTGGCGCTTAGCAAACTCACCTTCTATTTGATTTCGACTATTTAAAGCTAACATTGGATCCGGGTTATAACCATCAAAGAAATAAATATCCAGGTCTGTACCCTCTAAGAAAAATCGCGCCCTAAAACCTAAATCTATATTACTATTATCTTCAAGCTTAGGATCATCAGGATAACCGTTAAGCGAAAAATCCGCTTGTGCTGGTGCAAGTAACGTTTCTTGGGTTTCATATGCGGCAACGAATTGAAATTCAACGCCCCCTTGATAGTGCTCAACAACTACCATATTACGGGGCTGGCGCCCTAATGAATAATCATCAATATACGTTAACAACCCTTCACGTAAATCAAGAGGATTTATTACATCAACAATACGAAAATAATCCCCTTTTCCCCATGCAACCTGCTGTTTACCTAAACGATACAGCCATTGATCTGATTCATATGCTAGGATCCATTCACGTAAATCTGCATTCCATTCTAAGTCATCTCTAAGTGCTTTATTTTGGTCAGCATACTGTGGTCGATATTTCACATAAGATAACGTATCAACAGAAAAATCAGAGGATGACCAATCTAATTCAAATTGTGCATCCACACTTTCGCGTAAATCAGATGGTTGCTCTTCAATTTGAGGCGCTCGACTTTGGTACTCTGTACGGACATAACCTTTACTTGAAAAATTTTCAAGTAAATCACTCTCAAGCGCCTGCGCGATACTAACCGTGGTGAGTAACGCACATATCAAGGCAAGCATTCGATTAAATATTATAATGACGCCTAAAAACATTAATCCAAACCCTTTCTTAAGGTACGCTGATTGAAAAGACTTTCTTTTAATTCTTGATTATATTGAGTATTTTTACGAATCAAGCGTGTATTGCCACCATCCACTAAATTATCCATTTTAGCTTCAACAACAGTCCAAAACCCATCTATCTTTTCAAGCTTAACGACTTCAAATATTTTTATTAAACGATCTTGGCGATAAATATCATCCTTAAGAATAATATTTTTTTCCGTATCCACTCGAATTAATCGCTTACTATAACCCGTTCTTGGATTTTCAAGTCCGCTTTTCGTAAATGCTTCAATTACACTGACCTTACCATCTGACTGTTTAATTTTGTATTGATAGTCAGACAATCTCATTCGCTCGATATCTGCAAAAGAAAAATCAGTACCTAAAAATGGACCTTCTTTTGAATTAGTCGCTATACGTTTAACCTTTCTAAGTGCCGGCAAATATAGCCATTGATCATCATCTTTATTTTCTCTTTCCGCATAGCTATACATTAATAAACCAGTACCTGCTGTATTACTTGGTTGCGTAAAATAAAGTAAACCTTTACGCTCTTCACCAAATTCTTTTTCATACATCTTTAATGAACGACTTCTAACAAATCCATCTGACATAGTTTGTACCAAGTCTACATCCGAATAACGATCTAACCCTTGATCTCTGTGTTTTACGCCTTCCATAATTTCTTGGGCATCTTGTGCACTATGAGCCATTAAAGATAACACCAATGCAAATGCACTAATAAAAGTAATAAGTAAATTTTTCATATAACACCTCTTAAATTAATTACGACAATCTAAAACCTGATAATTATTCTCATTTGCTTGCCACTGGCGCGTCAATTCACTATCAAATACATCAATATCACGAATAGTAAAATCCCCTTTACCAAGCCGCACTAATTTCAATCGACTAAAATCAGGGTTAGCGAGATCATGCAAATGTCGACTTCTCACACTTTCCGCAATCATATAAAGCTGTTCAATTTCTGAAGAATCTAAAGTATTCACTTCTTCACCTTGTCCCATGGAACGTTTAAGATCACCAATTAAATCGGTGGCACTATAAGCAGATAGTGACTGCTTTTTAATAATATTTGTGGCAATTTTTAAGTTTTCATAAATTGTACTTATAGGAGTAACCCCCTTAGATTTAAGCTGCCATTCTTGATAGGTAATGTTGCTCAGAACGCCGCTCTCACTAACATGACAATGCTTACCTGAATTCAGAATTTTCAATACGTCAGTCAAGATGAGTGTCTTTCTTTCATCATCAATACCAGGCTTAGTGCGTAGCCAAATATGTAATTGCTTACCCGTCTGGTCAGCTAATCGATCATGTAATAACGGATGGGTGTTCACTAATTTCTTAAGGGCTAACAAACCTGATGGCATCAACTCCCTTTTTTCAATCAAACGTCGGAAACGGACCGTATCTTGTTGTGACATAATAATATTTTCTGTCGCTAAACTATCAATATTACTAAATACAGATTGATTTGATTGGTCTTTGATCGTCCATAACTTTTCAGTATTTTTAACTAAATTGATCAATGTATTTTTATCGTAAACACCATTTTCTGGGTAATACGAAACCACTAAAAGATCATCTTCATATGCCGAACACATGGCCGGATAAACCAGCCATGTCATCAATAAGGCAAAAAATACTTTATTGATATTATGCATTGGCCCCACTTCCCACTGGTTCTACTAACTTTTTATCTTTATGAATCACTGTGACTACCACTGACGGCAATACCAATAGTGAAAAGATAGCGCTTAAAAACATAGTAATTGAGATGAAATAACCTAGGTTAACCAAGGCCTGGTAACCAGATAACGTTAACACTAAAAACCCTAAACCCAGCGCCATTGTATTGATAAGAATAGGCTTCGCACATTTCTCAAGTGCATCTTCAATACGACCCATTTGTGTTAGGGCATGACTGGCTTTAAGTGCTGAAATAATGTGAATTGAATAATCAATACCGATACCAAAAGAGATAGCGGCGATAATTGATGTCCCAATATCAAGATTAGTACCAGTTAGCGCCATGATGACAAATACACCTAGCAATGTAAGAATCAATGGCAAGGGCACAACCATACCAATGCTAGCTGAACGGAATATCATCATCACAACTAACGTAATCAGTATACTGGCTAGTACCAAGCTCGTTACCTGGCCCCAAACAACCGCATTTGTTGTCGCAACTAAAATTTCACCATACCCTGAAATACTCACTTTACTGCCTTGTGGTAACACACTTTCAGCATATGTCATCGCGTCATTAATAATCGTACTGACCTCAGATGATTTATCAGAGTGTAAAATCGCTAATACACGAGAGTTTTGGTAGCGACGATCAACCACGTCAAATAAATCACGTCCGTTTCCGTTTTCATAAAGCAAATAATATTGTGATAATAGCTCTGTGGATAACGTTTTTGGCAAAGCATAGGCTTGTTTTGACATGTCGTTATTCAAAGCTTGATTTAATCTCTTAACAAAGTCTGGTAAGCCATAGGTATAACCAACTAGGCTGTGAGACTTTAATCGATTCTCAATTTTCTCAAGTGCTAAAACATAATCAGCTTGTTTAAATGCATCAACTTGAGGGGATTCGATCATCACACTTATTGGCGTCGTTCCACCAAAGTGTTGATTAAGAACTTTATCATCAATCCGTATTTTACTACTTTCTTCAAAGTAGCCAATCACCTGATTATCAACTTTTAGATGCTGAGAAATAACAACACCACAAATACCAATTAAAACCACGGTTATCGCAACCGCAGGTTTTGCATATTTAGATATTGCAGCAAATACAGATAATCCTTTATCTAACTTATTACTTGCAAGTAAACCCCATTTAGGTGGTTGAACTTTCCATAACACCAACATAGTTGGTAAAAAGAATATTGTAATAATCCACGCTAAAATAACACCTATACCTACAAATACACCAAACTCCTTAATAAACGTAACTTCTGTCCAAGCAAGAGAAACGAAACCCAGTGCTGTTGTAATAGTTGTAATTAACATCGGAAAGAATAATTGTCTAATTGCAGAGCTAGCGGCAAAAGAGCGCTGTTTACGGTCAGCATTTTCAGGGAGATGGCGATAGTAGTCAGATAAGAAGTGAATGGCATCACAAACAGCAATGGCAATAATAAATACTGGTAACATTGAGGTAATGATATTTTGTTTAACACCAAGCAAACTCATAACAGCCAATGTCCAAATTAAACTAATAATGGCAATTATTAATGGAATAACCATTCCCTGAACCTTTCCGAAACTAACTAATAGAACAAATAGAATGACCAATAAAACACCCGGTAATAGTGTTTGATTATCTTTTTCCATATTCGATGCCGTTTCAGATGCAATCATTGGCGGCCCACTTAAGTGAACTGAATTACTGCCTAGCTCTGTTTTAGAAACAATATCGTTAATCGCCTGATAAGCCAATAACATGCTTGGTGAGTCATCTTCAGCGATATTAAATTCGACTTGAATACTAGTGGCACGTGCATCATTTGCTATCAGCCCATCAATATACAAAGGATTTTCAAAAACTTCTTTCTTTAATTGTGCCGCTGTTGGGTCCTGTGACTTTCGTCCCATTAACGGATGTATATCAATACCATCGACAGTCGGTGTGATGTTTTCCATTGTAGCAAGAGAACGTATTTTTTTTACTGGATCAAGGCGAACCAATAACGTATCAAATACAATCTGATCGTTTAATGATAGCTTCTTCGCTTGAACTGCCGCATCTCTTATCTCAGTTAATTTATAAACATCTTGTTTTAAAACACCAGAACTTAAAATATCTTTAATACTCTCGCTTTGTTTATTCGTCAAGCCAGTAAGGTTTGATAAAAACATTTTATCTTTATCACTAACTAAAGACATGCTTTTAAATTTTCTACTTAAATCTTTTACTAGAGAAAGTGTTTTTTCATTAAACACATCACCTTCTTTACTAACAATTGCAATAAACGCTTGTTCACCCGTACCACTAAAGGTTTTCTTACTCTTATGGTCAGCCATGCGGCTAGGATGATCATTATCAATCATATATGGTGTCGCATTTATCTGTAGTTTTCCTGCACTCATTAATGCAAAAAATGTAACCAATGCGAAAACAGATAAAACTTTCCATGGTGACTCATGAAGCCTGTTGGTTTTTTCAATTAAAGAATCAATAAATATTAAAGATGACATTACATCGCCTCCACTGTAGTTTTCATTGGCTCTACATCCTGCCAAGATAGTTTAAGATTATGATGCACTTTTGGATTGTTTTTATAATCACTCAACAATGACTCCCAAATTACTCGCTTATGTATTTCGGTTGTGCCACCAGCAAACAGTAACCCAATAGCGTCACGTAATAAGCGCTCATAATAATTTTCTCGACGATATCCATAATTACCCAGTACACGCATAGCACTTAAAGAGGATTCATGGAATATTTCAGAGGAATACATTTTAATAATGGAAGCAAGTTTTGAACAATCTCGACCTTGTTCAATAAAATTAAGTGCTTTAAAGATCACACCACTTAATAGTTCTAGCTTGCTCTCAATTTCAACAATATATTGCTGTACGTATTGATTTTCACCAATTGCTTTACCAAATGCATGACGTTCTTGACTATACTGAGTACACTCTCTTACTAATGGGCGAATACATCCAGAAACCAATACGCCCGTTAAAATACGCTCAATTAGGAATGAAAAATATAGTACTGACAATCCATTTTCTTCAACATTAATTAAATTACGTGAACTTAACTCTACATCTGTAAAATCAATCGCTCCAATCGGAGTACCACGATTGCCCATCAAACTAAACGGTTCGGATTGCTCTACCCCAGTTTGATTAGTCTCAAGAATAAAACATGAGATTGCCTTTTCTTTTTTATCCTTAATTTTCGCAAAGGTCATGCATATATCAGCGACGGGTGCATTAGTTATATTCCATTTTTTACCATTAAGAATATAACCATCCACTGTTTTTTCGACCTGAGTCTTAATCGAACGTACATCTGAACCACAGCCTTTTTCTGTAATAGCAAAACAAGCTAACTTTTCACCTGAAATTAAACTTGGTAGCCAGGTATCACATTGTTCTTTCGAGCCGTAATTCACTAACGACGACTGCACCAAGGCTACTTGCGCCACAAACGTGACAAGCACACCCATATCTTGACAACCTTCTGCAAATCCATCTAAAGCCGCAGAAAAGTCGGTAATACTTAAACCAGAGCCACCATATTGGACAGGCATGCTTAATCCAAGCAAGCCGGTATCTCCCACTTTTTTCCACAATGATTTATCAAATGTAACACTTTCGTCACGATGAGCTGCAGAAGGTCTTACCAAATCACGACCTACTTCTAAGTAACGTTGCTTTAATGCTAACTGCTCTTTATTCCACTCCATGATCATCTCCATTACACATGCTCAGGTTGACTAGAATTAACTTCACCAAATTTAAAATCTTTATAGGCAGGATAAAATTCACTATCATTAAGGCTCAATAGCATTTCAACGTATTTAACTTTATCGTTATTAATCTTTTCATTTTCAAACCAAAATGCGATGACATCACGACCAGCATATCGACTAGAAAAAAGATGATTTTCTTCTATTTTAATTTTTGCTTCAGGCATTAATACAGGGTTAAAACCAATCATATCTAAGTTTGAGAGTGTCACATTTTTTTCCCCATCACCTATCATGGATTTAATGCCGCTATCAGGGTGTGTAATTAAAGCATGGTATGATTGAACTAATAGCAATCCAACGCGGGAAGACATAATTTTATCTTCTAAATTTGACTTCACAACTCGGCCAATTTCTCTTACTTCAGATACTGCATATTTTCTTAGAGCTTCAACTTCATTAAAAGCCTCACGACCAAATGCAGCTTCAACTGAATATAGCTTGCGCTCCTTTGTTGAAAATGATTGGTTAGAATTAGGCATGGTTTTCAGTGTTGAATAAGCCATTAATTTTCCGAGTGTTTTATCGAGCACCAATATGTGAATATCGTCTTTGTGTAAAACGTCGATTGGTTCATGATGTAACAGTGATTTAGCAGCTATCTTTTCGTTAATAAAGCCTACTTTTGCATAGTGCACAAAAGCATATCTAAGCAATTGTTTAGCATGAAAGTCGTTCAGATCTGATTGACGAATTGCAAGGCTAATTAAATTCCCACTTGTATTAATAAGATGATAAGGAGCTGAATTATTTTCAGGAAGTAGGTCGGGTAAAAATGGAATCGTGTAATGTTTTAATGAGCGCTGTAAAAACTCATTATCATCAACATAACAAGGATCTTTCTGCCATTGCTCAATCGCCTTTTGATATTGAGTTAATTTAGTAGTGTCTTCATATTCTCCTCTAATCACTTTCCATACATCAATCGTATATTCTTTCTTGACTGTTCGGCCAGCTAACATATCAATAATCAATGCTACGGTAATCGTGCCAAATAAATTAGCTGCAATACCCAATTGTGAGGTGTAATCTTTTCCTTGGGTGTGCCTTTCAAGTTCTTCAAACATGGCCTCAGGGATTTCACTAATAGGCACCAAGAAGGTACATACCTTTAGTGGATCCATGGTGGCGACCATTTCTGTCGTTATTTGATTATCAAATAACGCTAAACTAGAATCTCGATAATCATATATAGGTATATATTGCGTCGCAGCCATATCATAGCCACAAATAACGGCCTTTCGTTTTTCATGACAAACCTCATGCAATAGAAATTTCATTTCTAAACCCGATCGACCGGTAACATCCAATGCATCAATGACAATATCTGCCCGCTCAACAAAGTCATTCACGTTGTCAGGCGTTATACCTATATTGCAAACCTCTAAGCGAGCATATGGGTTAATGGCGTTGCAGCGCTCCTGAAATACAATTGGCTTAAAGCGGTCAACATCATCCAGCACCATATTTTGTCGATTTGCATTATTCAAATCGTAACGTCCGTTATCCACTAATATTAGGTTCTCAGCACCACTGCGTACTAGCAACTCAACAACACTACCGCCTGTTGAACCGCAGCCAGCAATTAATATGACGGACTCCCTTAAAAGACGCTGATCTTTTTCTGTTATGAAACCAGCATTTCTAAGCGTAAACTCTTTATAAAAGGCTTCTCTATTAATGTGTGTAACTGAATTTTCCATAATATGACCCAAGCAAAGAATGAAGTGGCGTGACTTTACGAACATTTTTAATGACACAACAACTACTTCGTATTTCCTGGCGTCATGGTTTTATGACTAATATATGATTTATGACCTATTAATTATCAAACGATGGGGCTATGCTTAGGCACATAATGCCAAGACTAGTAATGCTTTATTACTAGATAAATTGTTTTTATTCATTGATTTTTTATAAGCATCTAATCTATGAGGAAAAGGAAACATGAAGGCCCGCGAACTGATTTCGATTTTAGAGCAATATGACGCCGATATGGATGTGTCAGTTTCATTTTCTGAAAAAGAAGACACTCCAATCCATATCACCAGCTGTGATTCAATTGAAACACGTTGTTATCAAAATCTTGTTGAACTTTCACCAGAAGGGTTATTAGTTTTAAACGCTCAACATCAAATTAGTTACATGAATCCATTTTTAGTTGGGAAACTCGGCACTAAAGATGATGAGTTATTTTTCAAGCCCATCCACGAATTAGTTCCAAACGAAGATCACTGCTTGCTCAATAAAGCATTAGATAATCTAAAACTTCAGCACATTGAATTTGCATCCATTCCAATTAATAAAGCTAACGGAGAGAGTTTCTGGGCAAGAATTTCCATGACAAAAATTCCTAGCGCAGATAGCAACTATCGTGGTGCCATCCTCACTATTACCGACACATCTGACCGTCAAAAATTACTAGAGAAAAATACGTCTGACACACTGGATCATAAAGTAGGCCGCATTCCTGATCACATCAATCAGCTCAAGCAAACAAAATCATTACTTCTTGAAGAAAAAGAATGCTTGGAATCTACACAAATAATTGAAGCAACACCTTACTGGCATCAAGAGAAATACTTATATTTGATTTTCCCAAAGAAAGATGGAAAGCGTGTTAGGAAGTATATTGGCACTAAGAAACAAAAGGTAGACGAGGCTTTAAATGCTATTAAGCGTGGCAAGCGCTATCGAAAAATCTGTGATGAATTAACCGATATTGATCAGCAGCTGCGCACCGCTACATTTAAATTGGATAGTTTTTTGTGGGAACTGGCGAAATTACCGCCTAATTTACATAAGACGCTGAATTAAACTCACATTAATTCATTCAGCTACTCATTATTTATATGATATTGATTGGCATTTAAACAGATGCCCAACCACGTAACAGATTGTGATAAAGCCCACTAAGGCGTCTAACCTCATTATCACTTCGACCACGCTCAACCGTTAATATTTGAATAGATTGGTCTAGTTCAAATAATTGCTCTCGCTGTGTTGGATCTGGCACCATGCTTTGAATCCAAAAAAATGACGCTACTCGCTTTCCCTTAGTTACAGGTTTAACTTCATGTAAACTAGATGACGGATACAATATGATGTCTCCGGCATTCAGCTTAACCTCTTGCGCACCAAACTGCGTTTCAATACTTAGCTCACCACCTTCATATTCGTCAGCATCTGATAAAAACAACGTAACTGAAATATCAGAACGCATCAGCCTGCCATCCGGTAAATTCATAATAGAACCATCTATGTGTAAACCATAATGCCCTCCACCTTGGTAACAATTAAATCTTGGCGGAAAAACAGTATGAGGCAAGGTGGCAGATACAAACAAAGGGTGTTGCTTTACAGTTTGCGTCACCACTTGCCCTAACTGCTTAGCCAAATCAGATTGCTCATCGAGCTGCAAATTGCTTTTTACGTCTGCCGATAACCCACCCGCTGTACGCCTACCATCAAGCCACTGAGCTTGCTCTATGGTTTCGCGTAACCGCAAGGCATCTTCTCGACTAATGATTTGTTCGATAGGTAATAGCATCACAGCCTCTTTAAATCGTTAATAAAAAAATACCGAGTGCATGCACTCGGTATTTTAGTCTCACCAGTCGCTTAACTTAGAATTCGTAAGCAACGGTTAGTTGTGCATTGCGAGCATCACCGATGTAAGCAAAACCACCACTACGATACGCCGTTAGGTAATAGTTTTCATCTGTAATATTAGCAACATTTAAGCGAGCATTGAGCTTTTCATTAAATGCATAGTTAGCAAATACATCAAACACTGTGTATTGCGGCACACTACGGTCTTCATTAGCCGCGCTATCAGGCTGTCCAACGAACACTTCACTTGAGTAGTTAGCTGCGGCACCAAAGCTGAACTGATCGGTTAGCTGGTAACGTACTTGTGCAAATGCAGACTGGTCTGCAAAGTTCGCTAAGATACCACCTACATCTGCTGCATCATCAGCTTTAAGAATCTCGGATTCCATCACAGACATGCCCAGTTGAGCACTTAGACGATCCGTAATATTACCGACTAATGATAACTCAACACCTTGTACGCGGTTTTTACCCGTGTTGTAGGTACCATCTACTTCATAATCGGTGCCTTCCATTACGTCATCTTTAGTGATTTGGAAAAGTGCAGCGGTGGCCAATAACTTATTATTAAGCAGGTTCCACTTGGTACCAAGTTCAATATTTTCAACGGTTTCTGGCTTAGCCTTGTCAACGTTTTCTGTGCTAGAGCAAATACCGCCATAGCCACAGCTACCACCCACATCGGACTCACCACCATTAATGTTGGCAGCAGTACTGTACGTTAGGTAAACGTTACCGTTATCGGTGATTTTATACACACCACCAAGATGGCCATTCCAAAGCACGTCATCGTATTTATATTCAGATTTAGTACTATCACGATTTGTCACAATGTTTTTATATTCAAATGCATCGGCACGAATACCTGCAAATACCGACCATGAATCATTTAAGTCCACTGTGTCCATTGCATAAACAGAAAGGGTATCGATATTGTAATCAGAGTCCGTATTAGATTTTGTAATATCGCGCTGCATTAAACCGCTAAGGTCGCCTACATAGTTACCACTAGCGTCCACTATGCAGTAACCTCCCGAAGCTGGGTTAGTACCACGACCAGGCATCGTACAGTTAGTTGCACCGTTATTGTCAACGTTATACACACCATTCACTACATTATGTTGAGAGTATTCACCACCCAATACAAATTTGTGTTTCATGCCAGCAATCTCAGAGTCAACCAGGACATTCAATTGGTTAGCGAAATATTCAACTTCTTGCCAGCCATTGTGAGTACTTAAAGAAATCGTATCAATCGCACCTGCAGGATCGCTTGCATCACGAGTCGTTCCACGAGCACCGGTTACCACATAACCGTTATCGGTTGTGCCATAGCGGGTCGCGTTTTCTACGCGAACGTTACTGTTCACTTCGTACATTGCGCGCAATGTAAGGGTGTCCACATCAGACTTTAAGAAGTCTTGATCTTGCGCATAAGCAGGGACATCGTGATTCACATTGTTTGTAGTGCCATCAATATATGAACCAAGGTCATTACGATCAAACGCACTTGAATGGTAGTAATCAGCAATTAATTTTAATTTTTCATTGGCTTGATACGTCGCCGAAAGAGCTGCACCATTTCGTTCCATATCATTTGGGCCACGATCCGGTACTTCTTTATAGCTATGCAATAGGTTGACACGCAATGCTAAATCTTCGTTAACCGTTTGGTTGCTATCTAAAGAAATACGACGATAGTCGTCTGTACCTAGACCAGCTTCTACTTTATTGAAATCATATTCAGTGCTGGCTTGCTTCGTAATGCTGTTAACAGCACCACCGCTTGAACCACGACCAGCAAACGTTGAGCTTGGTCCTTTTGTGATTTCTACTTGTTCAACAGCAAAGCTTTCACGAGTGCTCATGCCTGGATCACGAAGACCATCAACAAACACATCTGAACGTGCTTCATGACCACGAATCACATAACGGTCGCCAAATGCATTACCGTTTTCGCCAGTACCCAGAGTAATACCTGGCTGCGCATCAACAATATCTCTCAAGTCACTACGACCGGATTCTTTAATTTGTGTTTGCGTTAATACGGTAATGGTTTGCGGCGTATCAGCAAGGTCTTTTACGTGACGGCTGTCACCCGATACTTTCGCTTTGTAAGGTGCACCTGCTTCAGCATAAGGGTTGGTATCAACCGTACGCTCTTCAACTTGCATGACATCAAGTACAATAGCATCTTCTGCAGAAGCAGATTGAATCGCCCCCACCAATAACGTAGGAAGACCAATAGTTAATACTGCTGCGCTTGGAGCCAAACGCGATTTACGTAATGTTAATGGTTTCTTCATATTTTTATTCATTCTAATCCTTAAAAGATGTATTAGTTATAAGTGTAAAATCAATCGGTTTAACCAAAGATAACTCTGCACGTCCTGGTGCAAAATCATCGGGAACTTCTGGCAGTGGCGAAGCATCATCCAACACCTTAAGTGCCGCATCATCAAGTAGAGGATAACCACTAGATCTTTCAATCGATCGGCGCAGAACATTACCTTTTCGATCAATTGTAAAAGCGACACGCACCGTGCCTTCTTGCTTTTCTTTTTTGGCATCTAGTGGATAACGCTGATGTTGAGCCAACCAACGATTCATTTGATTAATGTAATTACGGACACTGCCTTTAGCACCCCCGCTTTTTTCTTGGTCTGATCGGCCTGTAGATTTAATCGCCGCCTGTACATAGGCGGCACTGGATTTAGTCTCAGACTTTACTTCTTCTCTCTCATTTTCACTTGGTGAAGTAAGTGCTTCACTTATAATTATTTTTTCAACTTCTTTTGCCGGTTTAAAGCTATTTTCTTTAACGATGACTGCTTCAACAACCGGTTTTATGATGACTTTTTCGTTCGACTCTTTAACTGGAATCTTCTTTACTTGCTCAGGTTCTTGGGTATCTATTTTTTCTGAACTCGCTTCGCTTAACATCGAAATTCTTTCCTGGATATTCGCAAATGAGCCTAGTGTGCCAGCACCTACTTCTATCCCCATTTCACCTGCATCAAGTGCATCGCCTTCTGTATTTTTTGCTTCCACTAAGATGGCAAACAACGCTAAAACATGCACTGAAACAGCCAGCAATATTGCAACAGACCAGCTTCGCATACCCATTATGACTGCTCCAAGGTATACAATTTAATTTTAAAACGTGCGTCATTGGCAAATACTTGTAACACATCGTCTAGTTGTTTAGCCGTGACTCGCGCATCAGCAAACAATGCAATTACACTACTAGATTCCTTTTCAAGCTGCGTTCTAATTTGTTCTAGCTCGACATAGTGTCCGTTTAATTTGAATGCGCCATCGACAAAGATCTCTAATCTTAATAGCTCTGCGTGAGCATTTTCTAATTCACTGCTCACAGGTAAAGAAATTTCTTTATCTGGTTGTGCTTTGATCTGCCCTGCCACCATAAAGAAAATCAGCAGGAGAAATACAATGTTAATTAATGGAATCATGTTGTCATCTGATGACGACGTCACTCTTTCATTATCCATCAGATTAAAATCATTCATTTTCATGACGTTATTTTTTCTCGCTGATGTATTGCCCGATTTGAATATTTAAAAAGCCTTGCTGCTGAAGCGCTTCATAAGTTTCAATCAGACGACTCAATTGCACTGAATCTTGCCCACTAATAATAAACGTTTGGCTTAAATCAAAATCCACTAACTCGCTAACTACCTTATTAAGAGCGATGGGTCGTGTCATGGTATCGGTTAGCAACCCAAATTCATTTTCATAAACCACTAATACTGGAGGCGCGTCTTTCTTTGCTTGATCATTGGCGCTTGCCGAATTGAGATCGAGTATTTGCCACTGACTAAAGCTAGACGTGAGCATGAAAAACATCAGCAATATAAAAACAACATCAATGAGCGCCGTTAAGCTAATAGGCTTAGCACGACGCATTGTTGAGGTTAATGACAATGTATTATTCATGAAGCGCAGTTTTGATTACTGGTTTGTGCAACAAGCTGACGTTTAGCAAAGAATGTAAAAATTTGGCCAATGTCATCCTGTAATGCTTGTGTTTGTAATTCGCCATGGCGCTCAAACATGCTATGCAATAAAGACACAGGAATTGCCACGCCTAAACCAACGGCTGTGGTTAATAACGCCTGCCAAATACCACCAGATAAAACAGCTGGGTCAACTTGAGCGCCAGCCATTTCCATCGCCTTAAATGCCTCAATCATCCCAAGTACTGTACCAAACAGCCCCAATAATGGAGAAACGGTGGCAATCACTTCGAGTGGTCGTAAATACGATTTATATCCATCTACAACGAGTCGCGCTTGGCGCATGATTTCAACTTGAGCACTGTCATTATCAAGTGTACGCCCTTGAAACAGGTTCACTGAGCGCCCGATAATTTGGCTACGAGGATTGCGTTGATTCTGAGAAAGTAAGGCTAGTTGCTTGATCTCATCCTGCTGCATATATCGCAACAACTGAGATGGACTGGCATTTTGAGTGGGTCTTTGCAGAATTATTTGAGCCAATTTAAGTAAAATGAAGGTAGTGGCTACTACCGAAGACAACAGCAGAATGGCCACAACTGGACCACCTATTTCATCAATAAATCCTAAAACCGCCATCGTGTGCACATCCCAAAAGGTAACTATACGCATATCTTAATGAAAGTGATAATGTTTATCAATACCATGTGTATTATTGATCTGTTTGATTTTTAAACGAAAAAAAACCCCATGAATCTGATTGCTTTAAGCATCACACCATGGAGTTTTTTAAATCAGCTCGTAATTAGGCTTTTTTACAGTACTCAGAAATGATTACAATTTGTGAGCCATTTACTTTGCCTTCAATATGCTTAGGGTTACTGGTTAGCGAGATATTTTTAACCAGTGTTCCTTGCTTAGCGGTAAAGTTAGCGCCCTTAACGACTAAGTCTTTAATTAGAGTTACACTATCACCCGCTTGAAGAGACGTTTTATTTACATCAAAAGTAGGCTCTGCATCTTCATCAGGCAAGCCCATTTTGGCCCACTTTTCTACCTCAGGGTCAAGATAGAGCATATCTAAACTGTCTTGCGCCCAAGTTTCACCTTTAGAAATCAAAGCAAACAGTTGACGGTATGCCATCACCTGTACAGCTGGCTCTTGGCTCCACATACTATCATTCAGGCAACGCCAATGATTTACATCCATGCTAGCTTGGTCTGCAACTTGGCTACGACACGTTTCACATGCCACGATACTCTGATCAAGGCTGCCATCTGAGGGCTCGACTGCCAAAGGCGCTAGCTGCTCAGTTGACCCACACAATTCACATTTATTATCACTACGCTGCAGTAAAGCTTGTTCGACGCTCATGGCACTCACACTTAATTGACTTACATTTTGAGCGGGTATAGTACCTCTTTTCTCGCAGAAAATCTTGATGCAT
>JAWUYY010000086.1:0-56521 GCA_034110565.1 Bermanella sp. | reverse complement strand
TCAATATGCTGCCAACTGATTTGCTCAAGCCACTTCAAATACACTTGGTTATTTGTATGACCCAAGCGATCGGTTTCATTCACTTGGACCACAATATTCATCAAGAATGGATTTGTTAAATCCCATTTAATGTCTTGTCTCATCTTGTCGCTCTTGTGTTTTAAATCACCATAACCAAAAACGCCTGCATCTGCAGGCGTTTTTGTTATTCAACCATCAAAGCGTGAATTACTTAACTTGTGGGTTAAGTTCACCAGACTGATAACGATCAAACATAGCATCTAACGACAATGCTTTCATTTTTGACGCATTACCGGCTGTGCCGAACGCTTCATAGCGAGCCACACAGATTTCTTGCATCGCTTTAACAGACGCAGAGAAATATTTACGTGGGTCAAATTCGCTTGGGTTTTCAGCCAAAAACTTACGAATCGCACCGGTAGACGCTAAACGTAAATCGGTATCGATGTTTACTTTACGCACGCCGTGCTTGATGCCTTCAACGATTTGCTCAACCGGCACACCGTAAGTCTCAGGAATCTCACCACCAAATTCATTGATGATCGCTAACCACTCTTGTGGCACAGAAGACGAGCCGTGCATAACAAGGTGAGTATTTGGAATACGCTTGTGGATCTCTTTAATACGATCAACCGCAAGAATGTCATCCGTTGGTGGACGAGTGAATTTGTAAGCACCGTGAGACGTACCACACGCAATTGCCAACGCATCAACACCAGTTTGCTTAACAAAGTCAGCCGCTTCTTCTGGGTCAGTCAGCATCTGATCCATGCTTAACGTGCCTTCAGCACCAACGCCGTCTTCTTCACCGGCTTGGCCAGTCTCTAAAGAACCCAGCACACCTAATTCACCCTCAACCGACACACCACAACCGTGGGCCATTTCAACGGTGCGACGAGTCACATCAACGTTGTACTCGTAAGACATGGGGGTTTTGCCGTCTTCACCTAAAGAACCGTCCATCATCACTGATGAGAAACCTAACTGGATAGAACGCTGACACACAGTAGGAGACGCGCCGTGGTCTTGGTGCATACACACTGGAATGTGTGGGAACTCTTCAATGGCCGCCAAAATCAGGTGACGCAAGAAAGGGGCGCCTGCGTATTTGCGAGCACCCGCAGACGCCTGCACGATAACCGGAGAATCCGTTAGATCCGCCGCCATCATGATGGCACGCATTTGCTCTAAGTTGTTTACGTTAAACGCTGGTACACCGTAGCCGTATTCGGCCGCGTGATCCAACATTTGGCGTAGGGAAATAAGTGCCATGTGTAAGTCCTCTATTTTAAAACGGGAGACGTTGGATGGGAGATGAGAGATGAAACTCCATCCTGCATCAAACGCTTAAATTTAATTGTGATCCATTCTACTCATTAAGCAGAATTTCTAAAGTCTTTCTGAGATGAGGGGTACCTTTCATCTCAGATAACCCATCTCTTATTCAGCAGCGCGCTTTTCTAAAATCGCAACAGCTGGTAAAACCTTACCTTCAACAAATTCAAGGAAAGCACCGCCACCCGTTGAAATATAGGATACTTTATCGGCAATATTGTACTTATCCACAGCCGCTAGCGTGTCACCGCCGCCCGCAATCGAGAAGCCTTGGCTTTCAGCAATGGCCAGTGCTAGCGCCTTAGTGCCTTCACCAAATTGGTCAAATTCGAATACGCCAACAGGGCCGTTCCAGATAATGGTTTTGGCTTCTTTTAGTTGTTCGGCTAATGCTTTGGCAGAATCAGGGCCAATGTCGAAAATCATGTCGTCTTCTGTTACATCGTCAGCTGACTTCAACGTTGCTTCTGCGTCTTCGGCAAATTTCTTCGCACATACTACGTCTGTCGGTACAGGGATAGACACTTTTTCCATTAACGCTTTGGCTTGTGGTACTAAGTCTTCTTCGTACAAAGACTTGCCTACAGGCTTACCAGCAGCGGCCAAGAACGTATTAGCGATGCCGCCGCCTACGATAATTTGGTCACATAAATCAGACAAGCTTTCGAGTACGTCAAGTTTAGTCGATACTTTTGATCCGCCAACGATGGCAACAAGCGGGCGCTCAGGTTTGTCTAATGCTTTACCAAGTGCATCTAATTCAGCGGCTAATAATGGGCCAGCACATGCGATTGGTGCAAACTTAGCCACGCCATGAGTCGACGCTTGTGCGCGATGCGCGGTTCCAAATGCATCCATAACAAACACATCACAAAGTGCTGCGTAGGCTTTGGCTAGATCGTCTTCGTCTTTTTTCTCGCCTTTATTGAAGCGTACGTTTTCTAATAACACGAGTTCGCCGTCAGCGACGTCAACGCCCGCTGCAAAATCTTTGATAACAGGGACATCTTTGCCAAGCGCGTCGCTTAAGTAATTAGCCACTGGTTGCATTGAGAATTTTTCTTCGTACTCGCCTTCGGTTGGACGACCAAGGTGTGACATAACAATCACTTTCGCGCCCGCTTCAAGCGCAAATTTAATGGTTGGCATGGCAGCACGTAAACGCGCATCAGACGATACCTTGCCATCTTTAATGGGTACGTTTAGGTCTTCACGAATTAGAACCTTTTTTCCTTTAAGGTCTTGATCGGCCATTCTCAAAACGGTCATGTCTTTTTCCTATTTTATAACTTTAAAATTTCTATTTTTTGTGGGAGAGCGCTCAGATTCCCCTTCCGCGAAGCGGATGTTTTGGGTATGCGCGCGACAAATTACGGTAAATTCGTCGCGCGCAAGCGCCCTCCCACATTTAAGTTTTTATCACTTTATATTCTGTTTGAACTGAGTATTTTGCAACGCATCTACCATGCGATTGGCAAAACCCCATTCGTTATCAAACCAGATTAATAATTTTAATAAGCGATCACCGCTTACTCGAGTTTGCGTACCATCGATCACACCGCTGCGCGCGTCATGATTAAAATCAACCGACGCATGGGGCTCATTACTGAAACCAATCAAGCCTCTTAAATCGGCTAAACTGTGCTGCTTTAATAATGTATTAATTTGTTCTGCGGTTATTTTATTTTTCAGCTGCAAGGTTAAGTCCATGGCCGACACATTTAATGTGGGCACACGCAAATGCAAACTTTCAATGCAACCGTCTAAATGAGGCATGATCCGCGCAATGCCTTTTGGCAATGCGGTATCCACTGGAATAATACTGGCGACAGCGGCACGTGTTCGGCGTAAGTCACTTGAATAGGCGTCAATCACTGGCTGGTCATTCATGGCAGAGTGGATCGTAGTGCTCACGCCGCTTTCAATACCAAAGTGTTCATCGAGTATGGCCATAACCGGTAAGACGCAATTCGTTGAACACGAGCCAACAGATACAATTTTATGAGTGTCGGCTAAGTTGTTTTGATTCACGCCGGCAATTAATGTGAAATCCACATCGCTTTCACCAGGTTGGCTTAACAATACTTTTTTTGCACCTTGATCTAAATGAGGTTGCAACTGCTCTTGGTTTTTAAACTGACCTGTGCACTCTAAAACCACATTGGCGTGTAACTTTTTCCAAGGTAAGTTTTCAATGTCGGCTTCATGCAAGATTTGAATATTACGTGCAACCCCTTGGCCATCAATAATGGTCAGTATGTCTTCATTAACCGACACTTCAAATGGGAAGCGTCCGTGGGTGCTATCATAACGCAGCATGTAGCTAATGGTGTCACAATCCGCCAGCTCATTAATGGCTACGATCTCAATCTCGTTTTGTAAATTACGTTCATAGATTGACCGCAGGACACAGCGCCCAATACGACCAAAACCGTTGATTGCAATTTTTAGTGACATAAAGCTAGGTTACTCAGCTAAAACACATACAGAAATTTAAACCGTCATCCCCGCGCAGGCGGGGATGACGTTTACTCAATACATCCATTTAAATGTATTTACACAACGCAGACGCCTTACAAAACACCTTCAACCGCTGCGACAACTTTGTCTACAGTAAAACCAAAGTGTTTCATCAAGTCCGCAATCGGCGCTGACTCACCAAAGGTGTCCATGCCCACTACCGCGCCATTTAGGCCAACAAATTTGTACCAGTAATCTTTGTGCGCCGCTTCTACTGCAACACGAGCACTGATAGCCGCTGGCAATACAGATTCAATGTAAGCTGCATCTTGCTTGCAGAAGATTTCAGCACACGGCATAGAGACAACGCGTACCGCGATACCTTTGGCTTCAAGTTCAGCCGCTGCATCCATGACTAAACCAATCTCAGAACCCGTGGCAATCAAAATAGCTTTAGCATTAGCTACATCTTTAAGGATGTAACCGCCTTTATTGATGTCAGCTACTTGCGCAGGACTACGCTCCTGATGTGGCAAGCCTTGGCGCGAATAAATCATAGTCGTTGGGCCATCTGCACGCTCAATGGCGTTTTTCCAAGCGACGGCTGTCTCAACCGCATCACATGGACGCCAAGTATTTAGGTTAGGCGTGGTGCGCAAGTTAGTTAACTGCTCAACCGGTTGGTGAGTTGGGCCATCTTCACCTAAGCCAATAGAATCGTGGGTGTAAACGTGAATGGCGCGCTGTTTCATTAATGCGGCCATGCGAATCGCATTACGGGCGTATTCCATGAACATTAAGAAGGTTGCGCCATAAGCAACCAAACCTTTATGTAACGCGATGCCGTTCATGATGGCACTCATACCAAATTCACGTACGCCGTAATACATGTAATTACCGGACGCATCCTTAGCCGACACACCTTTCGCTTCAGGCCAAAGTGTTAGGTTAGAGCCTGCAAGGTCAGCAGAGCCACCTAAGATTTCTGGAAGTTCAGGTGCAAGTCTGCAAATCGCATTTTGCGAGGCTTTACGTGAAGCAATGCTTTCGCCTTTAGCTTGGCATTCTTGAATAAAGGCTTCGGCTTTTGCAGAGAAGTCGATTGGCAGATCGCCTTTCATGCGACGAGTATATTCAGCGGCTTCTTGCGGGAAGGCTTTTGCGTAAGCGGCAAATTTCTCATTCCAAGCGGCTTCTTTAGCTGCGCCTTTGTCTTTTGCATTCCAACCAGCGTAAACGTCTGCCGGTACTTCAAATGCACCGTATTTCCAACCTAAACGCTCTTTGGTTAATTTGATTTCGTCGTCACCTAGTGGCGCGCCGTGGCAATCTTCCTTGCCTTCTTTGTTTGGCGAGCCAAACCCGATTACAGTTTTACAGCAAATAAGCGTTGGCTTATTCACTTCTGCTTTACCGGCTTGAATAGCCGCTTCAATCGCCGCTGCATCATGACCATCAACCGCAGGGATTACCTGCCAGTTGTAGGCCTCAAAACGCTTAACGGTGTCGTCAGTGAACCAACCTTCCACTTCACCATCGATAGAAATACCGTTGTCATCGTAAAACGCGATCAGCTTACCCAGACCCAACGTACCCGCTAGCGAACAAGACTCATGAGAGATACCTTCCATCATGCAGCCGTCGCCTAAGAACACATACGTGTTGTGATCAACAATATCGTGATTTGGCTTATTGAATTGTGCCGCTAAGATTTTTTCTGCCAACGCCATACCCACGCCGTTCGCAATCCCTTGGCCTAGTGGGCCAGTGGTGGTTTCGATACCAGGTGCATAACCGTATTCAGGGTGGCCCGGTGTTTTAGAGTGCATTTGACGGAACTGCTTAAGATCGTCAATGCTTAGCTCGTAGCCAGTCAGGTGCAGTAAAGAGTAAATAAGCATAGAGCCATGGCCGTTAGACAATACAAAACGGTCGCGGTCGAACCAATCAGGGTTAGCTGGGTTGTGATTCATATGGTCATTCCATAGAACCTCAGCAATGTCCGCCATACCCATTGGGGCACCTGGGTGGCCGGATTTGGCTTTTTGTACTGCATCCATACTCAATGCGCGTATAGCGTTGGCCAGCTGACGACGGTCTGTCATGGAGTGACTCCTGATCAATTTGATCTTTCAAAGGCAGTAAGAGAAAGCTTACTACTGGGCACGATAATAAAGGGGGCGTATTATCCCTGAGAATGGTCCATTCATCAATGAAGGATGGATCATATCTGGCTTTTCACTAACGAATCAGTCAGTGTTACTAATGGAATAAAAATAACGAAGGATTGCCCATGAAATACTCTGTAGCAGCTTGCTTAATCACCATTGTCAGTGCGCTCACATTCGCCGACAGCGAGTACAACGAGTGGCTAAAACAGAATTCCATGGATATGGGGGCTGCCAAACAAGAATTCCAAGATTATATGGATGCCGAAGATAAGGCATTTTTAGGCTTTTTGAAGCAACAGTGGAAAGCAGTAGACGTTAAAAAACCCATTGTATTAGACAGTAAGCCCAAGCCCGTATTGCTGCCAAAAGCGCCCAAGCCTACTGATGACAAACCCATTGCAGATAACACTCCTGTAGTGAAACCCATTGTCATTCCCGAACCAGTCAAACCTGAGATAAAGCCACAGCCCATAAAACCAGCTCCCGTTGCCGCCAACACTGTAGAAATACAGTTATTTGGTCATACTCTTAACTTGCTCGAAGACGATAAACTCAAGCAAAGCTTCAACGGCAAGATGAGCAGCGACAACATTGCTGACTTCTATGCAGCCCTTGCCAGTGCGCCACACGACAAAATAATCAACGACCTCACTAAAACAGCTCAACAGCTTAATTTGAATTCTTGGGGCACAGCCGTATTGTTTCATCATTATGTGCAAGCGATTGATGTAAGTGGCCACAATGCACAACAGCTGGTTACTTGGTATTTACTGGTAAAAGCCGGATTCGATGCTCGCGTAGCCTACAACCAAAATGCATTTCTGCTGATGCCATCCAAGCAAGCTTTATTCGGTGTCACCTACTTTACCTTTAGTGGCACGCGCTTTTATGCCGTGAGCCTAGATGGCAAACAACTTAGTACAGGCCGCGCTTATACCTATGACGGTAAGCATGCAGGCGCCAACATGCCATTGGACTTTGATAACAATCAACAACTTCTCACCTCAAACCAGATCAAACAAAAAGACTTAAGTTTTCAATACCAAGGCAACACTCACAATATTCAACTGCATTATGACCTTGGGCAAATCGAACTGGCCAAAACCACCCCTCAATTAGCCATCAGTCAATATGCTCATGAAGGTTTGCCACCAAGCACCGCCAACGAATTACTCTCCCAATTAGCGCCCCTAGTAGAAGGCAAAAGCGAGCAAGATGCGGTGAACTTATTACTGCGTTTTGTGCAAACTGCGTTTAGCTATAAAACAGACGAACAGCAATTCCGCGAAGAAAACTATCTATACCCTGTGGAAACCCTGCACTATCCATACAGTGACTGTGAAGACCGCGCGACTTTATTTGCATGGTTAGTAAAACGCTTATTAAAACTCGATGTAGTGCTGTTAGATTACCCAGGTCACATTGCCGCAGCGGTCGCATTAGATGGCAAAGCCATAGGGGACAGTTGGGAGCTTCAAGGTCGTCGCTATACCGTTGCCGACCCAACTTACATTAACGCTAGCGTTGGTATGACCATGCCCACGTTAAAAATGTATAAACCTAAGTTACTGACTTTTTAATTAATTCACTTTAAAAAAAACGCCTCAATAGAGGCGTTTTTTATGAAATTGATTAAAGCGTAAAACTAGCGACGCTCGCTAGGCAAAGCCGGAAACCCGCGCAAGTCATATTCAGCGGTTTGCGGTTGCGTTTTCTCTGGTTGTAAATACACCATACCTGCAAGCAACATGGCTAAAAATCCAGCCAAAAATAGAATACCCAATGCATTTTTCTTGTTCATAGCAATCCCTCTCTTGTTATTTTTATTATCGGCCAACATCGGCATAACTTGATGTATATCACACACCTAGAGCACGAGATAATCACTTTTAGTTATACCCAGCTTCTACAAGCCCGCTATGGTCGGCCTGACGGGCATAGGCTTGTGTTATTAACCTTAGAATATCTATATTAAAATATTTTAATATAGATATTGGCATTACTCGCCTAGAGTGATACCTTAGCCGACTTATTAATCATTAGGTGTGCTGTGTGCCTGTTAATGATCCAAGCACAAACATCGAGAATCTTGCTCTGCTTAATAAAGCAGCCGGTGACAGCCTGCGTTTACAGATACTTCAGTTATTAAAGCAGGACTCATTTGGTGTATTAGAACTGGCCGAGATCTTCAATGTCAGCCAATCACGCATGAGCCATCACCTGAAAATTTTAGCCAGTGTGCATTTGGTCAGCACTCGTCGTGAAGGTAACTCCATCTTTTATCGCCGCGCCCTATTAAATGGTGCGCAACTAGATGAAGTACGCAGCCGTATATTCGCCGCCATCGATGATATGCCCTGGAATAATGTATTAGATAATGGCTTGAATAATATTCATGCCGAGCGCGGCCAACAAAGCCAACTGTTTTTTGAAAAACACGCTGGTAAGTTTACTCAAGTAACCGATTTAATCGCCGGATACGAGCATTACGCCGCAAGCCTTGAAGAAGTGCTAAAGGCCATTGAACTGCCAAAGAGTGCTCATGCCATGGAAGTGGGGCCGGGACAAGGCGGATTTTTAAAGCCACTCAGTGAACGATTTGCTCGAGTTTATGCATTAGATAATTCACCCGCTATGCTGGATCTAGCGAAGCAGCATTGCCCTTTAGCAAATGTAGAATTTGTTTTAGGAGAACCACTTGATGCAGTTGCCCGTAACATCACTGTGGACTTATTAGCTTTTAATATGGTGGTTCACCATATTCCAGCGCCAGCCGAAGCGTTAACAGCCTCTGCAAAATTACTGAATAAAAACGGCTATCTACTGATTACCGATTTATGCCCACACGATCAAAACTGGGTAAAAGAAAGTTGTGGTGATTTATGGCTAGGACTCGACCCAGAAGAAATCAAAGACTGGGCGAAAGAAGCAGGATTAACCCACCAACATCAAGTATTTGTTGGTTTACGTAACGGATTCCAAATCCAAATTCAATTGTTTAAAAAACCTTAGAACAAAAGAATGACTTTAGGAGAATAATTTAATGAGCGAATATTCTATTTTTACATCGGAATCTGTATCCGAAGGACACCCAGATAAAGTAGCCGACCAAATCAGTGATGCCGTACTGGATGCCATTATCGCGCGTGATCCTTACGCCCGTGTTGCGGTAGAAACTTTAGTTAAAACGGGCATGGCAGTAGTGGCTGGTGAAGTCACCACTTCTTGCTATGTGGATCTTGAAGACATCGTGCGTGATGTCATCACAGGCATTGGCTACAACAGTTCAGAAGTGGGCTTTGATGGCGCCACGTGTGCCGTACTAAACGGTATTGGTAAGCAGTCTGTGGATATCAACCAAGGCGTTGACCGCACCAAACCAGAAGACCAAGGCGCTGGCGACCAAGGTTTAATGTTTGGTTACGCCACCAATGAAACGCCGAATCTAATGCCTGCGCCGGTTTATTACGCGCACTTATTAGTTAAACGCCAATCTGAATTGCGTCGTAACGGCACTCTTACGTGGTTGCGCCCAGATGCAAAATCTCAAGTGACCATCAACTACGAAGGCGACTCGCCAAAAGTGGATGCCGTTGTACTGTCAACTCAGCATGACCCTTCTATTTCATTAGATGAACTACGTGCACAAGTATTAGAGCACATCATCAAACCTGTTTTCCCTGATGGTTGGTTAACGGCGGATACCTTATACCACATCAACCCAACCGGTAATTTTGTCATCGGTGGCCCTGTGGGTGATGCAGGTTTAACGGGACGTAAGATTATCGTTGATACTTACGGCGGCATGGCACGTCACGGTGGCGGCGCATTCTCTGGTAAAGATCCTTCCAAGGTTGACCGTTCTGCTGCCTACATGGCTCGCTATGTAGCAAAGAATATCGTAGCGGCTGAATTGGCTGATCGTTGTGAGATCCAAGTGTCTTATGCCATAGGCGTTGCTGAACCTACGTCTATTTCTGTTAACACCTTTGGTACCGGTAAATTAACTGACATTGAGTTAGCGAAAGTGATTCGTAAAGTATTTGATTTACGCCCATACGCGATTCAAAACCAGCTAGAGTTATTAAACCCTATGTATCAAATAACCGCCGCTTACGGTCACTTTGGTCGCGAACCATTCAAGCATACATACACCTATAATGAGCAAGGTGTTGAGAAAACTAAAACTTTCACGGCGTTCACATGGGAACGCACGGATAAAGTTGACGCGTTAAAAGCCGCTGCCGGTCTTTAATTCGCAACAAATAATGGGAGGTCTTCGCACCTCCTATACGAATCAAATTTAACATTAATAAACCAAACCCATTGGGTTTGTATTTAGTTTCAAAGAGGAATATTCATGTCTTTCACTGACTACAAAGTTGCAGCAAAAACCCCAGAACAATTCGCACTGGATGCGGCTTGGGGCCGTAAAGAAATTCAAATTGCCGAAGGTGAAATGCCAGCTCTAATGGCACTGCGTCGTAAGTATAAAGACGCACAACCGTTAGCGGGTGCGAAGATCATGGGTTGTATCCACATGACAATCCAAACCGCTGTGTTGATCGAAACCTTGATTGATCTAGGTGCTGAAGTGCGTTGGTCTTCTTGTAATATTTTCTCTACCCAGGATCACGCAGCAGCGGCGATCGCAGCAGCCGGAATTCCTGTTTTCGCTTGGAAAGGCGAAACGGAAGAAGAAGCTCTATGGTGTATCGAGCAAACGATCCTTGCCGAAATGGGTAGCGATAAAGTATGGGATGCCAATATCATTCTTGATGACGGTGGCGACCTGACTGAAATGGTTCATAACAAATTCCCACAACTTCTAAAAGACATTCACGGTATTTCTGAAGAAACCACTACTGGTGTGCATCGTCTATTAGAAATGATGGAAAAAGGCGAGCTTAAAGTACCGGCTATCAACGTAAACGATGCGGTAACGAAATCGAAAAACGACAACAAATATGGCTGTCGTCATTCTTTAAACGATGCAATCAAACGTGGTACTGACCACCTGCTATCTGGCAAGAAAGCATTGGTTGTGGGTTACGGTGACGTAGGTAAAGGTTCTGCTGCTTCTTTGCGTCAAGAAGGTATGATCGTAAAAATCTCAGAAGTGGATCCTATCTGCGCCATGCAAGCGTGCATGGATGGTTTTGAAGTGGTTTCACCTTTCATCGACGGCGTGAACACCGGTACTCTTGAAGGCATTAATAAGCTTCTTCTAGGCACCACAGACCTGATCGTAACCACCACAGGTAACGTGAATGTGTGTGACAAAAACATGCTGCAATCACTTAAAAACCGCGCAGTGGTATGTAACATTGGTCACTTCGATAACGAAATCGATACTGTATTCATGCGTGAAAACTGGGAATGGGACGAGATCAAACCACAGGTTCATAAAGTGTATCGTGACAAAGCCAGTGATGATCATTTGATCCTACTGTCTGAAGGTCGCTTAGTTAACCTTGGTAACGCAACAGGTCACCCAAGCCGTATCATGGATGGTTCTTTCGCCAACCAAGTGTTAGCGCAAATGTATTTGTTCGAGAAGAAATTCGCCGACTTAGCAGAAACTGAAAAAGCTAAAAATGTTTATGTGAAAATCTTGCCTAAAAAATTAGACGAAGAAGTTGCAAAAGACATGGTTGAAGGTTTCGGTGGCGTACTAACCAAACTGACTCAAACTCAAGCTGACTACATCAGTGTGCCCGTTGACGGTCCGTATAAACCAGAAAGCTACAAGTACTAACTTCGAGCTAGAAGCTTGGGGCCTGAAGCGTTAAGCTTCGGCCTTAAGCTAACTAACCGTAAAGCTTACCAGTAAACACATTAATACCGAGACGCCCATGGATAATTTCCGTTTAAGCTTTGAATTCTTCCCAACCAAAACGGAAGAAGGGACCGCCAAGTTATTTGCCACACGCGACAAACTAGCCGAACTGAACCCAGACTTTTTCTCGGTAACCTATGGTGCCGGCGGCTCTACTCGTGAACATACGATTAGCACCGTAACAGGCATGAATGCAAAAGGTATTGGCACTGCACCACATTTATCGTGTGTCGGTGAAACCAAAGCCAACATTAAAGACTTACTCAATCACTACGCACAAAATGACATAGAGCGCATTGTCGCGTTACGTGGTGACCTACCTTCTGGTATGGCTGCCAGTGCTGGCGAATTACGATACGCCAACGAATTAGTTGAACTAATTAAAGCCGAACACGGTGATAAATTTCACCTTGAAGTGGCCGCATACCCAGAGATGCACCCACAAGCGAAAAACTTTGAACAAGATCTTTTAAACTTCAAACGTAAAGTGGATGCCGGTGCTGATAGCGCCATCACTCAGTACTTCTTCAACGTTGATAGCTATTTTTACTTTTTAGATCGCTGTGAAGAAATGGGCATTGATATACCAATCGTGCCGGGCATCATGCCAATCACCAACTACACCAAGTTGGCCCGTTTCAGTGACTCTTGTGGTGCTGAAATCCCACGTTGGATTCGCAAGCAACTAGAAGCTTACGGCGACGATAGTGAAAGCATCATGAAGTTTGGTGAAGAAGTCATTACGCAAATGTGTGAAGACTTAGTAGAAAATGATGTACCTGGCTTGCACTTTTATACACTCAACCAAGCAGACCCGTGCATGAATGTTTGGAAAAACCTTGGTCTTTGGTAATCAACTAAACAGCAAGACAATAGATGTAAAACAGAGGGTGCAACACATACACTCTTGTTTTACATCTTCCACCTCTTTTGTTCGGAGAGCACTATGCGCCAACCCATTCGAGTTGAACTAGAAGCCGGTAAAACGTATTTTTGGTGTGAATGTGGCCGTAGTCAAGCACAACCCTTTTGTGATGGCAGCCATAAAGGCACGCCTTACCAACCCATGAAGTTTACCGCTGAAAAAACCGAAGCAAAATTTTTGTGTGCCTGTAAAGACACAGAAAACGCACCGTTTTGTGATGGTAGCCATTCACGTTAATTTTTAGCCTGACGTCTGGAGACAGAAGTCAGTCGCTGCTATTGTAAGACCTCCAACTTTTAACTTCCGACATCTGACTCTATATGCGTATCCCACGAATTTACACACCACAGACTTTCACCGAAAACACGCTAATCGATTTAGATGAAAGCGCTGCCAATCACGTGGGAAAAGTATTACGCATGCAGGCAGGTCGCGAACTGATTTTATTTAACGGGCAAGGGCCCTATCACTTTACCGCTACCATTGAACACAGCGACCGCAAGCGTGTTTCAGTTCAGATCCAAAATAAGGTAAATACCAATAATGAATCACCCCTTTCGATTCATGTGGGCCAAGCCTTATCTAAGGGCGATAAGATGGAATTTGTCATTCAAAAAGCGGTGGAGTTAGGTGTCAGCGAAATCACACCTCTATGGACAGAGCACTGTGATGTGAAACTCAATGCTGAACGTATGGAGAAAAAAATCAAGCAATGGCAAGGCATTATTATCAGTGCCTGCGAACAATGTGGCCGTGATGTGTTACCTATTTTAAACCCTGTGATTAGATTTCAAGAGTGGATCGGTAGTGTTAAAGCCGATGAGAAATGGGTGCTGGACCCAAGAGGCAATGCCGATCAAGCCACACCCGAATCTGTATCGTCTGCCGTGATTGCCATCGGCCCAGAGGGCGGTTTGTCGCAAGATGAAATCCAACAAGCCTGTGATTATGGCTTCAAAGCAAAACTGATTGGACCGAGAGTATTAAGAACGGAAACCGCAGCATTAACGGCAGTGACTTTATTGCAAAGTCAGTGGGGGGATTTTTGAGCAGAGCGTCTGGCAATTATAAACTTTCACAAAAAAAGCGGATACGTTCTCACATATCCGCTTTTTATTTTAATCTAGAAAACTAAAACCTATTGCCACTTCTGCGCTAAAATCCCTTTCTCAACCATATCTAAATCAGGAATAATGGCATGGCCAGTTTCTAGTGTTACGGCCATCTTTTGGCCTTTTAGCAAGTTACTATTGTGGTTTTCTTTAATTGCCGCTTCTTCTAGCTTAATCAAACTTGGAATACCTTGTGTTAGCAAACCAAAGAAACGCAAACCGCCAGACTCACCATTAGGCGCGTTCACTACCGCAACACGCAAATCTTCCCCTTGAGAGCCAGAGCGCTGACCACAAAATGCTTCGTAAGAAATCACAGGGATCATGGTGCCGCGCCACTCGATAGAACCCACAATCCAATCAGCATCCGCATTAGTTGCTTGCGGCGCTTGATATGGAATTAATTCAGCCACGGTTACGTTAGGCAAAACAATACGACCACCTAGCATAGGAATCAGTAGGCAAGGTAGTGCATCTGTTGTTTGCTGGTCACTTTTCAATTGTTGCATGAGTATCCACCAAGCGTTGTGTTTCTAATTGCTGTATGTGCTCAACTAAGTATTGAGCAAGTTGTTGTGGTGAGCCACTAAAGCTTACCGAACCGGTTTCCCGTGAAGCGTCTGGCATGGCGGCACTGGCACAGGTTTCGCTATTTTGTGCCCAAACCTGAGTACACGCTGAATCCAATTGCGATACCGCTTCAGCTCCGTCGTTGCCCATGCCACTAAATAAAATAACACCGGCCTGAGGAAAGCCTTTTAACGTATTAATAATAAGTTGATCAACTGACGGGCCGTAAGGTCCAGGCCACGGGTGATCATAAATATGCACCAAGCCATTTTTAAACCCCACTTCTTTATCCGCAGGTACGATCAGTACTTCACCATTACGGATGACCGCGTCTTGTTCAGTGATACGTAATTTAAAGTGCGAATGTCGCCCTAATACTTGTGCCAACACCTGTACGAACTGCGCATCGATATGCTGGCCGTAAACAAAGCCTACGGGCAAACCATGTGGCAGTGCATCTAAAAATGCCTTCACCGCCTCTGGGCCGCCTAAAGAACTGCCAATTACAAATATATTTTGAGCTTGATTTTCGTTATCGCCAATTACATCTTCAGGTAATGGGATAGCAATGGCTTGTGGCGCTAATTGCTCGATGGCTGTAATACTGGCTTGAGTATTACTGGCTATAATAAAGTCTTTACCGATTAATGTTTTTAATTTTGCGTAGAGTCGTTTTTCCCAACGAGGGTACTCAGGGGTTTGTGCTGAAGGAGCCGCTTCAAACCCTAAAAGTACAGGCTGCTCTAATTCACAAAATGCTTCGAGCAACTCATCATCTTCGCGCAGATCCACTAGCCAAGCAGAAACATCTAGATCAAAGCCTTTCAATTGAAGACTCTTGGGACTTAAGCTAATCACCTCACAGCCAAAATCTTCTATGGCACTGCGCAATCGATGAATCTGCAATGAGTCCTCAGCGACGACTGCCAGCTTTAATGAGCCGCTTTCGCTCACTGAGTTTTTCCTGTGATCTCTTTAATCGCACCCAATAGGATATCTTCTTGGAAAGGCTTACCTAGGTATTCATTCACACCTAGACTCATGGCGCGCTCTTTATGTTTATCACCCGTACGGGAAGTAATCATAATGATTGGCACTTTTCTAAGCACAGAGTGGTGACGCATTTGTGCAGCCACTTCGAAACCATCCATACGCGGCATTTCGATATCCAGTAGCACCACGTCTGGAATATAATCCTGCAATATTTCCAGAGCATCAATACCGTCTTTGGCGGTACGTACTTCCATACCGTTACGCTCAAGCAACCGAGTCGTTACCTTACGTACGGTCACCGAGTCATCTACGACAAGAACAGAGGTAATGCCATCATTGGCTCGTTCAAGTTGCGCCTCAGCTTGTTGCTGGAGTTCAACATGCTGTTTGTATTCTAGGCTGTTCACGTGACGCATCATGTTTGGCAAATCAAGAATGATTACCACACTACCGTCACCAAGAATGGTACCACCTGATACACCTAGTACAGAGTTAAACTGAGGGCCTAAGGTTTTCACCACGATCTCACGAGACCCCATCAAGGTATCCACCTGAATCGCGGCTGGTTGCGAACCACGCACTAATACCACTGGCATCGGTGTGTTGTTATCACTTAGACGTACGATGTTTTCATCGCGTAATAAGTTACCAAGATATTCAAGTTGATACTCTCGACCGCCGTAATGATAAACCGGCTTATCTTGTTTATATAATTCTAATAAGTTTTTCGCACTGATCCGTACGATACCTTCGATACTATTAAGCGGAATAGCAAACAGCGCTTCACCTACCTTGGTCATCAAGGCGCGGTTAACCGATACAGTAAATGGTAAGCGAATAATAAACTCAGTGCCTTTACCTTCTTGTGAGTCAATCACAACGGTGCCGCCCACTTGCTTAATCTCGCTATTTACTACATCCATACCCACGCCACGACCAGAAATCTGGGTGACTTTTTCAGCGGTACTGAAACCGGCCTGCAGGATGAACTGTAAAATCTCTTGATCGGGCAGCTTAGCATTGGCCGTTAACAAGCCACGTTCAATAGCTTTGTTTCGTACCGCTTTTAAATTAACCCCAGCACCATCATCGGCGAGGCGTAGTACAACATCACCACCGTCACGAGAAAGGTCTAAGTAAATATTACCGGTTTCAGGCTTACCTGCACTCGCGCGTCTTTCTTGGCTTTCTAAACCATGGTCAACAGCGTTACGTAACATGTGCTCAAGTGGTGAGATTAAGCGCTCTAATACGCTTCTATCCATTTCACCTTCGGCGTTACTAACATGTAACTCAACTTGTTTGCCTAGCTCTTGGCCGACTTGACGCACAATACGACGCAAGCGTGGCACCAGACGACTGAACGGCACCATACGGGTTTTCATCAAACCTTCTTGTAGCTCGGTGTTAACCCGTGACTGTTGCAGTAACAAGGTTTCAGCGTCTTTGGTTTTATTCAGTAGCGTTGCTTTGATATCGATTAAATCCGATGCCGACTCCACTAATGAACGAGACAACTGCTGCAGCTGAGAGTAACGGTCCATTTCTAATGGATCGAAATCTTCATACTCAGGACCTTGTTGCTCACGACGGAACAACACTTGCGCTTCGGTTTCAATATCCAACCGGCGTAGCTGATCTTTTAAACGATCCAGCGTAGAGTCCATTTCTTCTAGTGTGTAAGAAAAATCTGTTACCTGGTTCTCTAGTCGACCACGACTAATAGACGTCTCACCTGCCAAGTTAACCAAACCGTCTAATAGTTCGGCGGGTACCTTGATCATTTCTTGTGGCTGAGTACGAGCTTGTTGAGCCTGCGATGCCGCCTGCACTTGAGCCGGCTGTTCATCACGTTTGGTTTCAACCGCCGCTTTTGCAACCGCTAACGACACCACATTACTGGTTTGTGCTACGGATACTTCTTGTGCCTGATCAAGCGTCTCGACGGCCTTAGTTTCTACAACTATTTGGCCTTGAGCACCTTGATTTAACCAAAGCTGCACACTATCAAGACGACTGGCTATCAAGTCATATTGTTCATGCAGGCTTTTAAATAACTCATCATCCGCCGCTTGTTTGTTCACTAAACGACGCTGTAGTTCGTCTTCCATATTGTGGGCAAGATCACCAATCTCACTTAAACCCGCAATACGTGCACCACCTTTAAAAGTATGCAATACACGCTGAATAGATTCGTTATATTCTGAGTTAGTTGGCTCACCTTGCCACTGCAAAATAATACCATCTAAAACTTCCATCAGCTCTTCAGCTTCTTCTAGGAAGATTTCAACGACTTCCTCATCAGCGTCCAATGCCATGTTAGCAACCGAGACGCTTTGCGGTTGATCAACAGAGATATCTTGAGCAGGCGTTTCAATTTCAATACTGCTTTCATTTACTGGTAAATCTAGAGACTCACCTGCTATGAATAACTGAATAGCGGTAATTAATTCTGGCGCTGATTTAATTGCTTGTTGATTCGCAAGGCTGTTCACCATATCTGCTAGGCGATCATCGCAAAGGTGCAATAAATCAAATAATTGATCAGTAGCAGACAACCGACCAAGGCTTAAGCCTTCGTACAAGTCTTCCAGTTCATGAGCTAGATCACCAATGGCATCGATTTCAGCCATACGTGCACCACCTTTAAAGGTGTGCAAGTCACGCTGCAATTCTGCTACTTGTAATAAGTTATCTTTGTCTTTTTGCCACTCATCTAAAGATGCACCAATGGAGTCGACTAACTCTTCTGCTTCTTCTAAGAAAATATCTAACAGCTCAGGATCAATGTCACCTTGTGCTTGCGCCGCTTCAACATCAACCGCAGGCAGTTCAAGCTCGATTAATTCACCTGAATCATTGTTGTCAGAGCTAGCAAGTGAAGATTGATCCGTACCGTGAGTCAATTGTTCAATCAGGTCTGTTGCTGGCACTACCGCTTGACTGGCTGCCACCATATCCATCATATTTAACAGCCCTTCATGACCGTCTTTGATGACATCAATAAAGGCACTATTGCCTTCAATTTTTAACTGTTCAACTTTTTCATAGGCAGTTTGTAAGGCTTGGCAAAGACTCACAATAGGCAATAGATCAGCCATCTGCGCACCTTTTTCTAAGGTGTGCAATTCATCGATAATGGCATCCAGTAATTGCGCTTTGCTCGAGTCCTTCTCCCACTCTTCTAGACTGTCCTCCACATCCATTAAAATATCCATGCCTTCGGATAAGAAAATAGAGAGAACCTGAGGGTCTACATTATTTCGGCTGGCGTTAGTACCCAGTTTTTGGTGAAACTGTTGAATTAATTGATGACTTAAACGTTGAACATCGGCGGTAACATCTTCACTGCCTGATATTTTACCAAACGGATTGGTGGCCAGTTGTGAGAAGCCTTCATCGATTAAATCTTTACCGCGAATAAATAAGTGAATAATTTCGGCAGTCGTTTCGACATGATAAGCACGCAAATCTTTCGCAAAATGCTCAAACACACCGGCAATGTCAGCAATAGACTCGATGTGCGCCATATGTGCACTACCTTTTAAAGTATGCAGGGCACGTTGTAGTTCATCCGTAATCGGCGAGCTGTAGTCACTATTTTGCTCTGTATCTATAAAGTCTTGTACGACTTTTATGTGTGATTCAACTTCTGAGCTAAACACCTCTAGTAAAGCAGGATCTAACCCCTCTTCAGCAGGTGTTACATTTTGTGCTTGTTCAATTGGCTCAATATCATCTTGCAAGGCTTGCGACATAACGTGTGCGCACGCTGCCACATCTTCGCCTTTAGCAACAGCATCAGCGTATTCTTGAATCAGTTTTACATCAATATCACTGGGTTGTCGTTTTTTGAAGTTGCTAATTAATTGCGGTACTTGTGTTACCACAAAATCCACAATATCGACAAACGGTTCACTAAAGCCGATAGTCTCATCCAGCAGGCGATTGAACATATTTTCAATGGACCAAGCTGTCTCGCCAATATCTTCTGCACCCACCATACGACCACTACCTTTTAAGGTGTGGAACGCACGGCGAGTCGTCGCTAATGCTTCACTATCATTACTATTGGCTTTAAATGCAGGCCAAGATTCTTCAATGGTTTCTAAAACTTCTTGTGCTTCTTCCAAAAAGATTTCGATGATTTCATCATCAATTAAATCATCGTCGTCATCTTCAAAATCATTAAACGCTAGAACCTCTTTTACTTCAGGTTCACTTGTTAGCGCTTCTTCAGTTACAAATGCATCATCAAGAACAAGATCCCAATCATCGTCCTGTGGCGCTTCTTCAAGGGACTGCATGGACTCTTGGAACTGGGCATTTAATACTTGAGATTCTTGGCTTTCTTGATCTAAATCATCCAGTTCAAACGTTACTACGTCTTCTTCAAAAGGCTCTACTTCTGCAATTGAAGAATTGGTCCCTTCTAGATCACCTTCGATATCTGGTGTATTTGAAATACTGTCATCTTGTGCAAGATCTTGCGTCGCCATAAAAGGTAAAATGACGTTACGAGCACGCTCTAAAATACCTGAACTATCATCCTGATTATTTTCTTCTAGGCGTTCAAGAAAGTATTCAATACCACTTAATGATTCAGCCAGCGCGTCTAATAACTCATCTGTTGGGCGCTGTTGTGTATCAACTTGCTTATGCAAAATATTTGAACATGAGCGCGCAATGTCGGCCGCTTCCATTTGCGGTACCATAATTAAAGTACTTCGCAAGCTCATCAATACATCAGCCGCTTCTCCCAATAAAGAGAGCGCACCTTGTTTAGTTGCGTATTCAACGACGAATTCTTTTACTTGTTCGATAAAGTTTTTCGATTCTTTCAGAACGACTTTCTGCGCCTCACCTAACTGCTGAGTTTGTGCATTGTCATTTTTGTTAGAACCAAAACGATCACTGAGGCCAACTAAAGTCGCCTCTACATAAAGTAGGGCGCCAGCAATATCCATCAACTGTGTATTATCAGCTGGGGTATTATTGTCGACAAAACCTTTAACAATCTCGAACTGATCTTGAATTACTTTACGCGGCACGCCTAAACCCAGCATGCCCATGGTATCGCTAATTTGTTTGAAGCCCGGAACCAAACCCGCTAACTGCGAAGGTTGTGCGACTTTATCCTGTACTAGCTGATCGAGTTCTTCTTTAAGATGAGTAATTTCTTCAATTAACGCCGCAGCAACAGAGCCCATAGTGGCTTTATCTGGACCGCCAAGTGCTTTACGATCTTCATCCACTTCGTTACTCGAAGGCAGTGCGTCGCTTAACTTATAGTCTTTACGTACTTGAGTAATTTTATCGGACGTTTTTTCTGATCGAGCCACATAAAACAATAAATTCTTTAGCAATTCTTCCGGCACATGTTCCAATGCCAAGGCGCCGTTGCTCACGATGTTTTTAAGTTCTGGCTCTAACTGTTTTAGGAGTTCTTTGACTGCACTATTTAAACGAATACCATCACATAACAATCCGTCAAGAACGGCGCTAGCGACTGTCCACAAAGATTCTGCAGGAGTATTAGCAAATAATTTAGCGAGTCGTGTGCTGACTTTTTGCAGGTACTCTAAATTATGTTGGGTATCTTTGCCTTTCAGCACACCAAGTAACGCCACCTGATACATCTGGCGTAATTTTCTTAGGATATCCAAAAATTGTTTATCAGAGAATTGGCGCAACTGCTTTTCATTTAAAGCAACAACTGCCTTTAAGCTTGGCTGAAACAGAGAAGTTTCTGATAAAAGGCTTTCACCGCGAGCACCACGCAAATCATTGAGTACAGGTAATAAAACCACAGGTAAATCACGACGACCTAACTTGATATGATCAAGATAATTAGGCAGCTGTAAAATAGCTTGCATCAAGACTTCACGCGCTTCAGCTGCATGACTAACCGTGTCATCCAGCATGGCCTGAACAACGGCTTCCATTTCTTCAGCAAGCATAGCCGCGCCGTAAAACTCAACCATTTGCAAGGTGCCACGCACCTGGTGCAAATACGTTAAACAAAACTTAAGGCGTGCAGTATCATCAGGAGCTTCAACATAAGCTTCTAATTCATATTGCGCCTGCTTTAAGACTTCTTCTATTTCGCCTTTAACCCAATCAAGGGCTACATAATCATGGCGATCGCCCATAGTGGCTCCGCATCCTAGTTATTCTTTTACTATATACGCTTAATAAACGCGGTGATTTGTTCACCTTTAACCGGTGTCAGGTCTGGATGTTGCCAATCCAACATCTCACCCATACCAATTAAAAGTAATCCGCCTGGAGCTAAACGATCAACTAAATGATTGAGTATTTCCTGACGGCGCCAATGGCGAAAATATATTAAAACATTCTGACAATAAATAATGTGACGTGTACTTTTTGCCACTTTATCTAACTGCAGAATATTCACCTGCGCGAAGCAGGTTTTCTTCTTAATTTCAGAGGTCACACCAAACTGTTGGTTTTCCATCTGATTAAAATATTGGGTTTGATAAAGCTCAGGCAGAGTAGATAAACGTCTCTGTAAAAACACCCCTTGTCGAGCTTTACTCAGTACCGGCACGCTAATATCGGTTCCGGTTACAATAAAACAATCTTTCTTGTCGTCGGCTAACTTGTCATGAGCCAACATCGCTAAGGTATAAACTTCTTCACCGCTAGAGCAACCAACACTCCAGATATCCAGTGGATTTTTCTTTGTAAACTTAGCTTGGTGAGCTTGGATGTATTTACCTACATATTCAAACGCAGCAGGATCTCGATAAAAACGGGTTTCTTGTACCGTTAAACGATCCACCAATTTTGCCCACTCTATGTTTCCCATAGGGTCGTGAACAATACGCTCATAATATTCTTGATAATGATCACAGGACACTTCTCTCATTCGTTGCATCAAGCTGGACTGCAAGAATGGTTTGCGCTGTTCTGTAACATATATACCGGTGCGAGCTTCCAACAGTTCTCGCCAAAGAGAGAACTGTTGTTCATTCATTTCCGGCAGGGCTTTTAACGTCCACCCTGTCTGCGACACAGCTGACACCTATTACACGTTAGATTCAGGTAGCTTAAAGCCGGCTACAGATTCACGTAGTTTCGTCGCCATTTCTGCAAGGTTACCGATGGATTTCGCCGTTGCGGTTGTACCTGCTGAAGTTTGCGATGTGATTTCTTGAATTACGTTCATCGTATTTGATATGTGACCTGCAGATGATGCCTGCTGACGAGCAGCGTTGGAGATGTTTTGGATCAAGTCCGCAAGGTTTTTCGATACCGTTTCGATTTCTTCAAGTGCCACACCCGCATCTTGTGCAAGACGAGCACCACGTACCACCTCGGCAGTTGTATGTTCCATCGAGATAACGGCTTCGTTTGTATCGTTCTGGATCGTTTTAACCAGTGCTTCAATCTGCGTGGTTGCTGCGGCTGAACGCTCTGCTAATCGCTGTACCTCATCCGCAACTACCGCGAAGCCTCGACCTGCGTCACCAGCCATGGATGCCTGAATAGCGGCGTTAAGCGATAGAATGTTGGTTTGGTCGGCAATGTCGTTGATCAAAGAAATGATGTCGCCGATTTCTTGTGAAGATTCACCCAGACGCTTGATACGTTTTGATGTTTCTTGGATCTGCTCACGGATGTTATCCATGCCGTTGATCGTTGCCTGTACCACTTCAGCACCTTTGTTCGCGATCGTTACTGATCGCTCTGCCACCGAGGTGGACTCAGATGCGTTTGAAGATACTTGGTCGATGGACACCGCCATTTCATTGATCGCGGCAGATGCCCCGGCAATTTCTTGTGCTTGGTGTTCCGCAGCGTCTGCTAAGTGCATTGCAGTAGACTGGGTTTCTTGTGCAGCCGATGCAACCTGCACCGCTGTTTCGTTAATCGCTGTTACCAGCGCACGCATTTGGTCGATCGCGAAGTTAATGGAGTCAGCAATCGCACCTGTAAAGTCTTCTGTTACTGTGGCTTGCGTGGTCAAATCACCATCTGCAAGGTCAGCCAGTTCATCCAGTAAACGAAGGATCGCCATTTGGTTAGCTTCGTTTTTGGTTTCTTCTTCTTTTAACGTATTCTGAGTTTCTTTGTAAGTAATGAAACCAATCGCACCTAGCATAGCAAGTGCAAGAATCACTAGTATGTATCCAACAAACTGTAAAACACCCCAGGTTAAGGTACGTTCAGCGTGTAACTGGGTTAATTCAGATGATTTACCTAAAAGCGCTTGGGATAAATTAAAGATGTTGTTTGCAGATTCACGTACTTGGAAAAGTTCTGGTGATGTTTCTAAAATTTCATCCACCGAACCGGCAACGAATTCAAACAACTCAGAAATCTCAGCAAGGGAGTCAACCGCCTCACCATCTTTAACCGGCTGGATGTTCATGGCAACGTTGCCTTCGATCATACCGCTTAGTACTCGACCGAATAAGTTAGCATCTCGACCAAAGCTGTCTGCAGCCATTACCGCATCATCACCACCAGTCAATACTTTGTTAACGGAACGTACGATACGTTCTGCTAGCCATGATTGACGCTGAGCAATAGCGACCTGCTCTGCAGGAGCATCATTATCCAGTAAGATTTCTACAACTTCGTCGTATTCAACCTGTAACTGAGGAATGGTTTCAGAAAGTGTTGCTGCTACTTCGTGTAATGATAATACCGTGTCGCGAGTTTCTACGATTCGGGTTGCACTGTCACTCACGTCATCCCAAAGAGCTTGCATGTCAGCAATGCCTTCAACTGGACTAGGTGGCAAACCCGTTTCTGGGTTACCTTCAGAGATATATCCCCAACGAGTTCCGAAGTTATTACGCGCAGCGTCTAGTAGCCCAAAAGCTTCTTTCTTACCCGCAGCGGCCTCAACGGCGTTTTTTGCTATCTGCTGGGAAAGTACCCGCAGCTCACCTGAGTGAGAAATATATTGTTTATCTTGATCCGACTTATACTGAACAAAAATGGTGATACCAAGGAACGCCAAGATAAATACTACGAAGGCTACGATAAAACCCATTCGTGCAGTGTTATTCAGTAAAGTCGACAGGATTGCACTGCCCGCACTCGCTTTCATGTATAAACTCTCCGCAATCGTTACTTGCTAATTATTCTAATTTTCATCACTACACAGTGTATGTAGCGTGCTTACTATACAGCAATATCCATATAGTTTTGATCATTAGCCAGTTGTTCAAAACTGAACACCGGCCATAACTCTCCATCTCTAAGAAATGCCTCAGAAATAAAAGTCTTTGCCTGCTCTGTAATATCCAGACCAGTTGAATCTTGTTTGTTTTCCACAGGGAAATACTGCATACCTAAAACAGCGTCTACAGTTAAACCATTCAGTAGATCGCCTTTTTCGATAATCAAGGTACGCTTGTTACGACTTGGAGTTGAACGCCCACCAAGAAATGCCGCTAAATCCATCACTGGCACAAGTCGTCCTCGTACATTAGCCACTCCCTGTACCCAGTGCTTAACACCAGGTATTTGCGTTAACTTAGGAGCGGTTAAAATCTCACTTACATCCGACATCGGCGCAACATAGCGACGCCCTGCCAAAATAAAGCCTACTCCGCGCCAAGTTTCTACTGCTTCAATACGTGAAGGCAGTTCTGCCGCATGTGAGCGACAACGAGTAGCAATGTCTTGGAGTAGTGCAAAGGGTGCCATCATTTAGCCTCGTCGATTACACCTTGAATCGTTTTCGCCAACATCTCTTCAGATACAGGCTTCACTAGGTAACCTTTTGCGCCTTGACGCTGACCCCAAACCTTATCGGTTTCTTGGTCTTTAGTGGTCACGATCACCACTGGAATATGTGCGGTTTTCTCATCTTTACTTAACTGACGAGTCGCCTGAAAGCCATTCAAACCCGGCATTACAATATCCATTAGCACGGCATCTGGTAGCTCTTCACGTGCTAACGCCACACCATCTGCACCATTTTCTGCTGTCAGTACTTCAAAACCTTTTGCTTCAAGCATGGACTTCAGAGTAAATGTTTCAGTGGGCGAATCATCAACGATCAATACGCGCGCCATAAGAACCTCAATTTCATATCTAACTAATTATTTACACTAGGTGTTCGCCACGCTATTTCACGTGATTACGAATAGCACCTAATAATTCATCTTTACTGAAAGGCTTGGTCAGATACTGATCGGATCCAACTATTCTCCCTTTTGCCTTATCAAACAGTCCGTCCTTGCTAGATAGCATAACCACCGGCGTGTCTTTGAAATTTGAATTATTTTTAATCAAGGCACAAGTTTGATAACCGTCCAAACGGGGCATCATAATATCTACGAATATGATATTTGGATGATTATCAGCAATTTTTGCCAATGCATCGAAACCATCGGTAGCCGTGATCACGTTACAACCCACTTTTTTCAGTAGTGTTTCAGCGGTGCGGCGGATGGTTTTACTATCATCAATCACCATCACTTTAATATTTTCGAAATTGTCCGCCATAAATCAGCCTATTGCAGGTCATTTGTATTCTTATTGTCTGTAACTAGCCTGATAGTCACATAGCAGGCCTTTGTACCATACTCACGCATGGCATTCTATAGGCACTTAGACCGAATGCGAACCACTTGCTAGAACATTTTTGTTAATTTTCAAGGTACAATGGAAAAAATTCAACCGTTAGGGTGTAGTAATCATGAGCATTAAAGTCGGCATCGTAATGGACCCAATCGAGTCCATAAGCTTCAAAAAAGACACATCACTCGCTCTGCTTGATGCCGCGCAGCGCAAAGGCTGGCAGCTTTTTTACATGGAGGATAAGGATCTCGCTTTAGAGAATGGTGTAGCCGTAGCAAATATGGCGCCTTTAACCGTCAAAATGGACCCAGAAAACTGGTTTGAAAAAGGCGAAGCCAGCTGGCAACCATTAGCGGACCTTGACGTGGTACTTATGCGAAAAGACCCGCCTTTCGACAATGAGTACATCTACAACACTTATATCCTTGAACGTGCAGAACAACAGGGTACTTTGATTGTAAATAAGCCACAAAGCCTGCGTGACTGTAATGAAAAAGTCTTTGCCACAGAGTTTCCTGAGTGCTGCCCTGAAGTATTAGTGACGCAAAGTGCCGATCGCCTTAAAGCCTTCCACAAAGAACATGGTGATGTGATCTTCAAGCCGCTAGATGGTATGGGTGGCTCATCAATTTTCCGCCTAAAAGCAGACGACCCAAATGTCAGCGTGATTATCGAGACCCTTACTAATCATGGCAATGAAAGCATCATGGCTCAAAAATACTTACCTGAAATCAAGCAAGGTGATAAGCGTATTTTAATGATTGATGGCGTGCCTGTTTCACATAGTTTGGCTCGCATTCCCGCGAAAGGTGAGACCCGTGGTAATCTTGCTGCTGGCGGTCAAGGTGTCACCCAAGAACTCAGTGAACGGGATTTATGGATTGCCAACAGAATCGGCCCTGTACTGAAAGAGAAAGGACTTATTTTTGTGGGTCTGGATGTCATTGGTGATTATTTGACCGAAATCAATGTGACCAGCCCAACCTGTGTGCGAGAAATTAGTCGCGACAGTGGGCAAGATGTCTCCATGATGCTTATGGACGCCATCGAAAAACGCTTAAATGAAAAAGCCCCTATCAAGTTGTAATACCTTTTGTCTTTGGCCAACTGAACATTAGATTTTCAGCTGGCCTTAAGGCAAAATAGACAAAATTAATTGAGCCTGTCATTCATGAGTCAAACCGCTGCAGTAAATGATTATGATCGCTTTAGCTTTGCCATTTTCGTGGCGCTGCTTGTGCATTTATTAATCATATTTGGTATTGGCTTTTCGCTACCTGCAAAACATAACAGCGCAACGACATTAGATATTACCCTTGCTCAATCAGCGGATATTAAAGCCCCCGAAGAAGCCGACTTTTTAGCCCAAGCCAATCAACAGGGCAGCGGTACCTTATCTGAACGTGCCGAGATGACCACCACGGAACTCGCGGATTATGCGGCAGAAGAAATCCGTAAAACCCAGCGCCTGCAACAAACCGCCAGCGCACCGCGTCCAAATGAACAAAGCTATCAAAGCGTTACTACGCTCATGTCAGACTTTGATGTACAAAGCCAAAAGCTGGAGCAAGAATTAAAAGCCTTGCAACTTCCGGAAGGGCCCACCAAAAGCTTATTAGAACGCAGCTTAGAAATTGCTAGCTTAGAGGCCAAACTTGATCGTCAACGCCAAACCCTGACCAAGGCCCCACGTACTCGCCGTTTAACCGCCACTTCCACTCGTCAAAGCAGCGATGCTCTTTACATGAACCAATGGCTACATAAAATTGAAACCATAGGTAATCTGAATTACCCAGCCGAAGCAAAACGACAAAATATCAGTGGCAGTCTACGCTTAATGGTAGCGGTACGAGCAGACGGCACGATTCACGAGTTAAAAGTAATGGAAAGTTCCGGGCATAAAATATTGGATGACGCCGCCAAGCACATCGTACGTCTTGCAGCACCATTTGCACCGTTTTCCGAAGAAATGCGCAAACAGGCGGATATTCTTGAAATCATCCGTACCTGGCAGTTCCAACAAACCCAATTCTCAACCAATAGTTGATCAATGCCTCAATCAATTGACTTAAAGCACCACCTACTTCTTGCCATGCCTTTATTGGATGACCCTTATTTCCAACACAGCGTGTGTTACATCTGTGAGCATAATGAAGAAGGCGCCATGGGGCTGATCATTAACAAACCCATGGGGATTGAACTGAACGATATTCTTGGAGAACTGAATATCACGCCCACCCAGCGCCATTCAAAAGGCATCATGCAAGGTGGACCGGTTTCCCCTGAGCAAGGCTTTGTACTTTACCAAGGCCAAGCTGAAGACATCCAAAATATGATGGTAAACGATGATATTCGCTTGACCACATCTAAAGATATTTTAAATCATATTGTGAATGGTGAAGGGCCAGATGATGTCATCATTTGCCTAGGTTATGCAGGCTGGGATGCGGGGCAACTAGAAGAAGAGATTGCCAATAATAGCTGGTTGACCATACCGGCTGATAATGAATTATTATTCCACACAGATTCACAACAGCTGGCCGACAAGGCCGCCAATAAACTCGGCATCAACTTTAGTCAGCTCACCGGCCAATCTGGTCACGCATAATTTAATTTTAATAAGGCCCTCATGTCCACGCCCGTAAGCAACAAATACCTATCTATTATGGGGTTCGATTTTGGTACCAAACGCTCTGGCATTGCCATGGGTCAGCGCATTACCGAAACAGCCAATGGCATAGGTTGTATCAATGCGCGTGACGGCATTCCCAACTGGGAGCAACTGGATAAGCTGGTTGAAGAATGGCAGCCAGACGCCTTTGTTGTCGGCTTACCCATCAACATGGATGGCAGCGTCAGCGAGATGTCTCGTCGGGCTAATAAATTCAGTAATCGTTTATCTGCCCGCTACGCAAGACCAAGCTTTACTATTGATGAGCGCTTGAGTACCTTTGCTGCCAAAGAAGAAGCCAAGGCTCAAGGACACAAGGGGCATTATAAATCTGACCCAGTGGATGCCCTTGCGGCGCAATTTATTTTAGAATCGTGGTTTCACGAATACCCGTTAGATGCCTCATCTTAATCTCAGGCCATTCATCGCCAGATGCATCTAAACAATCAATAATCGCTTTCAGTCCTAGGGCTTGTGACCTTGGGAATTAGGAGAACACATGTCCTTGCCCCAACCCGAACAACTCATTGCTAGCATGGCCAATGACCTCACTGCACTTGCTCAACAAGATGATGTGGTCATGGTCGGTATTCATACCGGCGGCGCTTGGGTCGCCAAACAACTCCATGAAAAACTAGGGTTAACCAGTGAACTGGGGTTATTAGACATTAGCTTCTATCGCGATGACTTCAGCCAGAACGGCCTGCACCCAAAAGTGAAAGGCTCGCAATTACCCGACATTGAAAACAAAACCGTTATTTTGGTCGATGATGTCATTATGTCAGGGCGTACCATACGCGCAGCTATGAACGAATTATTTGATTACGGGCGTCCAGAGAAAATTGTTTTGGCCTGCCTATTAGATGTCGGCAACCGTCAGCTGCCCATTCAAGCAGATGTCGTCGGCGAAAAAATCGAACGCCCGATTAATCAACGCATTAAACTGAGCGGGCCAACACCACTGACCCTAACCACTGTGACCCTAGAAAAATAAGGTTAAGAGCATGCAGCCAATGGATCCAAACCAGATTCAACTTAACAAAGAGGGTCGCTTGAAACACTTCTTAACCACAGAAGGTTTAAGCAAAGACATTCTCAGTGAAATTCTCGACACCGCTAATAGTTTTATCAGTACTCAAGAGCGCAGTGTAAAAACAGTTCCCTTATTACGCGGCAAAACCGTGGTGAATTTGTTTTTTGAAAATTCCACTCGTACACGTTCAACATTTGAGTTGGCCGCGAAACGTTTAAGCGCCAATATTTTAAACCTAGATATCGCCCGCAGTGCTACCAGTAAAGGCGAGACATTAATGGATACGTTATGGAATTTAGAGTCCATGTATTCAGATATGTTTATAGTACGTCATGCCGATTCTGGTGCCGCTCACTTTATAGCCCAACACATCACACCCAATGTTGCGGTAATCAACGCAGGTGACGGTCGTCACGCACACCCCACCCAAGCCATGCTTGATATGCTCACCATTCATCGTGAAAAAAGTGGTTTTGAACATCTATCCGTGGCGATCGTTGGTGACATATTGCATAGCCGCGTCGCGCGCTCACAAATTTATGCGCTAAAGACACTTGGCTGTAACGATGTGCGAGTGATTGGCCCCAATACGTTAATTCCAAAAGATATCGAAAGCTTAGGCGTACGTGCGTTTAACAACATGAAGCAAGGTTTGAAAGGTGTTGATGTGGTCATCATGCTGCGCTTACAAAAAGAGCGTATGCAAACCGCCTTATTGCCAAGCGAATCAGAATATTATCGCCTGTATGGTTTGAACACTGAGAAATTAGCCTACGCCAATCACGATGCTATCGTGATGCACCCAGGCCCCATTAACCGCGGTGTTGAAATAGAAAGTGCCGTGGCCGATGGCCCACAAAGCGTCATATTAAAACAAGTAAGTAATGGAATTCCTATGCGTATGGCTGTAATGGCCATGGCAATGGGCGGTCAAAGCCAAGAGCAATCTTTACAAGAACCAAGCCAAGAAGGGGCTAAATAATGCAACTCCAGCCTCAACACAGATTATGCATTAGCGGCGGTCACGTGTTTGATCCAAGCCAAAACCTCGATGGCGTACTGGATATTTATATTGAGAACGAACGCATCGTCGCACTTGGTAGCGCGCCGCTTGGATTTGTAGCCGATACGACTATCGATGCCAGTGGTCAAAAAATATTTCCAGGCTTTATCGATCTACACAGCTTTCTTGCCGAACCGGGTTTTAGTCAAAAAGGTTCTATCGAAAGTGAAACCCACGCCGCAGCGCGCTCTGGTTTTACCACAATTTGTTGCACACCGAATACCAAACCTGTCATCGACAGTGCCGCCGTGGCCGCCTTAATACAAGAAAAAGCCAAGCAAGCGGGTTACTGCACAGTGCTGACCATTGGCGCACTAACCGCCAACCTTGAAGGTGAGCAATTGAGTAATATGGCGGGTTTAAAAGAAGCCGGCTGCGTGGCCCTGAGTAACTTGGAAATTCCTTTTAAGGACGGCCATGTCATCAAGCAATGTTATAACTATGCTGCGGGCTTTAATATTATTGCCATGGTTACACCTATGGATAATGCACTTGCCCACGGCGGATGTATGCATGAAGGTCCAGCCAGTACTCAAATGGGATTAGCAGGTGTCCCTGTTAGTGCAGAAACTTCAGCATTGGCCCAGCATTTAATTTTGTGTGAAGAAACCGGCGTACGCTTACACGTTAGCCGTGTCAGCAGTGGCCGTGCATTGCAGATGATTATTCAGGCGCGCAAAGAAGGTTTACCCGTTACCGCTGATGTGGCATTGGGTAATTTGGTATTTACCGATGAAAACTGTCGAGGCTACAACAGCCTGATGCACGTCTCTCCGGTTTATCGTAGCGAGCAAGATCGCTTAGCATTATTAGATGGCGTTAATACCGGCCAGTTATCCATTTGTTCTAATCACTTACCACAAGATTTAGCCGCCAAAATGGCGCCTTTCTCTGCGAGCGAAGCAGGTATTAATAGCTTAGATAATTTCACTCAGGTGCTATTAAGCTTGGTTGAAAAAAATGAGCTCTCACTGGACGCAGCTATTAAAGCGGTAACCATATTGCCAGCAAATGTGCTGAATAAAAAACTAGGCTCCATTGTTCTTGAAAAACGTGCAGACTTAAATATTGTAAGCATGTCGCAACCCGAAACCATTGATAACGCGAGTCTGAAATCTAAAGGGCGCAACAATCCTTGGCTAGAAAAAACCTTTAATGGCAAAGTAACACACACCATTAATGGCGGACATATTGTTTATCAAAGCTCCTAACTAAACTCTGCCATGATATCAGTTCTACGATACTTAGATTAAGTATCGTAGAACTGATTGCTCCAACTGCTGACTATATAAGCTTAAGTCTTCTGCACGATTCAAAGAATCCTTCGCATTCTTCACCATATTTTCACCAGCTTGAGCCACGCTGTTAATTTTTGAACTAATGTCTTGTGATACCTGTGCTTGCTCATAAGTCGATGATGCGATTAATTGGCTCATATCTTTAATTCGATTGACCCCCACTACTATCTCAGCCAACGACTGCTGAGTTTGCGAAGACTGCAGCAGAACTACTTTCGCCTGTTCAACTTGGGCATCGGATTTATTTTGCGTGCTTTTCACACCAGACTGAATATTCACCACCATTAATTTAATTTGTTCTGTGGCCTGAGCGGTTTTTTCAGATAAGTCTCGCACCTCTGTTGCCACCACTGAAAATCCACGGCCATGTTCTCCTGCTCGCGCCGCTTCAATAGCTGCATTCAATGCTAACAGGTTAGTTTGATTGGCAATTTCAGCAATGGTGGTCACTGCATTCGATATTGCTTGTGCGCTGACATCCAATTCATCCATTTGTAATTTCATTTCATGGATGTCTTTTCCAAGTGTTTGCAGTAGATCGACATTCGTTTTCATTTTAGCTTGCCCATTCTGAACAAACTGATCTGCTGAAGAGGCAGATTCTGCCGTTAACTCAGCATTTTTGGCCACTTCGGCTATTGAGCTAACCATTTGTTCGACCGCATAGACGATTTCATCTGTTTGTTTTTTCTGTGTTTCGGTATTGATAAACACATCACTACCAGATTGATTAAGACCAGAAACACTTGAATTTATATTTTTCGATTGCTCTTGTATGCCCATCACCAATGATTGAATTTGATCACGTAAAACATTTGAAGCCGTTTCAAGAGATTTTAATTCTTGCGTCTTAGGCTTTACATCTACCTTCTGCGTAAAATCACCCTTGGTATAGTTATTCAATTGTGGCACAAACTTCAACACTACTTTTGCAATTGAACCTTGTATGTATGCGATCAAAATACAAATCAATATCATCAGCACGATAATAGATAACACAAATACTTGAGTTTCATCCATTTTACTTAAAGCAGATAATTGAATTTTATCTCTAAAAATGGACAACTCTGTTATTAATGCTGTTACTTTTTTATCAAGATTCGCATTAGCTTCATCATTAGAGGTAATTGAAGACAGTGTAGTTTTATAATCACTCTCGTAACGATTTAGCAAACTCAGTAATTCAGAAATCGACGTGCTCGCGATTTCTTCTTTTTCCTCTTCTTGCGTTTCTAAGCCCAGCAAACTAGAAAAATCATCTTCGCTAGCTTCGGTTTGCTTGAATTTATTCAATCTCGGTAAAGACTCTAACTGCTTGATCACATTGATCATGCTATTAATCTGCGGTTTTAACGTTTCTGATTTTTTGTGATTAACTAAGGCTATCCTGCGTTCTTCTACTAACCGTAACAGTGCAGAATATGCTTGAGCGGAATACTGCACATAAAGCCTGCCATCTTCACTGGCCCCATATGCAATTAATTGATTCAGTTGATACGCCATATCTTTTTCAGCGCTTTGTAACAACACTTCTACATTTGCGGCTAACTTACCTGCAGAACGCATATCGCCGCCAAGCAATGTTAATAATTGAGTCACCGACGGATCAATCGTATTCATTAAATCAGCTGGAAGAATGTTGCGCGTTTTATTTTGCCAATCAATTAATAAGGCTTGGGCATCTTGCAGGTACTGAGTATTACCACTATCTAAGTAGGATTTAAGCTTTGCAGAAAAGTCATAGCGTATTTCATTGGCAATCACATCATATTCATCTACTGCCTTTACTGGCGCCTCAATGGCCTTGAAGCCAAAGAACACAATTAGTCCTATAGCCAAACTCATGCCTATCAATAAAATACTGCTGAACACACTAAGGGTGGATATTTTTAACGGCTTCATTACACTCTCCAATTAAGGAGAATTTTGTGACATTCACATGACAAAGGGATGACAGTTATTTTTCTGTATGTAACGTTTAGATGTTTATGTGTAACGGCGAAAAATTAAATCTCTAAAGCGTTGTTATATATTTAACCTGTCTAAACACGTTGACCCAAATTGCCAGCATGCTAACCTGAAAGCCATTTTCACCTGATGCCATTGCCGTGAACATTATAACGTCTTCACTTTTCAATGCTTTACTACTGACCGTCATGTTGTTGATTGGCCAGACATCTGTATTGTGGCATCAAACCCATACAGAACTGCATCACGCTGGCGAGTTCTGTAATTACTGCGTGCAATCAGCCGATCTGCACAGTCCTAGCAACACCTCTGCTACCCCTTTTGCTATAGTCAATATCGATCACGCTGTAGCAATCCGTTACACTCAACAGGCTTTTATTGCCCCTTTGATTCGCCCACGTCAAGGCCGTGCCCCACCTGACGTTTCCTGAAATACCCTTTAAAAAAAACGTTTGGCACCATTTCGCTGTCGAATATTGATTTTATTATTTTCAGGAAAAACCCATGAATATATCCCTTATGAGCCTGCGCCCTTTTGCCTTGCTTACGGTTTCGGCCATTTCAACTTTATCTGCCACCGCGGTTCATGCCGCAGATTCGGTGAACGACTTTAACCCTGCCATTGGCTTAATTCTTAATGGCACCCTAGGAAGCTTCTCACAAGAGCCCGACGATTATGCTATTTCTGGCTTTCCCTTAAGCGGTGAGAGCGAACCTGGTGCTCAAGGGTTTGCCTTGGGTGAATCTGAACTGAACATCAGTGCTAATATTGATCCTGATTGGCTTGGCCAAATGACTGTGGCTTTGGGTGATGAAACCGAAGTCGAAAACGCCTATGTAGAAACCAGCCCGGCTTCAGGCTTAAAGCTTCGCGCTGGCCGGTTTTTCTCTGGTATTGGTTACCTCAATGAACAACACGCCCACACTTGGGATTTTGCCGATACAGCATTAGCCTACCGCGCATTACTGGGCACCCAATATAAAGATGACGGCCTACAATTGCGCTGGCTGGCTCCCACTGAGTTATACACAGAAGTTGGCATAGAATGGTTCAACGGCAGCAGCTTTCCAGCAGGTGGTAGTGATAACGATGGCCTAGGTAGCTGGGCTATGTATATACATACCGGTGGTGACATAGGTGTTAGTAGCAGCTGGCGTGCGGGCCTATCTTACTTAAACGGCGACGCCGATGAGCGGGAAAGTGGCGATGAAGTCGCCCCTGATCTATTTTCTGGTACCAGTAAAGTTTACATAGCCGACTTCGTATGGAAATGGTCGCCAAACGGCAATGCCTATGATCAAAGCTTCAAACTACAGGGTGAATATCTGCTTAGCGACAATGATGGTGATTTTACGCCTGATGGTGGAACCGCACTGTCTTATAACGCCAAGCCAAGTGGTTGGTACTTACAAGGTGTCTATCAATTTACCCACGGCTGGCGCGTTGGCTTACGACACGATCAATTGGATGCAGATCTAGACGATATAACGTTTGCAAATACGGCGCTAGATAGCCTATCCCATACTCCAGAACGCAGCAGCATTATGCTCGATTACAACAACAGCGAATTCAGCCGCTTACGCTTGCAGTACAATCGCGACGAATCTCAACCTCAGGTAGATGACCAATTTGTACTTCAATACACCATGAGCTTAGGTGCCCATGGCGCGCACACTTTTTAAGGAGTATTAATATGAAAAACCATCTACACATTTTATTTAAAATACTGCCTAAAATATTTCTGCCTAGCGTATTACTGATAAGCTACTTACCTGCGGTACAAGCTGACGAACTAAATATTTTCGCCTGTGAACCTGAATGGGGCGCGTTGGCAAGCGAACTCGGCGGTGACGACGTCAACGTTTTTACGGCCACCACTGCACAACAAGACCCGCATCATATTCAAGCTCGTCCTAGTCTTATTGCTAAAATGCGCCGTGCAGATTTAGTGATCTGCACAGGGTCAGGATTAGAAGTGGGTTGGCTGCCGCTTTTATTGCGTCAATCTGGTAATAGCCAAGTGCAACCAGGCCAGCCAGGGTATTTTGAAACCACTAAATATGTGACAACCTTGGATAAGCCTCAAGTCCTTGATCGATCTGAAGGTGACGTGCATCCCGGTGGCAACCCTCATATTCAAACCGACCCACATAACATTAGCAAAGTCGCTGACGCCCTATTGCCTGTGTTACAACAACTCGATAATGATCATAAAGATGCCTATGGGCAAAGAGCCCGTGATTTTCAAAACCGTTGGCAGACTGCCATTACCGGCTGGGAAACCAAGGCGGCACCTTTGCGTGGGGTACATATTGTTGTGCATCACAAAAGCTGGGTATATTTAGAGCAATGGTTAGGGCTGATTAACGTGACAACATTAGAGCCAAAACCGGGCGTTCCCGCTAGCGCCGGTTATTTATCTGATGTGTTAAAGCAGCTACAAAGCCAACCGGCCAAAATGATTATTCACGCGGCTTATCAAAATGATCGCGCCGATCAATGGCTATCCAACAAAACAGGCATCCCTACCATTGCACTGCCGTTTACCGTAGGTGGCAACCCGCAAGCTCAAGACCTCTTTAGTCTGTATGACGATACCATTGAGCGTTTACTGGTTGCTTTAAATCATGGATAGTATTTTAAACATGTTCAGCTTTGGCAGTGTGGACTTAACCATTATTGCCCCTGCTTTTATTGCTGGCCTATTGGTGCTCACCACTCATGTTCCACTGGGTCGTCAGGTACTTAGCCGTGGCATTATATTTTTGGATTTAGCCATTGCTCAGATTGCAGGGCTTGGGGTCATTATTGCTTACAGCCTAGGCTGGGAAGCCGGTGGTTGGCAGGTGCAGGTTATTGCCATGGGTGCCGCGTTAAGCGGTGCCCTCTTGCTGTATTTCACCGAAAGTTTATGGGAAGACAGTCAAGAAGCCATCATAGGTTGTGTGTTTGTATTAGCCGCTAGTGGCGGTATTTTAGTGCTGAGCACTAATCCTCACGGCGGCGAAGCACTAAAAGACTTGCTCGCCGGTCAAATCCTTTGGGTCAGTTACAGTCAATTAATGCCTGTGCTGATCACTTATGCCTTGGTGCTCGGATGTTTATTCACCTTGCGTAATAAACCACATCCTTTACTGTTTTATACACTGTTTGCCATTAGCGTAACCACCTCCGTTCAATTGGTGGGCGTATACCTAGTATTCGCCAGTCTGATCATGCCTGCCTTGGCTGTGAAAAAAGTAAAACGCCACCCGTTACTGCAAGCCTATCTAACCGGTGCTAGCGCTTATGCAATTGGCTTAGTGTGCTCTGCTTTATGGGATTTACCATCAGGTGCCACCATAGTCTGGACAATGGCAGTAGCCTGTATCTTGAGTTTTTTCTTAATTAAACAATCGAAAAATTCAGCGGTTGGAAGTGAAACGTAAGATAAAAGAACAGCCGTCTATTTGTCACTCAAACAGACGGCTGTATTTCTAATCTATTAAGGCAGGCAAATATCGGGGTTTTCCAACCAAGATTGTTGCAAGATGGTAGTTTGTCTTTGTAAATAAATCACTTGGGATTGCAAACACTGCTTCACCCCATTTTCGATAAACAAACTATGATAATGACGCACAAATTGCTTATCTGCATTCACGCTTTGCAATACTAACTGGGTTTGAATATGTTTCATTTTTAAATATTCACCCGTTAAAGATGTGCTACTTCTATCATGGTAACTGTCTTCTAAAAAACGAATATCTTTTGCTACTTGTTCTTCGGCGTCACCCGCAATAGATTGATACTGCACAAACACATACCCCATAACGGCAAGCAGTAAAATCAAAATACCTATCACTATCTTATTCATGGTGCTCTCTATCAATTCGTTGGTATGCATTTCATAAAAAATACCGATTAAAACAGCCAAGCTTTACTTAGCCATTCAACCGGTAATATTGATTGACAAGGCTAATCTTTTTGAATGGTTAAGCCTTTAGTGGCTGAAGATAGTTGATCGGGGTCTTCCGATGCAAGCTTAATCATAAGACGTAAATCATTGGCGCTATCCGCATGCGTCAATGCATCTTCATAGGTGATTTCACCTGCCTCATATAAGCTATATAAACCTTGATCAAAGGTTTGCATACCAAGCTCAGTAGATTTACTCATTAATGCTTTAAGCTCATGCACCTCACCCTTGCGAATTAAATCTTGCACCAATGGTGTGTTTAACAACACCTCAACTACTGCACGACGACCTTTGCCGTCAGGTGTAGGGATCAACTGCTGCGCCACAATAGCTTTTAGGTTAAGCGATAAATCCATCCAAATCTGTGCGTGCTGGTCGGATGGAAAAAAGTGGATCACACGATCTAATGCTTGGTTAGCGTTATTGGCATGCAAAGTGGCTAAACATAAGTGACCTGTTTCTGCGAACGTCACTGCATGGTTCATGGTTTGAGCGCTTCGCACCTCACCAATCATGATCACATCTGGTGCTTGGCGCAGAGTATTTTTTAACGCAATTTCAAAGCTGTCTGTATCTAAACCCACTTCACGCTGAGTCACGATACAACCTTGATGCTGGTGTATGTACTCAATAGGGTCTTCAATAGAAATGATATGACCACGACTATTTTGGTTACGATAACCAATCATGGACGCCAAAGACGTGGACTTACCAGCACCCGTTGCACCTACAAATAAAACCAAACCACGCTTACTCATGGCAATTTCTTTGATGATCTCAGGCAGTCCCAGCTGTTCAATCTGTGGGATCTTAGTTTCAATACGACGCAATACAACGCCAGCTAAGTTGCGTTGAAAAAACGCACTAGCACGAAACCGACCAACGCCACTGGCGCTCACAGCAAAGTTAAGTTCTTTAGAGTCTTCAAATTCCTTAACTTGATCAGGACTCATGATGCCGTAAATGATTTCTTTGGTTTGCTCTGGGCTCAAGGGATTTTTTGTCACTGCATGAATACGCCCATGCACTTTCATACTCGGTGGCATCCCTGCTGTAATAAATAAGTCGGATGCGCTTTTTTCTACCATTAAGCGTAATAGCTTATCAATTTCCATTGTGTGTCCTTCTCACAATATTTAAATGTGAGTTATTTTATTTTTAAAACTGTTCCGGTGTTTTCGCTTTTTCGCGGGCGGCTTCTTGTGTCACTATGCCTTTTTGTACTAAGTTTTTAAGGCTTTGATCCATAGTGATCATACCAAGCGAACTGCCTGTCTGAATCGCGCTATACATTTGCGCCACTTTATCTTCACGAATTAGATTTCGAATAGCTGGCGTACCCACCATAATTTCATGAGCGGCCACACGTCCACCGCCTTTTTTCTTCAACAGACATTGGGAAATAACCCCTTGAAGTGACTCCGATAACATAGAGCGAACCATGGACTTTTCTTCCGCTGGAAATACATCAACAATACGGTCAATGGTTTTTGCCGCGCTAGTAGTGTGTAGGGTACCAAATACACAGTGACCGGTTTCGGCTGCGGTTAACGCTAAACGTATGGTTTCCAAGTCGCGCATTTCACCGACTAAGATCACATCTGGATCTTCACGTAGTGCAGAACGTAACGCTTCATTAAAACCTAGAGTGTCACGATGGACCTCACGTTGGTTAATAAGACATTTTTTGCTTTGGTGTACAAATTCGATTGGATCTTCGACGGTTAAGATGTGCTTATGGAACGTATCATTTAAGTAATCCAACATAGCAGCCAAAGTAGTGGACTTACCTGAACCGGTTGGCCCCGTCACCAGAACCAAACCGCGCGGCTTCATCGCAAGGTCTTTAAAGATTTGGCCCATACCTAAATCATCACAGGTGAGCACCTTAGATGGGATCGTACGAAATACAGCACCCGCACCACGATTTTGATTAAATGCGTTAACACGAAAACGAGCCACACCCGGCACTTCAAAGGAGTAATCCGTCTCAAGGAATTCTTCAAAATCCTTACGCTGTTTATCGTTCATGATGTCGTACACTAAAGCGTGTACTTCTTTATGACTTAATGCGGGTAAATTAATGCGACGAACTTCGCCGTCCACACGGATCATAGGAGGTAAACCGGCCGATAAATGTAAGTCCGAAGCCCCTTGCTTGGCCGAAAATGCTAATAATTCCGTGATATCCATGAAACTGATGCTCCGCTATGTGCACGCTAAACAGGCTTAGTTTAGTTCATCCTGAATCCTGTACGTGCGATAATGCGCAAAACGTGCCGACATCCTGCTGGCCGTTACTATTTTTATGATTAAATTAGCCCAACATTGTAACCAGACCTGAAAATAAAACCATGACAGATTTAGAATCTAGCAACAATTTAATTCAGCGTTTTCAAGGCGTTCGCAGTGAAGTGGAGCATCTTGCCAAGCAATATAAGCACGCTGTCACATTACTGGCTGTTTCTAAGAAACACACGGCGGAGGCTATTGCTCAAATTCATCAGCAAGGACAAACCTGCTTTGCCGAAAATTACGTGCAAGAAGGGGTTGATAAAGTACAAGCACTACAAGATTTAAACATACAATGGCATTTTATCGGCCCCATACAATCCAACAAAACTCGTCCGGTAGCCGAGCACTTCGATTGGGTACACACAGTGGATCGAGACAAAATCGCGCAACGCTTAAATGATCAGCGTCCAGAAAATTTAACGCCGCTCAATGTATTGATTCAAGTGAATATTAGCGCACAAGAAAGTAAATCTGGCATTGCATTAATCAACATAGAAACACTTGCTCGCTTTATTTCAGATCAGCCAAGATTAACCTTGCGAGGTCTTATGTGTATTCCGGCACCATTAGATCACGAGCAATTGAAAAGCGAATTCACCGCCATGTACGATGCGTTTACTCAATTACAAACACAATTTCCATCAGTGGACACATTATCCATGGGTATGAGTGCCGATTGCGCACTCGCCATTGAATGCGGCAGTAACATGGTGCGTATTGGCACCGCCATTTTTGGCCAAAGAGATTGATTTTCACACAACTAATTAAGGATTTAATATGACAAAAATTGCATTTATCGGTGGCGGCAATATGGCCAGCGCCATATTAGGTGGTTTAATTGAAAATGGTTACAACAGCCAAGATATTTTGGTAAGCGACCCAAGCCAAGAAAAACTAGACCAATTAGAAAAACAATTTTCGATTCAAACTAACGTTGACAATCAGGCTGTCATCGAACAAACAGACATTGTCGTTTTTGCGGTAAAGCCTCAAGTGATGCAACAAGTTATCAGCCCGTTAAAGGATGTATTACTCAACAAAAAACCACTGATTATTTCGGTGGCAGCCGGTGTTAGCCTGGACAGCTTAGCCAGCTGGACGGATCGAGGTTTATCTATTGTACGCTGCATGCCCAACACACCAGCACTTGTGCAACAAGGCGCAAGCGGCTTATTGGCCAACGACAATGTTAGCAATGCACAAAAAAAAATGACCGATGAAATATTAAACGCTGTGGGTATGAGTGTCTGGGTCAATAACGAAACAGAATTAGATGCAGTAACGGCATTGTCTGGCAGCGGCCCAGCTTATTTCTTTTTGTTTATAGAGGCCATGATCAATGCAGGTATTGAATTAGGTTTAACTCAAGATACAGCTAAAGCATTAGCCCTACAAACCGCTTTAGGTGCTGCCACTATGGCCAGTAAAAGTGAGTTTGAACCTGCGCAATTACGAAAAAATGTAACATCACCAAACGGTACAACTGAGCAAGCTATCTTAAGTTTTCAAAAACAAGGTTTAGACGCTACAGTGAAAACCGCAATGCAAGCGGCGTTTAATCGCAGCGTTGAATTAAGCAAAGAACTCAGCAGATAATTGAAACACTTTAGGCTCAGGTAACTGAGCCTAATGATATAAATTCGTTACTAACATGTACCTGGTGCGTTAAAACGAATACTCAAATGAAACCCTTGTGCTTCATGCAAGACTACTTCGCCATCAAATACTCGATTGACAAGATTGTAAATTCGATACAAGCCTAGACCTGCATGATCACTACTACCACGCTTTGTTGTGACAAACGGATCGAATACACGCTTGGCAATTTCTTTGTCCATACCTTGCCCATTATCTTGATAATCAAACCGTAACATTTGGTCATCTAACACTGCGACGTTTATGCTGATTTTTTTATGAATTTGTTTCTCGGTAAATCCATGTACAACAGAATTTTCTAATAATTGCTCCATGATAATATTCCAAGCTGCAGGGTAGCTTTCGATGCTTAAATTATTTTCGCACGTTAATTCAACCTGAATATTCTGCCCAATAAATAAATGGCTATGCAAACTCAATTCAAGATGTTGCTTAAAGTTCATATCAACTTTATCAGTATGTGTCACTGACACCAATTTAAAACGTCGTACAAGATTCGAAATTTTTTGTAGATTATGAGTCACCATTTGTAACAACTGCTGACTATCATTAACAAATAAATTAAATCTACTTCGGGTTAGTGTACCACCCTGCATCTCACCATCCACTTCATCTAATATCTCTTTTATATGACTAACAGAGGTAATGTTCACGCCTAATGGCGTATTAATTTCATGAGCCACACCTGTCACTAATTGCTCTATTGATGTTAACCGCTCTTGTTCCATGTAATCCCGTATATTTTGCGCCTCTATACGTTCACGGATATCTGTTACATACGCTTCGATGTATTGATGCCCCGGTTCTTCATAAAAATGCAAACTCACTGAGCAGGTAATAACATCCCCTGTAGCGTTTCTTAAACCCATCTCTTTATCTAATACTTCTTTCTGCGTTAACAATAAGTGCTTAACTTTTTCATGATTAGTTATGACATTCGCTAAAATATTCACATGAGACAATGCTTCTTCCTGTGATGAAAAACCCATCATGCGTATTAACATAGGGTTAATCGCCACTAGTTTTCCCTGTAAATCAAAACGCACAATACCAATAGGCGCTTGATCAAATAACTCTTGAAACAATTTACGGCTGCGCATGGCTTCTTTTACTGCCCGTATTTTATCATCACGCTCTTGCGTAATTCGTTGAGCCAAGGCAAGCGATAAAATTACGACTTCAATCACACCACCTAGTAATCCGGCATTTCGTGTTATTAAATTATTTTCAACCAACCCAAATGATGCCAAAGATAAAACAGCTAAACCCGCTAACAACATAAACCAAGCAAACGTATATAGACGGGCAAGTGGAATTTTTCTATAACTAAGATAAAGACCCAATATCAACATACCCACAGATAAAGCCACACTTAAAGCATTCACCACCATAATAGACAAGGCTATTCCAATCATAGGAATAGCCACTAAAAATAACGCGGCTACACTTCCTGCCAAACGATAAAACCACAATACTTCTGGCGCATTCTTTTTAATATCTAGCAGGTAATACGGGAAGAATAAGGATGGAATAATCAAAAAGCCGGACACTAATGGTAGTAGGTTACGATTAAGATCAGGCGAGTCTGACCACAAGTAATAATATCCATCCCCTGTTAGGGTTAAAACAAAAACCAAAAATGTCACTACGTAAACTACATAAACATAGTAGGCTTTATCACGCATACTCACGGCTAAGCAAAAATTGTATAACGCCATCACCAACAGCACGCCATAAATCAAACCAGATAGCACACCCTGAATATGCACACTATTCTGATGCTCTGATTCGCTAAGCACATCAAGACTTAACACCATGGCATTTAGACTGGCGACTCGGGCGTAAATCCATTTTTCTTCATTCCCGGCCAGTATGATTTTAATCGCGGGATGCTTATCCATTACCACACCAAATGGTTTACTGCGCATGTCGCCAATTTTCCAGGATTTAAGCAACTGCTTTTGTGCGTCTAATTCGTAGAAATCCACTTCATCGTGGGCAGGATATTTGAATCGTAAAATGAGAGGGTATAGATAAGAAGTGGTGTTTTTTAAACCAATACGTAGCCAAAATTCACCATCACGAAAACCATGACTGCCAAACGCCTCTACCGAGGTCCAGTTAGATTCCGTGAGAGATTGAATATAGGCAAGAGATTGTGCCTGATCATTATGGATATAGGCATAATCTACTTCAATGGCTGCTGGTGATGCTTGTACTTTCGCCGTGAGCACCACACAACACAACAACCATAAAACTCGTAGCAGCATAAATTTAGTCACTTCTTTTTCTGCCAGTTAAGGCTAAATCATCATTACGTTGGCCCAAGTTAAATGAGCAACCCACGTTCAGCCATGGACAGTACGTCATTGTCACCCACAATAAAGTGATCCAATACACGGACATCCACCAGCTGCAGAGCTTGCTGCAATTTATGGGTGATGCGCTCATCACTAATACTTGGTTCACAAATTCCAGATGGGTGGTTATGAGCAAAAATAACGGCCGCAGCGTTATGTGCCAGCACCTTTTTCAGCACTTCTCGAGGGTAGACACTGGCACCATCTATTGTGCCACGAAATAACTCATCATAGGCAATCAGCCTATGCTGATTATCTAAAAATAAGCAGGCAAACACTTCGTGAGGCAAGTGCCTAAGCTGACTTGTGAGGTATTGGCGTACCGCGTTAGGGTCAGTAAACGCATCCGGTTTATCTAATCCTTGCTGCAAGTGACGCCTCGCCATTTCCAATACCGCTTGAAGCTGAGCATATTTAGCAGGGCCCAATCCAAGATGTTCACAAAACTGCGACTGACTGGACTCTAATAAAGGACGCAACCCATTAAAACGTTGTAATAAATGTCGCGACAGATCCACTGCGGTCATGCCGCTGATACCTGTACGTAAAAAAATAGCTAATAATTCTGCATCGCTCAAGGCATCAGGTCCTTTTTTGAGCAATTTTTCCCGTGGTCGTTCATCCACAGGCCAATCTGTGATGGCCATATCGTCTCGCCTGTTCATCCATGAATCAGTTTGTTGTTATACTGCGTGAAGGTTCAAGGAGCAAGTATGCAAAGGCTAACCAACAAACGTATTCTATTAGGCATCACGGGTGGCATTGCCGCCTATAAAACCGCTGAATTAGTCCGTGCATTAGTGACTAATGGTGCCGACGTGCGTGTCGTAATGACAGACGGGGCAAAAGAGTTTATTACCCCCCTTACTCTGCAAGCGCTTTCGGGTAATCCCGTTCACCATAGTCTGCTTGACCCTGAAGCCGAAGCCGGCATGGGCCATATTGAATTGGCCAAATGGGCTGATTTTATTCTAGTGGCGCCAGCCAGTGCCAACTTCATCGCTCGACTAACCTCTGGCATGGGTAACGATTTACTCACCACTTTATGCCTTGCCAGTATCGCCCCACTAGCCATCGCCCCAGCCATGAACCAAGCTATGTGGGCGGATGAAATCACGCAAAATAACCTGAAAAAACTCAGTGTGCTCAAGCCCGTTCAAGTTTGGGGTCCTAATCAGGGAGAACAAGCATGTGGTGACGTAGGCCCAGGTCGTATGCTGGAGCCAACTGAATTAGCCACGAAACTGTCCCAACAATTTGAACGTAAGCTGTTATCCGGTAAAACCATCACCATTACCGCAGGGCCAACCCGTGAAGCCATTGACCCCGTGCGCTATATCAGCAACCACAGCAGCGGTAAAATGGGATTTGCTCTCGCTCTTGCTGCCCAAGAAGCCGGCGCTAAAGTAAACCTAATCTGTGGTCCTGTTCACCTAGCGACCCCTGAACGCGTACATCGTACGAATGTTGAAAGCGCACAAAACATGCTCGATGCCGTTATGGCGTTATTGCCTGAAACTGATATTTTTATTGGCGCCGCTGCCGTAGCCGATTATCGACCTGCAGATGTGAGCGATCAAAAAATCAAAAAAAATCAGGATGACATGCATATTCACTTAGTAAAAAACCCTGACATTATTGCCACAGTGGCCGCACAAGAAAATAAACCTTTTTGCGTAGGCTTTGCCGCAGAAACCCAAGATGTTGTGGAATATGCACGCGGTAAGCTGGAAAACAAAAAATTGAACATGGTTATCGCTAACGATGTCAGCTCCCAGCACATAGGCTTTAATAGCGACGACAATGCCATCATCATCATTGATGAAACCGCATCCACCGAATACGGCCAAGCCAGCAAATATGTATTATCACAAAAAATACTTGAGCACATTGCCGCCAAGATTCAATAAATTTTAGGAGTCACCATGAAAAAACGTTTCCAAGTTAAGATTTTAGACAAGCGTCTAGGCAATGACATTCCACTGCCTCATTACGGCACAGATGGTAGCGCCGGTTTAGACTTACGTGCCTGCTTAGAAGACACCTTGGTGCTACAACCAGGTGAAACCAAATTAATCCCAACCGGCATGTCTATTTATATTGAAGATAACGGCCTTGCTGCCATGATCTTGCCTCGTAGTGGTTTGGGTCATAAACACGGTATTGTGCTCGGTAACCTTGTGGGTTTAATTGACAGTGATTACCAAGGTGAACTAATGGTGAGCTGCTGGAACCGTAGCGACATCGCATTCACCATGGAAGTTGGCGAGCGTATTGCACAATTAGTTATCGTACCTGTGGTGCAAGCTGAATTTGATTTAGTCAGCGAATTTGAAGCCACTGACCGCGGTGAAGGCGGATTTGGCTCAACTGGTACAAAATAAGTTAATTTCTGCAGGACGCATATGAATCCCATTGCCCAAGAAATATTCCGCGAATACGATATTCGCGGTGAATACCCCAGTAAATTAAATGAGCAAACGGCTCAATTAATCGGCAAGGCTTTGGGCAGTGAAATCATTCTAGCGGGGCAACAACAATGTTACCTTGCATGGGACGGGCGCTTATCTAGTCCATCTTTGCGTGATGCATTAACCCAGGGTCTTTGCAGCACAGGCTGCAATGTTAATGTGATTGGTGCGTGTCCTACTGCCGTCGCATTTTGGGCCATAAAACACAATGGCCAAAGTTGTGCCATGATCACGGGAAGCCATAACCCTAAGCAAGATAACGGCGTCAAAATCGCCGTCGCTGGCAGCCCTAGAAGCGGCGAAGACATTCAAGTTTTATTATCACGCATCAAACTAAATGTATTTAAAACCGGCCAAGGCCATATCAATGATGCCAGTCACTTAATTGATGATTATCAGCAACGCCTAACCCAAAATCTACAACTCAAGCGACCACTAAAAATAGTACTCGATGCTGGTAACGGCATCGGCGGACCCATGGCCAGTGAAGCATTAAAAACAATTGGTGCTGATGTCATTGAGATTGCCTGTGAAGTGGATGGCAACTTCCCTTTGCATCACCCTGACCCTGCAAAGTTAAAAAACCTTACTTGGTTACAAGCCGCAGTTAAAGAACATCAAGCAGACCTAGGTATTGCACTAGACGGCGATGCCGACAGAATCGGCGTGGTTGATCACAAAGGTTTTGCAATTTTACCCGACCGCTTAAGTTTGATATTCGTCGAAGATATTCTAAAGCATCAAGGCAAACAAACCATATTGTTTGATGTGAAGTGCACTGAATTACTCGCCACCTTTACACAGCAATGGGGCGGCGTGCCTAAGATGATCGCCACAGGTCACACCAGCATGAAACGCGCGATAAAAGAAACTAACGCCGCGTTTGCTACCGAACTTAGTGGGCATATTTTATTTAACGACGAACACGGGGTTGGTGTAGACGATGGCATTTATGCAGGCCTGCGCTTGTGTCATCTAATCAGCCAAAACAATCTAAGTTTGCACGAACGCTTAAGTGCTTTCCCTAATCCAATTGCCACTGAAGAAATTCAAATTCCTGTTAAGGAAGACGAAAAATTCTCCATCATGCACATACTGCAAAGCAGTTGTTTTACAGGTCAAGATATTACCGATATTGACGGGCTGCGAGTGCGCTTCAAAAAAGGTTGGGTACTGGTGCGAGCCAGCAACACAACACCGTGCTTAACTATTCGTTTCGAAGTGGCTCAAGCATCTGCACTCGCGCCATTAATTAAATTAACCGTCACCGAGCTACATAAAAATGTGCCACAGCTTGATTTAAGCGAACTTGAAGAACTGGCCCGCACACATTAATCGGTGTGATTTCTAAACACCTAGGTATAATGTGCACATTCAACCACCATTCAACTTTAAGCCGATGCGATTTGCCATGCCTTTGACTCGTGATGACGCCTTTAATATCGCTAAAGTATTAAGCGAAGCCCTTCCCTATATACAACGTTTTGTAGGTAAAACCATTGTGGTGAAATATGGCGGCAACGCCATGACAGAAGACGTATTAAAAAACAGCTTTGCCCGTGACATGGTCATGCTCAAATTGATTGGTATTAACCCAATCGTTGTTCACGGCGGCGGCCCGCAAATTGGTGAGCTACTCGATAAGCTAAACATTGAAAGCAACTTTGTTAATGGCATGCGTGTCACCACCAGTGAAGCCATGGATGTGGTGGAAATGGTATTAGGTGGCCTAGTGAACAAAGACATCGTTAATCTCATCAACCAAAACGGCGGACAAGCCATTGGCTTAACCGGTAAAGATGGTCAGTTAATCAAGGCCAAAAAATTAAAAGTGACTCAGCAAACCCCTGAGATGCTAACACCAGAGATTATCGACATCGGTCACGTAGGTGAGGTGACCAAAATTAACACCAAGGTGTTAGAGATGTTAGCCAGCTCCGACATCATCCCTGTGATCGCACCGATCGGAGTGGGTGAAGATGGCGAATCCTATAACATCAACGCAGATTTAGTTGCGGGTAAGGTCGCAGAAGCGGTTAAAGCTGAAAAGCTTTTATTATTGACCAATATTGCGGGTTTAATGGATAAAGACGGCCACATCTTAACTGGCTTAAATACCGAACAAGTTAATGCTTTAATTGCTGACGGTACTATTCACGGTGGCATGCTACCTAAAATCCAATGCGCCCTAGACGCTGTCAAAGGTGGCGTTACCAGTGCGCATATTATCGATGGTCGTGTGAGTCATAGCACCATGCTTGAAATCTTTACCGATGAAGGCGTCGGCACTCTCATTACCAACGATTAGATAAGAATAGACATTTGTGGTGGAAAACTCGGGTTTTATCGCCTGAGTTTTCCACTTAATCACAACCAGATCACGAAAACTGTCATTAGCCATTGCGAGTTGTAGTTTAGCGCATTAGGATTGAACAACTCTTGTGATTCAAGCAAAGTATACGTATGACGGAATCCCCACAAAAACCATCTCGTAAGCAGCAAATCTTGCAAGCACTTGCGCACATGCTTGAAATGAATCCAGGTGCCCGCATTACCACTGCAAATCTTGCAAAAGAAGTCGGTGTGAGTGAAGCGGCTTTGTATCGTCATTTCCCGAGCAAGGCGAAAATGTTTGAAGGCTTAATTGAGTTTATCGAAGCCACCATTTTTACCCGTATCAATCGCATTCGCACTGAACATGACAGCACCTTGTCACGTCTTGAGCATGCTATGACTTTGATTCTAACGTTTGCAGAAAAGAATCCAGGTATGTGCCGAATCTTAACTGGCGATGCATTATCTGGTGAAACGGAACGCTTGCGTGCACGCATTGCACAATTTTTCGAGCGCTTAGAGACTCAAATAAAGCAAATTTTACGTGAAAGTGAATTGCGCGATAATAAAACACCACGCATCGAAGATAGTGCCTGCGCCAATATGTTATTAGCCATTATTGAAGGGCGCATCCTCCAATATGTGCGCACAGAATTTAAAACTACTCCATTAACTCACTGGAACCGTCAGTGGGATTTCTTAGCGGCGAGTTTATTAGTGGACCAACGCGAAGCGGCTCCTGTCTGACTTAACACTGTAAATTCAGATACAAAAAAACCGAGCCAAGTTGCTCGGTTTTTTGCGTTTAAGGTGTACCACTTTGAATGAAAATAACAATCGGCTCAGGGCAACCAACATGGCTATTTTAAATTAAACACCATATTTATCGCGATACGCTTTGATTGCAGGAAAGTGCTGTTTGAATGCGGCTTGCTGGCTCACAAACTCCATCACCTGCTCAAGTTTCACAATGCTGATGACAGGAATACCGTAATCACGTTCCACTTCTTGAATAGCAGATAGTTCACCATTACCTTTCTCTTGGCGGTCCAGAGCAATCACCACACCGGCAGGTTTTGCATTAGGCTGCTGCTCTAATAATGTCATAACTTCACGAATAGCCGTACCCGCTGTAATGACATCATCGATAATAATGATATTACCTTCTAATGGCGCCCCCACTAATGAGCCCCCTTCACCGTGGTCTTTCTTCTCTTTACGGTTAAAAGCATACGGCGTTTCGCGATCATAATTTTCAGACAAACTCATGGCCGTGGTGGCGGCTAACGGAATCCCTTTATATGCAGGGCCGAATAGCACGTCCATATCAACACCGGAGTTTACAATGGCAGCGGCATAGCTTTTTGCTAAGGTCGACATGGCCTTGCCGGTGTTAAATAAACCAGCATTAAAGAAGTAAGGGCTGATACGGCCAGATTTCAGCTCGAACTCGCCAAACTTCAGTACACCTTGCTCGATGGCAAACTCAATAAACGCCTTTTGATAATCCTGCATATTCTCAACCACTGTCTAAACTTAGAAATAATGAGACGCCAGCTTAGCTGAAGTCCGCCAATGTTGGTCTATCTGTGCTAATTGCTCAGACAAATTCGGGTATTTTAACGGCTAATACTATAATTCCCATCATAGACTACAAAAATAAGCACAAAAATCGCCGAAGGCCTGTGATACCACTGATATAAACCACTTTTCGTCAGATCTATTAACCATCGGTGTGCAGAGATAGTTAATTCGCGAAAAAGTCGGTTTTAAAGATGTTAGCCTAATCAAAACTGAGTATCATAGCCGCCTCGAAAAACAGGGAGCCTTTATGAAGGTTATAAACGTACAAGTTGACGGACTAGAAGCCGCTGTCGCAAACGGTTTCTATGATTGGCTAGCTGAGCATGATGCGGACGTTGTCTGTGTACAAAACCTGAAAGCAAAAGAATATCAATTAAGCGACGCGGTTGTTTACCCAGAGAACTTCAACGCTTATTTCTTCGATGGTGAGCCAGATAACTACAGCGGTGTTGCTATTCTTACTCGCAACATGCCAAAAGCCATTATGACTGGCTTAGCATTTGAATCCTGCGATCGCTATGGTCGTTATATTCAAGCGGACTTTGATCAGGTATCCATTGGCTCAATACTCTTTCCGGTTGAAGACGTATACAACACCTTAGAAGATAAGCTGGCATTCCAGCAGCAATTTATCGAGCACCTGAAGAAAACCAAACGTAAACGCCGTGAATTTATTTTTGCAGGTTTCTTTGGTGTAGCCCATAAATCAGTCGATATTGCCGACTGGAAAGCCGCGCAAAATAAACCAGGCTTTCTTCCGGAAGAGCAAGCGTTCATGGACCAAGTGACAGGCCCACTGGAGTTTGTAGATGCTTTTCGGGAAGCCAATTTTGGTGAAAACCAGTTTACTTGGTGGCCAGATGACGAGTCTGCTCGTCGCAATCAAAACGGCTGGCGCTTAGATTATCAAATTTGCACACCCGAATTACGCCAATACGTAGTCGAAGCAAAAATTCTTCGAGATCAAACTTGGGGGCAGCATGGCGCCACCATGGTCGAATACGAAATTGATTAAACGGTGAGCATTGCTTTATAACAAAAAAGCCCGCAATGAGCGGGCTTTTTTGTTTGTGTTGGCGAGTTATTATTGCTGATCTTTTTTCTCCATAGGCTTTATCGCTAAGGTGCGCATATCGCCATAATAGCCAACAGCATGACCCCCAATTGAATCGCTGTCGGTCATAAACATAATGCTGTTAACGTCTGTAATTTGTTCGCCAAACACCTTATACCAATCTTTTTGAATGTGCCTGTGCAGAGTTTGCCATTTCATGGTGGTTTGCCCATTCCCGCTCACCACCAATACCTGATTATTATCATCTAAGGCCCAATGGCTTTCGAGAGGCTGAGAGTGAGACCAAACATAATGAATGGCCTTGCCTTCACCAAATAATGGCTTGCGGCTCACCACAAGACGCAGCACAAAGTCGTTACCTGATATTTTACGCTCATCAAAATCTTGTACTTTACTTTCAATGCCTTGCTCATTCATCACCAGCGCATACGGTGTGAACTGCGCCGTCCATTGCCACTGTAATACAGGGGTTTTCTCAAGATTAATGGTGTTTCGGTATTCAAAACCTGATGCTGAGTTGATACTTTCTGCCCGTAAAACCACTCCTTGATCCATATCCATAATGGGCTGGTATTGGGTCTCTCCCACCAAGGTCACGCTGTGCCAGTTATCAAGATTACCCTCTATCAGTAATGACTTAGCTGTACTGAATGGGCTTATGAGCATGCTCAATATGGCCGTTATGATGATTTTCATTCTTGACCTCTAATATTATTTTTATTGTGTAATCGGTAGCCGGCTACCTTAGACCTGGCCACAACAAGGCGCAAGGCTAAGCCTGACAAACCCTCAAAGCTGTCAGCTTATGACCAATGAAATGTTCACTTTTTAGAATCCGGTCAAGGTTTAACAAGCAGACATAAAAAAACCCAGCAAAGCTGGGTTTTTTAGACTCAAAATACACAATTTAAATTGGGCGAGAGCCGTAGTTAGACGTAGGCTTACGCGGTGGATCAGCCATAACGTTATCGTCTATTTCATTAATAGCGCCGCCTTTTTGTAAGAAAGCTTCGATTTCGTTATCCATTTGACTGCGCAATTTTTGTCGCGAAGCAATGGAACGTAAAACTCCTTCTTCCGCACTGCCGATAAACGCCATATCCGGTTGATTGGCGCGCTCAGTGGCGTCGTTCCCTTTTACCTGTTTAGCTTTTTTAGGTTTAGGCATAATAGTAGCTCTCCCATCCTTAAGTTCCGTGAGCAATAAACGCTGCGTACAAATTTATAGTTCACGGGAGCGGATCTGTCAGATATTTAGTTATATCTAATTACCATTAGCCTCATGTTTTAAAGGTTCGTTTCGAATATCAACCCTGCAAGTAGGTGGAAGACGCCAAGGTTTTCTCTAATTCAGACAAGAATAGCACCTTCTCTTGATCATCTAACTGAGAGCCCTGCAATATATCGCTGTAAGCGCCTTGCAGCTTCGCTATATCGAAGTTTACATATTGCAATACCTTGGATACCGTATCTCCTTGTTGGGCGGACTGAAGCCCTACATCGCCTTGATCATTAATGTACACGTCAACAGAATCGGTATCGCCAAATAAATTATGTAAATCTCCTAAAATTTCTTGGTAAGCCCCCACCATAAAGAAGCCCATTAAAATATCTTCGTGATCGGCATAGCTAGGCATTGGCAATGTTTTCTCAATCGAATCACCTTCAATGTAATGATTAACCCGTCCATCACTGTCACAGGTAATGTCTTGAATCACTGCACGGCGTTCCACAGGACGATTCAATCCTGTCAGTGGCAAAATAGGAAATATTTGATCAATTCCCCAAGCATCCGGAATAGATTGGAACAAAGAAAAATTCACGAATAATTTATCGGCTTGGGTTTCTTGCAATAGATTAAGCACCTGAGCCTGCCCTTTGGCATTTGGGGATAACTTTTGCGTCAGGCATTGATTGATCGTATTAGCATACGCTTCGATCTTAGCGCGTTCTTTCAAACTAATATTACCTTGCAGGAAAGCACTCTGACTGTCTGCCAGATCATGCTGTACATCATGATAAGCTTCTAGCAACGAACGCTTGCTGGGATGAATAATGCGCTGATACACATCCCACATGTGGTGCACAATAGGGGAATCATCTTCTAACGGCGGCTGTACTTCACCTGCCATAGGTTGCTCCCAATCAATCACATTGGTCAGCAGTACGGCGTGATGAGCCGTTAACGCACGACCCGATTCAGTAATGATGTCAGGGTGTTGTAAGTCTGCCTGATCAGCCGCTTCTTTAAAGGCATACACCACATTGTTGGCATATTCCGCCATGCTGTAATTCATGGAACAAAAACTGCGTGAGCGCGTACCTTCATAATCCACACCTAAACCACCACCTACATCGACCACATCGATATTTGCTCCTAGGATGCATAGTTCGGTATAAATACGACCACATTCACGCAAACCACTTTGAATATCGCGAATGTTGGCAATTTGACTGCCCAAATGAAAATGCAAAAGCTGTAAGCTGGCTAAGTCTCCTTGCGCCTTCAGTTGTTCAAAAACTTGTAGGATTTGATTGGCTGATAATCCGAATTTCGATTTATCCCCACCCGTGTTTTGCCAGTTGCCTTTACCCACTGATGCTAAGCGTGCACGCACACCTAAGCGCGGTGAAACCCCTAGCAGTTTTGCTTCTTCAAGGATGAGATCCAATTCGGATACTTTTTCGACAACTAGATAAACTTTATGACCTAGCTTTTCACCTAGTAATGCTAGGCGAATATAATTTCGGTCTTTATAGCCATTACACACTATGGTGGCATTACCTTGACCGGCCATGGCTAATACAGCCATCAATTCAGGCTTACTACCTGCTTCTAAGCCAATGGACTGGCCTTGTTCTAACTGACCATTAATTAACTCTTCTACTACACGGCGCTGCTGATTAACTTTAATCGGATAAACACTGGTGTAGATACCTTGATAATCATGAAGCTTGCTCGCATTTTTAAATGCAGTGTTAATCGCACTCACACGATCATGCAAAATAGCAGGGAAACGCATTAATAAGGGCAGTGCCAAACCATTTTCACCAGCCAGCTGCACCAGATCTTTAAAACTCAACGCGACATTGTCAAACGGGCTAACCACCACGTCCCCTTCAGGATTGACATCAAAGAAGCCTTCGCTCCAATGCTCAATATTGTAAACATCACGCGCCTGTTGAGCATTTGTTTGCATATCGCTTATCCACCTGAGTCAGTGCTTTATCGCACTAAAAGTTTGCACGAGTTAAAATAATTGCCCTTTACTGCAGCAAATACCCTTTTCCAATCTTTAAAAATTGAGTAAGGTATCCATCCCCCGCATTAGGTGACAGAGCTAGATTGGTTAATCAATCTAGCTTTGCCCCCTGATCATAGTCTAGCAATGTTGGCCGCGCATTTTATTCATCAACGCACACACATCAAGATATTTATCACCTCGATCACCATTCTATTGAGTTATTGCCATTATCGCGCCGAACCTGTGACCATTTAAGACTTGTACCTGTCTAAAACGCACACGCATAAAAAAAGGAGCCAAGGCTCCTTTATCATTATTCGCAGTTTTACCAATCAAATTGTTGGCTAATGCCCAGCACTAGGGAATAGCCTTTTTCCTGCTGATTGGTTAATAAGACTTCAAAATCCACTTTAGACGGCATTGCCATTACAATTGATACCGAGTAATCCCAAAGCTCTTTGCCCTCATCTGGGGTTAATAAGCCTGCTGTAAATGCCATACCCGCATCGTCCCAATATTCATAATTGGCGGCCAGTTCTTTGTATTCATAAGTGCTGTCATCATCTTGATAGACACTAACGCGATAAGCTTTCCACGCTAGGTTGAGGTTATATTCGGTATTATCGAGTTCATCACCGCCACGTTCGTAACCAATCACACCACCACCTAACGCCACATTACCTAAGCTATAAGCAAATCCACCATAAGCATTCACTTCTGACGTATCAAAATCTTCGATGCTGCCGGTATAACCCCATGCACCCGCGTAAAAACCAAATGGGCCGGAATAATCCACTCCGCCATTAATCACAATATCCGCATCGCTTTGTTTGACACCACGGGACATATATTTCGTCGCCGCACCCATATTCGTGGTTAATTCAGCGTACACAGGGCTGGCCATGATGAAGGCCGCTAATACAAGTAAATACTTAGACATTTAACTTTATTCTTAGAGGTGATGATTGCCGCGCACTATAGCAAGACTTAGCTAGGCATGGAATGTTGAGGATTGGATAGACGAAAATAAAAAAGGTTCCTTAGGTTGAATTCATGCTCTAAACATAAAAAAGCCCCAGTGCTTTCGCACTAGGGCCTCTTACTACCAATCAGCGAGCTGACAGATAAATTACTTAGAAGTGAACTCAGGGTAAGCTTCCATGCCACACTCAGCAAGGTCAACACCTTCGTACTCTTCTTCTTCCGTTACTCGGATACCCATTACTGCTTTGATAATGGCCCAAGCAATGAAACTGGCTGCAAATACCCAAACAAAGATAGTCATTGCGCCCATTAACTGACCGCCAATGCTTGTGCCGTCGTTAGTAAATGGCACAACCAATAGGCCGAACAAACCAACCACACCGTGAACTGAAATTGCGCCCACTGGATCATCGATTTTCATTTTATCTAACATAAGGATAGACATCACAACGATCAGACCACCAATAGCACCAATGATGGTTGCTTCTAATGGTGTCGGTGTAGATGGCTCAGCCGTAATGGCAACGAGACCCGCC
>JAWUYY010000085.1:0-44873 GCA_034110565.1 Bermanella sp. | reverse complement strand
GATAAGTTATTATCAGAAATCAATTGTGCATAATCAATTTGAACTGCAATGTCATCCAAGGCCACAGAACCAATAGGAAGCGTAATGGTTGGTCTATTTGCCGCAAGACACTCTGTAGGCTCAGATCCATCAGTTGGATCGACTTCACAGCCGGTACTGCCTAAATGGATGTTCCATTGATTGCCTAAGAAAACACCATTTCTGTAAATTTCGCCAACCGGGCGTACATCAAAGCCCACAAATTTATAACCACCTTGCCAGTTCCAAGTCATCCCTGTTGCCAAGCCTGGGCTGCGTAATGGCTCATCGGCAGCTGCAGGGTCTTTATGGTTTAAATCAAAGGGAACACCAAGCGTAAACTCTACATGGCTAATGGTATAAGCAGAATCAATAGTGGCTGTACCTTTTACTGTATCCTTGTAATTCGGATTTACACCCGTGCTATCAGAACTAGTTTGTGGGCAAACCTCAGGGCTCACGTCGTCAATATCTGCGGTGTCACGAAAGTCTAGTAGTGCGACATCAGCATTTTGACCATCTTGGGTTTCATCCAATGTAACGGGAATCTCAATGCCTTGGTCGGTGATTAATTTAATATCGTGAACAAACATTCTAAAGTTATAAATTTTAACATCTGTGCTTGCTGTACCTAAACCTGTTATATCTTCACCACATTTGATGACTTGATCACCAGCAACGGCTTTGAACGGAATTGAAATATCAACCGTCGAGCCTGCTGATGTAGAACTACTTCCACAACCACTTAATACCATCCCTGAACCCATTAATGCCAATGCTAAAAGTGTCTTTTTCATCCAGTACCCCATGAGATTTAATCTAAGTGCCGATTAGTGATTATTCTAAGTAACGGTAATTATAAGTTAAGGGTATGGGATTCCAATGCGACAAATTGTCGCACCTAGTGGCACTGGCCTAATGGCGGATTATCTAAAAAATATTAATAGTGTTTCATTAAACGCCCCATTTATTCACGAAACTAGATAACATAAAGTGCATTTTTAGCCAAATTGAACGCAATAACACAACCAACAGTTGCTATAACAATGTGGACCATTGCCCTCGCCAATGAAACCAAACAAAGCGGCCCCGCAGTTATTGCCGTTAATCCGGGCTCATTACTTGGCAGTAAAATGGTAACAGAAGGCTTTGGTATTGCAGGCAGTGACTTAAATATTGGCGCTGATATTTTAGTGAGATCCGCCCTCTCTGATGATTTTGCCAACGCAAGTGGCAAGTACTTTGATAATGATGCGGGAGAATTTAATGACCCACACTCTGATACTCAGCATCAAGGCAAGGTAAAAGCGGTAGTAGATACTATTGAAGAGATCATTAAGAATAAGTGAGTGTATTAAAGTCAGGCACCGACATTCAGACGCCTGACTCAACACTCATTTTAAATAAACGTTTAATGTAATAACGCAGACAACAAACAACTGAATTTTTAGACTCAAACCCGTTAACGTGAACTAGATACCTACATAGGTGATTTCGTTATCCAAAATAACCACTCGCAATCCGTGTTCCATATCAAAGGTACACTCATATTCAAGTTGTATTTCGTTACCATCAGAATCAGGGCCAATATAAATACCTGGGTCACTTACCACACCCCAAACCCCGGCCGAGTTTTCTAATACCGGCATAAGTTCATCTGCATAACCACCAAGGCTATTTCTGCATTTAGAGAATGCGTCTAAATAGTATTCGTAAACTCTTTGCTCAACCGTAGGAAAAACAGTCTGAATGTTTTCAAGCAGCCATGTTAATTTCGTGATTTGTGACTGCGAAGGCTCTTTGTTTTCACTGGCATCAATAAAAAGCAATACATCATCACCTAGCACAGGAAAGGTAACTTCTCCTTCCCAAGCCTCATCGTCATAGCTCAGCTGTTTCAAAAGATCATTTATCATAGGTATTCACTTAAATTTATAATGCACAGTAGAGCATTTTGTTTATAGGGCGTGGCGAAATAAGACTAAACCAAAAGATACCCTATATTAGCCTTGTTAAACCCTTTGTGCTATTTCGTATTGATTCTTTGACTGATCATATTACCGTCGAGTCTGTCATGCCGAAACAGTCACACTCCGTTCTACTCAAGCATTAAGCCCTTTTTCTTTATGACTCGCGCTTGTAGAATAACCAACAATTAATCACTGCACCGCAACTTTATTAGATAGCACAGCGTATCTGTATATAAGGATGACCCTTGGATAACGATGAATTAATGGACTTGCTGGCGCGATGCGCGTTGCGAGACCAAAAGGCATTAGAGGTACTCTATCGGCGTACTTCGGCTTACCTCAATGGGGTGGCTTATCGTATTTTAGGCTCTGCTGATAGCAGCAATGACGTGTTACAAGAATCTTTTATCCAAATTTGGAACAAGGCTTCAAACTATACACCAGCCCAAGGGAGTCCAACCACTTGGATGACCAGCATTGTCCGCTATCGTGCTATCGATAAACTTAGGCATGAAGGGCGTCATCAAAATCGTCCCCATCATGAAGAAGAAAGCGAGATATTATTGAATACACCCAGCGATCATACTCAAGAAGATATTTACAGTCGCTTTCGCTTAAATCAGCAGTTACAAACATGCTTAGACGCCATGAACGACAAGTTCAAGCAGAGTCTTGAGCTTGCCTATTTATACGGTTATTCACGTGAAGAGCTAGCCGAAACATTAGGCACTAATATTAATACAGTGAAGTCTTGGTTAAAGCGCGGCGGTGCTAAACTAAAAGATTGCATGAAAGACAATAATGAGGAGGGCTTATAATGAATATAAAAGACGATAAAAACGCCCTCGCCCTAGAATACGTACTTGGCACATTGCGAGGCGACGAGCGTGATGCATTTGCCAAACAACTCGCTACTGATGATAGCCTTATGCAAGCGGTGCGTTATTGGGAAGCTGCTCTCATGCCAGCACCACAAGGTGTCCCGGCATTAGCACCTAAGGCCGACACCTTTAAAAAAATTAAAGCCGCAATTAACCAAAACTACGCCACCACTCAAGACACACCAATCAGCATATGGGAAAAACTACTGCCTTGGAAAGTCATTAGCAGTGCCGCCTTTGCTATGTTGTTAGTGGTCAGCGGTGTACTGCTCAATAACACCCTTCAACAAGGTGCCAGCCTCAATACAGATTATGTGGCGGTACTGTTAGATGATAGCGATGTGCCTATTCTAACCGCACTGACCGCCAGCGATGGCAATACCTTGTGGCTAAAATGGGAGAAATGGCAAACGCCAAAAGATCACAGCCTACAGCTGTGGGCCAAATCCCGTCGTGATGGGCAGATACGCCCGTTATTAGTATTTGGTAATAGAGAATTAAAAGAAGTGAAACTAGACGAAGCAACGTTACGTTTAATAAAAGACTCTTCTCACTTAATTATCACCCAAGAAGAAGTGGGCGGCTCGTCTCTTGATGAACCAAGCGACATGATTATTGCGAAAGGTATCTGTATTCGTCTAGCTGAAACAAGAGATAGCGCATAATGAGAGTCCATATTTTAACCCGGCTAATATTGAGTTCTCTATTGTTGCCCACGGTAGTGGGCCAAACGTTTGCATCAACATTTACCGTACAAGACAGCAATCTACAAACTTGTTTGCAAACCCTAGCCGACAAGAACAGATGGAGCCAATCTAAAGACGTAACTGAAATAAAGTGTCATAGCCAAGATATTCAATCTTTGCGTGGTCTGGAACAATTTACAGCCTTGGAGTCCTTATCGCTTTATAACAACCGTATTGAACAGTTGGATATCGACCTCAAACTGTTTAAAGACCTAAAAGTGCTAAACCTAGCGCGTAATAATTTAACCCAGTTAACGGTTAGCAATTTACCCAAGCTTAACAAGCTGTATGTCTTTGATAATCAATTAACTGGTTTAACCTTATCAAATTTGGCTCAGCTTCAAACATTCAAAGCTAACAATAATAAAATCGAACACTTCTCTTATATAAACACCCCAAAACTTGAGAAAATTTATATTTTTAACAATCAACTTGAAACAATTGATATTTATAATTTGCCAAGTTTGCACTATATGGATTGCCGTCAAAATCCAATGCCAACTTCACTTTACGACGAAATGGATAAAAAAGATGATATTACCTTCCTTCATGATGGCAACGCAGAAGATTGGTAAGCGATCAAGCTATACCATTGGATGCTTGATTGGGTTAATCACCCTAGCCTGTACCGTGCAGCCTGCGACTGCTTTTGAGTACTCAGTTGATTCCCATACATTTGAATTCGGCACCCGTGCCCGTGTCGCCCACGTTGACACGGATAACGACGCTAAAGCAGCATCCCTTTTATTACGCTTACGCGCAGAAAGTGAGTGGAGCACACAATTCTCTACATTATTAGAACTGGACTATGTTGCTCTTGGCTGGGAAGACGAGTTTAGTAATGGCGCACACTTTAATGGTAATCCTGTTATACCTGACACGGCAGGCACGGATTTAAATCAAGTGTTAATGCGCTACGCCCCTACCAATACACTGCAACTCACACTAGGGCGCGAAGCCGTCAACTTAGGCAATCAGCGCTTTGTGGGCACCAATGGGTTTTGGCAAAACGAGCAAACACTTGATACTGCCGGTTTTAAATTTGAATTTGGTATGGCCTCTGACGTTTTGTATCGCTATGTCGATAATGCCAACCGTATTAATGGCGACGATGCCGGTATAAACCTCAGCCCATCAGATTCTAACTTTGTTGCTAATAATGGCTTACGTCCCGCCCCCTTTTTAGGGGATCACGACCACAACACCCACCTACTATTTGCGCAATTCAAAGAGTGGGATTACTCACAAATACAGGCCTATTACTTTGATATGGATATTAAAGACGCCACCGCTTTATCCAACCAAACCCTTGGCTTACGCTATGAATACAAAGGACGTTGGGGAAAACTGCGTACACTGGCTCACGGCGAGCTAGCATTACAAGAACGTACCCAAATAAACAACGATGCCACACTTGAGTTTTATGATATAGGAACAGGTATTGGCTATCGCAGCAGTGAAATTTCGATTAACTATCAACGTCTAGGTGAGAACAATGGCATCAGTTTTGTTACTCCATTAGCGTCATTGCATGATCAAAATGGCTGGATAGATAAGTTTTTAATCACGCCAAGCTCAGGCCTTCGCGATTACTCTTTACAGTATATATGGAGACAAAACCCTATAAAGATCGACGCCCGTTACCATGTTTTTCACTCAGATAATCATGATTCAGAAATTGGGGAAGAATTCGATATGGACATTATCTTTAAGTTTAATCGTGATAATAGCGTTCTATTCCGCTATGCCGATTTCTTTGATGATCGTTCTGGCTACACAGATGAACAACGAGTATTTTTAATGTACACGTATAATTTGTAAGAAAATAATAACGGTTAACTGCAAGTTTTTATCAAGCCGCCACGTATGGATATTTGCATATTTAAAAACGCTCATAAAAAAGCACACTATCTGAGTATCATCTTTTGGCAAGTGAAAAACATCAAGCTAAGATATACCCAAGTTCACAGGCTTTAAGTACAAGCTGGGTCCGGTTGTCGCATTCAAATAAATGCAATATATCGGATACATGATCCCTTACAGTACCCACAGATATATTTAATTTTGTGGCAATTTCTTTATTTGATAAACCTTTTGCTAAAAGTGCAAGTGTATCTATTTGGCGAGGTGAAAGTGATATAAGATCAGTGCAGTCATGACCATTTATTACAACCATTTCGCCATTTATCGCATCACGTAGTGCTTGGATCATAACAGCCTTAGAACTGGTTTTAGAAATAAACCCATCTGCACCTAATTGCAGCATCTGCTGAATACTCGCCCGACAGTCAACTGTTGAAACAACCACCAAAGGTAACGCAGGATAAGCCGCTTTAATCTCTTTCAGACCATTTAAACCGCTAGTACCAGGCATATTAATATCAAACAGAACCAAGGCAATATTTTGCTGTTCAGCTAAAATAGTTTTCGTTTTTAAGAAGCTATCTGATTCAAGCACTTGAATATCAGAAAACGTATCGTGCAATAGCATACGTAAACCATCACGATATAACTCATGATCCTCTGAAAGCAGTATTTTGACCATTACATTTTATCCATTAAGCTGCACCAATCAATGAATGATCGCGACGCTCACAAAAATTCATAAGCGACCGTAATTGCGAAGGCAACACTGGTTTATTGAGTGAAATCCAATCTTGCCCTATCGTGCTATTTGAATTGCAAACACAAGCCAAGACAGCATTCTTTGATAATGTGTTGAATTCACTTTCTGACATAGAAATACAGGCTAAGGTAGTATCATCAAATATATATAAATTAAAGACTAAAGAAGATTGAACCGCATCCATAAAAAATGCAAACACGTGTGCTTTATAAGCCCACTTATTTAACGCTTCCTGAATATCTGTAATTAAATCAAGATCACTGCACACTAATGCTATTTGTAATGATTTTTTTGTAATTTTTTTAGCCTTAGGTTTAATAATGGATTTTGGCACAACCACACTAAAAACAGAGCCTTTTCCAACATTAGACTCTAATTTCAATTCGTGACCGAGTAAGTCAGAAAGGTGCTTAACAATCGACAGCCCAATGCCCGAACCACTCACATTAGTAGGCCCATCAAGTCGTCGATAATATATATTAAAAATACTTTTTTCATCATATTCATTAATACCACAACCAGTATCAAACACTTGTATTTCCACTTTACTACCGCGCCTTCGACAACCAATCAATACTCGCCCAGAATCTGTATACTTTATGGCATTAGAAATAATATTTCGTAAAATACGCTCTAACAAAACAGGATCGCTAAAAACCATTAGCGTACTTTTAACCACATGAAGTTGAATATTTTTCTCATATGCTTGAGGCATATATTCTTGATTAAGCTTCTCCAATAGATCGCCTATATTCACGCGTTCAAATTCAGGCTGAATAACACCTGCTTCTAATTTACTTAAATCCATCATTGAACTGAATGAATCATACATTTGCTCATAGGTTCGGGTTAATTGATGAAATATTTTATTTGCTTCTGTATTGTTCAAATAAGGCTTTAAATGCCCTAAGAAGATATGCATTGAATGTAAGGGCTGCCTCAAATCATGACTATTTTGGGCCATAAATCGAGATTTTGCTTGGTTAAGTTGTTGTGCCTGTATTCTTTCTTTACGCATAACCCTTACCCTCTGAACAAGGGCTACAACATGAATTAATATATGAAGAATATGAATATAAAGAACCATTATAATTTTATATGAAATCGTCACTTCCTGTGTATTTTTATCGGGTATCAACATTGAAATTAAAACATGAATTATTGATAGAACAATTGGTAACCAACCTAGTATGTAAATAATATAATAGCGGCCCTCAGATCGTACTTTGGCGATACCAGAACTTAATATTACACACCATATCAGTATGTAATTACATCCGTACAAGGCGAATTTTATTTTTAGTGACAACAAAGGACTTATTAAAAGTAAAATAGCGGTTATTAACAATGTACCTAAAAAAACCTTATACCATCGGCCACTTGTTTTATTTATCTGTAAGAAGCTACCTGCAAAAACTATTAAACTCATTAATGTTGCAGATAACAGGACCCAAAAAAAAGTAGTCTTCTCGTAAGATGATTGCCACAAAACAGCGGGCAAACTGCTGTGCTCTAGGTAGTAACATAGCAGTAAAAAAGATGAAATAGCCGCCCAAAAAAAAGTGCTCTCAGCCATTAACATCCAGCAGATAATACCAAGCAATATCATCCCAATAATCATACCGATGGCGAGTTTAAATGCGTAATCCACCTTCACATCCCAACTCTGATAATACTCACTGTCCATTAATGCAATATAGGGATACCAAGTAGCATGGTTTGCATTTAACTCAACAACCATCAAGTAGGATTGACCAGGTTCAATCTTAACGCTCATAGCTCGACCAATAGCATTGATTTTTAAATCATTAGAATAATCAAAAACATGAAGAGACTGGCCTTTATTGTCACGAATTAGAACCTTAGAATTTTGAAAGCCAAAATTACTTATGTGCAACACCCAATCACTGGCATCCGTCGTATTGACAATATTCGTATATAGCCAATAACGATTATGCAAATTGAAATCAGGTGTTAAACCAGAAGAGACTTGCCAGAGTATGGGTGAGTTCGGAGCATCTTCTAACTTCACACCATCGTCTGCCGGTATAAAACCCGATGAATACTTCAGTGATGCTAAGGAATAGCGCGAATCAGTTTGAGTTAATACTAAAGGTTTAAAGTCATAAAGGGATTGAGATTCAACCTCCACACTGTATGTATTAGTTGATGACATTAGTAATAATGCAGTGACTGAGAAAATTATCTGCCAATCATGGACATGCAAAAAACGCTTTAGCTGAAACAGATATTGGCCAAGCATAAATCCCTCCCCCTACTTACAATCTGGCCTTATGCCAAAAACGTCTCATTTACTTGTATTTATCATGTTTTCCCGACACTTGTCGGGTTGTTATGCCTCCATACCTTATTAAGCTTATGTCTAGAAACTAGGTACCTACACATAAATACAAAGCTATAAAGAGCGCGATTTCCAAAACATCTGTCTAAATATTCATGCATTTTTTAACTTTATGCCAGCAAATAAATGCTCGAATACTACCAATGAGACCTACATTAAAAATTTAAAAAAATAAAGTGCAACTAAATAACCACTTGTATCGTTATTAGGTATAGCCAAATTAAAAAATACGAATAGGACACAAAAAATGGACAAGCCAACCGTTAAATCAGTTTTCAACGCACTCTACAAAATACTTAGCGTTGCCATTATTATCACAAGTTTAGTTGCGTGTGGTGGCAGCGGCAGCACATCAAGCTCAGATGATAATACCTCTTCAACACCCGACTCTGGTGAAGAAACTAAGAATGACCCGGCGACGCCAATAATCGATATAACACCAGATATCTTCTCATTTTTTGACCAAGCCAATATAGATTTTCTTGACACTGTAGAATCCAATATCATTACTATCAAGGGCTTAGACAAAGCTGTAGCCATTACAATTATCGGCGGTGAATATGCAATTAATGAAGGCGCATTCACAACAACCTCTGGCTCAATAAACTCAGGTCAAAGTGTCAAATTACGAGTGACAGCCGCCAATAGCTTTAACACTACCCATACTGCAACATTAACCATTGGCGGTATCAGTGCTGACTTCAATGTGACGACAGTGCTAGATACATCCGCACCAGAGGTTAGCATTATTTTTCCCTTTCCGTCGTTTTCTACTACTAGCTCCAATATTAAGATGCGTGGTACAGCCAGCGACCCTGAAGGCAGCAAGATTACATCACTCATAGTAGGTGGTGTAGAGGCCACCAGTGATGACGGTTTTGCCACTTGGCAAGCGTCTGTTCCCGTACCACTAGGTCGAACAACGATTACTGTAACTGTTCAGGATATTGAAGGTAATATTGATACAAATGCCGCCAGTGTTTCTGCGGCCACTGGTAATGCCCCCGATGCCTTTGTTACGCCTAGGTGTATTAAATTTGATCGTGAGAATAATCGTGCCTTTGTAATCGATTCTGGCTTAGATGTTCTTATGGCCGTCGACTTAACCACCCGTGAACGCATTATTTTATCCAGCAGTGATGTGGGCGAAGGCCCTAATTTCCAAACCCCAACGGGCCTTGATTTTGATATTGAAAACAATCGTATTTTTGTCACGGACTCAGAAGCAGTTGCACTGTTTGCAGTGGATTTGGTCACAGGTGATCGCACAATTGTGACAAACAATTCAGTGGGTGAAGATGCATTCTTACGTGCCCCAAAGGGTGTGGCGTTTGATATCGATAATGATCGTGCACTGCTACTTGATGATGATTTTGGAATCGGAAAGGTTTATGCCGTGGACTTAACAACCGGTGCTCGCAATCAGATAGACCTTAGTGGTGTTTCTATCAGGGACGTAACCTCCATTGCATTAGATAGCGCGAATGGTCGAGCATTAGTGACAGATACTAAAAATAATTCACTCACTTCGATAAACCTTACAACCGGAGAAAGAGCGTTTCTTTCTGCAACGTCCTCAACGTCTGTTGGTGGAGGCGACAATGACTTTGACTCACCTATGTCAGTGGATATCGACATAGAAAATAATCGAGCTCTAGTTGTAGACCCGACCATAGATGAATTAGGTGTCTTGTTTGGTGTAGACTTAACAACCGGTTTTAGACAGGTTTTATCCGGCCCAAAACGTGACGGTGGCTATGTGGGGACTGGACAGTTCAGAACGGATTTAGAGACCCCTGTTTCAGTTGTACTTAACACTAATAGTGGTGAAGCCTTACTATTAAATGCAGAAAGCAATAGCCTGCTAAAGGTTGGCTTAGGTAACGGTGATGTCAAGACCATTTCAGCGATTACCGAGTCAATATTACTTACCCCTACAGGGCTAGCTTTGGATAAAGATAGTCGAAAAGCATTTACCACTGATCTTACCCGAAGTGCACTTATTTCAATTGACTTAGAGACTGGAACGAAAGGGTTTCCGTCTACTGGCAGTAATACCGCTCAAGGACCAGAACCAGAACTCCCTTTAAGCCTCGCTTATAACCCAGATAATAACAGCGTTTTTCTTACGGATTCTTTACTGGGGCTACTTACCGTTGATTTATTCACAGGTAATCGCACCATTGTATCATCCGATAATATCGGTGGTGGTAATGTGGATTTTAGCAGCCCACGTTCCGTGGTTTTAGATACCGACAATAATCGTGTTTTGGTCTTATCTTTGGGTTCTATTGCAGCGGTAAATTTATCGACGGGCAGACGCACCTTAGTATCGGGAGCGGGAAAAGGCGAAGGCCCAACATTTAACACTGCCATTATCACTTCGGATTCAATGGTTCTTGATAAAGAGAATAATCGTGTGTTTGTATCGTCTGCAAAAGGCTTTATTCTTGAGGTCGACTTAGAAACAGGTGACCGAACCACATTCACGGGTGAGAATCTAGGGGAAGGCGTGGATATTTTAGCAGGAGGCCCTGATGGCCTGGCCCTAGATACAGATAACAATCGCTTAATAGTCATGCTTAGTAAATCAGACGCGCTTATCTCCGTGGATTTAACCAGCCGTGACCGAACCATTTTATCAGGCCTTGATGTGGGTGGTGGGACCGATTTCTTATCCCCCAGTGATATTGTCTTAGATGAAAATGATATTGTGTTGGTTATTGATACCGGTGTAGATGAAGTCATTGCCGTGGATTTAATCACAGGGGAGCGAGCTATAATCAATAAATAGATCCGTTTAAAGTACCCCAAAAAAAGGACGCCGTTGCGTCCTTTTTTTATTTTGTTTTACGTAAAAGCGTGACAAAAGTATCAATTAGACACTCCCCCTACATTTGTCGGGTTGTGGTGTATCAGTACTTTATTATGCTTGTGACTACAGACCAACGCATACATACAAGAACAGCGAAAAACTTAACTCACCAAGATAGCCGTATCAATACCCGTGTATTTTCAACTCTATGTCAGCGGCAAAATAGCTAAATATCACTTATGAGATCTAAATTTAAAAAATAAAGTGCAACTAAATAACAATTTGTCTCGTTACTAATGATAGACAAATTAATAATATAATTTTAAAGATAAAAAGGGATGCACAATGGTAAATCCAACACTAAAAATACATCTTAATGGCATCTACAAAACACTTAGTATTGCCGTTTTTGCTATCGTCTTAGTCGCTTGTGGCAGTGGTAGCAAGCACTCAGGTGGAGTTGTCTCTGAAGACTTACCTAAAGATTCTATTAAAACTGGAAACCTTACTGATATTTCTGGCATAACCTACACAACAGCCACACAGTCTGGTATTACCGGCACTTCTGGACAATTTCAATACAAAGATGGTGAAACAGTTACCTTTTCATTAGGAGATGTGGTGTTAGGTGAAACCATTACCGCACAACCTGAGATGACAGTACTTGATCTGGTGCCCAATGCCATTTTGTACACAACAACACATCAGGTGGAAAACATGCTGCGTTACAGTAATAGCGCCACGCCTGAACAAGTTGCTTTTTATCGATTCAATAATATTCTTTGGCTTCTCGAAAGTCTTGATGCTGATGCGAACCCTGATAATGGGATTATGATTCAGAATGGCGTTGCAGATTTGTTAATAGAAACGAACATCTCCTTAGATGATGACGCTTATATGTTTGAGGATAATTTACGCTTTGTCACCAATTTTGCCGCCAGTCTTGGCCTGCTTAGTTCGGGAGCTATTAAACCCTTTGGTTCTGCGCTCGATACGTTTTATCGTATTCACGATATATCTCAAAACTTCTTTTTAGTAGGGACACGTACAGATGCCAACGCAGACGGCATTCCAAGTGCAATCAATACCACCACTTATGATAGTAATGGGAATCTGTTGTCTTACAGCTATGACGATGATGCGGATGGCACTCCCAACTACACCAGCACCTACACCTATGATAACAAGAGCAATCAACTCACTAGCAGTTATGACAGTGATGGGGACGGTACTCCCGATAGCATCGTCACCTATACCTATGATGACCATGGTAATCAACTCACTTACAGCTATGACAGTGATGGAGATAGTAATCCGAACAGCATCAGGACCTACACCTATGATAACCATGGCAATCCACTAACAAACACTTATGATAGCAATGCCGATGGCAACCCGAACAACATCACCACCTACACCTATGATAACCATGGCAATATACTAACAAACACTTATGACAGTAATGGAGATAGTAATCCGAACGGTATCACCACCTACACCTATGATAACCATGGCAACCCACTAACAAGAACTTATGACAACAATGCTGATGGCAATCCGAACAGTATCACCACTTACACCTATGATGACCATGGTAATCAACTCACTTACAGCAATGATAGTAATGCGGATGGCAACCCAAATAATACCACCACCTACACCTACGATGACCATGGTAATCAACTCACTTACAGCTATGATAGTAATGCGAATGGCACTCCAAACAGCATCAGAATCTATACCTATGATGAAAGTGGCAATACGCTAACAAGCACTTATGACAGTGATGGTGATGGCAACCCAAACAACATCAGAACCTATACCTATGATGAAACTGGCAATGCGCTAACAAGCACTTATGACAACAATGGTGATGGCACCGCGAACAATATCAGAACCTATACCTATGATGAAAATGGCAATACGCTAACAAGCACTTATGACAACAATGGTGATGGCATCACAAATACTATCTCAACCAGTACCTATGATAATGATGGTAATCGACTCACTTACAGCTATGACAGTGATGCTGATGGCACCCCGAACAGCATCACCAGTTATACTTATGATGACTATGGTAATCTACTCGCTTACCACGATGACAGTGATGCTGATGGCGTCGTAGATAGCATAACGACCTACACGAATGTAAAGTCCAATTGGGTCGCAATATTGTTCTATATATTAGAAGATTGATTTCCTTTGTGTAATAAGTATTTAACTTAAAGAAACATTCAATTGCTTTTTTAAGTTAAATACAACTTGTTAAAGATCCATTGCGGAGTTTTTCTATAAGACTTCATTTCTGAATATCATAAATGATTACGAAATCACTTAAATTCCGTTAATACTATTAATAAAAAACGCTAGAAAACACTTAACTGTTTATTTAAACCCAGGTGAAAAACCCTTATTAATTTTAACTGCCTGCTAGAATGTGGCATCCCTATCAACTTTCCCCTCACCCCTACATCTATCGGGTTGTGAGTGCTCCTTGCTTTGTTTAGAGTTCTGATAAAAAAGAAAATGATAAAAGTGTATCAATAATATGCACAGTATTGTCGCCCCCCCTTATGGGCGCAGTAATTTATCACTCTAAAATAGGAATACACTGCAACTTTTTATCGAATTACCACGTATCCCATTCTATAAGTCATAAAAAAATTATTAACTAAAGTGAAAACACAATGATTAATTTAATAACAAAACCCCTTAGTATTTTGGTGTTAATCAGTTTCTTAGCCGCTTGTGGTGGCGGCGGAAGTGAAAATATCGAAAAGGAAGGCATTGATAACAACCCTTCTATTGAAATACCAGACGAAAATATTCCAGACGATAGTGTTTCTGAAGAACCTATATTGCCACCTCAACTTGCACCCAGCATTACTCTTACTTTTGAAGCCATTAAGCTATTCCGATTCAGCTGGAGTGATATTGAAGACGCAACCTTTTATCAATTATTAGAAAACGCAGATGGCTTATCCGGCTTCACCCCTGTAGGAGAAACGGTAAATGCTGGCATAGAAACCCTAGCACTTGACGTTCCGCTTTACGCTCGCACTAACGCACAATATATAGTGCAAGCATGTAATAACGCAGGTTGCATCGACTCAGAAACAATTTTTGTCAGCGACAACCTAGTAGGCAGCATTGGCTACATTAAAGCCAGTAACACAGGAAATAGTGATTTTTTTGGTTCAAGTATTAGCTTAAGTGGCGATGGTCTAACACTGGTCGTTGCTGCACCGCTTGAAGACAGCGGTGATGCTAACGACCCAACTGATGATTCCACAGAAAATTCAGGCGCGGTCTATGTATTTATCCGTACATCTACGGGAAGCTGGGTTCAACAAGCCTACCTCAAAGCTGACTCTATAACTGAAACTGATCAATTTGGCATATCTGTGAGTATCAGCAGTAACGGCGATGCACTAGCAATCGGTGCTATAAATGACGATACAGGTTCATCTAATTCTGGCGCCGTCCATTTTTTCAATCGCAACACGCAAGGTCAATGGACTCATACAGATCTTATAAAGGCTGAACTCACCGGTAGTGATGATAAATTTGGTACGACAGTTAGTTTAAGTGCAGATGGCAAGACCCTAGCAGTAGGCGCTCCATTTGAAGACAGTAACAGCTTAATTGATACAGACAACAACGAAGCCACTGATACTGGTGCCGTATATATTTTTAACTTACAAGAAGCAAGTGAAATACAAAACTGGGTGCAAAGTGCTTACTTAAAAGCCAGTAATATAAGTGACGAAGATAGATTTGGTGATGCCATTAACTTAAGTGGTAACGGTGCAACCTTGGTCGTAGGTGTAAGCAAAGAAGACAGTAATGATGTAAACACGCCTGAAAATAACGATGCAGAGAGTGCAGGTGCGGTTTATGTATTTGCTTTAAATTCAGACAATATCTGGCAACAACAAGCTTATTTAAAAGCCAGTAACCTTGAAGCTGCAGATGCGTTCGGTATATCCGTTGCTGTCAACCATGATGGTACGATATTGGCGGCGGGTGCTAGGTTTGAATCCAGTAATACCACTGAAATTAATGGCGACGAGACCAACAACTCGGCTAACCGAGCAGGAGCTGCTTATGTATTTACCCTTGATGATACCAATAACTGGAACCAAGAAGCCTACATAAAACCCAATAACACTTTAGCAAAATCAACATTTGGATTTAGTCTTGATCTCAATCACGAAGGTGATTTCCTTGCAGTCACTGCAAACCTTGAAGAAAGTAGCAGTATTGGCGTCAATGGTGACTCAAATTCGAATTCATCTGGTGCAGGAGCAGCCTACACATTCACTCGAAATTTGGCAGGCCAATGGACGCAACAAGCCTTCATTAAGTCCAGTAATACAGCGAATGGTGACCAATTTGGCATAGCTATAAGCATTGATGATGAAGCATCAGTTTTAGCGGTTGGCGCCCGTAACGAAGACAGTAGTACGACAGGTATCAATGGAGATCAAGGCGATAACTCAATAGAAAATTCAGGTGCCGCGTATTTGTATTAAATATCCCCAATACATTCCAATTTACTATTAAACTTAAAAGGCACTGTATTACTACAGTGCCTTTCATGTTTATCCGCTTAAGATTCTAGTTACTAAGCATCTTGCCCTCGTACTGGGCGCATTTGCATCACGCCACCAAATACAAATGCCAGCAATAACAACAAGGCAAAACCAAAGGTCTGCCAATCAAATTCATCATCAGTTTGTAACTGTTCTTGTTGTTCTAATTTCTGCCCTTCTACTATCTCTTGTGCGGCATTTTCTTGTGCTTGTGCAGCAAGATCTTGTGCAACAGCGGCATCACTTTCGGCTAACAAAGTGCCTAAACCAAAACCTTGTGCTTTATCAGCCACGTAATCTGTAAAGGTTTCGTTATCGGTTAAAACCTTATAATCACGCTTCACTTCAAGATAAGTTTCCACTAACTGCTTAATAGTTTCGTCATCTGTCTGCCAATAGTCTTTGCGCTCGGCTTCTAGCATGCGTTCAATCATTTGCGCTAGGTTCGTTGGATTTGAGTTTTCAAAAAATTCACGCATGTCCATGTCGTATTTATCTTTTACATAAATATCGGCAAACTCTTGCCATTGGCTATCGGTAATACCGTCTGGATGCATGACTGTCCAGCCCCAGAAGTTATTCATACGATCGAGCATTTGTAGCGCGCCTGAATACCCTTCTTTTTGTACTTCTTCTATCCAGCGCGGATGAAAACTACGATTACGTAATTCACGGGCCATAAAACGATCAAAGCTTTCGCTTTTGGCTTGATTTTTTTCACGTAAATTAGCGATGTACATTTCAGGGCTTTTGCCATCAAGGTTACGAATAGCCAAAGACATGCCACCAAAATACTGGAAAGGATCATCACTGGTGATCATGCCGTATAAGTTAGTGGAACGGCTAAACAATACGGCATCTGTACCCGATAGTGCTTTACCATATAAGCCGGATACTTTGTCGCTCCAACGCTTTTCATCACTACCAAAAGCATAACCCATGCGTTTTAAGTATAGGTCCGATAGTTTTTCGTCCGTCTCCCAAGTATCACTGGCCAAGCTAGTATCCGCTAGACCGCTGCCGTAGCTGCCGGTTTCGTTAGAGAAGATGCGCACGCTGGATAAATACTTGGCTTCTTCTTCACTTTTACCTTCAGCTAATAACTCTGATTTTAAGGCTTCGCTGTTTTTATAAATAGAGTTGTTGTCTTCTTTTAACTCGGCTACTTGCTTAATTGCTTTAGCTAACATCAACATGACATTAGGAAAGGCGTCACGATATAAGCCCGTTGCCGACATCACTACATCCACACGTGGGCGTTTTAATTCACTGTAAGGAATAATTTCTGTGCCTTTTAAGAAACCGTTCTCATCCCATTTAGGCTTCACGCCCATGGCCGCCAATACTTGGCTTTCTAATACACCGTGATGACGCATAGTTTCAAGCGACCATAGTGAGAACGCTAATTTATTAGGGTACTGACCTTTTTCGGCATAATGTTTAGCGATTAAATCTTCAACTAGTTTTTGCCCTACTTCCCACGCGGCTTTGGATGGCACCTTAGATGGATTAAACCCTAATAAATTTTTACCCGTTGGTATGGCATCGTGTGAACGTACCGGGTCACCACCGTAGCCTACGTCAATGAATTCACCATTTAAAGCCGATAACAAGCTTGGGATTTCTTGCTGGGCGCGAATACGCTCGGCAAAATCTTGTGCTTGCGCAAGATGAGCTGCCAGTACATCCGATACCTCTAGATTTTGCTTTTCAATTAATGTCGCCCACAACAATTTAAACCCTGGGGTGTCATCCAGCTGAACCACCTTGTTGTCTTCCATTTTTTGTGAGAAAACATCTGGCTTATTGTTAAGCTTAATATCCGATTTATTTTCATAATCACTGGCCTGGGTTTTAAAATCAGAACCCAACATTTGTGCCACCGTCGTCATTAGATGAATATCATTCAAGGTGTCGCCAAACGTATGCATACCCAAGGGTTGTGACTCTTCAGCTAGTTCATGCATATAGTCGTGTAGTACATCCATAAACTCATCAAAATGTTCACGCATTTGTGCTTCGGTAAAGTTCACATCTTCAAATATATTTAACTTGGCGGCCAAATCAATAATATTGGCTTCAACTACTTGTTTGGTTTTGCCTTCTGCTAGCAACATGTGCTCTTCTAATAACTCTTCTAACTCTGCCATGTCACCATAGTAACCGGCTTGTGCAAATCCTGGTGTCATGTGTGAAATCATGGTGGCGCGGCCGCGACGTTTGCCCTGCATCGCTTCACCTACGTTATCCATAATATACGGATACACAACTGGCACATTGCCTACTGTTAACTGCGGAGCGTCGTACATAGATAGCCCACGCTCTTTTCCTGGTAACCATTCTTGTGAGCCGTGTGTACCTAAGTTAATAAAAGCATCCACTGCAAACTTTTGTTTGGCATATAAATACACCGCTAGATAAAAATGATTAATCGGTGCGCTGGTATTGTGATAAAGAGTCTTATGCTTATCGGCTTCATCACTGCGCGATGGTTGCGGCATGACAATCAAATTACCCAGTTTCATTTGCGGAATAATAAACGCGGGCTCTCCATTTACTGTGCGTACATACTGCTGTTTTGCTGGGTCACCCCAGTGCGCTAAAATATCTTCACGCTGTGTTTTAGGTAAGGTGTTTAACCAAGCACTGTAATCTTTAAGTGGCAGGTAATCGCTTAACCCTTTATCCATTAACGAGTCTAATCCTTCTTTAGAATAAAACGGACGCAGTATCCGTCCTATTTCTTCAATTAAGAGTTCTGGTGATTTCACATCAACATGATAACCTGCTGTTTTCATGGCACTGGCAATATTAAAAATCGAATCAGGGACATTCAAAAAAGCAGCACCCATGTTTTTATCCCCTGGAGGATAGTTCCAAATAAACATGGCTAATTTTTTATCCGCGTTATCCTTAATGCCTAATTGACCTTGTTTTATGGCACGCTGTGCAATGGCATCAATGTGATCAAGCATTGGTTGTGCTGTACGAGTTTTAGGGTCTGTGGTTGCTACCATGGTTGGGTCAATAATACCCGCACTCTCTGGCACCATTAGAAAATAAGGTGACATCATGGCACTAATGCCAGTGTCTGCGGCATCAAATGATGCACGATCACCTGCACGGTAAATTAAACCATGTAATACAGGTATGTTTAGCTCAGCGAACGCCTCTTTATTTTTTTGTGCTTCATGCAGCATACGATAATTAATTAAGCTGTTAACCTTACCTTTTATCAATGAAGTAAAGTCTTTGTTATCTGAACCTTCAAAAAATACAGCGAAACCTTTGCCACCTTGCTTTTCAATAGCAGAAATTGTGGCATCTACCACTTGTGTTTGCTCGCTTTCTACTGCGCTACGGTGAAATAAAACAGCCACTTTATTATCACTACTATTTTTAGCATCTAACCACTTATAAAACTCAGTTTTATCACCTGTTATTAGTCTAGAGTAATCAGGATGATAAAAGCCATTTTGTGGCAGAATAATAGCTGCGTCATAGGCTTGATTGGTATTAAAAAGTTGAGTATTGATATACGCAAACATACTTTCAAAGTTTGCGCGTAAGCCATTTGATAAATACACATTGATGGCTTGTCTATTTGATTTTGACATGCCTTTATTCAAACCCTTGATCTGATCAAAACCATTAGTTAACGTGCGTGTGTTCTTACATTGCGACAAGGCATTAGGATAAGCCGCATACATACCTGCTGCGGCTTCTTCGCTTACTGCTTGCATTAATACCAAGTCATAATGACACAAGTTTTTTAGGCCTTTATCTTTCGTAAACTTTCCCGCACTCATGGCCTCAAGAGATAAACCTTTTTTGTTAGCTGATTCGATTAAGATGGCGCTTTTAGCTTTTGATAAATGATTATCCCCTAAAAATAAAATCTGACTGTTTTGTGCATGACTATTGGCCGCCATTAACACAAAATAGACTAATAGGCCTAAACAATAGTGCTTAATCATTACTGTTTCCTTTAACTTCTTTATTTTTCGGCACATACACCATTGAGCCATCTTTCATTTGATAGGCAGTGCCTGCTTTTTCACCATTACCGCTACCAATATTACCATTGGATTTAAATTGTTTAATTTCATTACCTTCTTTCACAATGATCTCCATGTTTGGTTCACCTTCATTTTTAATCACGGTGACATTTTCACTGCTAAATGGATTAAGTGGATTAAGTGCAATAGAAATAATTAATGCCGCAATAATTACCAGAAAAACATCTACTAAATTCACTGCGGTGGTGATTGGGTCTAAATCATCATCGTCGGTTAAAAACTTCATGATTAGGCCTCTTTAACCGCTTTTAATGAAATTCCGGACTCTGTACTTTTTTCAATAGCTTGCTTAATGTTAACTAAATCCTGTGCCAGCCAGCGTTTTTTAATAGATACAGCAATAAATGTAAGAGACGCGGCAGAAAGTGCAAAAATAACCCCTGCAAACGCAATGGATAAATTTTCTGAAATCCCTTGAATATTACCATCCGCTAAACTTTTTAGCGCAGGCCCCATTGGAATCATGGTGGCAATTAGGCCCAGCATAGGCGCAACCTTGGTTATAAGCTTTAAAAACTCTAACTGTTTAAATGCAAACAACTCAAGCTCATCGAAATCTTGTGTTTTTATTTTATTTTGATACTGATGTATTGAAAATCCTTGACCAGCTTGATTGGCAGAATTACTACGACGTTGCCAAGCCTGCACAGCCACCTGACCTAAGCTATAAAAGCCAAAGAAAAACACAAACAAAATGGCTAATAGCACAGGCGCCAGCAATAAATCACTGATGCGGTACATAAAGAATTCAATTGAAGTGATCATAAAACTACCAAAATCTACATATATGAAAAACCCTGCACTTATAAAAAGGCAGGGCTAGAATTAAACACAATTATTCAGCGGCTTGTTCAACCGTATCGTAAATAAAACTTATTTGACGATTTACAATTTCACCCTCGATCAAATTATAATAACTTGTCACTTGTAATTTATAAGTGGCCACTGGCGTTTGAACCAAGTACACACCGTACTGAGACCAAATTTTATGATTACCTTCTAGATTGTATTTGTACCAAGGGAATTGGTGCTTAAATACAGCACTAAATTCGTCTGACTCCAATGATTCATCAGGAGATGCAATCACTGCATTATCGGCTGTTTCGTCGCCAATAAAGGCATAGGCTTCAACATCACCACCAAGTTGAATTGCATATTCGTCACAAAGAATCGTAATATCCCATGGACCTTCAGCTGCTACTTCTGAGTTTGCTGAAAAGTCGATGTAATGCTGCGTATCACATTGCGCGACTTGAACCGTTACCTCTGCAGAGAAGGTTTGATCATCTACTGCTTTTTCTTGATAACCAATGGTAAATTCAGTTAGCACTTGACCAGCTACACCACCATCTAAATTTGACGTACTGACAACACGAACTTTGTAATAAGTATCACCACTTTTTAGTAAATAATATTGCTCATCATTAGCGGTAACTTCGTGGCTTGTATGATTGTAATTATAAAAAGCAGAACCAAATACCGTATTAAGCTGATCATCTACAAAACTAGTATCTGCTGCATATTCTGTAACCGACAAAAAGTCATCTAGTTCACCAGCAGGCGTCGCTGTTGTGAACTTCTCGATAATAGCAGCACCACTTGCATCATAAAAATCAGCATTATTACCGGTGAAAAATGCTTTAACTTCGCCAGGACCTGAAGCATTACCATTTAGAATAATATTGGTTGAATAGAATGCGATATCCCATTGCGTGTTTGATTGAGCTTGTTCGTCTGTTAGTTCAAGTTGAGTATTAGTATCTAAATCGTAATACGCATAAGCCGATGCAGCATCTACACCTTTTACACTAGTATATGTGTCTGGTTCTTCTGTACCTTTGTCCACGGTGTCTTCTGTATTCTTGTCATCAGAACCACATGCTGCGATTAAGAAACCTAGGCATATTACAGCCGCTAACTTAAATGATTGATTCATATTCTTCCCCTTTATATTGTTCGTTTTAATTTGTTTATTATTTAAAATTCGTAACTCATACCTAAATAGATACGACGACTGTCTTCTTCTCTTACATCAAAATAATCATTTGAAACATCCGTGTTTTTATGTTCGTCCAAAATATTTTGAATACCATAGCGAAGCGTCACATGCTTACTTGGCTGCTGTGTCACACTTATATTTAATGAAATCCATTCGTTATTGTATTCACCCAGATAACCTTCATCTTCATCAGTGCCCGTGGTACTTAAGTCATCCAGTGCGAATGCTTCATCTGATTGATAAACCGCATAGGTAATAACTTGCGTATTGAGCCACTGAAAGGACGAATTAAGATTAAGTTTTATTTGATTACGAGGACGGTTTTCTAAGCGTTGGTGATTACCGTTTCGTGCTTCAAGATAGGAATAACTGATATTGAAACTGTGATCTGTGTTTATTGGCAGTTTAAGGTTTACATCACCGCCTTGTGTTTCAACCTTGCTAATATTTTGGTAGACGTAGGCATTTACGCCCCACACATCAGTGAAAATCTCGTTAAATTCATTTTCAATGAAATTATTTGAATCAGAGTGGTAAGCATTTATTTCAAATTGAATATTATTAATAAAGTCGATTGATGCACTTACGTTATAACTTACGGTTTCTTCCGGCACCAATTCTTCATTACCTATCACCACATAACCACTGCCAACATTGGTGTGATCTAAAATATAATGAAGTTCTTTTAAGCTAGGGACTTTATAGCTCTGCCCTACCCCAAATCGTAAATTTAATTGATTGCCACTCGTAAAGTTCTGACGAAACATACCCGAGACTCTGCCAGCTTGATGCCAACCAAAACCGCTATCGTATTGAGCGCGCACACCTGCAAGGGCCTCAAAATTATCGGAGATATAAATATCTAGTTGCGAAAAAAGCTGTGTACTTTCACGGCGTTTATTAAAAATACTATCATCCGGAATATCCATTTCTTCATAATCAAATTCAATACCTGACACTATTTCGCCAAATTCGAACATCCAAGATTGCTGCAGCTCTGCTGCACCAATACTTAATTCAGCACTTCGAGACGCCTTTGATTCATGGCCGCTGGATTCATCGTGGTTAGCGATTCGTACCCTTGCAATAAAATTATGCTTACTTTGATATTCAAATGATTGCGTAATGCGCTCTACTTCACTCCTGTAAGCGTCTGGGATAAAACCGATACCAGGAACATTCGTATCCTCTTCGTTTCTATAACGTGTTTCTTTGAAGTATTGTGGGTGATAATTAAATTGGCCCAATGCGGTATCCAATGTAAAACTCCCATCTAGGAAGTTTTTTTCTGCGCTTGTGCCGTTTTCAACTTTTGCATCATCGTCATATTTAAACCCTGGGTTATTGATATGTTGATAATTAATCTGCCCTTTATAAGCCTGATTAACCACAGAAGATGAAACAGAAACCCTATGCTCGACTGGGTCATCACTTATGGCATTGTTTGCATAACTGCCTACTTCATAACTTAAACGGGTGGTTTGTTTTTCAATGGGCTTAGTGATGATATTCATCACACCGCCCATGGCTGCACTGCCATACATGACAGACGCCGCACCTTTTAGTATTTCAATGCGTTCAACATCAAGTGCATTCACTTGATCAAGGTCCACACTTGACCCTGTGGGCGACACCATGCGCTGTCCATTCAATAGAATCAGTACATGATCGCCATCAAATCCTTGCATCTGTACGTTATATCCGTCTTTTGCACTACGGGTTAGCACCACGCCAGGGATAAAGTTCAAAGCTTCTGCAAGCGTACCTGAGCTGATAACGGATAATTGCTCGGCTGTGATCACGTTCACCGATACAGGCGAATCGTTTAACAACTTAGGTGTACGTGTCCCTGTGGTCACAACAGAGTCCAATTCATATCCAAGGCTTTGAATAGAAGTAACAGACAGAACGGCTAAAACGGTTAATTTATGAACAATTCTCATAATAAAACATAGATCTAAGTGATATTTAACCGTAATGATAATGCTTATCATTTGTAATGCAATTAATATTAAACTTAAAGTTTAGATGCGGTCGTTTCTCACACTAGACAAGCCCTTCCAATTATCTGATTTAAAGCTACTATGACTCTGAAATTAAAAGGGACAATAAATGGACACCCAGATCGCCTCTCGCAAACGCCGAATAGCCGCCTTACTTATTGATGTTTGGTTTTACGGCTACCTAACCTCACTGTGTATGTACCTTGTATTTTTTGTATTTAAAACACCCTGGGACACCCCTGTGATTCATAACAGCATCAGCTTGCACCTTGCTATTTGGTTTGTGGGCTTTTTGATTTTTGCTGGTAAAGACAGCTTTAAAGGATTGGGGTTAGGCAAGCTTGTAATGGGAATTCGGGTTTATAGCGACATGCACAAGCCTGCTAGCATTCTAGCCGCTTTAATTCGCAATATTCCCTTGCTTGCTTGGCCAATCGAAACCCTAGTGATGGTATTAAATTCAAACAAACGCAGAATAGGTGATTATTTAGCCGATACCCAGGTATGCCAAGACACCCAAATTAAACCTTCTAACCGTGGGCTAGCGGTGTTGTTTATCATCAGTTTTTATTTATTCACCCCTAGCCTGCCTGATATTGATTTTTCTGAGCAAGGCTTTATGGAGCTGTCACAATTTATTGTTAAACAGTCACATGCTTATGAATTGGCTGAGCAAAAAATTCGAGAACAAGACGCCATTGTAGAATTAATCGGCCCTATTCAAACCATCAATGTTCAGCACAGCAGTAATATTGCCATTCACAATGACGAAGGCGAAGCGCAGTTTGTATTGGACGTGCAAGGAGAAACCGGACAGTTACCGGTCATGGTGACACTTAAGCGCACCGATGGTGAATGGCAATTAATTGAAATGAATTTTGAAAAGACACAAAACGTACCGATTAAATAATCTTTTACTAGTACTGCAGAAATAAAAAATGGGCCACTGGCCCATTTTTTATTTTAAAAGATTATGCTGCAACAAGGGTGACACATGGGGTTTATATTGCGCAATTTCGTCAACACTTAAGCCTGCTAGTTCATACGGAAACACGAGCCAATCATTAGTTTCATATAAACAATAATCAGGTTTAATATCTGTTTGATTCATGCTGGGCTTTTGATACAAGGTAGCAATCCGAATATCTTTAGGTAAATTACGCTTTAAATGTTTTTCTAATCGGCGCAACACCGCTGAAATATTCTGCCCTGTGCTGAACACATCATCTACGATCAATAAGCCGTCATCTGCGTTTAAATTCTCAACTAGGTATTGGGTACCGTGTACGCGAATATCGTCTGGGTTATCGACCATATTTTGATAAGCGGGCTGGCCTTTGTAAGACGTTCGCAATGAAATGTGATCCGTTTTTATGCCAAGCGTTTGTAAACATTCTTGTACATAAATCCCCACAGAGCTACCGCCGCGCCATAAACCTATGATGAAGGTAGGACGAAAACCACTCTCCAATATATTCACGCCAAGGCGAAAAGCATCTTGAATCAAGGTTTCTTCATCTAAAAAACGCTTTTCCATCTTGCCTCCAACGCTGACAAGTGATTGAATCAGCCTATAATATAAAAATGACCAAACGGTCAGTTTTTTAATTAGGCCATAGCCTAAAATGAATCACAATAGGCAGTTTAGTCACTAGTCTATGCTTTATACAGTAAGACCCTCATAACAAGGCATCCCATGAGCGAAAAACAATACTTAAGTGCACAAGGTTTATTAGAGGATTCTTTTGCTCTGGCGGCTCAGGTATTGGCTTCAGGGTTTTGCCCGACCTTTATGATTGCAGTATGGCGCGGCGGCGCGCCTGTGGGTATTGCTGTTCAAGAGTTCTTGGCTTATCACGGTGTCGAGACAGACAATATCGCGATTCGTACGTCTTCTTATGCTGCCGGCATCGATATGCAGTCACGAGAAGTGAAGGTGCATGGCCTAAATTATTTAATGAAAAATGTTCACCATGAAGACAGTTTACTGATTGTCGATGATGTGTTTGATACTGGCCGCTCAATTGAAGCGATTATTGACGAATTACAACGTCGTACTCGATTAAACATGCCAAACGATATTCGCGTTGCTGTGCCCTATTATAAACCATCACGCAATAAAACAGGGCGCGTACCCGATTATTATATCCATGAAACCGAGGCTTGGTTGAAATACCCTCATTCACTTGAAGGCTTGAGTAATGAAGAAATCAAACAAGGCAGACCCGAACTTTACGACATCATAAAAAACCACCTGCCCAACTAAGTTAACAAATGGGTTAGTATCCTTTAGATACTGGCCCCTTATCTAAACACCCGATACCTGAACGCGCTTCTACATAGATATCACGCCAATCTAGGCGGTTAGCTTCTAACATGATGCTTAGCTCTGTGTCATCGTCTTCTGCATTTAAAATTTCTACTAGGCTTGGGGCAGATAATTCTTGCGAACATTTAAAGTTATAACTTTCGACAAAGTCCTGTAATACAGATAACGAAATATTATATTGTTCCGCTAGGCCATTGAGTATTTTACTGTCAAGTGCATTCGAGTTTTGCGCAAGGGCTTGCGCACTTAGAAATAAAAATGATGTCAATAAGAAGTGTTTAAGTTGTGGTTTCATGGCTACGTCCTTTTTTATGACAGTAACCATGATATATGACAGTTATATTACAACCGTTAGAGATCGTTATTAGCGTTGAGTGTTTTACCACCCGATATATTTACATTTTGCGTCACGCCCAAGGCTGTTTCATGCAGGCTGCTGACATAAAGCTTATCACCTACTTCTAACGCACCTGTGGTTTGTCCGTACATACCCAGTGGGTCTTGCAAATTAAACACCACTTCGCCGGCATCATTGATCGCCACAATATGACCGAAGTGCTGAGCCTTAGGGCGCAAAAACGCAGGTAGACGCTGAATAACCTTACGCAAAGTTGGAGAGTTAGACATCATATCCAGCGGCTTGCTGCGTGGGCTCACTAACCCCAACCAATACAAGCCGTGATTACCGCGCGCCAAGTTATCAGGAAAGCCCGGTAGATTATCGATAACGACATCCAAGGTACCACGTCTTTCACCGTTGAGCGCTAAACGTAATACGCGATAACTGCCCGTCTCATTAAACATAACATATTGCTCGTCATGGCTTAATGCCACACCGTTAGCAAAGTTAATGTCGTTTGCCAGAACAGTTGAGTTTTTTGTGCTTGGGTTGTATTCAATAATACGACCATGTCCACCGTGCTCATTAATATCCAGCAGGCTAGCACCATAAGTGCCATAGTCTTTCGCGTGAAATTTCGAAGATGCATCAGAGAAATAAACATTACCATTACTGGCAACGTCTACATCGTCAGCATAATTAATCGCAACACCTTCGACACTGTCAACGAGGGTCGTAATATCACCTTTTGGTGAAACACTTAATAAGCCTTTAAGTGCATCGGCTACTAATAAATTGCCTTGTTTATCAAACTCAATACCCAGTGGACGACCACCCGTATTGACCCAAGAATGAATCTGGCCTTTTGTATCTAAGAATTTAATATCACCACTTAGCAATGCAAAATAAACATTTCCATCTTGATCGAGGGCTAAGTCTTCAGGGCCAATGTCGCCGTTTAATTCAATACGATTGATTTGACTAAGCTGCTGGTTCTGAGAAAAGACACCAGTATAGCCGGGGTTCTTCGGTGCTTTCCATGCAACAGGGTCAATATCTACCGGCCAAAGTGCTAAATAGGCCACTAATATTAATACAACACTGGCAATTACTTTCTTCATCATATTGATCCTTCGTTATTATTTTTGTGTTCACAAGGTAACACTTTTCGTACACATAAAAAAAGCGCTGAATGAAGAAACGGGCAATCTTCAGACAACGCTTTCAATAAAATGAAAATACAATCAACAATAACTAAGTAATTTTAAAAAAATTTCAGTTTTGCACACTTATTTTCATCATTTGTTGACCATTACGCCAACAAATAACCACCATCCACATTAATGCACGCACCTGTTGTATAACTTGATGCATCACTTGCTAGGTACAATACCGTACCGGCCATTTCATCTGGCTCAGCAATACGATTCATTGGGATGTGCTCTAGTGCTTTTTCTAAAATTGCTGGGTTTTTAACTAAGGTTGCTGCGAATTTCGTATCTGTTGCACCCGGTAGTAAAGCATTAACGCGAATGTTCATTTGTGCGCATTCTTTTGCAAATGCTTTTGTCATGGAAATAACAGAGGCCTTAGTAATACTGTAGATACCTTGCAAAGAACCAGGAATCACACCATTAACCGAAGCGACGTTGATGATACTGCCACCGCCGGTTGCTTTCATTAACTTGCCACCTTCCACACACATGAAGAAGTAACCACGAATATTAACATCAACAGTTTTTTGAAACGCCATAAGATCGGTATCTAAAATATGACCAAAATAAGGATTCGCCGCAGCATTGTTTACTAAGATATCTAACGTGCCATGCTCAGTTTTAATTTGTTCAAATACTGCGCTGATTTGCTCCATCTCACCAATGTGACACGCCATGGCTTGCGCGCTATGACCGGCCGCTTTGATTTCATCTACTACACGCTGGCAGCCATCAATTTTACGGCTTGAAACAATAACGTGAGCGCCTTGTTCTGCTAACAATTTTGCAATACTTTCGCCAATACCACGACTTGCACCCGTAACCAGTGCCACTTTACCGGTTAAATTAAAAAGTTCTGTAGACATGTTGTTCTCCTTATTTTTATTTAGCGATATGTAACTTGTGTATCAGCCAAAGACAAATGCTGAAAATTATTAAAGTAGGATAAACTTAAATTACCTGCTTCATTAAAAACAAATCGAGTAATGGCTGTATTCGCCATCATCTCATTTAACTCAAATGCCTTAACAGCACTTATATCTAATACCTGCTGCAAACACATAGAGATCGCCCCAGCAGAGCTGACAACCACAATACACTCTTTGCGATTGGCATTTTTAACAATACCATCAACGGCATGATTCACTCGCTGATAAAACGAATCAAATGTTTCGTTATATTGATCGGAATCATCCGTTAACCATTGCATGACGGCTTTGTGATATACCTTATGAAAGGCTTTTTCAGGATGCTTTTGCGTCATAATCTGCTTGGCCATGTAGCCCGGGTTTTCAAACTCAGGATTAAATACGCGCAAGACATTTTCATGCTCAAATTCATTAAAATCTGGGTTCACCTTAATCGGTAAACCGAGCTTTGAATTGGTCACAGTTTCAAAGCCCGCAAGCAAGTGATCCATTGTTTGCTGCTGACGATTAAGCGAGCCACAAATTAATTGCGTCGGTTTAATCAACTTTGCTAATGCCTGCCCAAGCTTTTGCGCTTGCTTTCCACCAAGATCTGATAAGGCGTCGTAATCTTCCTTACCAAAACTGGCTTGGCCATGTCGAATTAAATATAATTCGGCCATGTAACTACCCTTCGCCCTTAATTAAGCGTAAGCAACGTACTTCAAGGTAATTAACCACATGGTTAAAGCTTGCAAATCGCTTATCTTGGGTTTGCCCATTATAATAGCGATAGTAAATCTGTTGAATGATAACGGCTAAACGGAATAAGCCATACACTTCATAAAACACAAACGAATCAACTGTACGACCTGTTTTCTCTAGGTAATAAGCGACGACTTCTTTGCGGCTTAACATGCCTGGCAAATGTGTAGGCTGGCGACGCATCATGTGAAACTGTGCTTCGTCATCCGCTTCTATCCAATAAGCTAAGGAGTTGCCTAGGTCCATTAATGGATCACCTATGGTGGCCATTTCCCAGTCTAAAACGCCAATGACGTTAAGTGGATTTTCAGTTTCTAGTACAACGTTATCAAAACGGAAATCGTTATGAATCAAGCACTGACCAACGTCTTGAGGCATATTACTTTGAAGCCAATCCATCACCACTTGAAAGTCAGTGACGTCATCTGTTTTGGCTTTTATGTAACGGTCGCTCCAACCATTGATTTGGCGTGCTACATAGCCATCGCCTTTACCGAGTTGATCAAGTCCTGCTTCTTTCACATTGACCTGATGCAGTTCAATCAGTTTATCAATGACATTTAGGCATAAGCTGCGAGTATCTGCTTCGCTTAGCTCTAATTCTGCTGGCATATTCTGACGCGGAATAATACCGGTCAGTTTCTCCATGATATAAAAATCACAACCTAGTACAGAATGATCATCGCACTTGGCAATGATATTCGGTACATATTTATAAACAGGTTTTAACGCATCAATGATGTTCGCTTCACGCAGCATGTCATGGGCGCTTTTGGCAATTTTGCCAAATGGTGGGCGACGCAAAATATACTCTTGCCCAGCAATCGATAATTGATAGGTTAAGTTACTGGCACCGCCGGGAAACTGAGTAATTTCTAACTCACCACTGGCGTTTTCGATGTGTTCGGCTAAGAATTTTTTAACGGCTGCGTTATCTAACTCTTCACCTTGACGAATTAAACCTGCTTTATCTTCTAAGCTCATGCAGTTCTCTCCATCATTTTTTTGTGCATTTTGTCACCGGCCTTTTTAATTTTCTTCATGTACAAGCGTGGTAAGAAGCGCTTAAGACGCCAGAAGTTGTTTTCGCGGGTATGAGTCAAAATATGAAATTTACCCGCTAAAGAATCTTTGAATACTTGTGCCGCAATATCATCCGCTGAAACCGATGAATTTTCCATCAAACGCTTAGCGACTTTAATACCACCCGCATGAGTTGCACGCATATTATTTGTTAAGTTGGTTGGAAAAAACGCAGGACATAAAACCGAGACTTTAATTTTATAGCTTTCAAGTTCAGCGCATAAGGTTTCACTTAATGCTACAACCGCCGCTTTTGACACATTATAAGCGGACATACCTGGCACGTGAATTAAACCTGCCATAGATGCCACATTAATAATGTTGCCACCTTCTTTTTTCAGCATTGGGGTGAAGAAATAACAACCCTTCACTACGCCCATTAAATTCACATCAATTGTCCATTGAAAGTCTTTCAATGGCAGATCATCAATATCACCGCTAGATGCCACGCCTGCGTTGTTGATCAAGGCGTCAACGCCTTTCCAACGTGCAGCAACTACATTATAAAGTTCTTGCCATTGCTCTTCGCTGGTCACATCTAAGGTATGAAAGAAGCAATCTGTTCCATGAGCAGATGCCAGTTGGTTAGCCAATGCTTGACCTGCTTCTTCTTGAATATCGGCAACACAAACCGACCAGCCTTGTTTGGCATAATACTTTGCTAAGGCTTCGCCCAATCCACTGGCCGCACCAGTAATAACAACTCTTTTCATGATGCACCTTTTTATTATTTTGCTTGGTTTTTAATATCTTGAGAATATTTTTTCATTTCCCATTTGGCAACCATACCACGATGAACTTCATCAGGGCCGTCAGCCAAACGTAAACAACGAGCATAAGCAAATATGCTCGTTAGTAAGTACTCATCACTCACACCCGCACCGCCATGCATTTGAATCGCTTGGTCAGCAATGGTTTGCAACATATTCGGCACCACAACTTTAATTTGTGACACTTCACTTAACGCCCCCATTACACCCTTGGTATCAAGCAACCAAGCGCACTTTAAAGTTAATAAGCGGGCTTGTTCTATTGCCATGCGCGCATTAGCAACGATATCTCGGTTGCCACCTAGGTTAATAATCGGTTTACCAAAGGCTTCACGACTAATACCACGTTTAATCATAAGTTCTAATGTACGTTCAGCGGCACCGATCGCACGCATACAGTGATGCACGCGGCCAGGCCCTAAACGACCTTGAGCAATTTCAAAACCGGCACCTGGGCCTTTGATAATCGCACTCAGTGGCAAGCGTACGTTATCAAAACTCACTTCACCATGACCATACGGTTCATCATATTCACCAAAGACCGTTAGCATGCGTTCAATTTTCACACCTGGTGAATCTTTAGGCACCAACACCATTGAATGCTGAGCATGACGAGGCGCGTCAGGGTTCGTCAGTCCCATAAAAATAAGCACTTGGCAGTCTGGGTGCCCAATGCCTGTACTCCACCACTTGCTGCCGTTAAGCACCACTTCATCCCCTTGAATCATGGCGGTGGCCGCCATGTTAGTGGCATCACTTGATGCCACGTCTGGCTCTGTCATACAAAAAGCACTGCGAATCTTGCCTTCAAGCAATGGCATTAACCATTGTTGCTTTTGTTCTTGCGAGCCGTAATGCACTAACACTTCCATATTGCCGGTATCCGGCGCATTACAGTTGAAAATCTCAGGAGCAATAAAGCTACGGCCCATTTGTTCAGCCATTAGTGCGTAATCGCTGTTGCAAACTCCTGCGCCATACTCACTTTTTGGCAGAAACAGGTTCCAAAGACCTTGTGCTTTTGCTTTGGCTTTTAGTTCTTCGATGATAGGTAATACAACCCAACGATTCTCTAGCGCACGAAGCTCTTTGTAGTAGGCATCTTGAATCGGTATGATTTCATTATTAACGAAATCGGTTACTTTTTTAAGAAGCGCCGCCCCTTGAGGTGATGGATTAAAATCCATAGTCGTATCCTTCATTCGTTTGATTTATACGCCCTACAGTAAAACCCTATCATCTATAAATCTAATGAATATTTTGAATTTTGATTTATTAATGGTACTAATAGTAAAAACCAGCCAAGAATAATGAGGCTCGCAGTTCAAACCTGCTAATTTGCTTATGAAAATCGACTTAAATCTATTCACCGTATTTGAAGCCATCTACAGCGAAGGCAGCCTAACCCGTGCCGCCGTGCGCCTAAATCTGACCCAGCCGGCCATTAGTCACGCGCTTGGCCGTCTGCGTGATCGCCTAGACGACCCACTGTTCATACGTCATGGCCACAAAATGCGCCCAACCCCATTAGCGCAGAACCTATTACCTAAAATTCAAAACGCGCTGGCTCAGCTTAACCAAGCCATGCAGCATGCCCATGGCTTTGACCCCGCAGTGGCTAATAAAACCTTTACGCTGGCTATGCGCGATGTCATCGAAGCCACTCTGCTCCCGCCATTAGTGCGAGGACTACATGACATCGGGCCCAATATCTCGGCTGCCAGCGTCACCATGGATCGTAAAAGCCTAGATGCCAAGCTGGCCAGCGGTGAATGGGACTTTGCCTTAGATGTGCAACGTCCAAGCCCTGCAAGCATTAAGCAGAAAAAACTGATCGAAGATGAATTAGTGGTATTAAGAAAAGCCACAGGCAAGCAAAGCCCACCCATAAGCCAAGAGGAATACCTAGCCGCTCAACACATAGTGGTGAGCTCGCGCCCTTCTGGCCCCAGCTTGGTAGACTATTCATTAAGTGCCTTGGGCCTAAAGCGCAATATTGCCTTGCGTTGCCAGCATTACTTTGCGGCCTCTCAAGTGGTGGCCAGCAGCGATTTATGGTTAACCATGCCCAAACGGTATGCAAAACTTTTAGCGGCAAAATTTAATGATATTGAATTAATTGAGTTGCCGTTTGAAACCAGCGGTGTGGATGTCTATTTATACTGGCATTCAACCCATGATAACGACGCCAGCAGTAAGTGGTTCAGGCAGTTCTTGGAGACCATTGAGCTTGCCTAACGAATTGCGTGACTAGGCGCGGCCCCGTGCCCAATATATGCAAGACCTGCGGGTGACACTCGGATCATTTAAACCGTTCGTAAACAAATATACCAACTGCACTTCGGTGCAATGACCGAGAATCAAATAACCTTCTAAATACTCAAAGTTTAACCACCAAACCCACCCTACTTTTTATTTTCTACTTGATTATGCTTTGCACGCAAGGCATTAGGTGTGTCATCAAACCAACGGTGGCACGCACGATAAAACGTCGACGATTCTGAAAAGCCTAATTCCATGGCCACTTCTTTTAAACTTTTATTCGTGTGGAAAATTAATTCTTCGGATTTTTGTTTGCGCTGTTCGTCAAGTATATCTAAAAAGCTTGTCCCCTCTTCTTGAAGACGACGCTGTAAGGTGCGCGTACTGACGTTTAATTTATCGGCCACCTGTTCCCTTGATAATTGAAAATGCGCACTGGCCACTATGCAGTGAATCACTTTTGCTCGCCAACTGGTGCTGCCATGTGCTGCTAACATTTGATCAGCATGGGCTTTATGCAATGCATGCAAACCGGCATCACTTTCTTTTAACGGGCGCTGTAAAAAAGCCTTAGGAAACTGGATGGCGGTATAGTCTTGATTAAATTTAGGCACAACAGAAAAAACAGATTGATAAAACGCGATGTCAGGGCCGGCATGATGCGGAAACATGACCTTTAACGGCACCATGGAGTTATCGCCTAATAACCAGCGACTGAACTCTAACAGAAGGGCCATGATGGATTCATGCTGGTGTCGGCTAAACGGTTTGTTATCCGGTTGTGGGGCGTATCGAATCCAAACATTTTCATGCTCATAGGACATGCTCAATTCACCACCTTCACTGATCAAGGGCATATATGCCCTAAAGTTCTCATAGGCTTGTAAAAGGTTCACGCTGGTCATGGCCACGTAGCCCACAGCATGAAAATAAGACGGTCGCACGCGCTGGCCCATCATTAAACCGAAAAAGTCGTGACCGCTTTTCTGTTCAGCTTTGGCCCAAATGTCTTGTGTTTGATCCAAGCTTAAGTAGGCAGGTTCGTTTGCGTCTAGGTCTAACTGCAAGCGAAGTTCTTGCAGTATGGATGTAGGCTCAACCCCTAAGGATTGCGCAGCGGCCAAGATGGCTTTGACCCAATGGATGGAGACACGCTTATGATCTGGATTCATGTTCTAACAGGCTTTTTTATCATTATATTTGGCAATTAAGGCCTAGTTGGCCTGCAAGGTCAATCACGGCGACCTATAATGGCAGTGTTAAATTGTTTAGTTTTGTTACTGTTACAGACTGCCAAAATCACAACAATAGGCATCGAGAGGAGTCCCTTATGGCGAAAAATATTCAACAATGGCTAGACGAATACGGCGCTAGTCATCAAAACAAAACCAACAAGCGCATTCATTGGTTTTGCGTGCCACAAATTGTTTGGACGGTAATGGCGGCTATTTACGCTATTCCTGTTCCTGCTTTTATGGCTGAAATAAGCCCACACCTTAACTGGACAAGCATCCTATCGGTGCTCGCTATTTTATTTTATGTGCGCTTATCAACTACATTAGCCGTCGGCATGGCCGCGTTTACCGGCGCATGTTATGCATCAATACTGGCTTTTAATGTGGCGTTTCCTGGGTATCTACTTTGGTTTGCTGGTATTTGGTTTGTGGTGCTTTGGGCTTTACAGTTTTATGGCCATGAAGTGGAAGGGAAAAAACCATCTTTTCTTAAAGATGTGCAGTATTTGATGATTGGGCCGGCTTGGTTGATGTCATTTATTTATAATAAAATTGGCCTTAAATATTAATTTCAATATTTAGCAGCCACAAAAAAGCCAGTCTAAGACTGGCTTTTTTGTTTCTAGTGTTTTAATCACGCTTGTTCATAGATGGAGTAAAACTTTTTCGCCACACCTATGGTTTCCCATGTACCTTCATAACCGGCTGGCACCACGAATGCATCACCTGCATTAACTTCTTCGGCGTTGCCTTGTGCATCTGTCAGGATCGCTTTTCCTTCAATCATGTAACAAAACTCGTCTTCGGTATAACTCAAATTCCATTTACCAGTTGTGGATTCCCACACACCACAAAAAAAATTTTCTTTGGTGTTGGTAAAAACGTTATTTAAGCGCTCCATTGGCGCGCCGCTAATAAGTCGGTCTTTGGCCACTGCCGTTTGCTCTTGCCCTTCTAAAGACGGGCTTACGCGTAATAATTTAATTGCAGACATACATCACCTGATAAACACTATTGATTGAACGATTCGTCCGTTAGATACCTATTTAATAGGGTTTTCACCATCAGCTTTAAGTCATTCAAGCTACGTTTTGCTCGCTCGCCTTTTTGGTTGACGATCACCAAAAACAAACTGTGTGTGCATTCTAAATACACACGAGCTAAGCGTTCACGCTCTTTTAAATGATGGTTGATGCCCATACGTTTAAATACTTGCGCCATTTTTTTTATCACTAGCTCATCATGCTGTATGTCAAGCTTGCGTAGCTCTGGTACCGAAAACATGGCCTGTACCAAGGTTAAAATAGCTTTTTGTTTTTTATATACTTTTAGATTTGTATTGAGCATCTTGGTAACCAGCTCATCTAATCCCATGGTTTCTATGGGCCAGGTTTCAAACTCATTTAATACGACTTCAATTTCATCTAACCAACGCATGGCCATGGCGTATAAGATGGCGTGCTTATTTGGAAAGTAGTGATAGAGAGAACCGATAGAAATACCGACTTCTTTAGCAATTAAGATGGTATTTAAATCATCTAGCCCCACTCGCTCAAGAAGTTCACCCGTCACATCTATGATTTGTTTAGAGCGCAGTTTAGAGCGCCCTTGTACGGGTGCATTCCTAGGTGCTACATCCTTTGTGTGTTCAACTTTCACTGAACCGGACGGTACATTTTTTCGTGAACTGGTCATATCACCTATCAACTAATTAAGCATGCTTATTATTTAGCATGCCTTATACATTAAAAGAAACGATCACGCATCGCGTAATACAGCATACCTGCCACTAAACCTGGGAAACGTAATAAGGTTCCACCTGGAAAGGTTGGCGTAGGCACTGACGCGAACACATCGAATTTCTCTGCGCTTCCACTCACTGCTTGGGCCATGATTTTACCACCAAGTGTCGCTAACGCCACACCGTGACCCGAGTAACCTTGCGCGGCGAACACGTTTTCTTCTAAGCGGTTAAAATACGGCATGCGATTTAATGTGATCGCAAGTGTACCACCCCAGCCATAATCGATTTTCACATCGGCAAGCTCTGGATAAAACTCCAGCATGTATTTACGTACAAAATTAGGGATATCGCTTGGGAATTTAGTGGTGTAATTTTCGCCACCGCCCCATAGCAAACGATTATCAGCAGACAATTTAAAGTAATTAATGACGAATTTAGTGTCCGCAACCGCTACATCATCGCGGTTGATTTTGCGGCATAACTCATCAGATAGAGGCTCTGTTGCCAATATAAAGTTATTAATTGGCATAATTTTGCCTGCAATCTTGGGCTCTAATTTACCTAAATAGCCATTGGTTGCCATTAAAATATATTTGGCTTTAACCACACCTTCGTCGGTTTTAACGAACGCTTGATTGCCACCTTTGTAATCGGTCACTCGGCTGTTTTCGTATATTGTGACACCTGCTTCAACCGCTGCTTTTGCAAGACCCAGTGCGTAGTTAAGAGGGTGCAAATGCGCAGCATCTGTCATGTATTCGCCTGCAAAATATCGGTCTGTTCCGAGCATGGCTTCTACTTCGGACGCTTCAACATATTTCACTTTGTCATAACCCAAAACATTGCGCTTATATTCAACGCTTTCTCTGAGGTGTTTATTGTGACCCGCTTTGGCGGCTACATGTAAAACGCCCGCCTTAAGATCGCAGTCTATATTGTGTTTGGCTATTAACTCTTTGACGAGATCAACTGATTCAATCGACATGTCCCACAGGCTATCGGCCATGGGTTTACCGACTTTTTTGATTAGATCGTCGTGGTCCATGTTGTGACCTTGTGCCACTTGGCCACCATTACGACCCGATGCGCCCCAGCCGACTTTTTCGGCTTCTAATAGGCTGACACTGTAGCCCATTTGCGCGAGATGCAAGGCCGCAGACAAACCGGTAAAACCGGCGCCTATAATGCACACATCTGCTTGGCTCTCACCTTGCAACTTAGGGAAATCATTTTGCTGGTTGGCCGTGGCCGTGTAATAAGAGTCTATGTATGGCATAAACACCTCCATATTCAAATAATCGGCTGCTTATGGCAGCGCTATTCATTTCTTTAAAACCGAATAATACTTCTAATTTCAAAAACAGACAAGCTTCGAACTTTTTCATCTATAGCGATTCTATTTGTTGATTTTTTCAAACCTTTAAAATAGGCTACAACTCGAATAATGATTCGGTTTATTATTCACAGTGGTTTGTTTTATCTACCCCCTACTGGGTATATGAATTCAAATTATGATCAGAGTATTGTCTTAATTAAGTTAGTTCCTAACTGTCGCTTAATAAAGGTACGAGATTTGCTAATCATGTGAACTCGTCAATACTATTAAGCAGTCACATATGACCAAGAAGGTGATTTATGGAAGCCGTTGCTAGGTTTCTTAAAGAAAACGGTATTACTGAGGTAGAGTCTACTCTGCCAGATATGACAGGTAATGCCCGTGGTAAATTCTACCCAACCAAAAAATTCCTTGCTGAAAAAGGCGGGCGTATTCCAGAGACGCTCTTAGTCCAGACCGTTACCGGTGACTGGGCCAGCAACCACAACGATATTGTGGATCCAACCGATAAAGACATGTTTTTGGTGCCTGACCCCAATACATTGCGCGTGGTGCCTTGGGCCGACGAACCCACTGCTCAGGTGATCAACGATTGCTACACCAGTAAAGGTGAGCTACACCCTCTTTCTAGCCGCTCAGTTTTGCGTCGTGTTCTTGCTTTATATGAGAAAGAAGGTTTAAAACCCGTTATTGCCCCCGAGGTTGAGTTTTATCTGATTCAGCCGAACCATGACCCTGATTACGAAATCAAACCGGCTACTGGCCGCTCTGGTCGCTCTGAGAATGCTCGTCAGTCTTACAGCATTGATGCGGTGAATGAATTCAATCCAGTCATCGATACACTGTACGCTTACTGTGATGCCCAGGGCCTTGATGTGGATACCTTGATCCACGAATCAGGCGCGGCACAAATGGAGATCAACTTCCTACACGGTGATGCATTAAGTTTGGCCGATCAGGTCTTTGTGTTTAAACGCACATTAAGAGAAACTGCACTAAAACATGGCATTTACTCGACATTCATGGCCAAACCGATGCAAAAAGAGCCTGGTAGCTCGATGCATATCCACCAAAGTATGATTGATGAAAAAACGGGCAAGAATATATTTGTGAACGACGATGGCAGTTACAGCGACATTTTCATGAATTATATTGGTGGTTTGCAAAAATACACAGGCAATGCGATTAGTTTTTATGCACCAAACGTAAACTCGTATCGCCGTTTTGCACCAGAAATTGCCGCCCCAATCAATATGAACTGGGGGATTGATAACCGTACAGCAGGTCTTCGTGTTCCAGAAACAGAAGCCGCCGCGACTCGAATTGAGAACCGCTTCCCTGGTGCGGATTGCAACCCTTATTTAGCCATTGCAGCCAGCCTTGCTTGTGGTTACCTTGGTATGAAAGAACAATTGAAACCAACTGAACCAACTAAAGGCTCGCCAGACGATGAAAACGTCGAAATTGCGCGAACCCTTGAAGAAGGTTTGCGTTTGCTTGAAGAATGCCCAGAATTAACTGAAATTATGGGTCCTTTGTTCGTAGATGCTTACATTGGCGTTAAACGTAAAGAATTTGAAACCTTCCATGAAGTGATCAGCTCATGGGAACGTGAGTTCTTACTTTTAAACGTATAAATTAATCAAATTGGCCTCGTGACATAATAATAAAAATCGTATAAAAACATTACATACACAACAAAGAGGTAGACTCTATGAAAGCACCAACTTTGCCGGCTTTTAAAAAGACGGCAGCAGTATTGGCTCTAGGCGTAGCAACCAGTTTTTCTGCACATGCAGAAGAAGTTTTGAACTTCTATAACTGGTCTGACTATATTGCTGAAGATACCATTCCAAACTTCGAAAAAAAGACCGGTATTAAAGTTACCAATGATGTTTTCGACAGCAACGAAGTATTAGAAGCAAAAATGCTAGCGGGCAACTCTGGCTATGACATCGTTGTGCCTTCGTCCACTTTTATGGCTCGCCAAATTCAAGCTGGCGTGTTCCAAGAGTTAGACAAGTCTAAAATACCTAACTACAAAGGTTTGGATAAAGGTTTAATGAAAACCCTTGCTAAACTAGACCCTGATAACAAATACGGTATCCCTTACCTATGGGGTACCACGGGTATTGGTTACAACGTTAAGCTAGTTGAAAAAGCACTTGGCAAGAAAGCACCTGTTGACAGCTGGGACTTGATTTTCAAACCTGAAAACCTAGCCAAGCTTAAAGAGTGTGGCGTGTCTTTCTTAGACAGTGCCGATGAGATCTACCCTCTTGCATTGAATTATGTTGGTGGTGATCCTAGCTCACAAAAAGCAGCTGACTACAAAGAAGATAGTAAAGCAGCTCAATTACTTAAAGATATCCGTCCTTACGTGACTCAGTTCCATTCTTCTCAATATATCAACAACCTTGCGAACGGTGACATTTGTGTGGCCATCGGTTGGTCTGGTGATATTTTACAAGCAATGGATCGCGCTGATGAAGCTGAAAACGGTGTAGAGTTGGCTTACAGTATTCCTGTTGAAGGCACGGCTGTTTGGTTCGATATGTTGACTATTCCTAAATCTGCTAAGAACGCTGATAACGCTTACGCGTTCATCAATTACTTACTAGAACCTAAAGTAATGGCTGATATCAGTAACTATGTTTGGTATCCAAATGCAGTGCCTGCTTCTAAAGCATTGCTTGACGAAGAGATTTCTAGCAACACAAGCATTTACCCAACTGCTGAAGTGCAAGATAAGCTTTTCCCTCTTTCGGTTTACACACCTAAGGTCAGTCGTTTGATGACTCGCTTCTGGGCAAACTTAAAAGCCGGTCGTTAATAGACGGTAAAGAATTAGACAATAGCGGTCTAATAATTAAAAAGCCAAGGGCACGGATGCTCTTGGCTTTTTTTGTTTGTTAATCACAGGTTTCAATTCAACCTCGATTAACTTCTTAATGTTTTTTGTTTTTCTTCGCTTTACGTTTTTTCTTTAAGTAGTCTTTCACTGGAGAGGCTTTACTCGGCAAAGCCATCTCAAAGCGCTGGGCCATCGTCGCTACCTTTTCTTCTTTACGCTCTAGCTCTTTGGCTTCACGTGCTGAGTCCAGCGTTACTACTTTTTTGCTTTTCGCTTCAGGAGTCATATTCCACCTCTTTTTTCATGATACCCCTGAGCTCAGGTCACCACAATATGCGTTATGTTTTAAGCGACGCTAGGTGATAATCCAATTTCGACATCTCCTCCTCTAACTCAACACTGGACTGGTTACTCTCACCCGCCAAGCTCGCTAAGGCTTTCGCTGCATCACCAATGATCGTCAGATTACGGCTAATCTCTTCACTCACAGCGCTTTGCTCTTCCGCCGCGGTAGCTACCTGAGTAATGTGATCAGCAATGGAGCTAATATCCCCCACTACAGAGGCTAGAGAGTCATAAGAAACTTGCGTTTCTTCCATGGCCCCTCTTGCTTTTGTTGTACCCGATTCAATGACTGCTACGGCTTTATCTACGCCGCCTTGCAGGCCTTGGATCATCTGATTAATTTCCTCGGTGCTAACTTGAGTTTTAGACGCTAAGCTACGTACTTCATCTGCCACCACTGCAAAACCTCGACCTTGCTCACCTGCACGAGCAGCTTCGATGGCCGCGTTCAACGCCAACAAGTTGGTCTGGTCTGCTACCGCGCGAATAACATCCAGAATGCGATTGATGTCTTCTGTTCGCGTTGCGACCTCAGAAATAGACTGACTGGCTTCGTGCATATCATTGGTTAACTCTTTCACGGTATTAACCGCGCCGGACAAAGATTGCTGAGACTTTAACACCGTTTCACGAGCATTTTTTGCACGATCGGCCACTTCAACGGCTACTTGTGAAACCTCAGAGGCGGTTGCCGACATTTCATTGGTGGCCGTAACCACGCTATCAATTTCACGTTGCTGGTCAGTGGTGGCTTCTAAACTTTGTTGATTAACTTGTTTGCCATTCGTCGCGCTGTGTTTAGCCGCGTCTCCTACAATTTTGAGCTGCTGCACCATCTCTCTGAGTTTAACGATGAATTTATTAAACCCATTACTCAGAGAGATTAACTCGGCATGGGTGTCTAAACGAATATCTTGCGTTAAATCGCCATCAGCGCTGGCAAGGTTTTGTACCATGTCATCAAGTTGCTTAATGGGGCGCACGATGGAATTTATTATCAACACCACAATCGCAATGACGATTAAGGTGACGACGAGCGCAATGATGATTGCGCTACTGACAATCTCGACAATGTTTCCGTCTATGGTATCAATCAGTTGATTGGTGCTCGCTAATACGACTTCTTCTGGTAGCTCTATTAATATTGACCACATATTGCCCGATGCTTTAATCGGAATATTAGCAGCAATATAATAGGTACCTTCATGTAACCAGGTGGTGTTCTCTTGGCTATGCAAAGCTAACAACTTACCATCAAAAATATCTCGTGACTCTGATAGAGGTCGGGTCAGCTTATCTTTGTATTTACTTGATGCCGCCACCAAACCTCTATCACTAAGTAAGGTGATCACACTTTTCCCGCCATAAAGTGACTTAGCTTTTTTATCAAGTATTTGTTGAAAAACCGGCAAGTTAACATCAACCCCTGTTACGCCTCTAAACTGACCATTGACCACTACAGGTACGACCAAACTTGTCATCAGCTCGGTGTAACCCTCACTAATTTCATAGAGGTAGGGATCCATGGCGCACGGTTTTTTCGAATCCTTTGAACATAAATACCATTCAGATTCACGGATACCAAATTCACCTATCGAAGCGTTATTTTTATCAACAGAGTTCTCGACTCGCTCCTGCTGAACGTCGCCGTCTGGCGTGCGGATGAAGTAAACTTCTAAAGCCCCTGAATTGGCCACCGTATGTATTAATTCACTGTTTAGAAATTCTTCGTCACGCCCATCAAAGCCATTCGGTTCGAACTGTGCGTAAATAGAGCTCACATCCTTATGGCTGCGCAATGTTGACTCAACTAACTTGTTCACTTGTTCACGAGAAAGCTGTGATGGAGTGTCGGCACTGGATGCTTCTAACGATTTAGCTAAACCTAAGGGCACACGAAAGGCACCATTAATGTAGCCAGAAACCTGATATCCAATTTGGGCCGCTTCGGTATTCAAGCGCCCAATCAACTCTTGCTCTAGAGTCTTCCGGGTTTGCCCGACCAGCTCTTCTTTCATCTGATCAAGATTAATTGAAAGATTGGCATTCAATATCACGACCAAAATAATGAATGCTGTAATGATTGCCCCTAGCAACTTATTCTTTAAGGGCAATGAACGCATAGATAGCTTCATCATGTTTCCTGTATTTCTAAAATTGATACTCCTGCTTTTAGTATAGACAAGGGTTTTGATTTTGCTGGCACTTGTATTCCCATTCACCGTGCGCATAATGCCACCCATGACTGACTTACCTATATACGCCATATTGCCAGAGGTGATTTCTCACCTTACACAGCATTCTCGCTTAATCGTGCAAGCACCACCTGGGGCCGGTAAATCCACCGGACTGCCATTGGCACTGTTGCGCGACATGCCAGCAACTGATGGGCAAATTTGGTTATTAGAACCCAGACGCCTAGCCGCTGAGCAAGTGGCTAAACGCCTCGCCCAAGGGCTTGGCGAAAACCTTGGTCAAACCATAGGTTTAATGACGGGGGAAAACACACAGGTGAGCCAACACAATCGCTTAGTAATAATGACTGAGGCTGTTTTAACCCAACGCTTAATCAAGAATAATGACATTCCAAGCTGCCATACCATTTTGTTTGATGAATTTCATGAACGAAACTTACACACCGACCTAGGTTTAGCCCTCGCGTTGCAAAGCCAAGAGTATCTAAGGGACGATTTGAAAATCGTTATTATGTCGGCCACCCTAGACAGTGATGACATTTCTAAAAAACTAAACTGCCCTATGATCACCAGTGAAGGTCGCAGTTTTGATGTTGCCATTCATTATTTGCCCAGCACCTCATCGCAAACCTATAGTTTACCCGCCGATATTAAACGTGCAGTTGGTTTAGCGTTAGACAAGAGCGAGGGTGACATTTTAGTTTTCTTGCCCGGTGTGAAAGAAATCAATCAATGCTTAACTGTGCTGACACAAACCTATCAAGATGCGATCAATAATCATCAATTAGCCATTGAGCCATTGCATGGCCAGCAAAATCCACAACAACAAAATACGGCACTCAAACCCAAAGACATGCAGTGCATCATATTGGCCACCGACATCGCTAAAACCAGTTTGACTCTGCCGCGCGTAACATCTGTGATTGATAGTGGCTTAGAACGCATTAACCAGTTCAATTTACGCCAAGGCATGGATGAATTAGTCACTATTAAGGCCAGCCAAGCCAGTGCCATTCAACGTGCTGGACGAGCAGGTCGCGTACAGGCCGGTACTTGCTACCGGCTATACAGCGAAGAAGACTTTCAGCGTCGCGCCCCTTTTAGCCCTCACGCTATTGAACGAGCCGACCTTGCGTCCTTGTGTTTGAACCTTGCGGCTTGGGGAAGCTTAGATTTAAACGACTATGTATTTCTCACTCAACCTGATCTTAAGGGGTTTGAAAGCAGCATACAGTTACTGCAACAGCTTGATGTGCTTGATCATAATCAATTAACTCAGCACGGACTCCGCTTAGCTGAATTAGCCCTTCATCCGCGACTTAGTCATATGATTATCAAAGCCCATGAAAAAGAAATGGGGTATGAGGCCTGTATATTAGCCGCTATTTTAAGCGAA
>JAWUYY010000084.1:0-37178 GCA_034110565.1 Bermanella sp. | reverse complement strand
GAATCCCAGATGGTGATGTTCTGGCCCATCCAACAAGCGCTTAATTGCATAACCGATGACGGGCGCATTCTTGGTAAAATCGAATTTAATGTTAAAACCGAGCAATACCTATTTTTTCCTGAAGAAGATTCAGTGGTGTTGTCCAGTTTAGAGGCGAGCCAAATTGATCAACGTTTGGCGGATCTTTACAGTGGCGATTATTTAATGCCCATGCAAGATGATGATTGACGTATAAGCGTGCAAAATAAAAAACGCAGCCATTGGCTGCGTTTTTTGTTACTGCATTAACGGTTAAACGCTTACAAGCTGGCCGCTAATTCAGAGGCTAGCTTGATGGCGCGCTTGGCATCTAGCTCACCGGCGAACTCAGCACCGCCTACAAGGTGTAGGCCGTAGTTGTGTTCGTTGTTGCCTTCTAAGTCTTTGAACAATTGATTTACGCTGACTTGTCCGGCACACAATACGATGTTGTCTACGTCCAGTACACGCTGCTCGATGACATCGCCATCTTTGTTGCTGATGGTAATGTGTAGGCCGTCGTCATCGATTTTGTCGTAACCAACGCCTGCGATCATTTCAACGCCTTTCATTTTCACAGCCGCACGATGCACCCAGCCCGAGGTTTTGTTCAAGCCGCGACCCAGTGAGGTGGTTTTACGTTGCAGCATGTAAACCTTGCGGGGTGATGGTTCGATTTCCATAGGTTGTAGGCCGCCAGCATGGGCGTTGCTAATGTCCACGCCCCATTCTTTAAACCATAAGTCTTTGTTTAACGTTAAAGACGGGCCTTGGTGGGTTAGGTATTCACTGACGTCAAAACCAATGCCGCCTGCACCCATTACCGCAACTTTAGGGCCTAGTTCTAACCCTTTGCCCAGTAGGTCTTGGTAGGTGACGACTTTTTCGTGGTCGATGCCTGGCATGCTCGGTACGCGCGGCTCAACACCGGTTGATACGATGATTTCATCGAAGCCTGCGTCTTTTAGATCGTCTGCGCTGGCCCAAGTATTGAGTTTCAATTCGATATTGAGCACTTCAATCATTTTAGTGAAGTAGCGAATGGTTTCCGAAAACTCTTCTTTACCAGGGATTTTGCTGGCAAATAAGAACTGGCCACCTATGGTGTCGCGGCCTTCAAAAATAGTGACTTTGTGGCCACGTTTCGCAGCAACGGTGGCGGCGGCTAAACCGGCAGGGCCAGAACCCACAACGGCAATTTTCTTAGGTGCGTGTGTTGGTGTGTATAGCAGTTCGGTTTCGTGACAAGCGCGAGGGTTAACTAAGCAGCTTGAACGTTGGTTTTGAAAGGTGTGATCCAAACAGGCTTGGTTACACGCGATACAGGTGTTGATTTCATCGGCGCGGCCTTCGGCAGCTTTGTTGACCCATTCGCTGTCTGCAAGGAATGGGCGAGCCATGGACACCATGTCGGCTTGGCCGTTGGCAATGATTTCTTCGGCGGTGTCTGGCATGTTGATGCGGTTAGAGGCCACCACTGGAATATTCACAGCGGCTTTTACTTTTGCCGTAGGATCAACAAACGCAGCGCGAGGCACAGAGGTTACGATTGTCGGTACGCGTGCTTCGTGCCAGCCGATACCACTGTTGATAATGGTCACGCCGGCTTTTTCTAGCTCTTTAGCCAGTTGAATCACTTCTTCCATGCTTGAGCCACCTTCTACAAGGTCGATCATAGACAGGCGGAACATGATGATGAATTTTTCACCCACTTGTTCACGGGTTTGGCGCACAATCTCAAGCGCTAGACGCATGCGGTTTTCGTAAGAACCACCGAATTCGTCATCACGCTGGTTGGTGCGTTGGTTTAAGAACTGAGTGATGAAGTAACCTTCAGAGCCCATGATCTCAACGCCGTCATAGCCCGCTTTTTGTGCAAGCTTGGCGCTTTTAGCGTATTGGCGAATGGTTTTATAAACCCCTTTAGTGGTTAAAGCTTTTGGCTTAAACGGTGTAATAGGGGATTTAATCGCCGATGGTGCCACACTGTACGGGCTATAGCCGTAACGGCCTGCGTGTAGAATTTGTAAGCAGATTTTACCGCCAGCTTCATGGACGGCTTTGGTGACTTTTTTGTGCATAGGCACTTGCAATACGTTGTTTAAACGAGAACCCAAGGCGATGAGTTCGCCACGGCGGTTTGGCGCAAAGCCACCTGTGACCATAAGGCCAACGCCACCACGAGCACGTTCGGCAAAGTATTCGGCCAGTTGCTTGAAGTGCCAAGGGCGATCTTCAAGACCGGTGTGCATGGAGCCCATGATCACGCGGTTTTTTAATGTCGTGAAACCAAGGTCTAATGGCGCTAATAGATGTGGGTACTGACTCATCAAGCTGTCCTCTGTTTATTATGGGGAGGAATATAGGGTGCATCATTTGTAAGGTAAATGACTCAAGTGCGCAATTGAATGATCAAACCTTACATTCAATGTGGATTTGGGCCGTTTTATCCATTTAAGTGATACGCAGCGCCTTTATAGTGACGAACCAGTCTTTCACCTTGGTAAGACTAGAGGTTTAAGATAGGAGCATCGTTAATCGTTCGAGCCCAGCGGAGGTCCGATGCAAATATCTCAATCTCCCTCTACTCGTAGCTTAGACCAAGCTACGAGTACCCAACAAACTCAGTTAGAACGCTTAAGCAGCGGACAGCGCATTAATAGCGCAAAAGATGACGCGGCTGGTCTGTCTATTAGTAACCGTTTAGATGCTCAAAGCCGCTCCATGACAGCTGCTATTCGCAATACCATGGATGGCGTGTCTCGCATTCAGGTAGAAGATGGCGCACTGAGCACCATGAACGAAGACTTGCAGCGCGTGCGCGAGTTAACGGTGCAACAACAAAATGGCATTCTTAACGATAGCGATAAAGCGGGCATTCAATCTGAGATTGATCAACGTCTTGAATCCATTAATAGCCAATTTGAACAAACTCAATTTAATGGGCAAAACGTGTTTGAGAATTCAGACTTGGGTTTTCAAGTGGACGCCAATGCAGGTGATCAAATTAAATTAAAAGGTTCGGACGTTGCGGATGTGTTGTCCCAGTCGGGCCTTGAAGTAGGCAGTGCCTTAGATTTAGAGGCCATTGATGCCGCATTGCAAAGTGTGAATGATCGGCGCAGTGAGTTAGGCGCCGTATCGAATCGCTTGTCGCAATCGGCGGAGTTTGTCGCATTAAAAAATCAAAACAACCAAGAAGCCAGTAGTCGCATTCGTGATACGGACTTTGCTCAAGCTAGCTCAGAAAAAGCTAAGAGTGATATTCAACAACAGGTTAGCATGAGTTTATTTGCCCAAGGCAACGCGGATAAAAAAGATGTGTTGAAGTTATTGGAACTTTAGTTCTAATAACTTAAGGGCTGCTTTGTAAAGGGTACTGAAACGGATCGTTCCATTTACTCTGGTTAGTTTTCAATTTACTTAAAGCTGTGTACTGTGTTGCCAAACAGGGGACAGCCATGACAATAAAAACAACAACAGATACAAGCGTGCATTACCGCACCTGCAACCTATGTGAAGCCATGTGTGGCGTGAAGATTGAACATCAAGGTAGCAAAATATTATCCATTAAAGGCGATGAAAACGACCCGTTCAGCCAAGGGCATATTTGTCCTAAAGCGGTGGCGTTGCAAGACCTTTACGAAGACCCTGATCGCTTAAAAATGCCCATGGAGCGCACAGCAGACGGTTGGAAAGAAATCAGCTGGGATGACGCGTTCGATAAAGCCGCCGCAGGCATTCAAAAAGTACAACAGCAGTACGGCGATAACGCATTAGGTTTGTATTTGGGTAACCCCAATGTACACAATCTTGGGGCTTCTTTAATGATGCGCCAAATTATTATGGCGCTAAAAACCCGCACTCGTTTTAGCGCTACATCGGTTGATCAGTTACCTCACCATATGCTTGGGATGCATTTATTTGGGCATCAATTACGCATTCCTGTGCCGGATATTAATCGTACACACCACATGATTATTATGGGCGCGAATCCATTGGCGTCTAACGGTAGTATCATGACGGTGGCGAATGTACGTCAGAAAATTAAAGACATTAAAAAGCGCGGCGGTAAAGTCGTGGTGATTGATCCGCGTAAAACCGAAACCGCAGATCTCGCCAGTGACCATCATTTTATTAAACCTGCCAGTGACGCAGTATTGTTGTTGGCCATGGTCAATTACTTATTTGAACATGATTTGGTTAAACCTTCGAATGCACTGAGTTTGGCCCACGGTTATGAAGCCATTGCTGATTATGTAAAAGATTTCTCCCTTGAATTTGCCGCGGAAAAAACAGGCATTCCAGCAGCCGAGATTGAAAAATTAGTGGTTGAATTCTGCCAGTCTGATAATGCGGTTTTCTATGGTCGCATGGGGGTCAGTGTTCAAGAGTTTGGTTTGCTAAGCCAATATTTAATTATGCTGTTTAATTTGCTCACCGGTTCCATTGATGAAGAGGGCGGTATGATGTTTACCACGCCTGCGGCTGATATCGTCGCCAATGGTGGCCCAGGTTATTTTAATAAACGACAAAGTCGAGTGCGTGGTTTACCCGATTTTAATGGTGAGTTTCCGGTTGTGACCTTGTCTGAAGAAATTCTTACCGAAGGGGAAGGGCAAATTAAAGCCATATTCACCGTGGCAGGGAACCCAGTACTAAGCACGCCAAACGGGCATCAGCTAGATACAGCGCTTGAGTCATTAGATTTTATGGTGTGTGTGGATTATTACTTAAACGAAACCACGCGACATGCCAATATTATTCTGCCACCTGTCTCACCTATTGAACGTGAGCATTATGATTTGTCGTTCCATAATTTAGCGGTACACAACACGGTTAAGTTTTCTGAGGCCATGTTTGAGTTACCCGAAAACGGGCGACATGATTGGCAAATCTTTATTGAGCTAGCCAATCGTCTGCAGCCAGAGGTATCTGATAAAGAACAATTTATGCGTGATATGGCCATGAAACAAGGGCCGAACTTCATGCTAGATATGCTGCTCAAAGGCGGGCCGTATGATTTAGATTTAGCCAAGGTCAAAGCTGAGCCTCATGGCATAGACTTAGGTCCGTTGCAGTCTCGTTTGCCCGAAGCCATTGTGCATGCTGATAAAACCATTCATCTTAATTTAGATTTCTATTTTGCAGACTTGCCGCGCTTGAAACAAAAACTAGATGAAGCGGTTGTGTCAGAAGATCCGGCACACGCCTTGTTAATTGGGCGTCGTCATGTGCGCAGCAATAATTCTTGGATGCATAACAGCCAGCGCTTAGTGAAAGGCAAATCTCGTTGTACTTTATTGATTCACCCTGAGCATGCCAGTGCCCTTAATATCACTGATGGCCAAGACGTGGTCGTGACATCAAGAGTGGGTGAGGTGGTCATTGCCGCAGAAGTGAGTGAAGAAATCATGCCTGGCGTGGTGAGCATTCCTCATGGTTGGGGTCACAATCGTAAAGGCACGGTACAGGCGATTGCGGATGCCCATGCAGGCGTGAGCGTGAATGACTTAACCGATGAAAACATGATTGATGGGTTATCTGGCAATGCAGCCGTAAACGGTGTGCCGGTTTCGCTGCAAGCCTTGAGCAATCAGGCTGCGGTTTAATCTCAATCAAATTGAGCAATAATCACATTTTACCTTTTGCCGCTTAGCAGTATGCTGGCGGCTGAAAATAACAATAAATAGGTAATTTTATGGATCTTCTAAATAAAGTGGCCATCGTCACTGGTGGTGCGTCTGGCTTGGGTTTTGCTGCCTGTGAGGCGTTAGTGGCGAAAGGCGCAAAGGTTTGTATTTTTGATATGAACCAAGCATTGGCTGAGAAAGCCATAAAAATGCTGGGCACTCAAAATGCTATGTTTGTGCAAGTGAATGTGACCGATGAAGCCTCGGTAGAAGCTGGTATTCAAGCCTGTATTAAAGCTTACAGCGCACTGCATATTGTCTTAAACAGTGCCGGTATTGGCCCGCCGCAAAAAGTCATTGATCGTGAAGGCAATCCTCTGCCATTAGATAATTTCAAAAAAATTGTGGATGTGAACTTATTTGGTACGTTTAACGTATTGAGCAAAGCCGCAGCCCATATGGCCAAAGGCGATACCATTAATGATGACAACGGGCGCGGCGTGATTATTAACGTGGCCTCGGTGGCGGCATTTGACGGCCAAATTGGCCAGCCAGCTTATGCGGCCAGCAAAGCCGGTGTTGCAGGTATGGCGTTACCCATTGCCCGTGAATTAGCCCGTTATGGTATTCGCTGTAACACCATTGCACCTGGATTATTTCGCACACCACTGGCTGAAAGCCTGGGTGAAAAAGTGATCGAAGCGTTAGGCAATAGTGTGGAATACCCTAAGCGTTTAGGCGACCCGAAAGAATTTGGGAATCTTGTGGTGCACATGGCTGAAAACGATTATCTGAATGGGGAAGTGATTCGCTTAGATGGCGCGATTCGCATGGCAGCTAAATAAATAGTTTAAGTGGCCAAAATGGGGCTTTTGGGGGCGGTTGTTTGTGATAAAGTAGCCGCGCCCTTAGGCTCAATTATAAAGGATAATAATAATGAAACGCTTTCTCGCTCTTACCGCACTGACGTTTGGTTTACTTTCTCAGTCTGCTTTAGCTGATAACATGTCACCAGAAGGTACATGGAAAACCATTGATGATGAAACAGGCAAAGCCAAAAGCCTAGTACAAATTTGGATTGATAATGGCGAATTAAACGGCAAAATCATTGAGTTGATTGAGCCAGAAGAAGAAAATCCAAAATGCACCGAATGTGAAGGTGATAAAAAAGATCAACCGATTCTGGGTATGCAGTTTATTTGGGGTTTAACCGAAGATGACGGCGTATGGGATGACGGTGAAATTTTAGACCCAAAAAGCGGCAGTGTTTATAGCTCTAAAATTGAAGTAACTGACGGCGGTCAAACACTTGATGTGCGTGGTTATATTGGTTTTGCATTTGCTGGTCGCTCTCAAGTTTGGCAGCGCGTTGAAGCCGCTCCTATGGCTGAAAAAGCAGCGGTAGAACCTGCGGCTCAAACGGTTGCAACAGACGCTACAATTAATTAGTTTTTATTGAATTGATGTATCAAAAACAGCGTAGCTAATGGCTACGCTGTTTTTTTATGGGAAGAGTTTTTCTGCTCGATTAGGCTTACTAAAATAGTAGCCTTGAATATAATCACATTTCATTTCTTTAAGCAGTTGCCACTGGCCTTCGGTTTCAACGCCTTCTGCAATGGTTTTCAAGTTTAGGTGTTGGGCTAAATCAATAATAGCCGCCACAATGTTTTTATCGTCTTTATCGTGTTCTAAATTTCTGATAAAAGCTTGGTCAATTTTTAGAGAATCAATAGGGAATTCCTTCAAATAACTCAATGAAGAATAGCCCGTACCAAAATCATCAATGGCTAATGCAAATCCCATTTGTTTAAGCTGCCTCATGATAGCGATGCTTTGTTCTGCGTTTTCCATAATAAGGCTTTCTGTTATTTCAAGTTCTACATGTTGTGGATTTACGCCGGTTTTATTAATCAGTGCTTGTAATTGTTCAAGGAAGTGGCGGTATTGAAACTGTCTGGCAGAAATATTGATGGCCACTTGTATGTTGTGCCCCTGCTCATGAAAGGTTTTTGTCTGCATAAAACTCTGTTCAATAACCCAGTGACCAATTTGAATAATTAAGCCTGTTTGTTCGGCCACAGGAATAAATGTGGCAGGGCTTACCATCTGGCCGTCTTCTTTAAACCAACGGATAAGGGATTCAGCACCGGTAATCTTACCTGTGTCTGCATTGACTTTTGCTTGATAAAACATGACGAACTGTTGCTTCTCTAACGCTTCGCGCATTCCTCGTTCAATAGGTAGCCAGCTTTGTTCTTCTGCGTGTAGTTGGGTGTTATAGGCTTCAACACTATTGCCAATTAAGCGAGCATGATTTAAAGCAGCATGGCCATTACTGATTAACCCTTGAGTGGTGTTGCCATCTTGAGGGTAGTGACAATATCCCATGCTTAGATTCAAAAAATAACTGTGTTGGTTAACAAATAAAACCTCGTCCATGGCACTTTGGATAGCGCTTGCCACGTAAGTGACCTCATGAGGATTAGAATGCAGTACGATCAAGCAAAATGTACTGCCTTCAAGGCGGTAACTTTTTATCTGACAGCTAAGGCGCTGGCTTATTTCTAATAGCCGCTTACCTAATTGATGAATAATGGCATCTCCTGCATGGTAACCCTGACTTGAAGTAATGAATTTAAAACGGTCAATACTGACAAATAAAATAGAGCAGGGGTGATTTTGTTGGATGTTAGAGGTTAAATCGGCTTCAAATTTTCGTCGATTCGCTAAGCCAGTATGAATATCATGAAACGCTTGGTATTCAAGTTGTGCCTGAGCTTCTTTGCGTTCAGTTACGTCTTCAATATAAAGGTGACAACTTTCTAAATCTCGAAGGAGAGATAAACTGTATTGCAAATTATGAGAACCTATTTTGTCTTCAAAGTTGACTATGCTTTCATAATCGGCCTGCCATTTTTTTAAGTTATTTAGAAAATCTTTAGGTAATAAGTCAGATGAATCATCAGAACCTGGTTTAATTTTTTCTAATAACTTATACGTTGCAGGGTTAGAAAACTGGATATGTCCTTGCCAATTCAAATTCATCACTGGACTTGGATTACGTTCTGGGAATTTTGCCAATGCTTTACGTTTAGCGGTTTTACGAATATTGATCTGGGTGAAATACCCCATGATGAGCGCAATGAGAACAATTACTACCGTATATACGATGACTAAATTGACGATGGATTGAATTTGTTTTTGAGTATCTTGTGCTTGTTGCTCGGCTTGTTGTTCTATTTCATGAGTTAAGGTGACTAAAATACTTTCTGCGGCTTGGCCGGTTAGGGTTAATTGAGCAAGGTCTTCACGGGCTTTATCCCAATTGGTGTTATTAGAGATTAGGTTGCGATCAAGGGCACTTTGTAATGCTTTAATATCACCATATAAGCTGGGTAAGCTCATAACATGACCTGAGAATCCTTCATTAATGGCCATGAGTTGTTTAGTTATGCTTTTTTCTGTTTGTTGTATTTTTGGCCACAATTCACCTCGGGTTGTGGTGGCATAATATTCATAAAGTAAGCGCTCATGTTCGGTGATGCTGGCTCGTAATTGTTTGATGAGATTAAGCTTGGGAAGGGCCACAGACACGAGATTGCGACTACTGATACTGGCTTTCTCTCCATTCTTAGCAATAATAAAGGACAGCACTAGACCAACAGCGACTACGAGCGTAAAGCTTATCCATACACGTTTGGTTAGACTCATTTTAAATAACGCAAATTGCCATAATTGTATTAAGCATAGACAGTTTTCATGTATTTTCTGAGATAACTAGAACTGGTTCACGGCTTCAATAACATGGTCTAGTGGCTAGTGGGTAAATACATTAGTATGTGCTCGCTATTTTTCACTCATCATTAAAAAAGGAAATTCACTATGTTAAAGCAAGTCGCAATTCTAGTAGCAGTATTATCACTTATGGCATGTGGCGAAGAGTCAGCTACAGAAAAAGCTGAAGAAGCTGCTGCAGCCGTTGAAGCACAAGCTGCCGCTGCAGTTGAAGCTGCACAATCAACTGCTGAAGATGCAATGGCTACTTCTAAAGAAGTAATGGAAGAAGCAGCTGATGCCGCTGAAGAAAAAGTAGAAGAAGCAAAAGAAGCTGTTTCTACTGATACTGCTAAAGGTTAATCCCTTTCACACAGCTTAACCCTGTTAAGCTGTGTTTCCTTTTATTAATAATTACTTGTCTTTATATATCCAAACAATGGCATATTTTTGCCAGTCCTTTACTTCCTCTTTTAATTTATCATACCACCTATATTTTTAATGATAGGTGACGCGTGCAGTTACAAGTGGCCGCATTCAGTATTCGAACCAATCTAGCTTTTCTTGTGCATGAGGGCTTGCCAGCTCAAGCCTTGTATCAGCTTGTGGGCTTAACCCGTGAACAGTTAGATGAAGCCGATCGTATGGTGGATGTATCTGTGTCTGAAAGACTGTTGGCCTATGGTGCGCAGCAACTGGGTTATGACGATCTCGGTTTTCGTATCGGAATGTGGGGTGATAGTGGTCGTTGGGGCTTACTTGGGCACATTGTGGATTGTTGTCAGTCCATTACTCAGGCGCTAGAGCTTCAGCGTCGTTATCAGTCTTTAATGGGGAATGTATCGCGCCCTGAATTCATCATGACAGACGCCACTTGTACCTTAAAGTGGGTGCCTCATTATCAGTGTAGTTATCATTTAAATGAAGAGGTGGTCACTAGCTGGGTTGCGTTTGCTAAAAAAGTCATTGGTTTAAAGTTATCGCCTATTGAGATTCATTTTACCCATGATCAGCATGGTGACATCAGCGAATATGATGCTTTTTTTGGTTGCCCAGTCACGTTTAATAGTGAATATACGGGCATTATATTTAAACGGGATATATTAACGCTACCGCTATTGGGTTATAGCCCTGATTTATTAAATGTTTTAACGGGCTATGCGGATTTACTGGTCAGTAAAAAGCACAAAAATGCGGCTAACGAAGTCATCACACAATATATTATTGAAAGTTTAGCCACCAAGGTGCCAAGCCTTGAAGATGTAGCTACCTACCTAGGTGTTAGTTCCCGTAGCTTGCAGCGCAAATTTAAACTGCAAGACACTAATTTTAAATCCATCGTGGATGATGTTCGTAAGGAGTATGCTTTTAGTTATTTGCTACAAACGAATTATAAAATGAGTTACATCGCACAAGTGTTAGGGTTTTCTGAACAAAGTGTGTTTCAGCGAGCGTTTAAACGTTGGACGGGAGTGACGCCAGGGGAATACCGTGATCGCCACGGTATTCCAAAAGATAAATAAAAATGCTTCGTTTATAAGCCGTTTTTAAAGCGCTGTTCTTTGAATATGGCACTTTGTCGAACTTGCAATAGTGCTTCGCTGTATTGCAATAAAAACTGTAACCCCTCATCAATACGCTGCGCGATAAAGTCAGTTTGAGCAATAAACTGGCCTTGATCGTTTATTGTATCGTTTACATGATCCACCACTGTGCTGATTGGAATATAGTTAATAAAACTGTTTTTATAGCTGCTTATGCGTAATTCGCTGATTGGGTAGCGGCCGCCAGTTCCTGCACTGACACTCACAATGTAAACCGGCTTATGGGCGAAACAGGGATTAAAATAGAAGAAGATGTTTTTAAACGCTGGTGGCACCATGCCGTGCCATTCGGGTACAACAAATACAAAGGCGTCCGCCTGTTGTAATTGTTTTTCTATATAAACGTCCGGTGTTGCGCCTTCTTGCCAAAGAGGCAGCTTTGCCTCATGCAAATCCAGAATGCTGAGATCACTGCTGGTCGCAAGTGCCTGTAGTTGGCTTTGAACATACATAGCGACATTTTTAGATGCAGCTTGTTTACGGGTACTGGCGCTAATGATACAAATATTCATGTTGTCTCCTAGTAAATGATCAGTATGACATAGACAGGCGGCTTGTCACTGGTATCATCCGCCAAGTATTGACCGTTCACTAACCTTAATTGGTAGAGTATTTATGTTAAAACGAACATGTATATTGTTGTTATTGACTTGTAGCCAAGCCTTCGCTCTGCCGAGTTTTCAGCAGATTGAAGAAAGTGCCCAGTTATCGAATTTGGCTTATGACTCGGGTGATATTAAAGCGCCATTGGAGTCCATAGGTCATACCTTGATGCATCAAGCGTTATTGCCGGGTGTTGAGGTGAGTTACTTTTTAACGACTAATAAAGGTGTGCAGTTTATAACGGTACGTGGCACGGCTAATTTACAAAATGCCATGGTCGACTTAGATGTGAACCTAAAACAAGATGATGATTTGGGGATTATTGCTCATCAAGGGTTTGCCAATGCGGCCGTAGGTATTATTAAGGATGTCAGCCCATTTTTAGATAAATCTAAACCAGTACGCACAACAGGTCATAGTTTAGGTGGGGCGGCAGCGGTTATGTTGGCTATGTACCTAGATAAGCAAGGTTATGAATTAGGACAGCTTATTACCTTTGGTCAGCCTAAAGTTACTAATGTGGACGGTGCGGATCTGTTTGAGCACTTGCCATTATTAAGGGTGGTGACGGCAAAAGATATTGTGCCTTTAGTGCCGCCATTAAGCCCATTACAGATTAAGAACCTTGATATTTATTGGCACATGGGTGAAGAAATGATTTTGCTAGAAGGGCAAGATTACGCTATGACTAAGGGCTTAAAAAGCATGTTAAGAGCCACTAAGTTTGCCTCAGCTTTGCCAAGTGAAGAAAATTTACAAGCCCATAAGATGCAGACGTATTTAGCATTAATTAAAAGTAAGTTAGATCAAGCAAACGAAGTGCCTTATAAAACCGAACTAAATTTATTTGGTGTCAGTTTTGATTGAATGTAAATACTCTTAGCTAGATTCATTGATTAAAGATAAGAACATTTTATCAATGAGTTGCTTAGCAAGTTCAGGCTGGTTACGTCCGTTAAAATAATTTCTTAAACCTGTAAACGATATAACAAATTGCTGAGCTGCATTTGCTGTATCAAAGTCTGTTGAGAGCAAGCCTTGTTGCTTGGCCGAATCGAATACTTGAACAACCTTGTTTTCAACACTGTCGATAAGCGTCTGGCTGAATTCAAACAAAGCGGGATTTTGCCCATTGAATTCGCCACTGGCTTTATACAGCATGCACACGCCGCTTGGGTTGTGCTCTGCACTTTCTATGATGATGTACTCTACAAATTTTTGTAGCCCTTCAATGGGGCTATCGGCCTGTTCAATGTACTCATCGAGTTTTTCCCCCATGCCTTGGGCATAGGTTAGAAGCGATTCTTTATATAAGCCTTCTTTACTGCCAAAGGTCGCATATATGCTGCCAGGGCGCATGTTGACGGTATCTTGAATGTCTCGGATAGATGTACCAGCAAAGCCTTTCGCCCAGAATAGGTCACTGGCTTTGTGCAAAACTTCATCTCGATTGAATTTAATTGTATTTGCCATGGAACAGACCTTTTGAACAGTTGTTCAATAATAGCTTGAACGATCGCTCAAAATCAAATATTGTGTGCACTGTCACTAGATTAAACCTAGTTAAAACTCAATAAAGAAGGTACTTCATATGTCTGATTTCACTTTGTACACACTAGAAACTGCCCCGCAAGCTGCGAAACCATTGCTAGAGAAGTCGGTTAAAGCGTTTGGCATGTTACCTAATTTACACGCTGTGATGGCTCAGTCGCCTCAGTTATTAGATGCATATCAGCAAGTGCATGAGTTATTTCAACAAACCTCATTTAACGCAGATGAGTTAACGGTTGTATGGCAGTCAATCAATATCGAACACGATTGTCACTACTGTGTACCGGCTCATACCGGCATTGCTCACTCTATGAAAGTGGATCAAAGCATTATTGATGCGCTGCGGAATAAAACCGAACTGGCAGATGAAAAGCTTGAAGTACTACGTGACACTACGTTAGCTATGGTGCGTCAACGTGGTGTGTTGTCAGCAGAAGACTTGAGTAAGTTTTATGCCGCCGGTTACGACAAGCAGCAGCTGCTTGAAATTGTGTTGGGTCTGTCTCAGAAAATCATGAGTAACTTCACCAATCACTTGGCAGATACGCCAGTTGATGCCCCATTTAAACAGTTTGTTTAATTTATAAGAGCCAATGTGTGAGGGTGAAACAGCGTGTTTTTTGCAAAGCGAAAACCTTCACAAAATCAAATGCTTAGTATATAGTTCTGGCCACTTACCGCCTTGGTAAGTGTGTCGGGGCATGGCGCAGCCTGGTAGCGCACCAGCATGGGGTGCTGGGGGTCGTAGGTTCAAATCCTACTGTCCCGACCAATTTCTAGTTAATCTAATATCTTCTTCTTTTGCTTTTATTCTTGTTTAAAACAACGCTATTTTGTATTGAGGTTGTTTAAGTGATGTTCGTTTCAGCTCAATTATGTGGCATTAAATTTGGCCGAGTAGCGGCCTAAAGAGTTGTTTTTTATGTAAGGTAAAGCAGATAAGTACAAGTGGGATACAGCTTGAGGGGGAAAGCAAAACCTAGTGCTTAAAACTCTTACTGATAAATATAATCAGTTGATCGCTTAACTCGCCGACGTTTTCAACATAATTCGCAATTAACCCATTAATTTTTTCCGCCAAGCAAAACTCTTGTTCTGCATGTAACCACTCTCGCTTGAGCTTTAATACTTCTGGCTCAAAGTGACGTCTTTCTTCTTGGCTGCCGCAGCACATCAATGCAGCTAATGCGGCTTCGGCCTGACACTGGTTGTTAACTAATGAGAAAAAAGGATGATTTTGTGGTGAAGTCATAAATATGTACACTCGTACTAGGTGTAACCATTATTCATGTATGAAGCATGTTAGTCAGTTGTGATTATGTAAAAGAGTGTAAGTGACCCTTACGTGATTGTGTTTTTTGTAAGAGTCACTTGCGATTACTTGGCTTGTAAGTACGCGCCGCATTCGATGTGGTGGGTATAGGGAAACTGGTCAAACATGGCGAAACGTTTGACTTCATGAGTTTTGCTGAGCTGTTCGAGGTTTGCTTCTAACGTATTAGGGTTACAGCTGATGTAAATAATATTGGGGTAGCGGCTGATCATTTCACAGCTGGCTTCATCAAGACCGGCTCTTGGTGGGTCCACTAAGACGGTTTGAAAGTCGGCATCCTCTAAGCCCAAGCCGGCTAGGCGCTTGCGTTTGTGGGTACCATTCATGTGTTCGGTGAATTCTTCAGCGCTGACTCGGGCAAATGTGACGTTATCAATGCCGTTAGCTTGCTTGGCGAAGTTAGCGGCGTGAACGGATGTTTTACTGATCTCTGTGGCGAATACGCTGCGGTACTGGTCAGCTAGGGCTAAAGAGAAGTTACCATTACCGCAATATAATTCTAATAAATCCGCATTGCCTGCTGTGGCACAACCGCGGGCCCAGCTGAGCATTTTTTCATTCACGCGGGCATTGGGTTGGGTGAAGCTGGCTTCAATTTGTTGATATTGAATGGCCTTGCCGTCTACGTTTAGGGTTTCCATTACGTATTCTTGATCAAGCAATAAGCGCATTTTGCGCGCTCGGCCAATAAGATGAATGCCGAGTGCTTCTTTAATGGCGGTGGCCGCTGCGATCCACTCGTCGTTGAGCTGTTTGTGGTAAATCAGCGTGACCAGCATTTCGCCTGATAGGGTATTTAAATACTCCACCTGAAAAAGCTTGTGTTTAAGAATGGGTTGTTCGTTGATGGCTTGAATGACCTTAGGCATTAGTTCACAGATCGCAAGGCTTGCAATAGGGAAGTGGCTGATTTTTATTGGGTCAGTCTTGGTGCCGGGTTCAAACATGGCGTGGAAGCATTCTTCCCCTTCGTGCCACACTCGGAATTCAGCTCTTTGGCGAAAGTGTAGAGGTTCACTTGGGTAAACGTCGATGTCACCAATATTAAACGGCGCAAATTGCTCTTCAATTTGCTGCTGTTTCTCTGCCAATAGGCTTGAATACTGCTCTGGTGCCACTTGATGCATGCAACCACTACCTTGGATATCAATTGAGGGCGCATTATAGGGCAAAGGGCAGGCGTCACCAATGGGCCGTTTAAAGTGACAGCGTGTTTTTACGGGTAACTTTGCGTTCAAACATGTGTTTGAATATCCTGTCAGTAGAGTGTTTAATCTAAACTGGTCTAAGTGGTATTAATTAAGGACAACCCAATGCACGCTGTTACCCAGCAATTAATTGATTTATTAAGTGTTAAATTCCTGCATGAAGGCCCACAAACCTTTTTGTACCGTGGAGAATGTGAAGACTTAGGCTTTCCAAATTTATTTGGTGGGCAAATACTTGGCCAGTCCTTAAATGCGGCCATGCAAGCGGCTCCAGAAGGCTTCTTGCCTCATTCAATGCATGCTTATTTTTTATTACCAGGGCATGTAAATGGACATGTTGATTATCGGGTAGAGGTATTACGAAAAGGGCGTAGTTTTTCATCTTTACGCGTCGACGCCATTCAAGACGGTAAAATCATTCTGACGCAAAACACCAGCTTTCAACTACCGGAAGAAGGCTTTGAGCATCAAATGCCCATGCCGGATGTAAAAGGCCCTGAGGGTCTTGTGTCTCAGTTGGAAATTACGCGTAAATTTTCTGAAATGATCCCGGAAAAAGTCCGCGATAAATTCATCGCAGATAAACCAATAGAAACCAGACCGATTAACCCTGTGAACTCATTTACGCCTGATAAGCGTGAGCCTCACAAAGATGTATGGTTTAAGCCAGTTAATGATTGGAGTACTCAAGATCTTGCGCTTCATTACTCTTTACTGGCTTATACTTCAGACTTTCAGTTGGTGGGTACAGCGCTGCTGCCTCATGGGGTCTCGTTTGCGTCAAAAGGCATGCAAGTGGCGAGTTTAGATCATGCTATTTGGTTCCATCACAAGCCTAGGCTGGATGATTGGATGCTCTACAGTATGCAAAGCCCTGCGGCATCAGGTGCCCGAGGGTTAAACATGGGGCAAATTTATCACCGTGATGGTCAGTTAATGATGAGTGTGGCGCAAGAAGGTTTGATACGTCAGAAGCGCTAAGGTTTTTAAGGGGCAGCCTAAACGGATCAGGTTTCGCCCCGCTAGTTTTGTAAAAAAATGTTTTTCTCTGCGCGCTTTTTAGCCGACTCCTCATCTTCTTTGTATTTGTGGTATTCCTGTACATCTTTTCGGTTCTCAAAAAAACGCTGAGTGTTCTCAAGACCTTGGTCTGTTTTAAAATGGTACAAAAGTCCAAGCCCAACCAATATCAGAATGACCATAAGAAATTTAAGCAGGGCTTTAGTATTGCTAGGGATTATCTTGGGTTTGGCCATTAGGATTCCTTGGCAGCCTATTATGTTAAGACTAGCAAAGATTCCTATAGGCGTTGTAAGTCTTAAGGAGGGGAGCGAGTTTTAATATCTAGCTATGGCAGGGCTTTGGGCCAGTTCAGGCATGAGCTGATATAACGCACGTAGCTAGATTTTTCTAACTTGGGCCTAAGCTTGGGGCTTCAAAGCAATGGGCGAAGGAATAACAAGTTAGTGACCATAATAAAATACGGTGCTTAGACAATGGCGACCACCTGATTCGCTCCCCTTGCTCACCTTATGTGACATAAGCCAGTTTGTATTAACTGACATATGACGCCGTAAGTAATGAGGGTCAAATATGGCCACTGCTGTCCATTAACATATATGTCCGTGAAGAGTTTTTCAATGGTGCTAAGCTTATAAAAGAGTAAGGTTGGATGGCGTAATTTGAAATATCTTTTAATTCTTTTAACCCTGTTATGGCTCGCTCCGAGCCATGCCATAGAGCAAAACATACCAGGGCTGTCATCTTCTAGTGTGTACTACTGGATTGAGCCTGAAAATGAGCCTCATTCGGTACAAGAGGTGCTAGAAGAGGCCCACTGGCAAAAAATTGAAGGAGAGCTGAACTTTGGTTACTCCAACGATACCTTGTGGGTGATGCAAAGCGTTCAAACTTACCGTGAGGGTGAGTGGGTTGTTCAAATTCCTTACCCTTTACTCGACTACCTTGATCTCTATATTTATAAAGGCGATGAGCAGGTCGCCAACCTTCACAGTGGTGATGCTCGGCCATTCTCTGAGCGTTTAGTAAAAGTGCCTGATTTTGTTTTGGGTATGTCTAATGGTCAGAAATCAACTCACTTTCGCTTAATTGCCCGTATCGAAACCCAAGGCACGATGATGCTGCCTATCAAGTGGTGGTCTGAAATTTCATACGCTGAGCACCTCGTAAAAGAGCAAGCCATTTACGGTGCCTATTATGGTGTCTTGCTGGTTATGGCGTTTTATCACTTGTTTATTTTTTTAGTGATTAAAGAGCGTGGCTATTTATATTATGTACTAAGCGTTGTGTCATTTTTATTATTGCAATTATCGTTTGATGGCCGGGGCTTTGCTTGGTTTTGGCCTAACTTGCCTGAAGTAAATCATTATAGTTTTCCTATTACGTACTGTTTATATCAGCTAGCGGTTTTAACTTTCATGTCAACTTTTTTACGGTTATCAAGTAGTAGCCCGAAATTGTATAAATATTTTGTAGCGTTGCGGGTGATGGTGGTGGTTAACCTCTTTGGTTTATTTATCTTAGATTACAGTATAGCTACCCCGTTAATTGTATTAACTGGCATCATATCGATTACTTCAGGGTTACTTTCTGGTGCATATTTATGGTTTAAAGGTTACACCGCTGCACGTTATTTTACATGTGCTTGGGCGTTATTTTTAGGTGGTTTACTTTTGCTCAACTTAAGAGGACTAGGCATCGGTGATACCACTTGGTTAAGTACCTATGGGTATCTAATTGGTTCGATGTTAGAAGTACTGTTTTTGGCATTTTCGCTGGCAGATCGAATATCTTCCTCCAACCAAGAACGCTTAATGACTGAGAAAGCATTAATAAAAAGCAAAGATGAGCACCTAAAAGCATTAAGCCGTTATCAAAATCTTTATGAAAACGCACCTATCGGCAACTTTCAGTCGGATCAACATTACCAATTAAGCAGCGTTAACCGTGCGTGTGCCAATATATTCGGGTTTGAACATCGCCAAGAGATGCTGGAGCAAGTAACAGATATACGTAAATACTTACGCTCTAATTTTAATGATTTTCAAATGATGGTGAGACAAGCTAGGCATGATGGGCAAAGCACCGATAATGAACTGTTAATTAAAAGAAAAAGTGGTGAAGAGCGCTGGGTCAGTATTAATTTGCGATATTTTAAATCGTCAGAAGAAGTGGGGTTTGAAGGCACCGTTCAAGATATTACAGAGCGTAAAATATCTGAAAAATTAAGAGCCGAGCTTGATCAAGAACGATTAACAATTATGGAGCTATTTTCATTGGGTATTGCCAAAGAAATCAGCATGCCCTTAGGCAGTAATGTAGCAACAATGGCGTTTTTGCGAGAAGGCTTGGATGATGTTGTCGCACGGCAGAAAGATGAAAATATTGGAATAACGGATTATGAAAAGTTCATTGGCTTAATTAGTCAGTCTATAGGCTTAGTCACCAAAAACCAAAAACGCATCACGAAAGTGGTTAAGCGCTTCAGAGAAGTATCATCTTGGCAGTTAGGCTTAAAAGCCAGCCATGTAGCGATTTTGGATTTAATCGAAAACGTGGTGAATAGTCAGCGCTGGCGTATGGCAGGTTGGCGAGTAGATATCGATTGTGATCCAAGTTTAAAAATTTATACCTATAAAACTGCGCTGTCTTCGATTTTAATTCAATTGATAGACAATGCACTGCTGCACAGCCATGCAGATGATGGGCAAACACCTTTAATTAAAATACGCATAGCGGAAGAGAGCAAAGATAAAATCACTATCTGTTTTAATGATAATGGTGTCGGTATTAAGCCTGAAGATGTTAGAAATCTTTGTAAGCCATTTTTCACTACCAAAAAAGGACCAGATGGCCATATTGGTTTAGGCTTATATATGATTTATAACCTAGTATGCCAAGCGCTAAAGGGTCGTTTGTTCTTTCCGGTGAAAGGCAGCGGTTTTAGTGTTCAGATAGTGATTCCTAAACACCTTGATTAAGTGTCTGTTTTGGCCAAATTGACAATTGACCTAGTATTCAAGACATTGCACTCTTTAATAAAATAATAATGTAAAGAAAGGTGTTACATGGCTCGTATTTTTATCCTTCTATTTTTTTCAAGCGTTCTTATTGGCTGTGACCAAGGACCTAGCGCTGAGGAAATATTAGCAACGGCGCAAACATTAGAGCCTCTCGACCCAGTATTGAACGAAATTTATCAACGTAGCTGCCGAAATTGTCATACATTAAGCAGTACTGGCGCGCCTCTCACAGGGGACGTATCCGCTTGGCAAAGCCGTTTAGCAAAAGGTAACGATACCCTCCTTGAAAATGTGGTAAATGGATTCGGTGGTATGCCGCCGTTTGGGCTGTGTATGGACTGCAACGCAGAGCAATTTGTTGCGTTAATCGATTTTATGGCCAATCAAAAACTTAATTAAAATAATAAATATACTTATGCAATCACGTCGTACATTTTTACAGCAACTTATGGGCGCTGCCGCGATTATCGCTATGCCGCCTCATTTATTAGCCGCAAAACAAACCGCATTACCTTGGCGTAACTGGTCTGGTTCGCAAGTGTGCTATCCCAATATTCGCAGTGCGCCAGCTGATCTTGCTCAACTACAAAGTTTGTTAAAAGAAAGCACAGGCGTGGTTCGCCCAGTTGGGTTTGGTCATTCATTTATGCCCCTGGTACCCACAGATGACACAATCATTTCATTAAGTCGATTAACTGGCGTGATCAATGTTGATGATGAAAAACAACAAGCGCGAGTTTGGGCAGGCACGAGGTTAGGTGATATAGGGGAACCGTTAGCGCAAAGCGGGCAAGCTCTGTTAAATATGCCGGATATTGACGAGCAAAGCTTAGCAGGGGCCATCGCAACAGCCACTCATGGTACGGGTGCGCAGTTAACCTGTATGTCGAACTATGTTGAAGCGCTGCAATTGGTACTGGCAAATGGCGACACGCTGGAGTGCAGTCGCAATCAAAACCGCGATGTGTTTAATGCAGCAAGAGTCAATCTAGGTGCACTAGGTGTGGTCTCTCAAGTCACACTACAAAACCAAGCTAAATATAAGCTAAAGCGTGAAACCACTTGGTTACCTATTGAAGAGATTCTAGAAAATGCCGAAACCCTTGCTGATAATAATCGTAACTTTGAATTCTATTTTATTCCCTTTACGGGTATGGGGTTTATTGATGTACAAAACATTACCGATGAGCCCGTCACCGCAACGGATAAACTAGATCAAAATGATGGTGCAGAAGACTTAAAAACGGCTCGTGATTTATTAAGTTGGAGCCCTAAGCTACGTGAATTGGTGTTAGGTACCTACATGAAAACCTTACCTAAAGAAGTGAATGTAGCCAATAGCTGGCAGAATTATGCCAGCGAGCGCAACGTTCGCTTTAATGAAATGGAATATCACTTACCGCGCGAAAATATAATAAAAGCCTTTAAAGAAGTGCGGCACATAGTCGAAACACAATTCCCTGATGTCTTTTTTCCATTTGAGGTGCGATATATAAAACAAGATGATATTTGGTTAAGCCCATTCAATAGCCGTGAAACCGCATCGATTGCTGTTCATCGTTATCATCAAGAAGATTACAAAACCATGTTTGCGGCAATCGAACCAATATTACAAAAGTATAATGGGCGCCCACATTGGGGAAAATTAAATACAATGAATACTAATCAGTTTGCAGATCATTATTCTCATTGGCAGGATTTCAAAGCAATTTGTCAGCAACTTGATCCTAAAGGAAAATTTTTAAATCCATATTTATCTTCATTGTTTAACGACTAAATATAATAAAAGGTGACGCATGAGTCAGCATTCAAAGACAGGCATATCAAGACGAAACCTTATTAAAGGCAGTGTCGCAGTGGCGGCATTAGGCGGACTTGTTTGGGCCAGACCTAGCGACAAGGGTGAGGCAACCCATGATGAATACTTTCAAAAAATAAGCCAAGCTTTGCATACTAACGGTATTGCAACACCATCTTTAGTGGTGGATAAAACCATCATGAGCAATAACATTCAAACATTAGTAGGACATTTAAAAGATCGCTTTGATTACCGCATTGTTGCTAAATCTTTGCCTTCAGTTGACATGTTGAAATGGAGCATGCTTCAAGCCGATACCCAAAAATTAATGGTGTTTCATCAGCCATTCTTAAATGCAGTGGTAGACGAAATTGAGCAAGCGGATGTGTTAATGGGGAAGCCTATGCCCATTGCAGCAGTTAAAACCTTTTACCAAACGTTGGAGCAGTCACCGTCTAAATTTAATCCTCAAACTCAACTGCAATGGCTGCTAGACTCTACGCTGCGATTAGAGCAGTACGCACAATTTGCAAATAGCATAAAGCAACCGTTAAATATTAATATTGAGCTGGATGTAGGTTTGCACCGTGGTGGCGTGAGCAATGACAATGAATTAATTGCCATGTTAGATACGATAGAGAGAAATTCGTTATTAACATTCTCCGGTTTTATGGGATACGAGCCGCATATAGGAAAAGTACCAGGCGACCCGATTGCTCAGCGTGATAAGGCCATGGCGGTATATCAACATTATGTAGAGCTAACGGAACAGCATCTTGGTCGCAGTATCCAAAGCCTGACATTGAATGGAGCTGGTAGTCCTACTTATCAATATTATAACCAAGGTGATGCGGCTGATTGGCCCATGAACGAATTAAGTTCAGGCTCTTGTTTAGTGAAACCATCTGATTTCGATTTACCTACGTTAGCCGATCATCAAGCGGCTGCATTTATTGCAAGCCCTGTCTTAAAAGTACTAGAGCAGACTGAAATACCTGGGGTATCTAGTTTAGGAAAGATTATGGCGATGTGGAATCAAAACTGGAAAAAAACGTTTTTCGCGTATGGCGGGTACTGGAAGGCGAATCCTATTTCACCTAAAGGCTTAACTTTAAATCCTGTGTATGGTCGCTCAAGTAATCAAGAAATGTATAACGGTTCGACCAGTGTACAACTACAGCAAGATGATTATATTTTCTTAAGACCAACACAATCTGAAGCCGTACTTTTACAGTTTGGTGATATTTTAGTATTTGAAAATGGTCGGTTAAGTGACCGTTGGCCTGTCATGAATAGCTAATGAAGAGCAAAAAATCTAAAGCACATTGAGTTAAGAGTGCTTTAGGTTTTTTGATAATTGGGTGTAATTAAATTCCACCTGCTTTTTTCAATTCTAAGTTATTTGGCTGAACATAACGTAAATCTGCAAGGTGGCTTTTTAGGTCCTGCCATAGAATTAGCGCTTCTTTATCATCATCTATGTATCGGCGTAATAAAAACAGAGCACTTTCGACTTCACCGGTAATATTATCCCAGTGTTTAAGTTGATAATGGCATATGGCCATATAACCTGCGTACATTGGGTTATTTAAAAATCGACTATCCCAATTACTCAGCGTGTGTAAGTAATGCAAACATAAGGCATAACGCTGACGCTTATAGTGTGACCTTGCCTTATAGGCATGGTAGCGGGCGATCCATTTTTCCACCGATAACCACATAATTCCCCTCCATCTCATCTCTAAGTATAGACAAGGCTTAAAAGAAGGTAAGGGAATTTTAGGTATTCTATATATTTTGAAGTTATGAGTAGAGACGCGTGTACTTATACAAATGTCTTTATCTATTCATATTCGTCTGTTTAACGGCGTAAACCCAGCATCAGTGGGGTGAAGCTAAAGGTGAGCCCAATGCTATTCGCACCACCTTGAGACGCGATTAAATAGCCGCCTATCCCCACATGGGCTAGAGAGAATCCGCCAATACTCAGACTTTGATACTTCTGCGGGTACACATTTAAGCTGACCTGATAAAAAGGGTCGTAACTGAGAGCCAGCGCGCCCATAAGTGAACCTTTTCGATCCCAGTAAAGATTCACTGAACGGTTATATAGCTCAGCAATTTCGCTGGCGGTAAAATCGGTGCTGCGCTCCAGTTTTTCTATCTCTTCGTTGGGTTTGCCCACGGCGACATCGGTCGCGAGCATGATACTTAGCTGATCTGTTTCATTCATGGGATAAGAGAAGCCTATTCCAGTAGCAGGCATACCGCTGATGATGGCTAAGCTCATTGTGCTGTCTATGCCGAGTTTACTTCTGAAATAATATTGCTCACCTTGGTTAAATAAAGCGCCGTCTTGAACATCCAAAATAGGTTGCCCCGGCCAGTAGTAGTAATCTAGGTATTCATTACTGAGCAGTTGTGCCACCTCATCGAATGAAAAGGCGATGATACCAGCGAGATTAAAATAGAAATCCGCTAGTGGGTCTAGACGCTGTTCCCAAGGCAGTTCGTATTCAACTATCTCATTGGTGGCTTGCGCTGCCAGTAGAGTCAAAATGGCTTTTACTTTGGCTTGCATTGGGCTTATGTCAGCTTGGGTTAAGTAATACTCTTCTAACTTACGCGAGAGCATGCCTTCGCCTAATAAGTGTAAAAAGTAATTAGGTAGCCAGGCACCAGATGGATGAGCAAACGGTATGAACTCTTTTTTGAGTGATTCATTTGTACCACCGGATTCACGTAATACATCATCTTGATGTGTCAGGCTACTTCTGACTTGTTTCCAGCCTTGTGAATAATGGATGTCATTCAGCTGAGGCTGAGTGCCCAGTCGACCAGGGACTACTAAACCCACATTTAGCCAAACGTTCCAAGGGCCAAATTGGGACTCACTGCCATAGTCCTGTTGAAAGTAAAAATAGTGATTAGATGAAGGCTCCACATCGACTACCGAGGTCAATACAGGTAGATGGCCATCGTCACTTGCTTGTATGCCTGCATTACCAGCTTCAGCAAATGTAATAGCTGAGCAAAACCAACTGAAAATAAAAACAAACCCATATCGCGACACAAACAATACCCTTACCAAATTCAAAATTGGCCTAAGGATACGGGTGATTGAAAGGAAAGACAAAAAGCCATGATACTTGCCTCGCTTAGGCAGGCGGAAGCTGAATAGAGTAATCGGTTTTCATCGCCAGTGAAGTAAAGTTTACTAATGGTCTGGAGAATGCAGTAACGGTCTTTCAAATTGCAAGGCATTATATCAAGCCTATTGAAGGTAAAAATTTAGAGAATGGAGATGTAGAAGCCATATTCAAGGGCCGTACATAACAAATCGCAGAAAAACGCGCTTTAACTAGACACTAAAAACAAGCAAAAAAAAAACGCAGCCACCGGCTGCGTTTTTCATATCTATTGATCAATGGTATTTAAAATCAATCCCTAAACATGCTTACGCTTATAAACGTAATACAGCATGGGAATCAAAATAAGAGTAAACAAGGTGCTGATCAAGATACCAAAAATTAAGCTAATGGCGAGGCCGTTAAAGATAGGGTCGTCTAGAATAAAGAACGCACCTGTCATGGCGGCCACACCGGTTAACATAATGGGTTTGGTACGCACTGCAGCGCTGTTAATTGCCGCTTCTACTAAGTCTACGCCTTTGGCCAATTCTTGATTGATAAAGTCCACTAACAATATTGAGTTTCGCACTATGATACCTGCAAGGGCGATCATGCCAATCATACTGGTGGCGGTAAATTGTGCGCCCAATAAAGCATGCCCAGGCATAACGCCAATAATGGTGAGCGGAATAGGTGACATGATAATCAGGGGCACTAAGTAACTTTTAAACTGCGCCACGACCAGTAAGTAAATCAAGATCATACCCACGCCATAGGCGATGCCCATATCCCGGAAGGTTTCATAAGTGATCTGCCATTCGCCATCCCATTTAACGGAAGGTTTGTTGGTTACTTGTGGTTGATTAATAAAATACTGATCAAGGCTAAAGTCACCGTTGGCGTTTGCATCATCTAACTCACCTGACATATCAAACAAACCATACAATGGGCTATCTAAAGCACCTGCCATATCTGCATTCACAAATACTACCGGTAATAAATTTTTATGGTAAATAGTATGGTCAATGGTTTGTTGATCTAAGGACACGACTTCAGAAATAGAAATTAACTGGCCGTTTAGACCCCTTACTTTGGTATTAAGCAAGGTTTCCCAGTTAGCTTTATCACTATCACGGTATTCCAAGCGAATAGGGACAGCAAACTTGTTGTTTTGGTTATGCATGTAGCTCACATCTTTTCCGCCCATTGCGATATCCAGTGCTTGAACAATGCTGTTATACGGAATAGTTAAGCGAGCTGCTTTTTGTCGATCAATATTAATGAGTACTTTTTCTTGTGGTGCTTCGATACTGTCGTCCACATCAATAATATCATCTGTTTTTTCAAATAATTCGCGTAAAGACTTAGCGGTTTTTATTTGTTCTTCATAATTGGCACCGTAAACTTCAGCCACAATTGGTGACATGACAGGTGGGCCGGGCGGTACTTCAGCCAATTTTACATTTGCATTATATTGCTTGCCAATGGCTTGTAACTTAGGACGAAGTTGCAACGCAATGTCGTGACTTTGTAAATCACGCTGTGATTTATCCAGTAAATTCACCTGAATATCGCCCATGTTTGGCTCGTTGCGCAAATAGTATTGGCGTATTAACCCATTAAAGTTGATGGGCGCGTTGATGCTTGCATAAAGCTGAAAGTCTTTTACGTAGTCACTGGTTTTTAATTCTTCACCGAGTGCTTCCAGAACAACAAGAGTATCCTCCATTGGTGTGCCTTCTGGCATATCCACAATCACTTGAAATTCTGATTTGTTATCAAAGGGTAACATTTTCAATACCACCAGTTTCATGACTGGCAGTGAAACAGAAAGCAGAATTAACCCGACAACAAACCCTAGCATTTTTAAGCGGTTTTTAGCGGCTTTCTCACCTTGAATTAAAGGGCGTACAACACGATTGAATAATGTATAAATACGACCTAAATTTTTATCGTCTTCATCTGTGTGTTCTTCATGAGAGTCTTCATTATTTTTTAATAACTTATAAGATAGCCAAGGGGTAACGATAAAGGCGATGGCCAGTGAGATCAGCATGCCGGTACTGGCGTTAATAGGAATAGGACTCATATAAGGGCCCATTAAACCGGTCACAAAAGCCATAGGCATTAGTGCGGCGATAACCGTAAATGTAGCAAGAATAGTTGGACCGCCCACTTCATCAACTGCGACGGGGATTACCTCTAATAGTTTTTTGCCGCCCATGTGCATGTGTCTGTGAATATTTTCAACTACTACGATAGCGTCATCCACGAGAATACCAATACTGAAAATTAACGCGAACAGAGAAATACGATTTAACGTAAACCCCCAAGCCCAGCTTGCAAATAACGTAATTGCGAGAGTAATGAATATGGCACCACCAACAATGATAGCTTCACGCCAGCTCATGGTGATCAGCACTAAGATCACAACTGCGAGTGTGGCAAATAATAATTTGGCGATCAGTTTGTCGCTTTTATCTTTTGCAGTATCACCATAATTACGGGTGACACTCACTTTAATATTGTCAGGAATCACAATATTACTTAATTGAGTTAACCGGGTTTCGATGTCACTAGTGATATCAAATGCATTTTTACCAGGTTGTTTAGCAATGACGATTGTGACGGCAGGCTGGTTTTCAGATAAACCATTTTCAAAATGCACCACTTGTGATTCAGGTATATCGGCTTCATGGATGACGTCAGCCACATCAGATAAATATATTGGACTGTTGTTGCTTGCTAAGCCAACCACCAATTGCTGAATATCTTGAGTGCTGGTTAAAAAGCTGCCCGCTTGTACTTGTATGTAACCATCTGATTGATAAATGTTATGAACAGGAGCAGATGTATTGCCAGCTAATAATGTGTTGGCTACATCGTCAATGGTAAGGTTATATGCACTTAAGCGCACAGGATCGAGCCTGACGTTTACAGTGTCTTGTTGGCCACCTTGAGTATAGATGTCACGGGTGCCATCAATGCGTTTAAGCTCAACTTCTAATGCATGAGCCAGCTCAGTGAGTTGCTGTGTTGTGACCGTTTTATCTTCACTGAATAGGGTTAAAGACATAATAGGCACATCATCAATGCCTTGGGGTTTAATAATCGGTTGTGATGTACCAAGGTTGCTAGGAAGCCAATCTTGATTGCTGTAAACCTGATTATATAAATTTAAAATAGCGGTTTCTCGTTTTAAACCGACCTCAAAAGCCACGGTTAAAACCGACATACCAGGGCGAGAAACACTGAATATATCGTCTACGCCATTTATTTCACTCAGCACTTGTTCAGCTGGGGTGCTAATGAGGCGTTCAACTTCTTTTGCAGATGCCCCAGGAAAGGCAATAAAGACATTTGCAAACGTTACATCGATTTGAGGCTCTTCTTCTTTTGGTGTCACCATTATGGCGAAAAAGCCTAACAATAAACCGAATATTGCCAGTAAAGGTGTGATGGCATTATTCTGAAACGTTTTTGCAAGGCGGCCACTAACACCCAGTGAATTATGTTCTGGTTCAGTCATGTTAAATCTCCTGAGCCGCCATAATGGTTTGTGGGTCTAATGCAATGACATCAGCTTCTTTTAAGCCTGCGAGCACGTCAATGTACACGCTTCTTTGGTTCTCATTATTGACATGAGTTTGTCCACCTATGCGTATTTGGCGTAATGCAAAAGCATCGCCTTTTTTTACATAAACATAACTCACTTGCCCTTGACGAACGATGGCGGTCTCAGGAATTCGTAACGTCTGAGTATCACCAATAGGCAGCATTAATTTAACCCACATGCCCGGAAATAATCCTGCGCCTTTTGCATTGATATCTGCGCGTATTTTAAAACTGTGACTGCTTGAATCGGCAAATGGAAAGATAGTGATGTTGTTAACATCTAAATCTTTATCTTTATAGATTACTTTGAGATGGCTCTCTTGATTAATTTTATTAATAAAACGCTGTGGTAAGTGCGCCACGGCGCGCAGTTCACTTAAGGATAAGCCTGTCATTAATGGGGTGCCGGGACTGACACTTTCACCCACCTCAACCAAACGTGATCTCACTATACCAGCGTAAGGTGCACGAATTTGGGTATAGGAAAGTTGTTCTTTAGATTGCGATAACAGCGCACGAGCCGCTTTCACTTGGGCTGCAGCAGAAGTGGCATTGGCTTTTATTGAATCGTATTCACCCTTAGAAATGGAGCCTTGTTTAAATAAAGGAGTGGCACGCTCAAGTTTTGATTGTGCGTCTGTGTTCATCGCTTGTGCTTGGTTTAAGCCAGCTTGTGCTTGATCTACCGCCGACTTTTGCTGGTTATTGCGCAGTTGGATAATCAAGTCACCTTCTTTTACATAGTCATTTACATCCACTTCAATGGATTGCACGCGTCCACTGGTTTGCGCGCTGGTGGTGGCTTGGTTGACCGCTTCAATTTGTGCGTCCAATGCAAACCAGTTTGGGTAGCTTTTTACGCTAACGGCTAGAGTACTCGGTTCATTCGCCCAAAGACTTGGAGCCACCAATGCGGCTAACAGTAGGCCGCTAATAATTGATAGAGCATGTTTCATGTCTTAATCCTTTGTTATCCCTTTAAGTGTAGAAGAGGCTTAAAGAGCCGATAGCAGTATGTTTAAATTAGATATGTATATTAGTATATTCTAATATTTAGGGCGTGAGAAGCCTTTGTATTAAGGTAATCATGATACAGGTTTATGACGGTAAGAAGGCTGAGGCAAATGGCGCCAGCAATAACAGGCGTTGTGTTATCTATCGCTGGCTTTATATGATGTTACGCTCGTGAATGGGTTTTAGTGCAGGTTTACCATTTGGCGAAGTGATCCTCACAGAAGCCATTAGCATTCTTAATTTCAATGATCCGTCCATCAACGGTTTTGACAGTACCGTCAAAGTGGCCAAATACCTGAGTAAAGTTGGAGGCGATAAAGCCTGCGTTAACCTTCTCTTTGCGTTCACCAGCTGGGGTGAAAGTTAACTGAATGTGTTTGTCGCTGGTGTTTACTTGCCAAGGGGTCATGCGGTTTTTTCGGTCAAATACAAACTCAGCACGATCCAGTTTTATCATGGAGCCGTTTATCCAAAGAGCATTTTCGGTATAGCTGGTTTCATTAACCCCTGCGGCTAAATTGAAACCAATTACATCACCGCTTTGGGTTTTATGACTTAAACTGGCCCAATGCCAGAATGTTTCGCGACGCATATAGCCGCAAGACCAATCCACACTTGCTAATAAATCTCGAGTATTAACATCCTGACCTTGCCACTGAATGTTGCCGGTAAAGGGGAGTGCGGTGTTTTTTTGTGTATACACCCAGCCGTTATAGCCAGCACGACAGCACACATCTAATGGGGATTGTGTTTCATCGATTACCACATCTAAATGAAGTTCGTTACCGCATTGAATTTTTACATGGCGTTGATGAGGCTGGCTGCTGATTTCAATATAATTGTGGCCACTTTTAAATGACCAGTGCCCATTATTGGGCTGTGTATCGGTTTGCGTCTGCATCGCAAACGGCTTTAACCATGAGTACTCTTTAAAGGTTTGCGTAGATGGCAGATAAATATATAAAAAGCAGTTGCTCACCCATTTAAGGTTCACGATAGCGACACCCAAGATAAAGTCATCCCCGCTTAAACCAATAAATTGAAATTGATTGAAACGCATTTTTTTTCTAAAGCCAGTAATGGCTTTGTCCATATTATTGCGTAAATCAAAGTCTAAATAGTTAATGTGAACAGGGCTTTTGGGTAAAACACCAAATTGCACTTGTCCTTCAGAATTAATAAGCGTGTCCATGACATTACCTTTTACTAGATGCGCTCAGTGTATCAAGTATCAAACAGGGCACTAGGGTGTTAAAGGTCAGCTTAAGGAGCAAATAGCGACAATGCTCATACATTAAGCTGACTGTATTAGGCGCCTCGCTGTGTTTGTTTTTTGAGCGAATATAGAACGTTTTTATTAGTGTAGGTTAAGCTGGAACACAGTCACAAACAGCACCGTTAAGCCGTAGTCAATTACGTATGATGTGGTACACTTAGCCCTTTGATCCTGCGGGTCAGGTTAACACTGTTTGTATTTTGTACAGGATTTTGGGCCACATGAGCTTTAAAGCACCGGAAAGTTTATCTGAACAAATTGCCCAGCATATTGGTGATCAAATCATCACAGGTAAATTAAAATCAAAAGAGCGTATTCAAGAGCTCAAAGTCGCCAATGATTTAGAAGTCAGTCGTGGCTCAGTGCGTGAAGCCTTGCTTATTCTCGAAAGCCGTCATTTGATCGATATCATGCCTCGCCGTGGTGCTATGGTTGCCGAGATGAATCGCTCCAATGTCCAGGCGTTGTACGAAACCTATATTATTCTATTGATCGTTCTTGCTTCTAAAGTCGCTAATACGTGGAAGCCTGGTCAATTAGACCCCCTGATTGAACAATTACAAAAAATGCGCGGTATCGCCAACAGCACCGACCCGGAAGCTCCGGAACGTGTGGTAAAGGCTGGCTTTGATTTGATGCGCATGGCCTACCCATTGGCTGAAAACCCATATTTAGAAGGCATTCTGGAAGATTTACAGCCTGCCATTCACCGCGCTTATCATATGGCTTTAACCGTCGATAATAATGCGTTAAGTTACAGCATGACCTTCTTTGCAAAGTTGCTTGAAGGCGTAGTTAAACGTGATGTGCCTAAAGTAGAGCAAGCCCTAAAAGATTACGGCGATCATTTGCTAAGCATCATGATGGATGCCCTAGAGCACTAATAATAAAAAGGGGCGCAGTGTGCGACTTAAGTCTATTAAGCTTGCTGGGTTCAAATCTTTTGTTGACCCAACCAAGATACCATTTCCAACCAATCTAGCCTGTATCGTCGGCCCTAATGGCTGTGGTAAATCCAATACCATAGACGCTGTGCGCTGGGTAATGGGTGAAAGCAGTGCCAAGAATCTGCGTGGCGATTCCATGACAGATGTTATCTTTAATGGTTCTACAGGTCGTAAGCCTGTGGGCCAAGCCAGTGTTGAGTTGGTGTTTGATAACAGCGAAGGTAAGCTACAGGGCGAATACTCCCAATACAACGAAATCTCTTTAAAGCGTAAAGTGACCCGTGATGGTCAGTCTATTTATTATCTTAACGGAACAAAGTGCCGCCGCCGTGATGTAACGGATCTGTTCTTGGGCACCGGCCTTGGGCCGCGCAGTTATGCCATTATCGAACAAGGCATGATCTCAAAACTGATCGAATCTAAGCCTGAAGAGTTACGGGTTTATATTGAAGAAGCCGCTGGCATCTCTAAATACAAAGAGCGTCGCCGTGAAACCGAAAATCGTATTCGCCGCACCAATGAAAACTTAGAGCGTTTGAGCGATATTCGTGACGAGCTAGAGCGTCAAATTGGTCGACTACAGCGCCAAGCTGAAGCGGCCGAAAAGTACAAGAATTACAAAGAAGACGAGCGTCAAACTCGCGCCCAATTGTTTGCCATGCGCTGGCGCAATATGGACGTCGAGCTTGCACAGATAAACCAGGTCATTGCTGAACAAGAGCTTGCTCTTGAGCAAGTTCTGACAGTGCAAGTACAAGATGAAAGCCAAGTAGAAGAAAAACGCATTTTACTGGTGGATCTCACCGACGATTTCGAGAAAATCCAAGCTCAGTTTTATGAATTAGGTGGCAACCTTGGGCGCTTAGAGCAAAGCATTCAGTTTCAAAGCCAGCGTTCATTGCAACTTAATAGCGACCTGCAAGAAATATCAGAATCAAAAACCTCAGTTGCTCAGCAAGAAGACGACGACGCTCTCGCGTTAGAGGCTCTTGATGAACAATTGATGGAGCTTGAGCCAGAAAATGAATTGATGTCGGCACAAGAAGAGTCAAGTCAAGAAGCCTTAATGCAAGCCGAAGAAGCCATGCAGAATTGGCAAAACTCGTGGGACAGCTTCAACGAAAAAAGCGCCGAGCCTCAGCGTTTGGCAGAGGTGAGTAAAACTCAAATTCAAAACTTTGAGCAAAATATTACTCGAATTCAGCAGCGCATTGAACGCCTCTTGCGTGAGCTTGAATCGCTTCAAATTGGTGATGAAGCCGAAGAGCAGCTAGCCATGCTCGATGAACAGTTAAGCGAAAAAGAATCTCAGTTCGAACAGCAACAACAAGATTCCACTCAATACCAACAACAAGTTGAAGATGCTCGTGAGCAGCAGCAACAGCTTTCACAAAAACTGAATGAATCTCGCAGCCAGTTGCAATCGGTTATGGGGCGCAAAGCATCATTAGAAGCTCTGCAACAAGCTGCACTGGGCACTGATGGAGAATCTGGTCGTTGGTTGCAAAGTCAGCAATTGCATAACAACAAACGCCTTGCCGATGAGCTGCAAGTTGAAAATGGTTGGGAACAAGCAGTTGAGACAGTACTGGCTGAGCAATTGCAAGCGGTAGTTGTACCGTCAATTGATGAATACGCCGAACGTCTGCTTCAACTTAATCAAGGTCAGATGACATTGGTAGATAACCAAGAGTCTGGTCAGCCTAAGTCGGGCAGCCTTGCTAATAAAGTGAGCGGTGTAAGTGCTCCTTGGTTGAATGATATTTTATGCGCAGATGATTTAGCATCTGCGTTAGCGCAGCGTAAACAGCTACAAGGCAATCAAAGTATTATAACCCCAGACGGTATTTGGCTTGGGGCAAACTGGATTCGAGTTAAACGTTCTGGTGATGATCAATCTGGCGTGCTTGCTCGTAAACAAGAGCTGCTAGAACTCGCCATTAAAGAAGACGATTTAGACGCATTAGTTGAAGAGCTAGACGCTGATTTAGAATCAACCTCCTTGCGAATTAATACCTTAGAGCAACAACGAGATAACGCACAGCGTGAAGTCAATCATGCGGCGCAGCAACTGAGTGATCATAAATCGACGATACATGCTGAAAAAGTACGTTTAGAGCAACAAGTGGGTCGTCGTAACCAGTTATTGGGTGAAATATCAGAGCAAAAAGAAGCCAAAGAATTAGAGCAAGAATCCTTAGAAGAGTCTCGCTTGCAGTGGCAAACCGCTTTGCAAGATATGGAACATTACACGCAAGAGCGTGAGCAGTTATTAGAGAAACGTGATGGATGTCGTGAGCACCTTGATCAAATTCGCCAGCAAGCTCGCCAGCAAAAAGATCACGCGCACCAACAACAACTAAAAGTACAAACCTTACAGCATCAGCGCCAAACTTTAATGGATGCTATAAGCCGTCATGAGCAAGATAAACAAAAACTATTAGAACGCGAACAGCAACTAATAGAACAACAGGATCAAGGCGACAGTCCAGTAGAAGAATTAAAAGCGCAATACGAAGAAATGATGCAACAACGTTTAGACGTTGAAGAACTCATGAAAGCATCGCGCAGTAAAAAAGAACTCATTGAAAACGAAATTCGTGAAGTTGAGCAAAACCGCCAACAACTAGAACAAAAAGCGCAAGTTGTACGTGGACAGTTAGAACAAAGCCGCATGCAATACCAAACCATACACACACGCCGTGGAGGTATTGAAGAACAATTAGCTGAGTACGAAGTCGAATTAAATGAAGTACTGGAACAACTTGCAGACGATGCCAGTATGGAAGCGTGTCAGTTACAGCTTGAGCAAATACAGCAACGTATTACTCGTTTAGGTGCTATTAACCTGGCGGCTATTGAAGAATATAAAACGCAATCTGAGCGTAAAGAATATCTAGATAAACAAAATGCCGATTTAGTGAAAGCATTAGAAACACTAGAAAATGCGATCCGCAAGATAGACAAAGAAACCCGTACACGCTTTAAAGAAACGTTCGATAAAGTAAACGGCGGTCTTAAAGAATTGTTTCCGAAAGTATTTGGTGGCGGTCACGCATACCTTGAACTGACCGGCGATGACTTATTAGATACTGGTGTCGCGATAATGGCGCGCCCACCTGGTAAGAAAAACAGCACCATCCATTTACTATCGGGTGGTGAAAAAGCGCTGACAGCGATTGCATTGGTATTCTCAATCTTCCGTTTAAAGCCAGCGCCATTTTGTATGCTCGATGAGGTTGATGCACCACTGGATGATGCGAACGTGGCTCGCTATGCGCGCTTAGTTGAAGCCATGAGCGAACAAGTACAATTTATTTATATATCCCATAATAAGATTGCCATGGAAATGGCAAAACAGTTGATGGGTGTAACCATGCATGAACCGGGCGTTTCACGAATCGTTTCGGTGAACATGGAAGAGGCGGTTGAGTTAACCGAACACTAAAACCATAAACATATAGTGAATAGAATTTACACATGGATATTAGTCTACACAGTTTTATCCTAGTGATTGGTGTTGTCGTCATCGGTTTCATCGTTTGGGATGGCGTGAAGAAAGTGCGCGCAGCGCGTGCAAATCAACTAAACCAAACACTAGAAGGTTACGATTCTCTGGATTCATTGTCGGGTGAGCAAAACCTGCCTGTCTTTGACGATTTAGAAATTAAAGATGACTTTTTGAAAGAAGGTCTTGCACAAAAAATAGATCAATCAATATTATTTGATGCGGTCACCGAAACAGATGTGCCTGCACAGTCGGAGTCGATGAATGATCATCAAGAGCAAACCTCTGAAATAAAAGCCCTAGAAAGCGATAATCAAACCACTGATCCTTTGTTTGATGTACTTGAAGTAGAAAAAACACCAGCAATTAAAGATATTCCAATTATTAGTGAAACGGATGATGGCTTTGAGCACTTCGGTGCCCGTCGAGATGAGTTGTCACAGGGTGAAGGCGACCAAGTCGTAGCTAAGCGCACTCAAACTCAATTGACGTCAAAGGCCAGTGTATCCGCCCAAGATAAAAGGGCGTCAACTGTATTGGCAAAGCAAAAAGCTTCAGTTAAAAACACAACTGAAAAAAATGTTTCGCAACGCGTGAGTAAAGAAGCATTAGCGGCACAATTGGTAAAAGCCCAAGAAGAAGCCAAAGCACAATCACCAAAGCCAGTTGTAAAAGTAGAGGAAGAAATCACCCTTGACGATAAAGAGCCCGTACCTGTTTTAATGGAGCCGGTTGAGCTTGGTCAAAAAGTGGATCCCAACCCTCCTAAACAGCACGAGCTTGTGTTACCAGAATTTATTCAGCAAACGTTACAGGACGAACCTATCTTTGCCGTGAAAGAAGAGCCTGTGCTCGCGCGTGTAAAATCTGATTTGTTAATGGAATACATTGATGACGTTCAGGCACTGCCCGTCGGTGAAAAATTATCTGAGCGCGAAGCGGCTCAAGAAATTTTCGTTATTAATATTTTAAAGCAAGATGGCAAGGGTTTAGCGGGTAGAGATTTACATCACGTATTTAATGTATGTGATATGCGTCATGGTGAGATGGGGATATTCCATCGTTTCGAAAAGGCGGATGCACAAGGTAAGATTCAATTTAGTGTGGTTAATGCTATTGAGCCCGGTACATTTAATTTAAAAACGATTGATGACTTAATTACGCCTGGAATTAGTTTATTTATGAGTCTACCGGGCCCTGATAAACCAATGGAAGCATTTGATGCGATGGCCGAAGTGGCATTGGTGTTTGCACGTAATTTTAATGCCACCTTGCATGATGATACCCAAAGTGATTTGACGCCCCAGACGTTAGAGCATTATCGTAATCGGGTTCGTGAGTTTTCCCGCAAACATTTATCGCATAAAAAGTAGTTTAGCGAGAATACAACTATGTCTGATCAACCTTTTTTATTTGATGAGCCAGAGAATGACTCGTCACCCTCTAGCCATGCTGATGATGCCGCTTTAAGCACAGAAGTTCAAAAGTTACATCAGCAGCTTAATCAAGCTAACTATCAATATTATGTGTTGGATGCTCCGCAATTGCCTGATGTGGAATATGATCGCTTATTCCATCGCTTAAAAGATATTGAAGAAAAGAGCCCTCAGTTTTTAACACCTGACTCGCCAACACAACGTGTCGGTGCAGCACCTCTATCGCACTTCGAGCAAGTGACCCATGAAGTGCCCATGCTCAGTTTGGATAATGCATTTGATGCACAAGATATGCTGGATTTTAATCGACGCGTGAGTGATCGCCTCAAGCAAACAGGCTCAATATTTTATGCTTGTGAGCCAAAGTTAGACGGGATCGCTGTGAGTCTACTTTATGAAGATGGATTACTAGTGCGCGCAGCCACTCGTGGTGATGGGTCGGTAGGTGAAAATATTACGCAAAATATCCGCACGATCCCCAGTATTCCGTTAAAACTCTTGGGAGATGATTATCCGGCTGTATTAGAAGTGCGTGGTGAAGTCTATATGCCGAAGAAAGGCTTTAATGACTTTAATGAAAAAGCACTGGCGCGCGATGAAAAATTATTTGTCAATCCGCGTAACGCAGCGGCGGGTAGCTTACGTCAATTAGATCCTAAAATTACCGCGGCTCGTACATTAGA
>JAWUYY010000083.1:0-54192 GCA_034110565.1 Bermanella sp. | reverse complement strand
TGCATGACGTTTTTGCCTTGCATGCGCTGGTAGCGTGAAATCACATCGCCAATGGTGTAGTTACGCACGTGACCCATGTGTAGTCGGCCTGATGGGTACGGGAACATAGACAGGCAGTAGAACTTTTCACGGTTGCTATCTACAACGGCTTTAAAGACTTTGTTCTCGGTCCAAAATTGTTGAACGGAGGATTCGATTTCGCTAGGAATGTATTGATCTTGCATAGGACCGATCTGGTAGATTCGCTGAATAAATAAAGGCGGTTATCATACCCTAGACCAAGCCAATAGCACAGTTCTGCATGCTGCTCTTGGGTGAGCATATTGGTTGTGGATCGGCTAATTTCTGTATATTTATCCGTAATGACTTGATGAGCATCAGGGTTTTCTGAGTTATCCATAATCTGTTCACTTGGGTCATTGATATTGGTACGGTTGCTCTGTAATTTGCCTCTCTTTTTGATGGGTAATCAGTATGTTCAAGTGGGTTGGTATTGTTACGTGGTCCGTGTGTGTGATGAGCGTTATGTCGGTGAATGCGTGGGCACAGGATTTCGATAAAGTCATTGAACAAATGCAGCTGATCAAATCGAATCAGGTGGAATATTCGATTGCCCTTGAAGAGGGTAAAGAGCGTTCCATGCTATGCGGTTATTGCCATGGTAAGGATGGTAATAGCGTGAAGCCAGATATCCCAAATTTGGCAGGTCAAAATACCGAATATTTACTTAAGCAGTTTCAATTGTTTGCCACAGGTGAACGTAAAAGCTATGTGATGCAGCAATTGGCCAGTGCGTTAAGTGATGAAGAGAAGGTGAACATGACCTTATATTTCTCATCGCAAACCGTGCGCCCTCAAGAAGGTATTACGACTTCAGAGGAGGGTAAGGCGCGATACGATAGCTTATGTATGGCGTGCCACGGTGTAGATGGCCGAGGTAATCACGAGCTGCCACGACTAGCCGGTCAAAAGAAAGCATTCTTAGTGAAAACCCTTAATGATTTTAAAAAAGGCAAGGCTGCCCGTGCTACATCGCTTATGGTGGATATCATGAAGGTGGTGGATGCGGATGAGATCGAATCGTTAGCCAGTTACATAGCCACTATGCCTTAGGGGCTGACGCGGGGGCGGGTCTTTAAGGTACAATGCGTATTTTTAGTGGGTCGAATATGGTTATTGAAGGCAATTCAGACATTATTGTACGCTGTGAGTTTTTCACAGATGCGGCAACTGGCCCCTGCCAATGGTTAACCTTTCGTAATGGCTTTGTTTTAGTGGTGCATGAATCGTTTATGGCCCTTTATAAAGATGCACAATCCATTGGTGACCCGTTAGGTAATGGCTTAAAAGTCATGGTTGATATCCCAGATGATCAGATATTGACATCAAGTGAACAAGGTTTTGTGCAATCGTTTAGTGCGGGCTTTGTGGGGCTAGTGGATGAGAAAGCTATTTTGATTACCCCTAATGATATTCAATTGTTCTCTGATAAATCAGATGCCTTACACAACCGAAATGAGATAGTGAGATTGCAGCTTAACTAGATCGGTATTGTTGAATTAAAACGAAAACGCCCATAAAGAATGCTTTATGGGCGTTTTTTTATGCCCGCTCTTATGAGGCTTTTGGTGGTTTCATTGGCCAATAACGAGATTGGCGCAGGCTGAGAACCAGCAGCGTAAGCCAGCTAAAAATGAGCACAGGCCAGCTACTCCAGAGATTAAACGGTGTGTTGCCTGTCATGACTTTTGCTTGGGCGGTTAATACGCCGTATTCAAACTGTGGCAGCCTTTCGATCACTTGCCCCTTGTCATCGATCAGTGCTGTGATACCTGTGTTGGTGCTGCGCAGTAAGTAGCGCCCGTTTTCTAGTGCACGCATACGAGCAATGGCAAAATGTTGCAGCGGGCCAATGCTGTGACCAAACCAAGCATCGTTGCTGATGGTAATGAGTAAACCAGTCTCTTTCGCCATGTTAGTAACGTGATCAGGGTAAACAATGTCGTAACAAATAAAAGGGGCGATATCGTATTCAAGGTTTTCGCTCACCACATGTAAGGGTGATTGATTTGCCTTGCCTGCAGCGAAGTCCGACATAGGAATATTGAAAAAGGTTAACAGGCCACGCCAGCTTTGCGGCAAAGGCACGTACTCACCAAAGGGCACGAGTTTTTGTTTATGATATAAACCACTGCTCTCCCCTAAGGCCAAAATACTGTTGTGATAGGCACCAGGAAGCTCCTCGGCTTGAGTTTGCTGATAAGGAATACCGGTAATGATCGAGGTGTGATGTTTTTTTCCTTCAGTATTGAGATATTTCAAATACTCTTTGGCTTGATGGTGTAAAACAGTAATAGCGGTTTCAGGCCAAAGAATAAGATCGGCATCCCATTGTTTCTCACTGGCTACTCGGTACTTTTCTAAGGTTGGGTAAATTTCTTCTGATAGCCATTTGCGTTCTTGGCTGATGTTGCCTTGAATGGCAACCACCTTAATGTCGCCTTGTTCGACGGGCTGTGTCCAGCTGATTTTGCCTAGGGCAAAGCCCAGTAACCATGGGCTGATCAATAGAACTAAACCTGCTTTATAATGTTTGCGCCATTGCCAATCTACCAAGGTAGTAGCGCTTAACGCCATGATTAAACCAATACTGTAAACACCAAAGACAGGGGCAAAGCCAGATAAAGGCGTATCAATATGGGCATCCCCTAAAAACAACCATGGAAAGCCACCCAGGAACCAGCTGCGCAACCATTCAAATAATACCCAGATAACAGCAAAGCTAAGATAGGGCAGTGCTTTAGGGCTAAACCATTTTTGATAACTGTAGGTCATGATCGCAAAGAACCAAGCAAGCCCTGCTACGAACAAAAGAGTCATTAAGAACGCTAATGGCGCTGGCGTATGACTGTATACATGAATGCTTACATATACCCAGCTCACGCCTGATGCAAATACCCCCAATCCATACCACCAGCCACGCCATAAGGCTTGCTTGGGTGTGAGAGATTTTAGGGTTATGTATAGAAGGGCAACGGAGCCAATTTGCACCGGCCAAAAGTTATAAGGTGCAAAGCTAAACGGTAATAGCGCGCCGATGATGAGGGCGAAGAAATGACCTAGGTACCCAGGCCGTTTCATCCATGCTGTATCAAAACCCATGTAAATTATTCTTCTTGTTTGGTTTTTGTGACTTGTAAAAGGTGTATCTGACGGTTGTTACCGTTTGCAACTTTGAATTCGTAGGGACCAATGATTATGCACTCATCACAATCCGGTAGACGACCAAATTTACCCATGACGATACCGCCGATGGTGTCAAACTCGAAGTCTTCAAAGGTTGTGCCGAAGCTATCGTTAAAGTCTTGTATCGATGTGAGCGCTTTCACCATAAAGGTGTTTTCATCCACTTGTTTAATAAAACTGTCTTCTTCATCAAAGTCATGTTCGTCTTCAATGTCGCCCACAATTTGCTCTAGTACGTCCTCAATGGTGACAAGGCCCGCAATACCGCCGTACTCATCAATGACAATGGCCATGTGATTACGCGTAGCACGGAACTCTTTGAGTAATACGTTTAGGCGCTTACTCTCGGGGACAAAGGTCACTGGGCGCAAAATATCTTTAATGCGGAAGTAATCGGTATCTTGTTCAAGCACCAAACCTAGTAAGTCTTTGGCGAGCAAAATACCCAGTACTTCATCATCATTCTCACCGACTACAGGGAAGCGAGAGTGGGCGCTTTCAATGATTAAGGGTAAGAAATCTTTCGGCTTTTGATCGGCTTTAACAAACGCCATTTGCGAGCGGGGGATCATGATCTCACGCACTTGCATGTCGGCCACCTGAATGGCACCTTCCATGATAGATAGGGCGTCGCTATCCACTAGCTGGCGCTCTTCCGCGTCCCTTAGGATATGTTTAATTTCGTTACGGCTTTTTGGATCACCTGAAAACAAGCGTAAACTTTCTAGCCAGGTAAACAGTGACTTTTTCGGTCGGTCTTCGTTCATTATATTAATCAGTGATGAAATAAGGGTCGGCTATTTCTAGACGCGCTAGGATTTGCCGTTCAAGGTTTTCCATAATCTCGGCTTCTTCATCCTTTATATGGTCGTAACCTAATAAATGCAAGCAGCCGTGCGTGACCATGTGAGCAAAGTGGTCGCTAAATGTCTTATTTTGCAGGTGGGCTTCGGCGGCCACAACCGGCACACAAATTACCAAATCACCAATAAGATGGTCAACTTCATCCATACCGACCAGCTCAGGAGGTATTTCAAACGGGAAGGACAGCACATTGGTGGGCTTATCTTTGCCTCTGTATTCGAAATTAAGCTGTTGGCTTTCTTCATTGTCCACCAAGCGAATGCTTAGTTCAGCGTCTTTTTTGAAATCAGCCAATGCCGATTGTGCCCACTGGGTGAGATCTTCTTCACTTGGCAAAGGTGAGTGCTTGCTTGCAATCTGGATGTCGACATCAATCATTGCTTGAGACCTTTTTCGCTTGTTCCGCCGCGTCTTTTCTAGCGGCTTCTTTAGCATCGTGAGCGTCATAGGCATCGACAATGCGTTGTACAAGCGGGTGGCGGACCACATCTTTGTTAGCAAAGTGAATAAAACCAATACCTTCTACGTCTTTGAGAATATCAATAATATGACCAAGGCCAGAGCGAGTGCCGCGTGGTAAGTCCACTTGGGTGATGTCACCTGTGATGACCGCTTTTGAGCCAAAGCCGATACGGGTTAAGAACATCTTCATTTGCTCTGGAGTGGTGTTTTGGCTTTCGTCTAAAATGACATAGGCATTGCTTAATGTACGCCCACGCATGTAAGCCAAGGGTGCAATTTCGATGACATTACGTTCTTGTAGCTTGATAACCTGTTCATAGCCCAACATATCGTGCAGCGCATCATATAAAGGGCGTAAGTAAGGGTCGATTTTTTGTGCAAGGTCACCGGGCAAAAAGCCTAGCTTCTCACCCGCTTCAACCGCAGGGCGCACCAGTAGAATTTTTTGAACATCATCACGCAATAAGGCTTCAACCGCACAGGCGACGGCCAAATAGGTTTTACCCGTACCCGCCGGTCCAATTCCAAAGTTCACATCATGTTCGTGAATGGTGCGCACGTATTTTTGCTGGTTAGGGCCACGTGGCTTAATGATCAGTTTAGGCGTGCGAATCACGATGGGCTTGTGAGCCCCTTCACTGTGTTCGTTCTGGTAAGCGATTTCCATATCGGCTTCTTGAAGCAGCAAGTGAATCAGGTCTTTGCGTACCTCTGTCCCGTTATGGGTTTCACGATATAGACGTTGAATGATTTGGCTTGCGTGATCCACGCCTTTCGCTTCACCGGCTAACTTAAAGTGATTGCCGCGATTAAAAATACGAAGTTGGAAATGGCTGGCGATCTGCTTAATGTGGCTATCAAGATCTCCGCATAAGTTGGCCATACGGCGTGCGTCGTCTGGTTCTAAATAGAATTCAGCTTGTGCGGTATGAAGCTTTTCAGCGCTGGCGGTTGTCATTCAGTCAGGGTTTCCCTGTATTAATATGGATTAGAACACGCCTTCTTCGAGTAAGGCGTGGCCATACAAGCTATTAGTATAGGCTTCTTCGATTTTCACTTTAACAAATTTTCCGATCAAACTGTGGTCATCACTATGAAAATAAACAGAACGGTTATTTTCAGAGCGGCCCATTAGCTTGCCTGGGTCCTTGTTGGAGACACTGACAACCAGAATGGTTTCAACCTTGCCCACCATTCGACGGCCAATTTGCTGGGCGTTTTGGATGATGCGATCTTGCAATATAGCTAAGCGCTTCTTCTTCACGTCTTCTGGGGTATTGTCTTCAAGCTCAGACGCTGGTGTACCGGGGCGCTTGCTGTAAACAAAGCTAAATGAGGTATCGAAGCCGATCTCATGAATCAAGTTCATGGTGTCTTGGAAGTCTTCATCGGTTTCGCCAGGGAAGCCGATAATGAAGTCAGAGCTGATGCTGATATCTGGGCGAACTTGGCGGATGCGTTTGATCTTATCGATATACATATCCACTTCGTGACCACGTTTCATGGCCGCCAATATCTTGTTTGAACCGCTTTGTACGGGTAAATGCAGGTGGCTGACCAGCTCAGGTACTTCAGCAAAGGCTTGGATCAAGCTATCGGTGAACTCTAGCGGGTTGGATGTGGTAAAGCGAATACGGTCAATTCCGTCGACGTCGGCTACGTGATGAATCAATTCGGCTAAGTCTGCGATGTCACCGTCGTCTGTTTGACCTTCGTAACAGTTGACGTTTTGGCCAAGCAGATTAATTTCACGTACGTTTTGCTGTGCTAATTGGTGTACTTCTTTCATGACGCTATTAAATGGACGGCTGACTTCTTCGCCGCGAGTGTAAGGCACCACGCAGAATGTGCAGTATTTGCTACAGCCTTCCATGATAGATAGAAATGCACTGCCACCATCTACTTTTGGGGCAGGCAAATGGTCGAATTTCTCAATTTCAGGGAAGGTAACGTCCATGACAGGAATTCTATTGGCACTAGCATCGAGAAACTGAGGCAGCTTATGCAGGGTTTGAGGGCCAAAGATCATATCCACTTGCGGCGCGCGTTTACGGATAGCTTCTCCTTCTTGGCTTGCAACACAGCCACCTACACCTATTATAAGGTTTGGATTTTTTTTCTTTAATTTGTTCCATCGGCCCAGTTGATGGAAGACTTTTTCTTGGGCTTTTTCACGGATAGAGCAGGTGTTAAGCAGGATGACATCTGCCTCTGCTTCGTTATCTGTGATCTCCATAGCATGAGTTTCCCCCAGTAAATCAGCCATACGGGAGCTATCGTACTCATTCATTTGGCAGCCATGGGTTTTAATGAACAACTTTTTCGCCACGGATTGGACCACTCATGCTAAGTATTAGGGGCGCGCATTATAAACAAATGTGTACTTTGTGCCCAGTTTTACCTGTGATAGTTCAAAGGTGCGTTTGTAGTCAATGTCTTACACGATGTGTAGGTGAATGTGATATACGTCACAAAAAAAACTGATAGAATAGTCAGCTATACTTACAGCTGTGGTTGTGTTTATACATAAATAAGGCCTAGAAGGAAGTCAGGTTTGGGGAAGTTAGCAATGGAGAGCTGGACGATGGCGCAAGAAGGTTACCGCTTACGAGGTGATGGCAGCAATACTGACATTATTGTTCGTCTAGAGGCTGAGATTGATAAATTAGAAGCCCAGCTGGCAAGGCTGCAAGTTGAAGATGCGCCTCATCGATTTAGTTTAATGAAAACGTACCGTACCATGATTGAATCCCGCTTGGATCTTTTGAATCAAATGCGTTAAGCAAATGAGGTCTGACAGCAAAAAGCCACTTATTAAGTGGCTTTTTTATTGGTGACACCAATGGGTTCGGTTCTTATTGTATTTTTAGTCGCCTCACTTCCGCTTGTAGTAGTGCCACTTTACGCTTCCATTTTTCCAGCTCGGCTTTGTTTTGAGTGTTACTGGTCTTCGCATATTTATTGGCGTTCAAATTTTCACCATACTGGCTTAACAATAAGCTTTGATCTTCAAGCGACAAATTGCGAATATCTTGGTAATTAAGAGATTGGGCAATGCGTTCAAACAGTTGCTCTTGCTTTAAAATCAGTGCTTCAAGCGTGCTTTCTTTCGCTGTTTGAATTTTCTGTGCAAAGCGAGCAAGCGAAAAAAGACGCTCTGTGATGAACAGGCTATCTTTAGCTAGACCTTGAATGTTTTTCTTATCCCTTGGATTTTGATGAATGAATTCTTCAGTACTTTTTAATTGTACTGTGGCTTCCAGGTAAGTGCGTGGTAAATATTTTTGAGCGTCTAATGCTTGGGCTTGCTTGAGCATAAGGTAAGACTTTTTCAGATAGACCTGACCAATGGTGGCCACTTCAAGCGCCTGCATACTAACGATGAGTGCTTTTTCATCTTTTTGTGCTTTTACTTCTTGGCGTTGCTCAATCTGCTTGATGAGCTTAATTTGTTGCGCGGTTATTTTTTTAAAGTCATCAGGGAAGTGCTTATCTGCTTTTATATCAATTAATACCTTGCGGTTAGCTAGGCTGGCGGATAAATATTCAAGCACCATTTTTTTATTTCTAAGTCCTGCTTCAACCCACTCAATGCTTCGTTGTGCATTGAGCTTAATTTCACTGTCTTGTTCTTTTTGTTTGTATTGCATTGATGCATCGTTATAGCAGAGCTGTGCTTGCTCTAAATAAGTTGGCGCATAAAATGCTAAAGATTCTGTATGGGATTTTTGCAGTTTTCGTTTTGCTTGCTGGAGTAAGGATTGACTAGACTTAGAACTTGTTTGCGCGATTTGTTCGGCACGTAAGTTCAAATTTTGTTGGTCGGGTAAGCTGGCGCAAGCACTTAGAGAAAGGATAAATACAAATAAAAACAAAGACTTAATGGAACTCATGCGCATATATTAAATACCTTACGTAAATGATTGCTCAATAATAATAGATAGGGCTAATATACCACTATACTCAGAAGAGAAGCTGTTATAGGCTGAATTTTAGGGCTTAACTATGGGAGGCTGACGGTTTTAATCACATTAGGGTACCCAGTTTATAGGCCGCAAGGTCTACGTGAGAGAAGCAATTGGCAAATACAGCAGTGCACTGCGGCAAAATGATTAATGGAGGCCGACTATGACACAGGCAGTTAAACACCCTTTAAAGTGGCGCTTAGCCGATATGGCAGGCACTGGCACTGAACAAGTAAACATCGTCATGCCCGAGATGGATGCACAATCTACTCATGAGATTCTTTTAGCAACCGATATTCCAAGCCCTCATAGTAGTAACATGGATATTAGTTGGACCGATGAAGATTTAGATTTATTTCATACTCTTGTTGAAAAGATATTATCGGGCCATGAGCATCCGGACGAGTATGATTTGGGCGATCCTGAAATTATTGATATTTTACATATGGTGGCGGCGGCACATTTTATTGAGCCGTTAGATGCGGAAGAAGTACTGGCTGACGATATACCGACAGTGCTGTGCGAAGCGGATCTTGGTGAACTTGCTGCCATTCACACACTTGATGGCTTTAAAAGCTGCATTATTGCTGAGCTCGATAGCATTGAGGCGGTATGTGTTTTGTTAGAGCCAGTGGTTGTGCCTGAAAAAAATATTGAGCTAGAAGTGTATGACACTCTAGTGGTCAATAAGCACAGCTTATTGCCTGCCGAGTTTGGACATGTCGAACCGGATGCCGGTAGTGTCGTGCATTAATTAGTTTGCTTTTATGCGTATCAATAAAAAAGCCAAGTAAAATGACTTGGCTTTTTTATTTCTTGTTAGTGATAGCTGAGATTAACGTTCTATAGCGATACTCACACCCATTCCACCGCCGATGCAAAGTGTGGCTAAGCCTTTTTTTACATCGCGCTTTTGCATTTCGTGGATCAGGGTGACCAATATACGACAGCCTGAGGCACCAATCGGGTGACCAAGGGCGATGGCGCCACCGTTTACGTTAACCTTCTCGCTGTTCCAGCCGAGCTCTTTACCCACAGATAAAGACTGTACTGCAAAGGCTTCGTTGGCTTCTATCAAATCCACTTCATCTAGAGACCAGCCAGCTTTGCTTAGGCAGCGTTTAGTAGCCCCAACAGGGCCAATACCCATGATGCTAGGATCAACACCAGCATTCGCATAGCCTTTGATGGTGGCTAAGATAGTCAAGCCTAATTCTTCAGCTTTTTCTTTACTGGTCAATAGGACGGCGGCTGCGCCATCATTAAGTGATGATGCGTTGGCAGCGGTGACCGTGCCGTCTTTTTTGAAAGCAGGGCGCATGCCCGCAAGTTTTTCTGCTGTGGTGCCCGCACGAGGACCTTCGTCTTTATCTACGATTAGGTCGTCCCCTTTGCGTTGAGGAATGCTGACAGGGATAATTTCATCGTTAAATCTGCCCGAATCTTGTGCTGCAATGGCTTTTTGTTGGCTAGCGGCGGCAAATGCATCTTGCGCTTCACGGGATATGTCGTATTTCTCTGCTAGATTTTCAGCGGTAATGCCCATGTGGTAATCATTGAAAGCATCCCATAGACCATCTTTGATCATGGTGTCGACCATAGTGATAGGCCCCATGCGTTGGCCCGTACGGGAATTAGGTAAGACGTGGGCAGAGTTGGACATGCTTTCTTGACCGCCAGCAATTATGAAGTCAGCGTCGCCATTAGCAATGGCTTGTGCGCCAAGGTGAACCGCTTTAAGGGCTGAGCCACAAACTTTATTGATGGTCATCGCTGATGTGTGTTGCGGCAAGCCTGCAAAGATAGAGCTTTGACGGGCAGGGTTTTGCCCTAAACCGCCTGTCAGTACGTGTCCAAAAATCACTTCATCAATTAGCTCGGGATTAACCCCTGAACGCTCTACTACACCTTTGATAATTTGCGTACCCAGTTCAACTGCGCTTAGTTGAGATAGGCTGCCTTGAAACGTGCCAATGGCACTGCGGCCTGCTGCTACGATTACAACTTCTTTCATTGTCGACTCCTAAAATCTACACAATTAAGCATGTAGGAATAAAAAATATGAGCGCTACTTTAACCAAAAATGGTGCATTATCCTAGCTTGTTACCGTGAAAGCCTTGCGGGAGACTACTGGTTCTTTGTCATTTAAGCCTACAAATAGTCGGTTATTTTAAAGCCAATTCCTATGCGTCTTTGGTATTTGTTGTATTCAATTAGGCTGTGACCATAACCTTCATAATATTGTACGAAGCCCAAAAAGCGTCTGCCAAGAGGGAAGGTGAATTCAAACTCACCCCAGCCGCGATTTTTATCTGGGTTTAAATTATTACCTAAGCGAAACATGATGGATTGTCGATTTACTTTTTTGTACCAAATGAAATTACCGTAACCAAGGTACCTTTCGATGTCTGGGTTGTCGTTATCGGTTGGGTCATTTGGGTCTGCTTTACTGGTTTCGGGGATTCGCCACCAAGGCTCCAAGCCATAAACACTGCTGCCGTCTCGATGATAAAGGCCGGCAATAATACGGTTCCAGCTGCGGGAAAATGCTTGAAACTGTCCGTTACTTTGGTGGTTTAACGATATTGTCATGTGGTTGATGTAGCCCCAGCTAGGCGATAACTGTAAGAACAGTTCAGGCTCATGATTGGTTTCGCGAAACGGCCGCGAAATATTTTTGCTATAAACCTGCCAAAAAGATTTATTAGTGTAAGCCACATACAAGCGGGTTTTGTTGTCTTTATCGAATTGATGAACTTGATATTTCACGCTGATTTGAAACATGGCTTCCGTGTTGTTGTAACCGGGCCAGTCATCACCAACGGCTGCGCTTATTTCGTCATCATGTGGATACTGGGTATAAGAAACGGGCATCACGTAATTGGGTCTATGAGGCAAGATTACAAAAGGTACCTTGATAGCTTTGCCTTCTAAAATTTCTTTTCGTTCGAGTGCGTTGGTTAGTGCTTCGTTACTTTCTATGTCGCTTTTAGCGTCACTATTTTCATCGTCACCGTTTTCATTCTCGAGCGGTTCAGTGATGGTGGGCAGCTCCATGTTCCTTAGCTCATTGTTTGTGAGTACTTCGTATTCTGCAGGGTCATCGTTACTTTGATTGTTAAACTCTTCCCCTGTCGCTAACCATGAGAACGTGAATAAGGATGTAAAGGTAATGAGTGTTAGCGTAGGACGTTTCTTTTTAATTTTGTTCTCAGTCATGTTAGTCCTTTGCATTGTCTAATAATAATAAGCGTGCAATGCTATCTGAATAGGGAGGTTTTAGAATACCTTTTTCACAGACAATGGCATCAATTAATTCATGTGGTGTTACATCGAACGAGGGATTAACGGCCTCGCAATTTTCAGGCGCAATTGCGATTCCCTGTATATGCGTGACTTCTTGTGCGGGGCGGTTCTCAATCGGGATGTCGTCGCCGTGTTGAATATTTAAATCAAAAGTGGAGCTCGGGGCGACCACCATAAATTTCACTTTATGATGTTTGGCCAATACGGCCAAATTATAAGTGCCAATTTTGTTTGCCGCATCACCATTGGCCGCAATGCGGTCCGCGCCCACGATGATCCACCTAATGTTGCCTTGTCGCAGTAGTTGCCCTGCAGCGCCTTCGCTGCATAGTTTAACATTGATACCATCACGCATGAGTTCCCATGCGGTTAAGCGAGCACCTTGCAACCAAGGGCGAGTTTCACCTGCATAAACCTGTGTAATCTTATTGTCTGAATACGCGTTGCGAATGACACCTAGGGCCGTACCGAAACCGCCTGTAGCAAGTGCTCCCGCATTGCAGTGGGTATAAACCTCGCTGTTTTTTTCAATTAAGCTGGCGCCCAGCTTACCCATAGTATGGTTATCTAATATGTCCTGTTGATGAATGTATTGTGCTTGCGTGAGTAGGGCATCAATTTGATCGGCAATGGTTTCATCTTTGTTTTTCTGTAATACCGTGTGCATTTTTTCTAGCGCCCAAAATAAATTTACAGCAGTAGGGCGAGAGTTTTTGAGTTGCTCAAACGCTTTTTCTAGTTGCAGTTGTTTGTGCTGGCGTTGCGCATTGGCTGCAAGGACGACACCATAAACAGCGGTAATACCAATAGCAGGTGCGCCACGTACCACCATGTCTGTTATGGCTTGTGCTACGCATTGGGCGTCAGAGTATTGAAGATAAGTTTCTTGTTGGGGGAGTAGTCGCTGATCTAGCAGGGTGAGAGTAAAGTTGCTAAAAGCAACCGCACGTATGTTTTCTGAGGATACAGTCGAAAGCATTCAGTGTCCGCACGAATCAATAAAGTTGGCAGCGATTATACCTTGAATTCATTGACGATAGCTTTCAATTGATCTGCTTGATCACTTAATATCTGAGTGGCTTTTGCGGTTGATTGAGAATTATCCACCGTTTGATCAGAGAACATATTAATTCGTATGATGTTTTTGCTAACGTCTTCTGCAACACTGCTTTGTTCTTGAGCAGAGGTGGAAACAAGTTGGTTCATTTGATGAATAGTGCTTATAGATTTCAATATATTCTGCAGGGACAAACCGGTATCTTTCGATTGGTTAACGGCTTCTTCAGCTTGCTTTTTTGATTGCTCCATAACATTTACAGCTTGAGTGGCGTTATCTAGTAGGCGTTGAATGATGGTTCCTATCTCAGCAGTACTCTCAGCAGTGCGACCTGCAAGTGTCCGTACTTCATCTGCAACCACAGCAAAACCACGGCCTTGCTCGCCGGCACGGGCGGCTTCAATAGCTGCATTGAGCGCTAGCAGATTGGTTTGCTCGGCAATGTTGCCGATATCCTGTGATGCATTGGCAATTTGTTCTACTTCATTGGCTAAAGCTTGAATAACAGTTTGAGCGTTCTCTATATTACTGGCCAGTGTGGTGATACCTTGAATACTTTGCTGCACAATCTGCTGGCTTGTTTGTGATTCTTCGTTGGCTTGCTGTGTGGCTTGAGAAGCTTGATGTGCGTTACTAGAGACTTCTATTGATGTTTGAGCCATTTCAGTAATGGCCGTTGCCACTTGCTGGATTTCACCTTGTTGGTTCTCAATGCCCTCGTTGGTATATTTTGCAATGGATTTTACTTCTTCTGTGCTTTGAGTAACGCCAAGTGCTAAGTTAGCGAGCACTTTAATCATGAGCTGTAAGTGAGTGGTAAAATCATTAAAGCGATTCACTAGTGTGCCGATCTCATCTTGAGCAGACGTTTTAAGGCGAACAGTCAAATCCCCTTTACCTGTGGACATACCCTCCAATTCTTTTATGATTTTATAAAGGTTACTCGTAATGCTATTGGCGATAATAAATGAGCCAGCACCAATGATAAAAAGAATGACTAAAGCGATGATCATGCCTGTCGTCAGTGATAATTGGCCTTCTATTTTTGCTTGATCTAGGTGCTCTTCAAAATCATGGTGAGCGAGAATTCTAAATTCTTTTAGTGAGTCGTTAAATGAGTCGTAAGCGCGGCTCATATTCTTTGCTTCTGCACGTATGTCGTTTAATGGCATTTCACCATCAACAATCCCAATGGTAAGTTTAGTAGCCGTCAGCATGTAATCTGACAATTGTTTGTTTAGTGCTTGAGTCAGATCCTTATATTGGGGAGCGAAGATTTCAATTTTTTTAAACAGCCCCTCAATCGTTTGCTGATGAGTTTTCGCTTTTTGGATTAAGCTTAATTCACTTTCAGAGATAGCTGCTTGCATTGATGTACGTGCAGCGAATAGTTCTAACCAAATTACACCAATTGTTTCTAGGGTCGGCAAATTCACTTTTTGAATGCGTTCTAAGTGCTGGTCATTGCTCTGTGTCGCTTTAAAGTGATAAGTAATATAGCTCGCAAAGCCTAGTGCACTGATTAGAGTGATACTTAGAATCTTGTATTTAAGTGGCAATTTAGAGAATAGTGGCATGGCTTCCTTGGTGTAATAATATCGTTATACACCTATTTGGTTTAGCTAAGAATGCGCCAAGGTTCAAGTTTATTGCCAATTAAATTCAATGTTTGCATAAGAAAAAACCCAGTACTCATACAAAAGTCTGGGTTTTTAGGTATTTCTTTTTTTGCTTATGCTAGCTGTACGGGGATGGCATTTGAGGTATGGCTGACTTCATTGCTGTCGGCTAGGTAGATCAAGCGAGGTTTGTAGGTTGCTAGCTCTTCATCGCTGTAACCAGAGTACGCGCAAATAATCACGCGTTGGCCAACTTCAGCTAGATGAGCCGCTGCGCCATTAACAGAGATAATGCCGCTGCCTTCTTCGCCACGGATAGCATAAGTGGTAAAGCGCTGACCATTTTCAATGTTATAGATTTGAATCTGTTCGTTTTCGTAAATACCAGCCATATCCAGTAGATTGCCATCAATGGCGCACGAACCTTCATACTCCAAAACTGCGTGAGTAACACGGGCTTGGTGTAACTTGGCTTTAAGCATAGTGGATTGCATGTTTACAACCTTATTAAAGCGGTGTCTTGATGGGTAAATACAGTTGTCTTTACCTTCCAGCTGCCTAGATGGCGCGGCGCAGTATGCCCGAAGCGTTTTTATGATTCAATGACGCTTCGAGCAAGCACATAGGGATTATTTACTAAGATTAATGCGTAAGTTGTCGATTAAACGAGCTTTGCCAAGGATTGCAGCAGCTAATACTACGAGCTCGGTATCATCTTTTGTAGCTGGGCGCAGGGTGTTCGCTTCGCGTACCTCTATGTAGTCAGAGTCGAAACCCAGACCGTTGAGTTCTTGCTTGGCGGATTTGCACAGCACATTATAGTTAGTCGCACCGCTTTGAATTTTTTCTGAGATCTCATTCAATACGCGATAAATGTGGCCTGCGTTATCTTTTTCTTGAGTGCTTAGATAGTTGTTGCGGGAGCTCATGGCTAAACCATTCTCTTCACGGCAAGTGGGCACGCCCACCACATCAAATGGCAAGTTTAAATCCCCAACCATTTTGCGAATGACGGCTAATTGCTGAAAGTCTTTTTCACCAAAAAACGCGGCATCAGGTTGCACCATATGAAATAGCTTACTGACGACGGTAGCGACCCCATCAAAGTGGCCTGGGCGTGACTTTCCGCATAAGCCTTCACTCACAACGGGTACACTGATCGTGGTTTGGGCATCTTGTCCGTGAGGATACATTTCATCGACACCGGGGAAGAATAATAAATCACAATCGCGGTCACGCAGGTGCTCCTGGTCGGCAGCCAATGTGCGCGGGTAACGACCAAGGTCATCAATGTCGTTGAATTGCAGTGGATTAATGAAAATACTGGCTACTATAAAATCGCATTCTTCAGACGCTTGATCCACTAATATCATGTGACCTTCGTGAAGGTTTCCCATGGTTGGTACAAACCCGATGCGCTTACCGGCATCACGTGCAGCTTTGATTTCAGCTTGTAATTCAACGATGGTTTCAACAGTCTTCATGCTTTAAATCCATGCTCAGGCCCTGGGAAGGTGCCTTGTTTTACTTCTTCGTTATAGGCGCTAAAGGCTTCAGAAATCGTACGTCCTTCAACCATATAATTTTTAACGAATTTAGGGATGTGTCCTGGGTTCATGCCTAGCATGTCGTAGCACACTAATACTTGGGCATCAGTATCGCTACCTGCGCCAATACCAATAACCGGTACATTGACACTTTCGGTTAGCTTTTTAGCTAATTCGCTAGGAACGCATTCGAGTAGAAGAATATCTGCACCAGCGGCTTCCATGGCCTGAGCGTCTGCGATCATTTGATTTGCAGCGGCTTCTTCACGACCTTGTACCTTGTAACCACCAAATTTATGTACATATTGTGGGGTTAGGCCTAGGTGAGCACATACGGGAATACCGCGTTCGCTCATGGCTTCAACCGTATCCACAAGCCAAGCACCGCCTTCTAATTTAACCATTTCAGCACCGGCTTGCATAAGCTCAGCTGCACTGGCGATAGCTTGTTCTGGCGTGGCGTATGTCATGTATGGCATATCCGCCATTAGCAATGCCCCTTGGTTGCCTTGTTTGACGGCAGCCGTGTGGTAACACATGTGCTCTAAGGTAACGGGTACCGTGCTGTCTTGACCCTGTAGGACCATGCCTAGTGAGTCGCCGACCAATAACACATCAATGCCTGCGGCGCTGGCCAAGTGTGCAAAGGTTGCATCGTAGGCGGTAACCACGGTGAATTTTTCCTTGCTACGCTTACACTGGTGCAGGGTGTTAATGGTGGTTTTACTCATAAGCAGGCTCACTGTTTCAATATGTGGCGTATAGTCCAGATCTGAGCGGACTAAGTCAAATGCCTTTTTTCACAAGCTCAAGATCAAACGTTAGCTTGTCTAAATAGTGGTTTAAATCAAGACCGCTATCAAAGCACAAATTTGGGACCAAATCAGCCAATGGGTACAACACAAAGCTTCGTACATGCATATGAGGATGGGGCACTGTGAGTCTTGGTGTGTGGATTTCGGCGCTGCCATATAGCAGTAAATCTAAATCTAGGCTGCGCTCTCCCCAGTGGCGTATACGTTTGCGCCCATGAGCATTCTCGATGGATTGCAATAGATCTAAGGTATCATGAGGGCCAAGCTGAGTTTGAGCGTGGGCCACGGCATTGATGTAGTCAGGCTGATCTTGGGGGCCAACGGGTTTGCTTTGATAAATAGGGCTAATGCGGGCATGACGTAGATGCTGGTGTTGAGCAAGTTTTTCAAAGGCTTGCTCAACATGCAGTAATGGCTGGTTTAGATTGCTGCCTAAACCTATGAATATATCGATCCAGGCTTTCATGTGTCAGTCTATGCAGAAGGATCGTTACGGCGTCTTGGACGGCGATCAGATCTTGGTTTGCGCTCTCGTGTACGCTCACGCTCTTGGTGCTGTAACTTGGCTTGCTGGATCAAATGAGCATTGTCTTTTTGATACTCTGTCCACCACTTTCCCGCATCGGCTAGTTGTTCGCCAGCTTGTTCGCGAAGCAGTAAAAAGTCGTAGGCGGCACGGAATTTAGGATGCGTCAGAATGCCTTCTAAGTGTTTTTTCATACGACGCTCTAAGCGGCGCTGCATATCCCAAATATTACGCACCATGTCGGTGAAGCGTCTAGGAATCGCGGTGTGCTTTTGTTGGCGGCTCAAAACCTGATTAACGGCTTGATGATACGCTGCAGCGGTGGGCATGCCTTCTTGTTCAAGTGTTTTTTGTGTTTCTAAAACACAAGGCCATAAAAATACTGAGAACAAGAATGCGGGTGTTAAGGTTTTTCCTTGAGCAACACGCTCATCGCTGTTGGCTAAGGCCTGAATCACTAAGCGATGATAAAAGTCATTGTCATTGATGCACTGCTGCGAATGCGGGAAGAGTTCTGCAAATAATCCGTACTGCTCTAGCAGCTCAAATGTACGTTCGGCGTAGCCGGCCATAAACAGCTTTAAAACTTCATCAAACAAGCGTGCGGCAGGTACATCAGCCATTAACGGGGCCAGTTTGTTGATAGGCGTAGCTGTTTCGGGGGAGATTTTAAAATCCAGTTTTGCCGCAAAACGTACGGCACGCAACATGCGGACAGGATCTTCACGATAGCGAGTTTCAGGGTCACCAATTAAGCGGATGCTACGGCGCTTAATATCTTGCATGCCCCCTTCATAACTGCGAACAGTGAAATCTTTAATGTCGTAATACAAGGCATTGATAGTGAAGTCTCGACGTACGGCATCTTCATCTATAGTGCCGTAAACGTTATCGCGCAGTAGTCTGCCTGAGTCACTGGTTTTTGATTGTTGCTTGCCTTGAGCGTTCTCGTGATGACCACGCAGGGTTGCTACTTCGATCACATCACGACCGTAAACAACATGGACTAAGCGAAAGCGGCGGCCGATTAGGCGAGAGTTACGAAATAGTTTGTTAACTTGTTCTGGGCTGGCATTGGTGGCCACGTCAAAATCTTTAGGATGCATGTCTAGTAATAGGTCGCGCACGCCACCGCCTACTAAATAAGCTTCAAAGCCTGATTTTTTCAGGCGATACAGCACCTTCAGCGCGTTTTCGCTGATGTTATCGCGGCTAATGTTATGGTCATTACGTGCAACAATTTGCACTTGCCCATCAGATACGGCAGATGATTTCTTGAGTTTGGAAATAAGACGTTTAAACATGGTCAAATTGAAAGCGTAATTGATGGGAATCGGATAGCAAAATAATAATAATTTTAAGCCGTTAGCTGGTTTTTAAGGAGTTGGGAGTGTACAGAAGTTAGACACAAACGCAACCAAAGTAGGGGATTTAGCCGATAGGTAATGGATTACAGGGGTATGGAGCCAAATAGAAAAAAATGTCGAGGGCAGCTTTGTTATTATTATTAGTGCTGCCCGGGATTCGATTCGAGTGTTTTATTATTTTTATTATTATATTTGTCGAATTGTGTTTTGGGTATCTGGTGTGCCCTTGTTGTTATTTTAATAATGGGTCACTAAACACTCAGAACACAAATTCTGTCTGGCCTGTTATTTTAATTATTTTGGCCCACAACTTTAAAATGACTTTTTTATTTTTATTGGTGTCTATTTAAAGCTATGTGCGATTCCACTTTGTTATTTTTGTTTGTGTGGATATCGCTAGTGACTCTAATAAAGCATTTGCCGTGCCAGTTTTTTAAAACCCTTTAAAAACAAAGACTTAAGTTATTTAATCTGTTCATATATTAAGTTATGCCAGAGGTTTGTTACTTACCGTCACCTTTACTTGGCTCAAATTGGGCACTTGGGTAACGTCGGTAACAACTTGACGCACACTGACCAAAAATAATGGGAATCTTTTTATATGAGATGGGTCAAGCCCGTAATGTGTTGAGATTGAGGTTGAGAAAAATCAATCACTTAAGTAAAACGTGGATAATAGAGTAAAAATTGGTCAATAAAGCGTCAGCTTCATTGTACTGTGTTGATGGATATGAACTTGGGGTTGGTTTCATTCAGGAAGTGCTTGAAGAAATCAAGCAAATTGCTTTAGGTTCGTCCCGCTTGTGGCGCTAAAACCCAAAGCAATCAGCTTCAGATGCCTATTATTATTTTTATTCATGGCCTGATGCACAGGCGGGGTTATTATTTTTATTGTGCCCGCCTAGGTACCATCATTAATGCTTTGTTATTTTTATTGGTGCATTAATGTGACTTGTTGTGTCTATAGCACGGGATGTGCCATTAATAAAAAATCCTTATAAAACAATACCTTGTGGTTGTTTCTTGTTGGGCGTGTTATTTTTTTAGAGTGCTCTGTTACTTTATTTGACGCTTTATGGCCTAGTCGTGGGGCGACAGGTAACATTTTGACGCTTGGGTAACACAGGTGAGGGTTTGGATGGGAGGCGCTTGGTACGCCCATGTGGAGGCGCGGTGCCTAAGTAGCCTGGTGACTTGATCATGTGCATTTAAATACGGTTTATTAATTCAATGCGTCCGGTGATCGTTCGATGATCACCGGACGTTTGTCTTTCTATGCTACTTGATCGCTTTTTTACGCGGAATCCCTAAGCGTTGACGGCGCTCCCACAAGCTCTTGCGGCTAATGCCAAGCTTCTGGGCTAATTCCGTTTCGTTCATCTTGTCTTCGTTTTCTAATACAAAATGCTGAAAATAGTCATCTAAGGATAATTCAGATGGATTCACATCTGCCTGAGCTCGCTGAATAATGCTGTCTTCTTTTTGTAAGGAAGCCATCATGGAGGCGGGCACCTTGTCATCATTGATGACTTCAATAGCCATAGCGTCGGTGGTAATGGCTTCCCCATCATTTAGAATAACGGAGCGCTCTACCGCGTTTTCCAGTTCGCGTACGTTACCGGGCCAAGCATAAGTGCTGATGTCTCGCTTACACTGGCTTGAAAACGCCAGTAATGGGCGATTTAATTTCTCACAGGCACGTGCAAGTAATTTCTGGGCGAGCTCTAGAATATCGTCACCACGATCCCTAAGTGGTGGCAGCTTTAGTTCAACGACGTTTAGGCGATAATATAAATCCTCTCGGAACTCGCCTTTCTTCGCTAGTTCTTTTAAATTTCTGTGTGTGGCAGCTACTAAACGCACATTTACCTTCTTGCTTTGTACGCTGCCCACTCGGCGAATTTCACTTTCTTGTAGTACCCGTAATAAGCGGGCTTGGGCTTCTAATGGTAACTCGCCAATTTCATCCAAAAATAAAGTACCGCCATCGGCGGCTTCTACCAAGCCTTGACGTACGGAGGTGGCGCCGGTGAAGGCGCCTTTCTCGTGACCAAATAGTTCGGATTCAATCAGGGTTTCGGGAATGGCAGCGCAGTTGACACTGATCATAGGAGCATCACAGCGTGGGCTTTGATCGTGAATGGCTCGGGCCACTAATTCTTTACCAGTACCCGATTCGCCAAGAATCAAAACCGTGGCGTCGGTGGGGCTGACTTTTTCTATTTTTTTAAATAGATCGAGCATGGGAGGGCAACTACCAATGATGCCATTGGTTGGGTGTACTTTTTGAATCTCTTGTTTCAGAACTTTGTTTTGTCGCTCAAGCGTGCGCTCTTTTAAAATGCGCTGTACGGCGATGAGCATTTCATCGTGATCAAAGGGTTTAGCGATGTAATCCACGGCGCCCATTTTCATCGCATCCACTGCGCTTTTTAAGCTGGCGTAACTGGTCATGATAAGAACCGGTGTATTACTGGCGAGTTCGATCAGTTCAGTGCCGTGACCACCTGGCAGGCGCAGGTCACTGATAATGAGGTCAAATTGATCAAGATCGAATTCTTTTGCATCGGTTAAGGTTGGGGCTTCTTCCACTTGATATTCGTTGCGCTCTAGCAAACGACGCAAGGCGCTGCGAATGACTTTTTCGTCTTCTACTATGAGAATTTGGGTCATCTTATTTCCTTGTTCATGCAGTCGATTCTTCTTGGAATCGAGGTAAGCTGATCACCACGCAGGTGCCATTGCCTTGGATATCATCGGCAGGGCTTTGAATGTTGATGTGGCCATAATGTTCTTCAATGATGCTGTACACTAAGGCAAGGCCTAAGCCTGTGCCCTTGCCGACTTCTTTGGTGGTAAAGAAGGGTTCAAATATTTGTTCTATTGTGTCGGCGTCGATGCCGCTACCTTGGTCTATGACCTTGATGGTAATGGAGTGGCGTTCGATGATGCTTTCGATTCGAATCACGCTGTTATCTGGGCTGGCATCACGAGCGTTGCTTAATAAGTTCACGAACACTTGCTGTAAGCGTTGCTCGTCACCTAGAACGATGCAGCCTTCGGTGCAGTTATTTTCAAATCGAATCTCGTGAATACGCTCACTGAGTTGTAAAAGATCGATGGCATCTTGCGAGCATACTTTCATGTCCACAGGTCCTTGTTCTTGATGCTGCAAGTGGTTGCCTGTGTGAGAGAAGTTGACCAGAGATTGCACGATGCGCGTGACGCGTTGTGTTTGCTCTAGAATTTGCTCGCCAATTTCCAGTAGGTGCGGGTTATCAGTTTCATACTTGATGTCTTGGGCTAGACAGGCAATACCGGTAATAGGATTGCCTATTTCGTGAGCCACGCCAGCAGCGAGGCGACCAATCGAGGCAAGGCGTTCACTGTGGATCAATTCTTCTTCCAGAAGCTGAGTCTCGGTTTGATCTTCTAATAAGATCACTAGGCCATCATATTCATGATTTCCTGAGTTTTCTAATATGCCCTTGTGTAGGTTGATCCAGCGAGGGCGGCCGTTCACTTCTATGGTTTTTTTGTGCAGGTGGCTGCTTGAGTCATTAATGAAATCCAATAATAAGCTACGTAGGGGTTCGTTTAAGTTTGATAGCTTGCTGCCCACAACGTCCTCGGCACTAATCTGGGTTTGCTCTGCAAGGGAGCTGTTCCACATTAATATCTCGCCATCACCGCCCAGGCTACAAGCGCCCATAGGTAATGACTCAAGGGTTTGACGGTGATAGCGGCGTAAATTATCGAGCTCAGCGGCTAAGCCTGTTAAGCGCGAATGGTATGCCTCTAAGCCCTTTTCAATAAAATGGATGTCGTGGCTGGCTTGCAGTTCGCTAGAGTGTTTATACGGCAGCCATTGGTTCACTATGCTATGGGCAACAGAGGGTCCCATAAGACCTGATAAATTCACTTCTATTTTGCTGCGCAGGCGTCGCAACTGATATGGACGATTTTCTTCGGGGGCTAAATGTAAGTCGGCCAGAGCTTGTTGGACTTCTCGCTGTGCGGCCTTTTCACCTAACGGCTCGCTTAAGCAGGCAATGAATTCGTCAGCACTGTTATTTACCAGTTCTTTACGCTGCGGGGCGCTTAAGGTGTCGATAGAGCAAGCTTCGGCTGCACTGGCTTCAATGGGGCGAGTGGGCGTAATTAAAGAAACACAGGCAAACACGACAGCATTCACGAGTACTGAAGATGTAGCCGCTAAATACCAATTCTCATGGGACGTGGGTGGTAAGAAGGGTTGTAGCCAGTTAAGAGTCTGATAATCCAGCAAAGGCAGCAACATGGCCCATAACCAAATCAGTATGCCGCTAACCAAGCCGCTGATGAAGCCTTGACGATTGGCTGTCGGCCAATACAGCACGGCAAGTACACCGGGCAAGAACTGCAAGGTTGCCACAAACGCAATAATGCCTAATTCGGCGAGGCCTTTATCTTGGGCAAAGAAACGGTAAAAGCCATAGCTGGCAGCAAACAAGGCAACGATTAACCAGCGGCGAATCCAAAGTAGCCAAGCGTACATATCTTTCTTTGGATTCGGTTGAAAGACAGGTAGTACAAGGTGATTCAACGCCATGGCTGCCATGGCGATGGTGGTGACAATCATGATCCCTGATGCTGCCGCTAGGCCACCAGTAAACGCAATAGCAGCAAGCCAAGGGTTTTCTAACTTTAGGCCAATACCCACGGCAAAGTATTCAGGTGGAGTGTCTACGTTTAAGGCGATGCCCGCCCATAAAATAGGCGGAACCATGATGGCCATGATTAATAAAAATAAGGGTAAACCCCAACTGGCAAAGCTCAGTGCGCGGGTTGAGGAGTTTTCGGTGAATGCCATATGAAACATATGGGGCATAACCAAGGCCGCGGCAAAAAATACTAGCAATAAGGTGCGCCACGGGCCTTCTTGAATGGAGTGCTGCATGCTGGTGAGTTTGTGGTGATTGTTCTGTAGCCAGGTATCCATTCCGTTAGGGCCATCAAACACAAAATACATGGCAGCGATGCCCAAAATACAAATGGCAATAAGTTTGATAACGGATTCAATGGCAATGGCAAATACTAGGCTTTCATGTTTCTCGCGGGGGCTTACATGACGAGCGCCAAATAAAATGGCAAACGCGGTCATGACCGCACAATAACCTAGAGCGATATCGATACGACCAAACTCATTATTTAGTAAGCTGAAGGTCTCGGTAACGGCTGTAATTTGCAGGGTGATTAATGGCAATACGGCCGCCATCATAACGAGGGTGCTGATGGTGCCTGCCGCGCGCGAGCGAAAGCGAAAAGCAAATAAGTCCGCAAGAGATGTTAACTGGTAATCCTTGGTGATGCGTAAGATGGGCTTGAGTAAAACCGGTGCTAATACAAAGGCACCACTGATACCTAAATAATACGTTAGGTACCCGTAACCATAGTCTTGCGCTAAACCTACGCTGCCATAAAACGCCCAAGCGCTGGCATAAACACCTAAGGACAAAACATAGATGGCGGGGTGGCGTACCCATTTCATGGGTATCCAGTTTTTTTCTACCATGTATGCGGTAAAGAATAAGGTAAATAGGTACGCCAAGATCATGCTGATTAAGGCGCCAACGCTAAAAATCATAGCTTTTCCTTCTCTTCCCAATATTGCAGCCAAACGGAAAAGCCAATCAGGATCAGCCACAGAGCAAATGGGCGATACCAAGCCCCAGTGGGCTCAAGCCACCAGTCAATCACGATGGGCGAAAATAAGAACGCCGCAAAGACAAATATTAAGATCAGTCGATGTATATACATGGCGGCCGAATATAAAAATGAGGGTCGTGATGTTACTGGGGGTAACAGATACAGGCAAGCTTTAAGGTATAAATGGCCATTAGTGGCTAAGTTAAGCCACTCTGACTAGGTTTGATGTGATTGGGTTGCCAGTTTTGTGTGGCTTGCTCAAGCAAGTTCGCAATTGAGCCTGAGCGCATTTCAGCGCTGATATCTTGTTGCAAGAAGGCTAACGCGGCCAATAGGTTCGCTTTTGCATCTTTCGCTTCGATGGCGGTAGCCTGATTTTGCTTACTGAGCTTTTGTCCTTGTGGATTGGTGGCAAGGGGGATGTGTAAATACCGTGGGCGGGCAAACCCTAAGCAGTCCATCAAATACAGCTGTCTAGGTGTGTTATCCAGAAGATCGACGCCACGCACTACATGGGTTATGCCACAGTCGTGGTCATCTACCACCACGGCTAACTGATAGGCATAAAGTCCGTCTTTGCGCTTGAGCACCTGATCACCCACATCGTGTCGCAGAGACTGACCGTAATAGCCATATACGCTGTCATCTAGTGAAACCGTTTGCTCAGGTACCAGTAGGCGAGTGGCAGTTGGCGCGCGAGGGTCATGCAGTGAGCAGACGCCTTGGTGTAAGCCACCTGTACTAGCAAGCTGCTTGCGGGAGCATTGACAAGGAAACGTGAACCCTGATTGAGCGAGCTGCTTTAAGGCATTTTCGTAGCGGGTAGCGTGTTGGCTTTGAAATTGGATATGGTCATCCCAGAGCAAACCATGTTCTTGCAGTTGCTCAGGAATACGTAAGCTAGCGCTAGGATCCTCCCTAGGCGGGTCGAGGTCTTCGATGCGCAGTAGCCAAGTGCCGTAATTGGCTTTGGCGTCCAAATAGCTGGCGAGCGCCGCTACTAATGAACCAAAATGCAATGGTCCAGTGGGAGTGGGGGCGAATCGACCAGTATAAGGGGCTAAGCTTGTATTCATATAAAAACAAATAAGCACCTCAGAAAGGTGCTTATTTTAGTGGCCATTTAATTCAGTGGATTAACCACTGATCTGGCGTTCTTTTATTTCAGCAAGGGTTTTGCAGTCAATGCAAAGGTCTGCCGTAGGGCGAGCTTCTAAGCGACGAACACCAATTTCGATGCCGCAGGTATCGCAAAAGCCATAGTCATCTTTCTCGATTAGCTCGATGGTTTTCTCAATCTTCTTGATTAATTTGCGCTCGCGGTCTCGGGTACGCAATTCAAGGCTGAATTCTTCTTCCTGGCTAGCGCGATCGTTAGGATCGGCATAATTTTCCGCATCGGTCTGCATGTGCATCTTGGTGCGGTCGGCTTCTTCCATTAACTCCTGTTTCCAGTTGTTAAGAATCATTTTGAAGTGGGCCTTCATATCTGCGCCCATGTACTCTTCGCCCTTCTTCTCTTTATAAGGTTCGAAGTTAGACAACGCAAATGATTGATGTTCTGTTACTGGCATAAGTTACTGCCTCACCTTGTCAGGCCAAAGGCCAATCTTGTTTCCGTTTTAGGCTCATTTCTAAGAATGAACCCTATCTTTTGGCGGCGAAAAGCTATCAGATAACGATACACTGCGCCACTTTATTATTTAAAAATGCAGATCTTTACCGAAAAATCACGAAAATACGGCAAAAGTTAATGGAAAGTACCATGAAATTAGCCAAACGGCTCAAACAAATTGACCCATTTTACGTAATGGACCTCCTAGCAAAGGCAAAAGCCATGCAAAATCAGGGTCGAGACGTGATTCATTTGGAGGTCGGAGAACCCGATTTTCCCAGCCCAAAAGCCGTGGTGCGCGCGGGTATTAAAGCGTTAGAAGATGGCATGACGCATTACACTGGCGCCACAGGATTGCCTGAATTAAAACAGCGAATTGCCAATTTTTATTTGCAGCGTTATGGCGAAATTGTGGACCCAGAGCGCATTGTGATCACGCCGGGTGCATCAGGGGCATTACAGCTGGCGGCTTCTTTACTCACCGACCCTGGTGAAACCTTATTGCTAACCGATCCAGGCTACCCCTGTAATCGGCATTTTTTAGCAAACGTGAATGCCGATGGTGTTTTGGTGCCCACCCAAGCAGAAGATGATTTTCATTTAACCCCAGCACAAGTGAATGAATACTGGCAGCACAACACCGTAGGGGCGTTGGTGGCGAGTCCATCGAACCCAACGGGCTCTGTTATGACCCAAAAGCAATTGAAGGCTCTACACGAGTCTGTGCGTGGGCGTAAAGGTATCTTGCTGGTAGATGAGATCTACCATGGCCTAATTTATGGAGATCATGAGCACCATACTGCGGTGAACTTTGGTGATGATGTATTTGTGATCAATAGTTTTTCCAAATACTTTGCCATGACAGGTTGGCGCTTAGGTTGGTTAGTGGCCCCTAAATGGGCGGTGCCAAGTTTAGATAAATTAGCGCAAAACTTATTTTTAGCGCCCAATACCCCTGCACAATACGCAGCCCTTGCGGCATTTGAGCCAGAAGTGATTGAAGAATTAGAAGAGCGTAAAGCGGCGTTTGCTCAACGGTTGGATTACTTGTTACCGCAGTTACAGCAGCTAGGTTTCATTATTCCAGCTAAACCAAGTGGTGCATTTTATATTTATGCGGATATTCGAGGCTTAGATCACCGACATAATCAAAATAGTATGCAATTGTGTCTGGATCTATTGGAACAAACAGGTTTGGCCATTACACCGGGTATTGATTTTGGTCATCAGCAGGGGCATCACTTTGTACGTTTTGCTTATACCTGTGATATTCCTGTATTAGAACAAGCCGTTGCGCGATTGCGTAAATTTTTACAAGATGCTTCATCGAGATAAGATATAAACATGAAATTTGAGTTTCCATTGAAAAAAGGCAAATGGATTAAACGCTACAAGCGTTTTATGGTGGATTTAACATTAGCCGATGGCAGTGAATTGACAGTACACAGTGCCAATACTGGAACAATGAAAAATTGTTTTGTTGAGGGAGGCGATGCTTGGTATTGGGATAGCCAAAATGAAAAACGCAAATACCGGCATTCATTAGAATTAACCCAAACGCCTTCTGGTCATGTGGCGTGTATTAATACTTCGCGACCTAATCATTTGGCGGTTGAAGCAATTAAAAACGGTACTGTAAAAGAGCTTCAAGACTATCAAGAGCTTAAAACAGAAGTGCGCTATGGTGATGAAAGAAGTCGCATTGATATCTTGTTATCAGGTGGGAAACAGAATATTTATGTAGAAGTAAAAAATACCACATTGCTAGAAAAAACTAAAAATGGCGAACCATACGAAGACGGTGACACAGAGGAAGGTGTGGGTTATTTCCCTGATAGCGTCAGTGATAGAGCAAGCAAGCATTTACGTGAGTTGATGCGAATGGTTGAACTTGGTCACAGAGGGGTTATCTTTTTTTGTGTGAATCATACCGGTATTAAACAGGTGAAGCCTGCTGATCATATTGATAAATTGTACGGCCAATTACTACGTGAGGCAGCAGAAAAAGGCGTTGAAATATTAGCTTATGCAAGCCACATTGATGAACATGAAATACGTCTAGATCATTCATTGCCTGTGGTTTTATAGCGTAATAATAAAAGTAGATAAAAGGAATAATATGAAAGTAATACTGGTTTTAATTTTGATTAGTTTTTCAATTGGATTATGGTTTGGTGTAAATATAGGTAAAGGTAATCCCCTTTATGAAAACCCGTTCAATGACGCTGACATCTTTGACGATGCTCAAGAAAGTGCCGATGACCAAGGGGTAGTTGATCAAGGTAAAGAATATCTACAAGAGAAAAAAGATAAAGTGAAAGACTCGTTTAAAGAGATTGTTGAAGATATGTAGTCAATTTTTATTCTCCGTATTGAAAAAAAGCAGCCAAGTGGCTGCTTTTTTATTGTCATTGAAAACTGGAATATATGGTGTATATCGTCTAAATATAAGGTATGCCAATAAAAAGGCAATAATAATTTAAAAAGGAGACGCACCATGTTCGGACTTCCTTATCGTGTTTTATTCATTAGTTTATTTCTTATCCCCCCTATAGCTTTTTGTGAAGTCAAAGAATCTATTTGTCATGATTTGTTTGATTTAATTCTCGAACAAGAACCCTATCTTGAAAAAGAACTTAAAGACTTACAATACATGTGTATACAAGACATTAAAAATAATGGAGTTGTGTATTGGTCGTGCGTGAGTGAACGGATGAAACAAGGTCAAATGAGTTTTGAACGTTTTATTTTGTCTGATCAGGTTTGTCATGAATAAATTTTCGATGAAATTTTAATGGATAACACTATTTTTAGATGTTTATTTGGATGGGATTCACGGTGATGCGCAGAGTTAACAATAATTAAATAGCACTTAAGTACCATTCATAGTCGGTGTGTTCGAAGCAATGGAGAGTCTTAAAAAAATAATAAAAAATTAATTCAAGGATAGTCCTATTTAGTCTAATTACTTATAACTACATTAGTATGTTTTTTGTACCGACCTTAGTATTAGACTAGAGTCGCCAAGATGACTGCCTATACCATTGAAAACAGCCAGCCTTTGTCCTGATGCCTACCTTTTTAGTCAATACATAGTCTTAGACCAATAAAGACATGTGTTCGATTTCTCTAAAAAAACAGTCAAAAAATAGTCACTTTTTTCTAAAAAAATGGGTTGTCCTAATCCGCTTGGAATGTTTAGACTGCCCGCGTCAATACTATTCTCAACAACAATCTCATAAAAAATAAATAATAATAAAGAGGCGACTAGGGATGAATTGCGCAAGCATACCTATAGAAGATCAATGGGTCGTTATGTTCCCTGGGCAAGGATCTCAATTCGTTGGGATGGGTAAAGATTTCTATTCGCAATCACAAAGCTGCCGAGAAATTTATGACCTTGTGAATGACGTTGCACAAAAAGATATTACAAAACTTTGTTTTAATGGTCCCATTAGTAAGCTTAGCAATACAGATAATTTACAAGTATCAATCACCGCTACGAATCTAGCTGCTGCACAGTACTTATTTTCAAATACAGATATTAGACCCAGCGTTGTGCTTGGCCATTCTGTTGGCGAGTACAGCGCATTAAACGCTGCTGGTTGCTTGACGGTAGAAGGCGCGCTTAAAGCAGCATACGAACGAGGTTGTTTAATGCAGCGCGAAGCCAAGCTTGCAAAAGGACAGATGTATGCGATAAAAAATGTTCTTCCTGCCGAATTAAATCTATTGCTAAATGAAATTATAGACAGTCAATCAGTTGTGATTGCCAATGATAATAGCCAAAAACAACAGGTTATATCAGGCGAAAAATCAGCGATGTCGCATGTCCTGAATTATTTTTCCGAAAACAATATTGAAGCCATTAAATTACCGGTTAGTGGTGCTTGGCATAGTGCATTGATGCAGGGGTGTGTTGAGGAGTTCCACAAGTCATTGATTGCAATTGATATGAAAGAACCAAGTGTTGTTTATATTAATAATATGACAGCACAACCTTGTTTTGATGTTACTGAGATCCAAGAAAATTTAGTAGCACATATCACAGGCATGGTGAGATGGCGTGAATCTATTGAGAACTTAGTGAACAAAGGGCACCGCAAGTTCATAGAGGTTGGCCCTAAAAAAGTATTAAGCAGATTGCTAGAATCCATTGTTGAAGATGTTTCAGGTTTTACAATAGAGCAGGTAGAAACTATCCAAGATGTTGAACGGGTGGGTGGTTGATATGGCAGCTGTTCCTTATCGAATCTATTTGTTGTTTTCATCATTAATCCCCTCATTAATTTACGCGATTGTTGCAACGGTATTAGTTGGCTTGTTAACGTTAAGAGTTGATGAGAATGATGGTCTAAGCATTACGTTATTTTTTACTGCACTGTGCTTTACTGGTTGCTTTCGTATGGTAAAGGATTTATGGAGTATTTGGCCTTACGCTATCTATGCGAAAAAATTCAAAGTAGATAGTGAGGATGAAAAAAATATTATAGGTAAACCAACTTATAGTGGATATTTAGAGCGACCATTTTTGATGGCTTTCATCTTATCTGCAGTGCCTGCAAGTCTAGTATTCATTGTCTCTTATTATTTAGTGCCTTTTGCGTTTAGTCAGCATCTATCCATTTTGTGGGTAATTGGTGCGTTTATTTTTCCTCTTGTTATGTTCTTTACTATTTTAATAGCAGCAGATCTTTTTTATCGATCTTATGATAAGGCAGATACAACGTGTATGGCTTTAACAATGAAAAGCTACATTAATCGTTTTTATTTGTACCCTGAAGCCTTGTGCTTTTTATTGCTTAATTTTGCCATTATCAGCCCATTGAACTCAGTTCAGCAGGCAACGTTTGATGTGGCATGGGTGACAATGTTGGTGACGATATCTATCACAACGTTCTTGTTGTTGATGAGTGCGCACTCTAATCCTATCAATTATATAATTGGCGGTTTAAATTCTAAATTAATTAGCATAGTTGATAGAGATAAATTTAATGTTGGGATAAATAAAAAAGACATAAAAGATTTATATAAAATAAGAAAATTTTCTCTGGCTGGTTGGTGGGTTTTAATAGTCTTTGTGCAGATAGTAATAGCAACTGTATTTATGAAGAATTTTGAAAATTGGTTTTATTCATTTTTAATGTCAGCTCAAGTGGTTTGGATGATTAGCTATTTATATCTGAGGAATTACATGTTGATAAGTTCGATCAAACAAATTGTTCAGTATCATGACCGAGACGACTTGCAGGAAGGATATATGGACTTAAATGCCTCAGAAGAGGTGGCTTCATGAAGAATGTATTGATGACGAATGCAGAATCGGCAGTGGAGGATATGCTCACCGAATTGCCAGGGGAAGTGAATAGTGGTGTTTATGGTGTAGGTGTTGATATTGCTTCTATTGAACGTATGACGCTAGCTATTAATCGTAGTGGTAAAAAATTCTTGGATCTTGTGTATAGCGAAGATGAGCAGGAATATTGTGAAAGAGCTGAAAAAAAATATGAACGTTATAGCGCATGCTGGGCGGCTAAAGAAGCAGCGGTAAAAGCTCTTGGAACAGGTTTTAGATATTCCATATCTTTTAAAGATATTGAACTGAAGTCAGGTGATGGCAATCGGCCAGTGCTGAATCTATCCGGTAAGTTTTGTGAAATTATGCGAGAGAAAGGTGTGAATTATTCTCAAGTATCCATTAGTCATGAGGGCGAAAATGCAATCGCCGTTGTGATTTTGTGTCGTATTTAAGTAAAAGGAGTTAATCATGGCGAGATATGAAGATCTAGAAGGAAAAATAGCCTTAATTACCGGCGGTAGTGGTGATATTGGTCAGGCTGCAATTCAAGAGCTAGCCAAGCAAGGCTGTCGAGTTTATTTCACTTATAACAGTTCAAAAGAACCAGCTGATCTAATTGTTTCTGCGTTACAGCAAGAAGGAAAAGAGGTCGTAGCTAAGCAGTGCAATATCCAAGATAAGCAACAAGTAAAAACCTTAGTTGATCATATTGTTGAAACAGAAGGCCGTATTGATATTTTAGTTAATAATGCGGGTATTTATAAAGATAACTTGTTTACAAATATGAAAGATGAAGAGTTTGAGGAGGTTATTCAAACTAACCTTTTTGGTACTTTTTATTGCACAAAATGCGCTGTTGATAACATGTATCGAAATCGTTCTGGTGTAGTAATTAATATTTCTTCTATTGCAGGTGTAACTAATTCATTTGGTCAGGCTAATTATAGCTCGGCTAAAGGCGCTGTGATCGCATTCGGTCGTACAATTGCAGCAGAGCTTGCGCCTAAAAATATTCGTGTAAATACCATCGCACCAGGATTGATTGAATCAAGCATGGTTAAACGCATTCCTCGTAATATTATGAAGCAAACATTATCAAGTATTCCGGTAAATCGTTTGGGTCAACCTAGTGAAATTGCAAAAGTGATTTCGTTTTTAGCATCAGAAGATTCTAGTTATATCGTTGGCCAAACTATTGTGGCTGATGGTGGCTTAATAATGCGTTAAAGAAGAAAGGAAAATTATGACGATTGTAACTCGTAAAAAAAAGGTCGCTAAGGATTTCGTACTTATTGAGCCTTTCATGCTGCAAAAATTAGCATTATTTCGCCAGCCATTCATGATGGTAGATAAAATAATAAACTTTAAAAATGGTGAGCGACCAAAGATAACAAGTATTAAAGTAGTGGCTGCGAATGAACCACACTTTACTGGTCACTTCCCTGGTTTTCCAGTTATGCCTGGGGTATTGATTGCGGAAACGTTTGGTCAAACTAGTGAATATATGAATGTGATCCTTCAATTTATTGAAGATTACAGTGATGAGACAGGTAATAACTTGGAAGACTTGTACGAACTTAAAGGTGCGATACATTCACCTGAGGGCGTCGAACGAGTGCAGCGAATTAGCGCAAACTTAATGGGGTTTTTAGCGTCGCAAGATCTTAAGTTTCGTGGTGTTGTTTATCCCGGTGATGTATTAGAAATTTCGAGTGAATTGTTTTTGGTCGACAGCGCAGGCTTTAACCATTTTAATGTCGAAGCGCGTGTTGGTAAAAAAATTGTATGCTCAGGAAGAATGTCAAATTGGCGACAAATTAATACTGGGTTCGGCATTCAAGAAGATAAATTAGAAACAGAAGAATCGAATTAATTAGGAGAAATACCATGCAAGAAGCACTTAAAAATAAAATAGATGAGCGTAAAGCTGTATTGGATGAAGTTAAAAAAGTTCTAATTGAACGTTTAAATTTATATCAAGAGCCTCAAGATATTGATGAAGATACTCCGCTTTTTGGTAGTGGTTTAAAACTAGATAGTGTAGACGCAACAGAAGTAGTTGTGATGCTAGATATGAGTTTTGGCATAAAAATAGAAGAAGGAACTGATCCTTCATTTATGCGTAATATTAACCAGTTGGTTGATTTTATTTTAGAGCGTAAACGCGTAACTGAAGCGGCTTAATAAGGGAAATTATCATGAATGGATTATTAGCATTACACAAAGAACAAGCAAAAAAAGTAATCGAAGTTAATGGTATTGAAGTACCTGGTCAGTATAGTGATTTAGATAAAGAATATTATGCACTTCGCCATAATGTCGCCTTATCGGATTACAGTCATTATTCAAAATTAAAAATTGAAGGCGACGAAGCGTTTGACGTATTGGATATAGCCGTTGCGGGTGATGTGGCTGAAATACGTGACGAACAAACTCTTTACACGGTTATTTTAGATGATGCCGGTAATATTATTACTGATGTGTACATAATGAATGATGATGATACTTATATTGTTCTAGCTGAGAATGTAGATGACGAAACCTTGATGAGTTTATTTCAAGAGCGCATGGGTGATTTTGAAGATGTAGAAATGACATCTTTGACACAATCTCACGCGATCGTTGCAATGGAAGGTCCTTACAGTTGGGAACTTGCAAAAGAAATCTACGGTATGGACGTTATCGGTATTCCATTTTTAGGCTTTATTGCCTTAGAAGATGATACCTACTTACTGCGCGCCGGTAAGCATGGTGAGTTTAGCTACAAAGTAATCTTGCCAGTGCAAGAAGCTGAAGGTCTGTGGAAAGAAATTGAAGAAAAAGGCATGCGTTACGAATTAGTAAAAGCAGGCCTTGAATTGCATGCATTGACTCGCCTAGAAAACCCATATTTTTCACCTGCAGGTAATGGCAGCGTTTCTCGTGACCCTCGTGAATTACAGTTGCAGTGGATGGTTCGCTACGACAAAGATGAATTTTTTGGTCGTGAAAGTTTATTAGCTAAACGTGATCAACCGCTAACGAAAAAAATTGTAGGCGTAGTACTAGAACAAGAAGGCGAAATAAAATCCATTGGTTCAGGTGATGCTATTTTCTGTAATGGTGAAGAAATTGGTCATCTAGTTGTGTCTGCATATTCTCCTAGCTTGAAAAAAATGATTGCGCAGGCATTCATTAATGAAGCATATGCTTATGCGGGTATTGATGCTTATGTGATTAAGACTGCAGATGGTGTTGAGCGCAAGATATTAACGACAGCTACTCCTTTTATTAAAAATAATAGCATGCTGATTAATCCGAATGAAAATAGCTTCGTGAATCCAGACAAATTCAGAAACATGATAGAACAGCTAGAAGCTAAAAAAGCGGAAGCCTAATGACTCAAGCCAGTAGATAAGGATTATCTACTGGCTTTGATTCATCATTTTCATCGAGTAAAAATTTTAGGTGTGCCATGACCAATATACGTAAACGAGTAGTGATTACAGGAATGGGGGTTTTATCCTCTATTGGTCGAAATGTTCCTGAATTCAAACAAGGCTTGTTAGATAAAAAAGTCGGTATTGAGCCGAGTGAAACCTACAGTAAATATTTTGAAGGTGCTTGCGCATCTGAAATCAAGGGTGAAGTTGATTACCCAGGTTTAGACCCAGATTTAATCACCAAGTTAGATAAAAGTGCTTTATGGGGCTACCGTGTCGGGCGAGAAGCGCTTGATGATGGAGGCTTACTTGAAAGTGACTTAAAGAAAAAAATGGGCTTAATGGTAGGTGTTTCCGCTGCAGGAACAGAAGCCTACGTACCATTTATTATGAATAAACCAGAAGAAACTAACTTCGACATGGTTAAGTATTCGGGTAGTTACGCCAGCATTTGCCCGCTAGTTTCTTCATTATTAAAGCTTGGTGGGGGTTATGAATTAGTCGCAACGGCCTGTACAGCTAGTCCTAATGCTATTGGTTTAGCGTATGACGCTATTCAGAATAATAAAGGTGACATCATGATGGCGCTTGGTTCAGAGCCGTTATACATCCCAACATTCGCAGGCTTCTACGCACTTAAAGCAATGGCAGATGGGCCATGCACACCTTTTTCGAATCAACCTGGTATGTCGATTGGCGAAGGCGCTGGTGCAGTCATTATTGAAGAGTACGAGCATGCTAAAGCCCGTAGTGCAAAAATTTATGGTGAGTTGCTCGGTTATGCCACTAGCAGTGATGCTTACCATGAGACGGCACCAGATCCTAAAGCAGATGGTTCATCTTGGGTGATGCGTACTGCCATCGCAAATGCAGGCTTGAAGCCTGAAGATATTGATTATGTTAATGCACACGGTACTGGTACAGATGCCAATGACCGATCTGAAGTGTTAGCCATTAAAAAAGTATTTGGTGAAAACACAACTCCACCTATTAGTTCAACAAAATCTTATTTCGGCCATAATATTGGTTCAGCCGGTATTATGGAGCTAATAGCTTGTTTAGTAACCCTGCCTGAGAAGAAAATTTTACCTACATTAAATTTTGGTGAAGCACGCACCTATGCTGATATCGATTGTATACCTAATGATTTTCGTGAAAAAGATGTGAATGTTTTTCTGAAAAATAATTATGCATTTGGTGGTAATAATTCATGCTTAGTTGTTTCTACTAAACCAGGATCAATTAAACAAACTGAATTTAAACCGCAACGTGTTGTTATTACAGGAATGGGTACAGTCAGTTCCCTAGGTACGAGTAATAGTGAATTTGCATCAGGCTTAAATGAAGGTGGTGCTGTGCCTTCACCTCGAGAAATGAAAGTAGAGCTCGAAGGAGAAAGTGTTAAAAAATTACCATTAGATGAAAATAATGTACTGCATTATCGTTGTCATATGGTTAAGCCATTTAATGCTCGAAAAATACTACGAAACATTGATGCTAAAAAACTGAATAACATTTCACTCTATGCGCTTGTGGCTTTAGAGCAGGCATTGAAATCGGCTGACTATAAAGTAACAAAAACAGCTCGTGAAGAGGTAGGGATGATAATGGGGATATCGAAAGGCCCCACCAGTACGATTGCTCGTTTGTGTGAAAGCTTAGCGCCAGACCCTAATAATGTGCGTACGAGTGAATTCGCTATGTCGTTAATGAACTCTATTGCGACGCAATGCGCGATAGCTAAGGGTATTAAAGGCTACAACACTACCTTGTCATCAGGTGTTAATGCAGGCTTTGGTGCTGTATTCCAAGGTTATGAAGTGATTCGTCAAAACCTACAGGATTATATGCTTGCGGGCGCATCTGATGAAGACTCTCTTGGCTTTTCTCCATTGATGTTATTGGATAATGATAACTTTAATTATTCTAACACCGACAATAGTTATCAAGCTTATGCTAAGGATGATAACGGATATGTCATGGGCGAAGGGGCGGGTTGTGTCTTTTTAGAGTCATATGAAAAAGCCATTGAGCGCGGTGCCCATATTCATGCAGAAATTCTTGGTTATGGTCGAAGTTGTGATCAATATTATTTCAATGACAATACATCAGCACAGCCTATGGCAGATGCCATTAATATGGCCTTATCAGAAGCTAATTTATCTGCCGAAGATATTGACATGGTATGCGGCACTACGTGGGCAGGTGAATATGCTACTAAGATGGAACTGAATGGTATTAAGCTTGCGTTAGGTGATCATAGTCAGTCTGTTCCGCTTACTAATTATAATGGTTATTTTGGTTTTGTTGAGGCATCAGGTGGCTTGCTTAATTTAACGGCTGTGATTCATGGTATGAAAGATAATTTAGTGTATCCAATATTAAATACGACTGAATTTTCTGTGGATGACCTAAATTATGTTAAAGGAAGTGTAAAGGAAGTAAATATATCTCATGCGTTAGTGACAGGTATGTCCGAAGGCGGTAACTGTTATGCTCTGATTATTAAGAAGGGAGCTTAGTTTGCAGTCTAAGGTTGTAGTAACAGGAACGGGTTGCTTATCTGATTTTGCACAAACAAGCCCTGAATTAGTTGAAAATCTAGTTCAGGGGAAATTTGTAGAATTACAATCTGTTTTTGAAAGCAAAATGCTCAAATCCATGTTCGGATTTGAGCATGATGTGAAATACGCGCCTCTAGAGTACGCACGTAAGCAACTGTTTAAGCAATATAAAAACATAGATAATGAAAAAGTTTCTGCACTTGTTAATGTAACAGAGCAAGTGCTCGAAGATGCTAAGTTAGATATCAGTGTACTGTCGAAAAAAAGCACACGAGTCTTTTGGGGATCATCAGGTAATCATCCAGATCTTATATCTTTTGTTAGAGAGCTACATGGTAATGAGGCTATTGATTTATTACTAAATAAAAAATTAACTGATTTACATGCCAATAGTTTTAGAAACGATACATTAACACAGCCCTATGCTGAATATTTTCAGTTATTGAATCCTATATTAACGGTTTCATCTGCATGCTCATCTGCCTTAAACGCAATGATTCCAGCAGTTGCTATGTTGCAAAGTGGGGAGATTGATCGAGCTTTGGTTTTATCATGGCAAGAGGTTTCAAAGTTCGATATTTTATTTATGTCGGGTCTAAATATATTGGCGAGAACCACATCATTACCATTCTCAAAAAACAGTGATGGTCTGATGCCAGCATACGGTATTGCAGGCGTATTATTAGAGCGATCAGATAATCTTAATGAAGAGCAAACACCTTATTTTAGTATTAAGGCCATGAGCTCAAAGCGAGCGCTATCGGGTTCTGCACATTCAGCCAGCATGGATGTTTCGTTTCGTGCGATTTCACAATCGATGCAAGAAGTTTTAGATAAAGCTGATGTTTGTGCTGAGGATATTGATTTAATTTATCCTCATGGCAATGGCATAACCGCCAGTGATCAATCTGAGGTCTCAGCTCTTTCTCAATTATTTTCAAATTATAAAGCTAAGATTGTCAGTTACACAGAACAAACAGGTTATTTACTATCCGCATCTGGCGGTTTTGATTTGATTTTAGCTAAGGATGCCTTTGAAAATAATCGTGTTATTCCCATGCGTTCAAAAGGAGAGCTAGATTTAACGGATGGTTTGAATTTCGTTTTTAATGAATCAAAAGTAAAAATCAAATACTTATTAAAAAATAGCATTGGCATTGATGGCTCTATTGTTAGTTGTTTATTGGAAAGGGTTGATAATGCTTAATTGCCCAGTATCAATTAGTGGAAGTGGCCTAGTTGAAGGTACTAAAAATCGTCTCTTTGTTCCTAGGTTAGATAATAAATATGAACAATCTCTATATGAAAAAATTGTAAAGACAGCTGGTATTGAATATTGGAATGTAAATCAATTTGATATGAACACGCAAGGCGCGCATTTAGATGCCGTCAGTCAGGCGTTTGAGCAGGCCATGAAAAGCGCTGGTATTTATCGAAAAATAAATAAAAAATCAAGTCAAAGAATAGGCGTTGTATATTTTAATATGTACGGACCAACTTCTTTCATGAATAAAGAATTTAAAGTAAAGGAAATGTATCAGTCTGATGTGTTTCCTGCATTTTTACTTAATAATCATAATATTACGGGCTATAGCGTGCGCTTAAGAGGTGAGCGCAATAGCTTGTTTCAAGCGTTAGAGTTAGCACGTACATTAATTCAATCTGGCGAATTAGATATTGTAGTCATCGGGGGTGTGTTTCAAACCTATAGCTACCTTTATTTAACAGAAATGTTAGCAACGTTAGAATGGCAGATTGATAAAAAAATGAAGATAATGAAATCCTCTAATGAATACAATTTATCTGAATCAGCTGGTTTTTTGGTGGTGGAAGCCAGTGATACAAGTGATAAAAGACAGCAATATTTGAAACTGGATATTAAAGAATTAACCACATATAGCCCGCTGAATATCGATCGTTTATTTGACCTGCCAAGTTTAAATACACGAGTGGTAGAAGAACTAGATATTGATAATTGTTACTTTGGATTAAATGGTCGTGATGAAATTTCTAAGTTAGAAAGTATGTTATTAAAAGACCTTTATCCCGCAGCCAACCAAGTTAATACCTATAATAATTGGGGTGATTTAGTGAATATTAATGGTATTAAAATTTTGCATGAATATATGCTCGGCGAAACTAATAATAATGGATTGCTCCATAGCATGGATCGTGATGGCAGTGCATGGAACTTACTCTTTACAAATAATCATAAAAAATAGGGCGCAAAATGGAATTTTCAGAAAGTCAGCTACCAAGCACTATAAAAGGTAAAACCGCTATTGTAACAGGCGGTTCTCGCGGGATTGGTGCTGCAATTGTTAAAGAACTCATTGATGATGGCTGTAATGTTATTATTAATCACCGTCGTAATGTTGGTAAAGGCGCGGCTCAAGTTAAACAGCTTATCGCATATGCACAAGAAAAAGGTGTTTATGCCTGTAGTGTGCTTGGAGACTTATCGATTCGTCGTGATGTTGAAAAAATGTTTAAAGGTTTACAAAGCGATTTCCAACAGATTGATTACTTGATTCTAAACGCAGGCCAAACGCCGTTTAAGGAGTTTCAAGATTTTAATAAAGAAGACTGGAAGATACTACTAGATACTAATTTGGTAGGAAATGTTGGTTGTGTACAGGGTGTTATTCCCATGATGAAAGAGGGTGGCAGTATTGTCTTTATTACGAGTACAGGTAGTCGTCGTGTTATGCCGCATTACCCTATGGGTGTGATGAAAGCAGCACTTGAACACTTGGTTCGCTATTTAGATTATGAATTACATAATAAAGGTATTCGTGTTAACGGAGTTTGTGGTGGACTAGTTAAAACAGATACATTTGAGCAGCTAGAGCAAGTTTGGCCTGGTTTTATGCAAATGCTTGAAATTCGTAAACGCGACTTTGTATTAGATCCTTCAGAAATTGCGAGTGTTGTTAGCTTCTTGTGCTCAGATAAGTCACGCGCTATTCAAGGTAGTGTAATTCTTGCTGATCGCGGTATTACTTTGGAGTAAGGCTTGAAATGAAAACACAACGCAAGCGAATCGTAATTACCGGTGTCGGTATTTGTTCTGCCATTGGACAAAATAAACAAGCTTTTACTCAAGGGTTGTTTGATTGTAAAAGTGCCATTAGCAGTAGTGAAGAATTCAATCGTTTTTTTGAAAATTGTTACGCGGCACAAATTAAAGAGCCTATTCAATATCCTGCATTGGATATTGAGTTGGTTTCGCAATTAGATAAGGTTGCGTTGTGGGGTTATAAAGTTGGCCTTGAGGCGCTGCAAGATGCCAAGTTAGCGGGCACGAGTGGCCTACAATCCGTATCAGCTATGATAGCTATAAGTGGTGCTGGCACCGAGCCCCTCATGCCGGTTATTACGGATGATGTGGTACCAATAGATATGCTAGCGAACATGGGTAATTATGGCGCTGTGGCACCTATTATCACTAACTTGTTGGGTTTAGGTGGTGGTTATGATGTGGTAGCTACAGCGTGTGCCGCCAGTACCAATGCGCTAGGTTTAGGTTTTGATGCCATTCAAAATAATAAGACTGATCAAGTATTAATAGTCGGTAGTGAGCCGCTTTACTTACCGACATTTTCGGGTTTTAAAATATTAGATGCCATGGCAGATGGACCTTGTAGTCCGTTCTCTGCTGAGCCAGGCATGTCAGTAGGTGAAGGTGCTGGCGCACTAGTACTTGAAAGCTATGAGTCTGCTAAGGCTCGTGGTGCGCATATTTATGCTGAAATTTTAGGTTATGCCACATCATGTGATGCTTATCATGAAACCTCGCCTGAACCTCGTGGTGAAGGCGCAACAATGGTCATGTCTCTCGCTCTCAATAATGCTGATATGAATGCGAGCGACATTGAATATATTAATGCACATGGAACCGGAACCTCAGCTAACGACCGCGCTGAAACGGCTGCTATTAATAAAGTATTTAACAATAAACCTGTTCCCGTAAGTTCAACAAAATCATATTTTGGTCATAATATTAGCGCGGCAGGTGTAATGGAGATGGTTGCTTGTTTGGTGACGCTACCAGAGAAAAAAATACTGCCTACACTCAACTTTTCAACCCCACGTGAATACGTTGATTTAAATATTATTGGCAATGATTTTTTAGATAAAGACGTTAATTTCTTCATGAAAAACAATTATGCGTTTGGTGGTAATAACTGCAGCGTGATTGGTTCAATGAAAGTCGCAAGCCATCCCGTTTCTACCTATGACAAAAAACAGGTAGTAATCACAGGTGTGGGTCAAATTAGTTCGTTGGGTATCGGCTTTGATGCCTTTAAGCAAAGCTTGGCAAACGCAGTTGATACATCAAGCGAGATACATTGTCAGTTGCAACACAGCGATAATGAAGCGCCATTTCATTGGTTAGCACAAAGTGAGCAGTTATTATCTGAAGTACGCAGTAATCTGCCTACTAATGATTCAGGTGAGCTGGATTTTCGTGTACACAAAGTTGCACCGTTTAATGCGCGTAAAATTTTACGCAGTGTTGATACACGTAAATTACACCCTATTTCTTTATATGCTATGGCGGCATTAGAAACCACTCTTACGAGTGCTGATGTCAAAATAGGCAAACAAAACAAAGATGACTTCGGCATGGTATTAGGTTTATCTAAAGGGCCGCAAACGGCGATAGATAATTTCTTTTCAAGTATGAAACCAGAACCAAGTAATGTGCGTACTTCTGAATTTCCGAAAGCATTGTATAATAGCGTGTCTTCTGGTTGCGCCACTATAAAAGGCATGCGCGGCTACAATACAACCTTGGCAACCGGTTATAACGCTTCCCTGGGTGCCTTAATTCAGGGCTATGAGGTCATACGACAAAACATACAGCCTTACATGTTAGCTGGTGGTGCAGATGAGCAAGCATTAGGTTTCTCACTGGTGATGCATGCTGTGAATAAAGATGCAGCGGTGAATTATCAATCAGAGAGCTGCTCGTTTAAACCTTATGATGAATCGTCTGCAGGTTATGTTATGGGTGAAGGTGCAGCGCTTGTAATGCTAGAAGCGAAAGATAGCGCCCAGCAGCGTGAAGCTCATATTTATGCACAGATTGCAGGTTATGGTCGCGCAAGTGCCTGTGATCGTTATCAGCAAGGCGGTCAAAACCGTGAGCAAGCATTGGCTAATGCGATTCAAGCTGCGTTAAAAGAAGCGCAGCTTGAGGCCAGTCAATTGGATATGATTTGTGGTACAAGCCTTGGTTTTAAAACAGCGGATTTGGCTGAGTTAAACGGCGTTAAAATGGGATTAGGTGATTCGGTTGCTCATATTCCTTATACTAATTTTAATTCTTACGTTGGCTTTTCTGAATCAGCTTGTGGTGTTTTGAATCTACAAGGCATTATTGTGGCGATGGAGGATAATATAATTTATCCCATTAAACACAGTGAGCGCTGCTTACTCGATGGTTTTGACTTGGTAGTGCAGGTCCCACGTGAAAAGGTAGTCAAGCATGCATTACTTGTGGGTATGAATGAAGCTGGTAATTGCTACGCTGTAATTTTAGCCAAGCCTTAATGAAAAAAAGAAAGTTGGCTTTTAGCCAGCTTTCTTTCGTTTCCCTCTCGTCATATTACGATTACATCAAAATTATTAATGTATCTACTAATTTAATATTGTTGATTTTGCTAAATATTATCGTGCCAGAAAATTAATTGCAGACGTAAAATAATTATGACAGCCGCATTATTCATCAATTAAGTGAATCATTCACTTTATCTTGTTTACAGCTATGCACTGCTTTTAATGTTTTAACGTATTTTAAAATACAAATTTGAACGATTCCAGTGCCTTTAATTTGTTTCAGCTTTATGTTGGTGCTAAAAAAGTTTAGTTACGTCATTTTATTAAAGCTAAATAATGTAATTTTATATAGTCAATCACACTTTGCACAATGTAAGGGCGAGAAAAATAAACTAGGCACTGAAATTGCTATAGGTATCAATATTTTGATATTTTCGAAAGGAATTACGTTTTGACACGCTTTTATCTATTACTAATAACGTTGTTTATTCATACAGCTTATGCGTCCCCTGAGTTTATTGATCCGCAACCATTGGCAGATCGAATTAATACAACAGTGGGTGCCGTGAAAAAAACAACGCCTATGCGCGTGCCGATGATTACTTGGGGTGGCGATATGGTGAGTATTCTTGCAAACGGTATGAATACCCGCACTCAGCCTGAAAGTGCCATGGCGAAAGCCGGACTAGATTATGAGTTTGTATTGCAAGATAATTTTGATAAGCAGTTGCAGGACTATTTATCGGGTGATTCACCCTACTTACGTTGCACAATAGGGATGTGTAATCAAGCGTTGGATTTAATTAATCAAGACCCAAGAACTAAGCCTGTAGTGATCTATCAATTAACTTGGTCAAGGGGTGGTGATACGCTGGTTGCAAAAAACAATATTATGCGAATTGATCAGTTGAAAGGGAAAACAATTGCGATTCAAGCTTATGGCCCCCATGTTGATTTTATGACGACATTACTCACTCAGGCTGGGTTAAAAATGAATGATGTCAATTTAAAGTGGATGGAAGACTTAACATTATCGGCTAATTCACCTGCTGAGGCATTGAAGCTTAATGATATTGATGCATCCTTTATGATTATTTCAGATGCTTATGGTTTAACGTCAGGACGTCGAGTAGGAACTGGAAAAAATGATTCAATTAAAGGTGCGAGAATGATTATTTCAACCATGTATGCTCGTCGTATTATTGCAGATGTTTATGTGGTTCGATCGGATTATTTTGAAAGTAATAAATCTGAAGTAAAATCCTTTGTGCAAGCGTTAATGAAAACATCAACAGAAGTTAAAAATCTAATGGCTGATTTGAGTAATCCTAGAAAAATAAAACTACAAGAGATATCTGCTGATATTTTACTAGGAGATAAAACGGCTCAAATGGATATAGAAAATCTCTATTACGACGCCCAGTTTGTTGATAAGAAAGGTAATATGGATTTCTTTAATAATCCAGAATTCCCACATCGACTTGATGTATTAAACAATCAAATTCAAACGGCCTTTAACGCCATAGGCCTTATAAAGACTAAATCACCAATGCTATCAGCCGATTGGGATTACGCGTTTCTATCAGAATAAAAAAGATGAATTCATTATTTTAAATTATTTTTTCAATGTCAGACAATCCCTTAAGTATTAAGGTTACTGTATCGAGTGGGCCTTCTAAGGGCATTAAATGCCCATAGTTTTTATCTTGTAAATAAACGGCGCTAGGCTGATGGCGCTGCCAAGTTTGCCAAAGTTTATCACTAAAGAAACCATTTTTTTTGCCGCGAATAGCAATAGTAGGTATATTTAATTCACCTTTTTTGAGTTTAGCGAATTGCTTCATTAAATAAGGTGGATTGGTGTAGTTATATGCCTCCCATTGATTAGGAAAGCGCAGTTGTACCTTACCTTCTTTTATCTCTTTTACACCATGATGCATAAAGGCATCAAATGCATTTTCATTAAATAGTCTATAGCCTTTGAATCTTTTCAAATATTTTTTGTAGGTTTCGCGGTTTATCCAGGTGTCGGCTTTTTTAGCTGTTCCGCTGATTAATTTATTTTTTGCTAAGATGTTTTTAGGCACAAATTTAAACATGAGCCTCATGGGCCAATCCACCATTGCAGGTTCAATCAAAACCAGAGCTTTAAATAAATCAGGTCGTTTGATCGCGGCTAATACCGTCGCACTGGCGCCCATACTATGGCCAATGGCAATAATGGGTTGATTCTGAGTTTCTTCTAAATGTTTGATTAAATCATCAGCAAAGATTTCCCAATTTTTGTGGCTGGGCTCGCCGCTGTTTTCCCACGTGGCACGACCATTCATAGCGTATACATCGAAATGCTCGGATAGCTGAGTTAAAAACGGTGTATACACCTCAGCTGGAAAGCCATTGGCGTGATAAAAGTGCACGGGTTCGCCCTTTCCTTTAATATGCAAATGAGGTGTTTTGACAGTCATTGGTGCTCCTTTTTTATCTATAGTGAGCAAATCATAGTCATGGTCGTATAGGAATGACTTTAATGCACAAATTACTAGCCAATATCTGCAACTCATCCGACATACCTTTCTAGAGCATTGGCCTACACTTTAATAAGTAATGTGGTGTTGTTATCTTGAATATAAGAGATATATGAAACCTACGGACAGTTCCAAGTATTTGTTTTAAAAGGATTAATATAAAAAATTGGAGTGATTTCTAGTGAGTAAAATACTAGGTTTTATTGTGCTGATTTACGTATCCATGAGTTCGTGGTCAGAGCCTATCAAGATTATTACGAATAACTGGTCTAGTCAGATAGTGCTGAGCCATGTAATGGGGGAGTTATTCAAAAATCAGGGCTACGATGTGGCGTATCTTCAAAGTCCTATTGCGGAGCAATGGGGCGCCCTGAGCCATGGTGTTGCTCATGTGCAAGTGGAGGTTTGGGAAGGCACTATGGCCATTGAGTTCGACAGATTGGTGGCAACCGGTCGTATTATTGATATGGGCTTGCATCAAGCTAAAACGCGGGAAGATTGGTGGTACCCTGACTATGTTGAGGCCTTGTGTCCTGGTTTACCTGATTGGAAAGCATTAAAAAAATGCGCCACGTCCTTTGCAACAGATAACCCTAAAAAAGGGTTATACCTCTCAGGTCCTTGGGAGAAACCAGATGAAGCGCGCATACGTGCATTGCAAATCGATTTTGAAGTGAAAGTGCTTAAGTCTGGTAAAGCATTAAATGATGCATTAAAGGAAGCGGTTAAAACTCAGCAACCAATTGTTTTGTTCAATTGGACCCCTAATTGGGTCGAATCAAGAATTAAAGGTAAGTTTGTGGAATTCCCAGATTATGCTCCGGAGTGTGAAACGGATCCTAGCTGGGGCGTGAATAAAGATTTCTTATATGACTGCGGTAATCCAAAAGGTGGTTGGCTTAAAAAAGCAGCTTGGTCTGGTTTTGCAAAGCAATGGCCTTGTGCTGCTAAGTTACTGCAGAGATTTTCATTGAATAGTCAGCAAATTTCCAGTGCAGCGGCATTAGTCGATGTTGATGGGCTTTCATATGAGGTTGCAGCACAAAAGTGGTTAGCGCAACATCAGGCATTATGGCAAGGTTGGGTTGATGAAAGCTGTCACGAGTAAACGCTCAATTTCGACCCAACTTATGCGTTGGGTGTTTGGCTTTTATTGTTTGGTTGCTGTGGTAGTGACTGTGTTTCATATGGTGAAGGAATATCGTCATACACAGCAAGATATTGTTAAGGAACTAAGTCTTTATCAAGCGGTTTTTGGGCAGGTGTTAGCGCGATCAATTTGGGATCTAGACAGAGAACGAATTACTGAAAATTTAGATGTATTGTTTAACATGCCGGTGATTGTTGGTATTAAAATAATCAAGCCAAATGAAGATGAAATCTTTATGGCAAAAGGCGTGGTGAATGATAAAAATAAGATCCGTATTTTTTCTTCTGATTATGAGGCGCCCTCAAATGAAATACTTGATTTGTTATCGTATGAATTCCCTCTTTATTATACGTTCTCCGGCACTGATATAAAGTTAGCCGATGTTACTTTATATAGTGACTCAAGCGTGGTTTTGTCGCGGCTGAAGTTTGGTTATTTATTTTTATTGGTTAATTCTATTATAAAAAGCTTGGCGCTATTTGTTATATTTTACTTCTTTTCAAAATATATCATTCTTAAGCCACTTAAGTTGCTCACAGATAAGATTCATAAGATTAATTTTAATAATTTAAATGATTATAATTCTGAGTATATTGAATCTAAAATTCCGAATGAATTAGATGAGTTGAATTCAAGTTTTAATGCTTTAGTAGAAGAGCTGTCTAGTTCGAAAGATGAAATATTAGCGGTCAAAAATGACCTAGAGAAAGAGGTTGTCGATAGAACGTCTGATCTACAAACAGCCTTGGATGTAAAAACACGTTTTTTGGCTACTATAAGTCATGAAATTCGCACGCCGATGAATGGTATTATTGGCATGCTTAATTTGATCAATAAAAACAATCATGATGAGAAAAATAAGCGATACATCAAACTTGCTCAAGAAAGCACAGAAACACTTCTATCGCTCGTTAATGATGTTTTGGATTTTAGCAAAATAGAATCAGGAAAGTTACATTTAGAGCGTCGTGCATTTAATATCGACTATTTAATACATTCCATTTACGAAAGTTATAAGTATCAAGCTCAGAGTAAAAATATTGGATTGATATTAGAGACCATAAATTTAGAAGATAGATGGATTAAAAGTGACGCTATTCGTTTAAAACAAGTAGTGGGGAACCTACTGAGTAATGCCATTAAATTTACACAAGATGGTGAGGTGACATTGCAAGTATCCCTAAACAATACAAATACAACAGAGGCTAAATTAATTGTCTATGTCAAAGATAGCGGCATTGGTGTTGAGCAAGAAAATATATCTAACTTATTTAATGATTTCACACAAGCTGACTCGTCGACCACAAGGCGTTTCGGCGGTACAGGGTTAGGTCTTGCTATCGTTAATCAGATTGTTGAATTAATGGGTGGAGAGATAGACGTTACGAGTGAGCTTGATAAAGGCAGCGAATTCAAAATAGAGGTTCCAGTGCAGTTAGCAACCAAACAACTACAACCTGCACAGCGTAATACTGAAGTCGGTACCTCACATGAAGGTCGCATTTTATTAGTTGAGGACAACCTCATAAATCAAGAGGTGGCAAAAGAACTGCTATCGGATTTTGGTTTGTCCATAACGATTGCGCAAAACGGCCAAGATGCGATAGACAAGCTACGGAAGCATCAATTTGATGTGGTCTTTATGGACTGCCAAATGCCAGTGATGGACGGTTATGCTGCCACACAAGCCATTCGTGCAGGCGCAGCGGATAGTGAAGGCATCGCCAACCAAGGCATACCCATTATAGCCATGACTGCCAATGCCATAGATGGGGACAAAGCGAAATGCCTAGCTTGTGGTATGAACGAATACCTCAGTAAACCAATAGAAAACGCTGAGTTAAGCCGAGTATTGTCTATCTATTCAACGCTTAAACTGCCCTTGGGGCGACCTAGCTGACGCATTAAATCGGTAGATTTATCTGAATCAGCACTACAGCAGGGAGTGCTTCTGTTAAAATGCCAGCATAATTTTTAGTCTTTCATTTATAGGTGTTGCGTGAGCCAACCAAATTTCTCCCAATTGGGTTTAAACCCTAGTCTGCTGCAAAATCTTGATGATATGGGCTACGCCAGTATGACCCCTATTCAAGAGCAGAGCTTACCGTCTATATTGGACGGTAAAGATGTGATTGCACAAGGCAAAACGGGTTCAGGTAAAACCGCTGCATTTGCATTGGGTATACTTAATCAATTAGACGTGAAGCGTTTTTATGTACAAAGCTTAGTCTTGTGTCCCACTCGTGAGTTGGCTGACCAAGTGGCCAAAGAGATTCGAAAATTAGCCCGTGCTATTCATAACATCAAAGTGCTCACCTTGTGTGGTGGCATGCCATTTGGTCCGCAAATTGGATCACTTGAACATGGCTGTCATATTGTTGTTGGGACACCAGGGCGCATTGAGGAACATTTACGTAAAGAAACGCTCAAGCTTGATCACTTATCTACGTTTGTACTTGATGAAGCCGATCGTATGCTGGATATGGGTTTTCAAGACTCCTTAGATGCCATAATGAATCACACACCAGCCAATCGTCAGACCTTGTTATTTAGTGCTACCTTTCCTGATGGTATCCAGAAGATCGCACAACGTGTGATGACAGATCCCGTGTTGGTAAAGGTAGAAGGCGGTCACGATAACGCCAGCATTAAACAATATTTTTATAAAGTTAAAGACAATAGTCAGCGATTAAGTGCAGTTAAGTTGTTGTTGTTAAAACACCAGCCAGAAAGTGCAGTGATATTTTGCAGCACTAAGCGAGAAACCCAAGAGCTATGTGATGAGCTTGCTAGCATTGGATTTGCAGCGGTGGCGTTACATGGTGATCTAGAACAAAGAGATCGTGATCAAACCCTAGTACGCTTTGCTAATAAAAGTGCATCGGTTTTAGTGGCTACGGATGTGGCGGCCCGTGGTTTGGATGTTGAAGATTTAGATTGTGTGATTAACTACCAGATTGCCCGTGATCCAGAGATACACGTACACCGCATTGGTCGTACAGGACGTGCTGGTAGTACAGGCAAGGCGTTCACCCTGCACGTGGACAGCGAAAGCTATAAAGTGGCTGTGCTTGCTGAATATTTAGGTATTCAAATTGAAAACGATATTTTACCGCCTTTTAGTTTATTAGAGAAAGTGCCATATAAATCAAAAATGGTAACGTTACAAATTGATGGTGGTAAAAAACAAAAAGTGCGTCCTGGTGATATTGTTGGAGCATTGACGAGTGATAACGGCATTGAGTTTGAACAAATTGGAAAGATCGATATGTACGATAATTGGTCGTTTGTAGCGGTTGCCCGAGATGCAGCAAAGCCAGCACTTAAAAAAATCAGCGAAGGTAAACTAAAAGGTCGGTCATTCCGCGTGCGTCGTTTACGAGGATAAAGATTCGATATAGCAACTTATGGAAGAAGTAACGAATAGGACTTACATCTCAGCCAGTGAGACCGCAAAGCTTAAATTAGAGCACGATGCGGCTAAGTTGTTTATGCGCCAGTATGAACGCCTCACTGGCCATAGTATTCGCCATATCTGGCATAACCGCCCAAGACGCCCGGATGTATCTTGCATGTTGGACGGTGAAAAACTCGATTTAGAAATTGCTCACCTTTATGGTTCATCTCAAGAAGCCATGGATATTCTTAAGCAAGGCATTAATGCCAATGTTAAGCATCATTTAGAGTTGCAGGAGAAATTTAGCGACACCAATGAACGTTTAACCAGTGCATTGAATGCCATTTTGAAAAATAAAGCCGGCAAAACCTATGATTCGAATAAGGTTTGGCTAGTGATTCGCAACGCTCATCCTGCATGGAATCGAGAGCAGGTACTGAATGCCATGAGTAAAATTAACATTCCTGACGGCTATCAATTTGATCAAATTTGGTTGGTAGCAGATTTTACAGGGAAAAGCGGTATCGTACGATTACGTTAATTTTTCTTGTTATGGCTAATCAGTGTGTATGAAAACTTAGCGCTCATCCCTGAATTTACTAATCTGGCTTTCTTTGTCTTTCCATTTTTCTTTCCAACTAATTAAGCATGAATGTTTGAAACGAAAGATGCGTTTCACATGCTTGCCCGCATAAACCCAAGTACTTTTATCTTTGTTGTTATTAATATTATCGGCTTTACCTAAGCGCTGTTGAATATGCTCTTGGGTGAGACCTTTCTTGAATTGATCTTTCACTCTTAAGTTTCTAATTTCCGTACTGGTTAAGAAAGGGCATTGTTGTTGGTTCTTAGTTGGTGATTCGTTGCGTTGCTGTTTAGAAAATTTGATGGTTTTGTAATTGGTCATAACCGCTTTAGGTTGATAGATGTTACCCGTAGCAGGGCAGGGCTTATCCGTAAACTGTATTTGGCCTGATGAGGCTTCGCAGCGGTAAAGTTCTGCTTGGGTATGAAACGATAAAAGGCATAGAAAAAGTAAGCGACGCAGCATGACCAGTCCTTGGTTGTTGAGTGCTTATATTTACAGTAAGTCCATTTGAGAAATAAAGCGATACTGCTTAAAAAGTGAAATAATTCCTACTTTTGCATGAGCTTGAAACTAAATTGGAATTAGGTTTACGTGTTATTTATGGCTAACAGGATGAGCAACTTAAAGTTGATTATGGACAAAAAAATCCCTTGTATTGCTACAAAGGATTTTTAGGGTGACTCGGTTGCGTTGTTTAAAGCGCTTTAATGGCTTCTAACTGTTCGCTTAACTTAGCCGATGCATCTTCAAATTCAGCCAACTTGGCTTTCTCTTTTTCGATAACGTCAGCGGGCGCTTTATCGGTAAACTTAGGGTTATTAAGTTTGCCTTCAACACGGGCCAGCTCTTTTTGATTTTTTTCAAGGGCTTTGCTTAAACGATTGATTTCAGCAGAGGCATCGATGTTGCCTGCCATTGGAATCAAAACTTCCATCTTGCCAACTAACGCAGTTGAAGAAAGTGGCGCTTTTTCGCCGTCGTTTAGCCAAGTGATATTTTCTAACTTGGCCATGGCTTTTAAGAAGTTAGTGTTGGCATTTAAACGGCGTTGATCATCTGCACTGCCGTTTTTGAATAAACACTTAACAGGCTTGCCTGGGCCAATACCGAGGTCTGCACGAATGTTACGAATACCCGTGATCACACCTTTTAGCCATTCGATATCGGTTTCCGCTTGTGCATCGACTTTGCTTTCATCGTATTTAGGATACTCAGCGAGCATAATCGTTTCGCCATTTTTCGACAGCTTAGTGGTGTTTGCAATGGGTGCCAGTGTCTGCCAAATTTCTTCGGTGATGTACGGCATCATTGGGTGAGCGAGACGTAAGATGGTTTCTAATACTTGAACCAGAGTACGACGGGCGGCGCGTTTTTGTGCGTCAGTGGATTCGTCGCTCCATAGTACAGGCTTAGAAAGCTCTAAGTACCATGCGCAGTATTCGTTCCAGACAAAATCATAAAGCGATTGTGCTGCGTGATCGAAACGGAAGTCATCTAAGGCATGGATGATTTCTTTTTCAGCTTGTTGTAAGCGCGAAATGATCCAGCGATCCGCAAGAGATAAATCCACGTCGCCATTGTTTAAATCGGCGATGGCCTCTTTACTTAACGGCGCTTCATCTGTGTGACCGATGGACTCCATCACAAAACGCGTGGCGTTCCAAAGCTTGTTACAGAAGTTACGGTACCCTTCTAAGCGGCTCATATCGAATTTCACATCACGACCAGTGGAGGCCAATGATAAGAAAGTGAAACGCAAGGCATCGGTGCCGTGAGCGGCAATGCCGTCAGGGAAGTGCTTACGGGTTTGTTTTTCAATTTTCGCTGCCATTTGTGGCTGCATCATGCCGCTGGTGCGCTTGCTTACTAGCTCTTCAAGTTCGATGCCGTCGATGATGTCTAATGGGTCGAGAACGTTACCCTTAGATTTAGACATTTTCTGACCTTCTTGGTCGCGCACTAGGCCGTGAACATAAACCTTTTTGAACGGCACCTCGCCTGTGAACTTCAATGTCATCATAATCATGCGGGCAACCCAGAAGAAGATGATGTCAAAACCCGTAACCAGTACGTCGGTTGGGTGGAAAGTTCTAAGTTCTTCTGTGTCTTCAGGCCAGCCAAGGGTTGAGAAGGTCCACAAGGCAGAGCTGAACCAAGTATCTAGCACGTCGTTATCTTGGCGAAGATTAACCTCATCTCCTAGGTTATTCTCTTTACGTACTTCTGCTTCGCTATGGCCAACGAATACATCGCCGTTGTCGTTATACCAAGCTGGGATACGGTGGCCCCACCAAAGTTGGCGTGAGATACACCAATCTTGAATATCGCGCATCCAAGAGAAGTACATGTTCTCGTAGCTCTTAGGCACAAACTCGATGCTGCCGTTTTCAACCGCTTCGATGGCAGGCTTAGCCAGTTCTTCAATACGCACATACCATTGATCGGTGAGCATGGGTTCAATAACCACACCACCGCGATCGCCGTAAGGCACGGTGAGGTCGTGATCTTTCACTTCATCTAATAAGCCAAGCTCATCTAATTTAGCAACGATGGCTTTACGGGCTTCAAAGCGTTCTAGGCCAATAAATTCTTGTGGCAGTTCAGTGCTGTAATCTTCGCTTGGCTCGCCATTGGTGCTGAACACTTCGGCTTCGGCGCGAATATCACCGTTGAAGGTCAGAATGTTGATCATAGGTAGCTTGTTGCGCTTACCTACTTCGTAATCGTTAAAGTCGTGGGCTGGGGTGATTTTTACGCAACCTGTGCCTTTCTCCATGTCGGCGTGTTCGTCAGCAACAATAGGAATGCGACGGCCAACCAATGGCAGCTCAATGAACTTACCGATTAAACTTTTATAGCGAGGGTCTTCTGCGTTTACCGCGACGCCTGTGTCGCCCAACATGGTTTCAGGACGAGTCGTTGCCACTATGATGTAGTTATGTCCGTCTTGTGTGGTAATGCCATCGGCCAGTGGATAACGGAAGTGCCACATGTGACCTTTCTTATCTTTGTTTTCCACTTCAAGATCAGAAATAGCTGTGTGCAGTTTAGGGTCCCAGTTCACTAAGCGCTTACCGCGATAGATAAGGTCCTCTTTAAAAAGGCGAACAAACACTTCTTCAACGGCTTTGCTTAAGCCGTCGTCCATTGTGAAGCGCTCGCGGCTCCAGTCAACCGATGAGCCTAAACGGCGAATTTGATTGGTGATGTTGCCACCAGACTCGGCTTTCCAGTCCCATACTTTTTCGAGGAATTTTTCACGACCTAACTCTTTACGGTCAATACCTTGTGCGGCCAGTTGACGCTCAACCACCATTTGTGTGGCGATGCCTGCGTGGTCGGTACCTGGCTGCCATAAGGTGTTTTTACCCTGCATGCGGTTATAGCGAACCATGCAGTCCATGACGGCATTATTAAAGCCATGGCCCATGTGCAATGAGCCGGTGACGTTTGGTGGCGGAATCATGATGCAGTAGCTTTCATCGCCACCTTGAGGGGCAAAATAGCCCTTTTCTTCCCAAGTTTTGTACCAAGATTGCTCGATTGCGTGGGGCTGGTAGGTTTTATCCATTGCCATGGCTGTTATTCACCGACGTTAAAGCT
>JAWUYY010000082.1:0-43549 GCA_034110565.1 Bermanella sp. | reverse complement strand
TTTAAAATCCCTCGCTCATAGAGCGTGCCAGTTCGAGTCTGGCTCCGGGCACCAATTCAATGAAAAGGCCATGTAGAAATACATGGCCTTTTTGTTTTTCAGTGAAAAGCTCCTCTCTAATATTTCAATTTAATAAAGCATTACATTAATCATTAAGTCTTCGGGTAATAATGGATTCGCAACCTCACCTGGTTGATTGAGCGTTAGAAGGTAGTGCTGCTCACTTTTTACTTTTCGCCTTTCTTTGGTTTTTAATGATAGCCATACCTGTGTTTGATTGGCTGGTTTGATGTCGACGTGCCAAGTGGTGTTGAATAGATTAATTAGATTGTTTTGATCTTGCTGAATAGAAACAATGGAAGGTAATTTTATTGTGGAGGCGCGGCGCGGATTTTTCCAAGAAAAATTTAAGGCGTACACCCTAGGTTGTTTATCTAATATCTCAAGTAAATTAATTGTACTTTGAATATTCGCGCCTGAGTCATAAAAAATAATAGTTTGGCCTGCTATTTTGTACTCAATGTCATCACCAAGTTGCTGGTCAATGATATGAGTTAATTCGCTAGGTTGCTTATGGTGTAGCTCTACAAGTGTGAACTTATCCTGCGAGCAAGCCGTAAGCACTATAAGAGCTAGATAGACAAACGTCTTGCATCTGCAATATTTTGCGCGCTGTGCCACCATTTATTAAATTGCTCCATAAAGTGTTTAATTTTCGCGCGATCAGAAAAGCAGGCGCGACTATTAGTTAATTCAAAATCAAACCAAGCAGTGCTATCCATTAACCATTTGCATGGAATGCTGTCTTGCGTGCTGCGAATTTCTATAAATGAAGGTAGTCGGTCCTGTAGGCGAAATAAATTATGTTCGTTATTTTGCGTGTTGTGCTGACCAATTAAAATATAGACTTTGAAGTTTCGGTTGTGACGGGCAAGCTGTTTTATTTTTTGAATGAGGCCTTCATGTCGGCATAAAGGATGGGAGAGATCTTTTAAGCACAATATCATGCTGCGATGAGTCTGGCTGAGTATAATGTCAAGAAGGCCTTGAGCTTGTAGTTGTGATTGACCGCGATGTATTTCACTGTCATCGCCCATGCTGAACAACCCGGTGTTGCTTTGCTGTGAGAAAACATTAAAGCCCATGTTGATATGGGGAATGCTGGCATCCTCGTAAGGAAGCGAAAACGCTTCAAATCCACACTGTTTGTAAAATGAATAAGCGTGACATTGTGCGCTAAGTTCTAAACGGGTATAGCGCTTCTGTGAAGCGTAACGCTGTATGTGATCAATAATCTGTTTACCTACACCCATGCTACGGTAGGGCCTAAGAACGGCCATGCGGCCGATTTTCTTATTATCAACGAGACGAGCGCAGCCAACGGGCTCATTATCGATATAGGCAAGGAAATGCTCGTTCATCGCATCGTCCTTGTCCCATTCGAGCTCTTGCGGCACATTTTGCTCAAGTATGAAAACTTGTTTGCGAATATCTTTTAAGACAATGCGGTCTTTATTCCACTTTGCCCCTATGACTTTTATTTGGCTCATGCTTCATCAAAGTATAAATAATTCAGATTGAATAAGTTTAGCAGCATTTTTTTACATTGGTTGTCCTGCAGGAACGAGCTTAGATCGGCAGTGGGGGTTTGGCGTTGGTTTGCGAGTATTTTGCACATAGCTGTAACAGCTTCGCTGTGGGGAGCATTTATATTCTCACCGTTGATAATAAATTCAATGCCTTGATTAGATTCGTAATATGCCCAGCGCGTGGTTTCATTCTGTAAGACGCAACTTGCTTGAGAGAAAGCGGGTGAGAGCTCATCCCACTCTAGCTTATCTTCTAGAGGCTCGTGCAGCGCTTCGTACTTGCTTTGCGTCATGTATTGAGCAAACCAAGCCTTGAGTGCTTCTGGGTTTTCCATGTGTTTAATAACAGCGTCTTGCACGCGCGAGATTGCCTCGTTATCAATCAATGCTGGCTGTGTTTGAGCATCCTTAATATCCGCGTCACTGTAGCGCTCATCTTCAGTAAGTTCGGCGCAAACATGATCCGCAAGATGATTGATGATGTCAGCGTGTGATGGTGCGCGGAAGCCCACAGAAAAAGTCATGCAGTCATTTAATGCCACGCCGTTGTGTGCATATTGCGGAGGAATATAAAGCATGTCGCCAGGGTTTAATGTCCACTCCTCAGAAACGTCTATATTTGTCAGGATTTTAAGATCTGTGCCTTGCACTAACTGACTATTATCATTGCAGCGTGGCCCCACTTGCCAGTGACGTTGACCCTGGGCTTGCAGAAGAAATACATCGTACTGGTCAAAGTGAGGCCCAACACTGCCGCCTTCTGGGGCGAAGCTGACCATTATGTCATCTAAGCGCCATTTGGGGATAAACCGAAAATAGTCAAGCATATCGGCCAATTCGGGCACCCATTGATCGACCGCTTGAACCAATAAGGTCCAGTCTTTTTCAGGCAGGCTGGCAAAGTCCTCCTCAGTAAACGGACCATTGCGTAACTCCCATGGACCATTTTTTCCGTTTTCGAAAATGAGACGCGACTCGGCATCTTCTTCCATGGCAAGGCCGGCCAAATCGTCTGGATCAATAGGGCTTATAAAATCAGGAAAGGCGTTGCGAATAAGGAGCGGTTTTTTTTGCCAATATTCACTTAAAAATGTATCAATACTAATGCTGCCAAGAATATTCATATGAGCTCCGATAAAAACAAAAAAAATCCCGCAAAAGAGTTTGCTCTTGTGCGGGATTTGGCATAACTATCTTTTAATTAAATGGCTTTCGCTTGTTCTGCCGCATTACCAGTATAGCTTGCTGGTGTCATGGCTTTTAAAGCTTCTTTATGGGCCTGTGGTAGCTCCAAAGAATCAACAAATTCAATCATCATATCTTTTGTGATGGCTTTGCCGCGAGTGAAAGCTTTAAGTTTTTCGTAAGGCTGTTCAATTCCAAAGCGACGCATAACCGTTTGAATCGGCTCGGCCAGTACTTCGTACGCATTTTCAAGGTCAGCTGCGATACGTACTTCATTCACTTCTAGTTTTGAAATCCCTTTGAGTGAAGATTGGTATGCAATTAAGCTGTAGCCAAGTCCAACACCCATGTTGCGCAGTACAGTAGAGTCGGTTAGGTCACGCTGCCAGCGGCTAATAGGAAGCTTTTGTGCTAAGTGCGATAATACTGCGTTAGCAATACCTAAGTTGCCTTCTGAGTTTTCAAAATCAATAGGGTTAACTTTATGCGGCATGGTTGATGAACCTACTTCACCTGCAATGGTTTTCTGCTTAAAGTAACCGTTAGAGATGTACGCCCAAATGTCACGATCAAAGTCGATTAAAATAGTATTGAAACGTGCTAGGGCATCAAATAATTCAGCAATATAATCGTGTGGCTCAATTTGAGTAGTATATGGGTTAAACGTTAAACCCAGACCTCCAATGAAAACTTGCGCATTTTGAGCCCAATCTATTTCAGGGTAAGCAGAAATATGTGCATTGTAGTTACCAACTGCGCCATTCATTTTACCTAAAATTTCAACATTTTTTATTTGCTGAATTTGGCGACGCATACGGGCAACAACGTTAGCCATTTCTTTACCTAGGGTAGTAGGTGAGGCCGTTTGTCCGTGTGTGCGCGCAAGCATAGGCAGTTCGGCTTGGCTAATTGCAAGTTCTGCAATGGCGCTAGTGACTTTCTCAAGATAGGGTAGTACCACTTCATCACGACCTGCTTTAAGCATTAGGCCATGAGATAGGTTGTTAATGTCTTCTGAGGTGCATGCAAAATGAACAAATTCTGTAATAGCGGCAAGCTCAGTATTTGATTCGATTTTTTCTTTTAAGAAGTATTCAACAGCTTTTACATCGTGGTTGGTGGTGCTTTCGATGTCTTTGATTTTTTGTGCATCGGCTTCGCTAAAATCATCAACGATACTGTTAAGTAATGCATTGGCATTTTTGCTAAAAGGAGGAACCTCAGTAATGGCATCGTGCTCAGCAAGGCGTTGTAACCAGCGAACCTCAACTTGAACGCGATATTTGATAAGGCCAAACTCACTGAAGATGCTACGCAGCTCAGCGGTTTTGCTGCCATAGCGGCCATCAATAGGTGAAACAGCGGTCAAAGCAGAAAGATCCATGAAACCCTCACGTTTTTTTAGAATAAGCCAAAAAATAGGCGCAAATTATACAGTGTTTGCTCTGTATAGGCAGCAGTTTAATGGTAAATGCAACAGATGGTTTACGATATTGGGCTATACCCGGTTCAATGGTGGCGCTAGAATGAGGCCTTGTATTAGCGTTTTGGAATATATAGATGAATTATCTCAAGCAAGTCTGGCAGCTAAATAAGGCATTGGGCTGGCTTCTTTTGCTTAATATTAGCCTTATTAGTGTTATCTCAATTGGGTTTGCGGATCATTTTCCTAGTGCGGTTAGCTTGCTCGATGGCGCGTATCAAGTTGGTGTTATTCCTGCTGTTTGGGGCTTGTATGCGATTGTGGCAATTATTTTGTTCTTGCCTTTGACATTCATTCCCTACGCTTACTGGCCTTTGCAAGTGCTACTGCTTTGTGCAGCAGGCAATGTTGCTGTCGTGGTATTCATTGATAGCTACATATATGACATTTATAGCTATCACATAAACTGGTTCTTTATTGAAGCATTCTGGGCGGATGAAGGGGGTGAATTTTTTGATGTATCATTGAAAACTTATGTGTTGTTCAGTTTTGTGTCGGGTCTTATTGCCATTGCTCAGCTCTTTTTCTTATGGCTGGTAAACAAGCGCATTGTTAATCGCAGTCGCTTTAAGGGCATAGGCTGGTTGTTTGCTGCTTTTGTTTTTGTTAACGTTTTATTTGTGAATCTAACGCACTCTTGGGCGTATGCACAAAACTATATGCCAATCACATCTCTAAGTGGTCATATTCCGTTTTACTTTCCTATGCATTCTCGCTCTATTGCGAAAAGCAATATGCTTGACAATATGGCGGGAGAGAGTGAACAAGTCGACTCCTCTAATATCAACTACCCTAAAACCGCTATGCAATGTCAGTCGCCGCTCATGGAAAAGCCAAATATTATAATGGTGGTGCTTGAGAGCTGGCGTGGGGACACAATGGATGCAGATGTATCGCCAAATACATACGCATTGGCTCAAGATTCTCTTTGGTTTAAAGATCACCATTCAAGTGGGAATGTCACAACAAGAGGTATTTTTGCATTAATGTATGGCTTGGCTCCTACGTATATGGATAACGTTGTTGCACATAATGGCGCGGGCGGGCCGGTGTTGCTTAATGAATTAAAAAAACAAGAATATGAATTTGGTATCTACCCAAGTGGCGACATCACTCGTATCAAGTTGACCGACAGTAGTTTTTTACCGGTAAAGGCAGATGTCCATCATGGCGAAGGGGCTGATACGATAGAGAAAGATCGTGATGTGTTAGATAAAATGATAACAAAACTTAAAAGCACTGATGAAAGTGTTTTTGGTTTTATGTTTTTTAATTCAACCCATTATCTTTATTACTACCCTGAAGAGTTTGAAAAATTTAAGCCATCTAAAAAACCAAGTTTAGTCGATTTTAAATCAGGCAAGGATCCTCAGCCATTTATAAATCGTTATAAAAATAGCATTTATTTTGTAGATCACTTGATTGGTGAGCTAATCACGCAATTAAAAAATATGGGGAAATATGAAAATACCATATTAATTATTACGTCTGATCATGCGGAAGAGTTTGCGGATACTAGTGCCACTCGCTTTGGTCATGGTAGTAATTACACCCCATACCAAACACAGGTTCCGCTTGTGGTGCATTGGCCTGGCAAAGAGGCAAAAGTATTTGATCATAGGACGGCTAGTGTAGATGTTTCAGCCACTTTGATTGACGAGCTATTAGACTGTAAAGCCCCTATAAGCGATTACAGTAATGGGGAAAGTTTATTTGATGAGGTTTCTCGTGATGTGCAGGTTATGGCAAGCTATTATAATTATGCGTTTGTGACCAAAGAGGGTAGTTTTATTCAGAACCCAATTGGCTTGCTTGAAAGTCGCGATAATGAAGATCAATTAAGCGCCGACCTTAAGTTGAATCCGCAAGCGGCATTTAAGGCTCTTCAGCAGATGAAGTCTTTTTATAGCAATAAAGCCACTCAGTAGTGGCTTTATTGTTGTTTCCTTAGTGCATTTTATCTAATGCATCTAGACAGCTTTTATTTAATTTTTGTCGGTTAAATAAGAGCTGCCAGCGCTTTCCACCAACTTGTCTCCATAATATAGCTGAGCGTACAGCACAGAGTAATAGGGCGCGAATTTTGTGTGCATTCTGAGTGTTTTGTAGGTGCTGTGCATTACCTGTTACATGAATACGAAAGCGAAACGTACTCAGTGTTTCTTGATATAGACCGGATAAGTTGGCAATTAAATTTTCGTGGCTGCTATGGAAATGATCCAGTTGGCGCTTAGCTTGGTCGATACCTTGGCTTACCTTAGGCATCATTTTTTTATTTTTTCGCAACTTACCTTCTAAGTGTAAAATCGCTAGTGCATAACGCATAACATCTGGGCTTGAGCCTGTGCGTGTTTTGCCGTCTGTTAAGAAGCGGACTTCTTTGTATCCCAGCTTTAAATTTTCCTTTGAGCCTCCGTACACGTCCTCTATAGACTTGGGGTGCGTTTGGAATAAGCTTTCAATGCAGGTCTTTAACTCTTTTTCATTTACATTGCCGGTGCGGGCAATTTGCTCAACAAGATGCACAGCCTGAAATAAACCGGCAAGAGCGAGAGCTTGGTTATCAATACTGGCTTTAGACATACTTGATTAACCTTGTTTGTTTTGTGCGTCAAACTTTTCTGTGGTTTCAATGACGCCGCCGCCAAGACATACTTCGCCTTGGTAGAATACAATCGATTGCCCTGGAGTGACGGCTCGTTGCGACTCATCAAAAACAACCCTGTAATGGTTATCTTCTTTGTAAACTGTACAGGTTTGATCAGGTTGACGATAGCGAACCTTTGCAGTGCATTGAAAAGGAAATTTTGAAGGTTCTGCATTGACCCAAAATACATCGGTAGTAATTAACGCGTCACTAAATAACAGCTCGTGTTGTTTGCCTTGACCAATAACGAGTACGTTACGATCGAGATCTTTTGCCACTACGAACCAAGGCTCAGTGCCGTGATTTTTAGTACCGCCGATACCAATACCTTGACGTTGCCCCAGTGTGTAATACATTAAGCCTTCATGTTTGCCGATGATCTCACCTTCAGCTGTTTCAATTTGCCCCGGTTGTGCAGGCAGGTATTGCTGTAAAAAATCTTTGAAGCGGCGCTCGCCGATAAAACAAATACCCGTACTGTCTTTTTTCTTGGCAGTAGCTAGACCTTGTTCTTCTGCGATGCGGCGTACTTCTGGCTTTTCAAGTTCGCCTACAGGGAATAGAGTTTGTTTGATTTCATTCTCACCAACAGCATGCAAGAAATAGCTTTGGTCTTTGTTGTTATCTAGGCCGCGTAGTAAAAATGTTTGGCCATTGTCGTCATAGCGGCGTACGTAATGCCCTGTGGCAATATAGTCTGCACCTAGCACTTTGGCGTAATCTAGAAAGGCTTTGAATTTTATCTCACGATTACAAAGAATATCTGGGTTGGGCGTACGCCCGGCCTTGTATTCTTGAAGGAAGTGTTCAAAAACATTATCCCAGTATTCGGCTGCAAAATTGGCGGTGTGTAGCTTAATGCCTAATTTGTCACACACGGCCTGTGCGTCGGCTAGGTCTTCTTTAGCGGTGCAGTAATCTGTACCGTCATCCTCATCCCAGTTTTTCATGAACAAGCCTACAACTTGGTAGCCTTGCTCCATAAGCAGATAAGCGGAAACAGAGGAATCTACGCCGCCAGACATGCCAACGATAACGGTGCTTTGTGCTGCTTTATTCATTTGGGTGTTCATAAATTAAATTTAGTGGGTAACGAGTGCCGCTTAGATAATCTTGTGCGCATTTAATAACTAAAGGGCTACGCGCACAATTACTGGCGATGAGTTCGTCAAGGGTTAGCCATTTAATACCGATAATACCGGTATCAAGTGGTAAAGATTCATCGTAGTGAGTCGACTGCCCGATAAAACAGTGGCGATGATAGGTAATGCCATTACTTGGTGCGGTATAAGTATATAAGCCTAGATAGTGGGTGATTTCACACTGATGACCCGTTTCTTCAAGCACTTCGCGCTTGGCGGCCTCTATTAAGGTTTCATTTGCCTCTAGATGCCCCGCAGGCTGATTAAATACAGGCCGTGATTGATCGAACTCTTCAACAAATAATAACTTGCCGTTGTCTTCGATGATGGTGGCCACGGTTGAATTGGGCTTAAAGCGCATAACTTACCTTTCCTTTCGAGGGCGCATTTTATCGAATTTACGCTTTTGTGGATACGGCCTTTTCTGGTTTGGTGGCTCTTCTACTTCTATTTCTAGGTATTTGCCAGGAACAATGTTTTCCACGGACCATTGTCCAATTTGTGTTCGGATAAGGCGTAAAGTAGGGTGGCCGATGGCTGCTGTCATTCTTCTTACTTGTCGATTTTTGCCTTCGCTGATTGTAACGTTAAGCCATGTAGTGGGAATATTAGCTCGTTGTCGAATGGGTGGTTTGCGCTCCCATAGTGACGGTTCATCCATTACGCATACTTTTGCCGGTAATGTTAATCCATCCTTGAGCTCAACCCCTTGGCGCAGTTGCTCAATTGCTTCCTGAGATGGTGCACCCTCTACTTGAACCCAGTATGTTTTGGGAGATTTGTGCTTTGGGTGGGCTATTCTATGCTGTAATTGACCGCTATCGGTTAATAGCAGCAACCCTTCGGAGTCGTAGTCTAAGCGACCAGCAGGATATACATTCGCAATCTCAATGTATTTGGCCAGTGTTTCTTTGTCGCCAGATTCAGAAAACTGCGACATGACTTGATAGGGCTTATTGAACAAAATTAACTTAGGCATGGGTCTTGTAATAAAATTACCAAATAAATAGGGTATAACATGATTTTGAATGGCTTTATGTAGAAAAACTACAGAAAGTCATTTCGATTATACCAGTGCGTGATATAATTCGTCGCGTTTAAGAACCAATATGCAGTTATGCGTCGATCAAAAGTCATCGCATTTGCCTGAAAGGCGTTAATATTAGAGTGGTCAAAAGCTACTCTTCGTTTAAGTTTCGGCACAGCAGCCATAGAACCTTAGGATAGAAAATGACCAATAAAACCCCCAAGATCATTTACACCCTGACAGATGAGGCACCCGCTTTAGCAACATATTCACTATTGCCGATTATTAAAGCCTTTTCTAAGCCGGCCAATCTCTCTGTTGAGACGCGTGATATTTCCTTGGCTGGTCGAATTCTTTCAAGTTTCCCTGATTTCCTTAAAGCTGACCAGCGTCAAAATGATGATCTGCAGGAATTAGGTGAATTGGCTAAAACACCTGAAGCGAATATTATTAAGTTGCCTAATATTAGCGCCTCTATCCCACAGTTATTTGAAGCAATTAAAGAGCTTCAGCAGCAAGGGTATGCTATTCCGGATTACCCTGTAAAACCTGCCAACGAAAAAGAAGAAGATATTAAGTCCCGTTATTCTAAAATTTTAGGCAGTGCGGTTAACCCTGTTCTTCGTGAAGGTAATAGTGATCGTCGCGTTGCAGCCCCAGTAAAAATATACGCTCAGCAAAATCCTCATAGTATGGGTGCATGGTCTAAAGACTCTAAATCCCATGTTGCGCATATGACACATGGTGATTTTTATGGTTCAGAAAAATCTTATGTCGTCCCAAAGGCTGGGTCTGTTTCGATCGTTTTGACGAATAAAGACGGCCAAGAAGTTGTATTGAAGTCAGGCCTCGAATTACAGAAAGACGAAGTGATTGATGCATCTGTTATGTCCACGCATGCGCTGCGTGAGTTTTATGAAACGCAAATGCAAGATGCAAAAGAAAATGACGTTATGCTGTCGCTGCATTTAAAGGCCACGATGATGAAAGTCAGCGATCCTGTTATGTTTGGTCATGCAGTAACCGTTTATTATAAAGACGTTTTTGACAAGTATGCTGATTTATTCGCAGAGCTAGGTGTGAATACTAAAAACGGCCTTGGTGATGTATACGCTAAAATAGAATCTTTGCCGGCTGATAAAAAAGCAGAAATTAAAGCTGCTATCCAAGCGGTTTATGCCTCTCGCCCAAGCCTTGCCATGGTTGACTCTGATAAGGGTATTACCAATTTACATGTGCCAAATGATGTGATTGTGGATGCATCAATGCCGGCCGCCATTCGTGCCTCTGGTAAAATGTGGGGCGCAGATGGAAAGTTGCATGACACAAAAGCCATGATTCCTGACCGCTGCTACGCGGATGTTTTCCAAGAAACCATTGAGTTTTGCCAGAAGAATGGTGCATTTGATGTGACTACTATGGGTAGTGTATCCAATGTTGGTCTAATGGCTCAAAAAGCAGAAGAGTACGGCTCTCACGATAAGACCTTTATCTTAAAAGATTCCGGTGTTGTTAAGGTAATTGACGATTCTGGTGTTGTTATTCTTGAACATGATGTTGAAAAAAGTGATATTTGGCGTATGTGCCAGACCAAGGATGCACCTATTCAGGATTGGGTGAAGCTAGCAGTTAATCGCGCTCGTGCTACTGGCCAGCCTGCTGTTTTCTGGCTGGATGATCAACGCGCTCATGATGCGAATTTAATTAAAATAGTCAATCACTACTTAAAAGATCACGATACGTCAGGTTTGGATATTCAGATAATGTCTCCTGTTGAAGCCGCTCGATATACTCTTGCTCGTGTGAAGAAAGGCGAAAATACAATCTCCGTAACAGGTAACGTATTGCGGGATTATTTAACCGATTTATTTCCAATTTTAGAGTTGGGCACTAGTGCGAAAATGCTTTCTATCGTTCCTTTGTTAGCGGGCGGCGGCTTATATGAGACAGGCGCAGGTGGTTCTGCCCCTAAACATGCCCAGCAATTAGCAGAAGAAGGTCATTTACGCTGGGATTCTTTAGGTGAATTTTTGGCCTTAGCGGTTTCATTAGAAGAGCTGGGGCATAAAACTAATAATGAAAAGGCGCTTGTTTTAGCTGAAACACTAAACGAAGCGACGGGTAAATTTTTAGACCATGATCGCTCTCCGCATCGTATAGTTGGGGAGGTTGATAATCGTGGTAGTCATTATTATTTATCTTTGTACTGGGCTGAAGCTTTGGCTGAACAGACAAAAGATAAGGATCTTAGCGATAAGTTTACGGATGTTGCGAAGGAGCTCGAGGAAAAACGTACGCAGATTGTGAAGGAACTCAGTGATGCTCAAGGTACGGCTGTTGATTTAGGTGGTTATTATCATCCGGATCAGCAGAAGGCTATTAAAGCCATGCGACCAAGCCCTACACTCAATAAAATTATAGATTCTCTTTAATTAAAAAAGCCCGGTTAATACCGGGCTTTTTTTTGCATTTTTTAGGCTTCTTGTATTTCTGTTTCGCCTAGTACTTTCTCAACATTATCTGTTTGAGACTCTTTGGTAGGGCTCAGCATGTCTAGCGGGGTGATGTCTATCGCATGTGTGCCGTTATCGCTAGGCTTGGTGCCGAACTCAACAGATTGGCCTGCCTTTAGGGTTTTATAGCCTTCTGTTTGAATAGAAGAATAGTGGGCAAACAGATCTTCGCCGCCATCGTCGGATAGAATAAAACCATATCCTTTGGCATTGTTAAACCACTTCACTTTCCCTGTTTGCATGAGTTGTACTCCAAAACCAGACTTGTATTTATTATTTTTGGAACCATATAGTTGTAAGATGACAACCTTGTTATGAATCCCCTAGAAAAGTTACATTGTGGCAATCTTTCTATTTTGTCAAGGGCTTAGCGGGGGTTTTATGTATAGAATGACAATCATTATTCGGACTTTTAGGGCTCAGCAGAATGTACGAAAGTAAACTAACCTTATCTATGGAGGAAGACAGTAAAGATGAGGCTCATGGCATAGCTGTTGCACCAGTTAAGCCAGAACTCAAAAGACCGTCAATGTATCAAGTCATTATGTTAAATGATGACTATACGCCGATGGATTTTGTGATTGAGGTTTTAACCCTGTTCTTTTCAATGGATATAGAAAAAGCATCACTTGTGATGCTGGCCGTTCATACCCAAGGCAAGGGCGTGTGTGGTGTTTTCACTAAAGACATTGCCGAAACAAAAGCTGCTCAAGTTGTGGCATTTGCCAAAGAGAATCAGCATCCATTGATGTGTGATGTACAGCAGGTCAAATAAAGAGGAACCTTATGTTAAATCGCGATCTAGAAGCCACCCTCAATACTGCATTTAAAGAAGCAAGAGGGAAGCAGCATGAGTTTATGACAGTGGAACACTTACTGCTGTCTCTTATTGGTAATGAAGCTGCTAAAGAAGTTTTGGTCGCCTGTGGTGCAGAAATCGACCGCTTAAGTAAAGATCTGCAAGATTTTGTTGATTCCACGACGCCATTATTAAGCGATGGTGATTCTGAGCGTGAGACCCAACCAACGCTCGGTTTTCAGCGTGTGCTACAGCGCGCGGTTTTTCATGTGCAGAGTTCGGGTAAGTCTGAAGTGACAGGTGCTAATGTTTTAGTCGCCATCTTTAGTGAGCAAGAAAGCCAAGCTGTTTATTTCTTGAAGCAACAAAATATTGCGCGCATCGATGTTGTGAATTTCATTAGTCATGGCATTTCAAAATTAAATGGTGAACAAGAGGCTGAAGCTGAAAGCTTAGAAGACGAATCAGGCTCAGAAAGTACAACGGCTGCTCTGGATAATTATGCGACCAATCTTAATAAACTAGCAAAAGAAGGCAAGATTGATCCTTTAATTGGTCGTGATGAGGAATTGCTTCGCTGCATTCAAATATTATCTCGTCGTCGTAAAAACAATCCACTGTTAGTCGGTGAGTCTGGTGTGGGTAAAACCGCTATAGCAGAGGGTTTGGCCAAACGTATTGTTGATAATAAAATCCCAGATATCATGAAAGATGCGGTTGTTTATAGCCTGGATATGGGAGCGTTATTGGCGGGTACAAAATACCGTGGTGACTTTGAGAAGCGCCTTAAAGCGCTTTTAGCTGAACTAAAGCGCCAGCCTCCTTCAATATTATTTATTGATGAAATTCAGACTATCATTGGCGCTGGCGCTGCATCTGGCGGTGTGATGGATGCGTCTAATTTACTTAAACCCTTGCTCAGTGGCGGGCAATTACGCTGCATGGGTTCTACTACATTTAACGAGTTTCGTGGCATCTTTGAAAAAGACAGCGCACTGGCTCGTCGATTCCAAAAAGTCGATGTGGTTGAGCCGAGCGTGGAAGATACTTACAAGATACTCAAAGGTCTTAAGTCTCAGTTCGAAGATTACCATCATCTTAAGTACACAGATAAAGCATTGCGAGCGGCTTCTGAGCTAGCTGACCGCTATATTCGTGATCGCAATATGCCAGACAAGGCTATTGATGTAATCGATGAGGTAGGGGCTGGCCAGCAACTATTGGCGCCAAGCAAGCGCAAGAAGGTCATACAAGTTTCAGATGTTGAAAAAGTCGTGGCCAAAATTGCTCGTATCCCATCTCGTACTGTTAATGTGGATGATAGAAAAGCACTGCAAAATCTTGATAAGAATATGAAAATGATGGTGTTCGGTCAGGATGAAGCCATAACGAGTTTGGCCAACTCTATTAAGCTTTCTCGTGCTGGATTGAAAACGCAGGAGAAACCAATTGGCTCATTCTTGTTTGCTGGCCCCACCGGTGTTGGTAAAACAGAAGTGAGCAAGCAATTGGCACACGTGATGGGTATGGAGCTTGTGCGCTTTGATATGTCTGAGTATATGGAGGCTCATACGGTGTCACGTTTGATTGGCGCACCTCCTGGTTATGTGGGTTACGATCAAGGTGGCTTACTAACTGAGGCGGTTAATAAAACACCTCATTGCGTTTTATTACTCGATGAGATTGAGAAGGCCCACCCTGACGTTTTCAATTTACTTCTTCAAGTGATGGATCATGGTACTTTAACTGACAATAATGGCCGTAAAGCAGATTTTCGCCATGTGGTGCTAATCATGACCACTAACGCAGGTGCAGAGGTTAGCAGTCGTCGTTCTATCGGCTTTAAAGAGCAGAATCACACAACCGATGCGATGGAGGTTATTCGTAAGCAGTTTACGCCTGAATTCCGAAATCGTTTAGATGCCATTATTCAGTTTGAAGCCCTAGGCAGAGAGGTTATTGGTCATGTAGTTGATAAATTCCTAACGGAGCTACAATCTCAATTGGATGACAAGAAAGTGGTCATCTATGCGGCCGATGATGCGCGGGAGTGGTTATCTGAGCATGGCTATGACCCACAGATGGGTGCTCGTCCGATGGCTCGATTAATTCAAGAAAAGGTTAAGAAGCCGTTAGCAGAACTGATCTTGTTTGGGGAGTTGTCAGAGAAGGGCGGAACGGTTCGAATTGATCTGAAAGAAGATGATATTGTGCTGTCTATTATTCAAGATGAAGTTGTTCAACTGGAGAATTAAACTCTCCAGTTGTTTGAGATATAAAAAAAGCCCCGATGGGGCTTTTTTTATATTAGCGAGCGCGGTACGTAATACGTCCCTTGCTTAAGTCGTAAGGTGTCAGTTCAACTTTCACCTTATCGCCTGTCAGAATACGGATGTAGTTTTTACGCATCTTGCCTGATATGTGAGCCGTTACAACATGGCCGTTTTCAAGCTTTACGCGGAACATTGTGTTTGGAAGGGTATCAATTACCTCGCCATCCATTTCAATGTGGTCTTCTCTAGACATTCATTCACCTGGGTAACATTAAAAACGGAGCGCATTCTGCCTGAATTCCAAGCAATTAGCTAGGCCTGAGCGGGCAAGGAATGCCAATTATCACCATTAAATATTTCTAATGGTTGAAATTGAACTTTGTAGTGCATTTTCTGGCTGTTTTTTATCCAGTAGCCTAGGTAGACATAGGGTAGATTCATTTCTTTGGCTAATCGACAAAGCAATAGAACGGCCAGTGTTCCAAGGCTGGATTTTTCTAAATCTGGGTCGAAATAAGTGTAAATTGCACTCAAACCATCGTCTAAAGCGTCCGTCACACTGCAAGCGATTAAGGTCTCATTGTGTCGAATTTCAAGAAAGTAGCTGTATTTTGCAGGGTAGACTAAAAAGCTTCTATATTGCTCCTGGCTTGGCGGGTACATGTCACCATCGCTGTGGCGAGCATTGATGTATTTTTCATACAGATCGTAGTGCTCTTGTGTAAATTGCGACTGAACCAAAGAGTAGCTTAAGTGATTATTGCGATTCAAAATACGTTTAAAGCGCTTGATTGATAGGTCGATATCTTGAGTGCGCACGCGACAAGATAAACAAGCATCGCACTGTTTGCAGTGTGGTCGATAAAAGTGATCACCTGATCGGCGAAATCCAATCCGCGCTAGCTGTGAATACTGTTGCCAGCTAGGCGGTGTTTCATGATCAAGAAACACAGAGTTCGCTTTATGGTTAGGCAAATAGCTGCAAGCATGGTCCTCACTGAGGGTGAGAAGCTTAATGTGTTGATCTGTATTGGAATTTACTTCATCCAAAGTTCCATTCCTCGTCTGGCTTTACGCTAATGGCTTGCTGTAGTGTGCTTAAGAAATCAGCTCTTGATATTTCCTCTGCACCAAGGCTTTCTAAGTGAGGATTATGAACTTGACAGTCAATAATCTCAAAGTCTCGCGCCGCTAAATTATGACAAAGAGTTGCAAAAGCAACTTTGCTCGCGTTACTCACACGAGAAAACATGGATTCACCAAAAAACGCTTTGCCTATGGCTATCCCGTAAAGGCCGCCGACGAGCTCATCTTCAAGCCAGCACTCTACGGAGTGGGCGAACCCTAGCTCATGTAGTTGAGTGTAACTGCCAATCATTTCTTGGTTAATCCAGGTACCGTCTTGCTGTGCTCTTGGCGCTGCACATTCTTCCATGACGCGAATAAAGCAGGTATCGCTAGTGACACTAAACAATCCTTTATTAATTATCTTGGCGAGACTGCGAGAAGGTTTGAATAATTTAGGGTAAATCACAGACCTAGGGTCTGGCGACCACCAAAGAATGGGCTCACCCTCGTTATACCAAGGGAATATCCCTAAGCTGTAGGCGTTCAATAATCGTTCGCATGATAGATCACCACCTGCGGCCAATAGGCCGTTCGGCTCTTCAAATGCGTATTCATGACGAGGAAATACTCTCGGATCATCACTTAACCAGTGAATAGGTTGGGACATATGGGAAAGCCTGCTAGATAATTTCAGCTGACACAGTACAATCAGGTGCAATAATTACAATATTCTAGGCTAGTGTCTAAGTGCTTCAAAATAAAGAAAAAGTTAATATAGATTGGCATTCCCAATTAAGGGCTGTCATCCGAGAAGGGCGAGTATTTCTGCTTGTTTCTTTAGCGGCTTTTCTATTGATGTCGCTATTGTCTTACAGTGTGGGCGACCCAGGCTGGAGGCAGGCGCAAACGGGCATCGTGGTTGATAACTACGGTGGACGTATTGGAGCTTTCATTGCTGACATTTTATTCTCCTTGTTTGGCCATATGGCTTATCTGTTGGCTGTTATTCCAATCTTGCGTGGCATTCAACGTTTTAGAGGGCAAGACATCCAATATGGCTGGGCTGGCTGGGCTTGGCGATTTACAGGCGTATTAATGGTAGTGCTATCAGGTGCTGTTTTAACCAATCTTTATGATGGCACGCAAGTGCTTCCCGGTGGAGCGGGAGGTGTTATTGGCCAAACCTTAGCCATGCCGCTTGCAACCTATCTAGGGTTAGCCGGTGCAAGTATTTTATTGATAGTGATGTTTTTATTTGGTTTGACTGTTTGCGGTGATATTGCATGGCTTACCACACTGGATATATTAGGTGGCAAAACATTAAGCGTACTCAGCTGGCTTAAGACCAAAATAAGTCCAAATAAAATAGACAAGGCGGCTACGACAGTAAATCGCACAAATGACGTTTCAATGGGTGATCTAAATCTCAACAGGGGTAGCCTTAATGAGATACCTGTGTTGAATGAAAAATCCCCAGCAGCAAACTTTGCAAAAAGGGCGATCAGTCAGCCAATTTCTGCAATTAAAAAGCCTGCGCAAAAAATAGTCGAAAAAGCACAAAAGATAGCGGAAGAGAAAAAAATAAAAATCGAACCATTCGAAAAGAAATCTCAAGCAGTTAGTAGTGTACAAGGTAAGTTATTTGAGCCAACACAACTGCCATCTCTAGGCTTGCTAAGTCATCAAGACGGCCCGCAAGAGACAGGTTACAGTGCGGATAAATTAGAAGAAATGTCTCGCTTGTTAGAACAAAAATTGCGCGACTTTGGCGTGAAGATTGAGGTGGTTGCCGTTAACCCAGGCCCTGTCATTACCCGATTTGAAATTCAGCCTGCTCCAGGCGTTAAGGCATCTAAGATCACCAATCTTGCGAGTGACCTTGCACGCTCACTCGCTATGATCAGCGTGCGAGTAGTTGAAGTTATTCCTGGAAAGTCAGTTATGGGGCTAGAAGTTCCTAATGAGAATCGCGCCATGGTATTCCTAGGTGATGTGTTGGCATCCAATGAATACCAAAAAATGACTTCACCATTATCGTTTGCTCTTGGGCATGATATTGCGGGTGACCCTGTCACCGCTGACTTAGCAAAAATGCCTCATTTACTTGTAGCCGGTACAACTGGTTCAGGTAAGTCGGTAGGGGTTAACAGCATGATTATTAGTATGCTGTACAAAGCAGGGCCTGATGATGTTCGCATGATTATGATCGACCCTAAAATGCTTGAGCTATCAATTTATGAAGGGATTCCGCATTTATTGACACCTGTTATTACAGATATGAAAGAGGCAGCCAATGGATTGCGCTGGTGTGTGGGAGAAATGGAGCGTCGTTATAAATTAATGGCGTCATTAGGTGTGCGAAATCTTGCTGGGTACAATAAAAAAGTACTTGATGCCATAGCAGCAGGCGAACCATTAAAAGATCCATTCTGGAAGGCAGAAGAAAGCTTTGAAGAATACGCACCTGATTTGGGTAAGCTGCCGTACATCGTTGTAGTAATCGATGAATTTGCCGACATGATGATGATTGTTGGTAAAAAAGTTGAAGAACTGATTGCCCGTATTGCACAAAAAGCGCGGGCAGCAGGGATTCACTTGATCTTAGCCACTCAGCGCCCATCGGTTGATATTATTACAGGTTTAATTAAAGCAAATGTTCCGACTCGCATGGCGTTTCAGGTTAGCTCTCGCATTGATTCACGAACTATTTTAGATCAGGGTGGGGCAGAGCAATTACTTGGTCACGGGGATATGCTTTATTTACCGCCAGGAACATCTCTTCCTATTCGTGTGCATGGTGCATTTGTAGATGACCATGAAGTGCACGCGGTTGTTGCAGATTGGAAAAAACGTGGCAGCCCTGTATTTATTGAATCTATTACCGATGGTAGTGATAACAGTGTTGTTATTCCTGGTTTTAGTAATGACGGTGATGATGGCGAGGCAGACGCCTTGTTCGATGAGGCGATTGCTTTTGTGACGCAAACTAGAAAAGTATCCATCTCTAGCGTTCAGCGTAAGTTAAGAATTGGATATAACCGTGCAGCTCGATTAGTCGAGTCTATGGAACAAGCAGGAGTGGTATCGACTCCTAGTCAAAACGGTTCGCGAGAAGTGCTCGCGCCACCACCGGTTAGTTAAGGAATATTATGAAATATATTTTGTGTGCAATACTGCTTTTATCGAATTTAGCTATGGCACAAAACCCTGAATATGAAGCACTCGCTGAAAACCTCAAAAAGCTGAATGATGTTTCAGCCGACTTTGTTCAGCATACATTTGATGGTAAGGGCGTATTATTACAAACACAAAAAGGCAAGCTATCTCTAATGCATCCCAATAAGTTTCGATGGGAAAGCTTAGAGCCGTATGCGCAACTGCTTGTCAGTAATGGAGAAACTTTGTGGCAGTATGACGCCGACCTTGAGCAAGTTACCATTCAAACGCTTAATAAAAATTTATCCGCCACCCCTGCATTACTTTTATCGGGTAATGCAGGGCAAATTGCCAGTGAATATGATATTTACTCTGAGACGCTTCAAGATGAGCAGCATTTTGTCTTAATTCCAAAGCAAGTTGATGTGTTGTTTGATCGCTTGCGCTTAGAATTTAATGCTAAAAAAATGCTTGAGCGCATGGTAATACAGGATGAAGTTGGGCAGAAAACAATCATCCGCTTTCAGAATATTAAATCTAATAAAAACTTAAAATCATCTGACTTTGAGTTTAAAGCGCCTGATGGTGTTGACGTAATACGCAGCGAGTAGCATGCAAGATTCATTATTTAATGCGCCATCATCTCAAGAGCCTTTGGCCTCTAGGATGCGCCCTCAAAATCTAGATGGTTACCTAGGTCAAGAGCATCTTCTTGGTCACGATAAGGCATTAAGGAAAGTTATTGAAAGCGGTCAGCTGCATTCAATGATTTTCTGGGGACCACCTGGTGTAGGGAAAACCACATTAGCAAAACTATTGGCAAACTATGCAGATGCTGAATTCTTAGCCTTATCTGCGGTTATGGATGGCGTTAAAGAAATACGCGCCTGCATGGATAAAGCCAAACATATTCAGCAGCAAGGTAAATCAACCTTGCTGTTTGTTGATGAAGTTCATCGCTTTAATAAATCCCAACAAGACGCTTTTTTGCCGTTTGTTGAAAACGGCACCGTAATCTTTGTTGGTGCGACCACAGAAAACCCCAGTTTCGAATTAAACTCCGCTCTTTTATCGCGAGCTCGTGTTTATAAATTGCGCAGTTTAAGTATTGAGACCGTAGAGACGCTTCTTCAAAATTGCTTACAACAAGATGCTCAGTTTAAACAGCTTAACTTAACCCTTGATGCTCAGGCTGCTCGATTCTTAGCCAGTATTGCGGACGGAGATGCACGCCGAGCACTTAATCTTTTAGAAATGGCAGTAGATTTAGCTCAAGCAGATGACAAAACTCATATTAGTTTTGAGCTAGCCCAAGAGATTGCTCAAGAGTCCGTAAGACGCTTCGATAAAGGCGGGGATATTTTTTATGAGCAAATATCAGCCCTGCATAAATCGGTTCGTGGATCGAGTCCGGATGGTGCCATGTATTGGTATTGCAGGATGCTTGATGGTGGCTGCGACCCTCTATATATCGCAAGGCGAGTAGTGCGAATGGCAGCAGAAGATATAGGTAATGCCGATCCTAGAGGCTTGGAGGTGGCTATGAATGCTTGGCAAGCCTATGAGCGCCTAGGTAGCCCAGAAGGGGAGCTGGTAATCGCCCAAGCCATAAATTACCTTGCCTGTGCCCCTAAGAGTAATGCGGTTTACACTGCGTACAATCAAACTCGCGAGCTGATTCGTAACACACCAAGCTATGATGTGCCCATTCATCTACGCAACGCGCCAACAGAATTAATGAAGAAAGAAGCCTACGGTCAAGAGTATCGATATGCCCATGATGAGCCTATGGCTTATGCTGCGGGTGAATGTTACTTGCCTGAAGAATTAAAAAATCAGACCTTCTACCACCCCACAGATCGGGGGCTTGAAGTAAAGATAGGGGCGAAATTCGAATATTACGCCCAGCTTGATGAACAAAGCCCTGATAAGAGGTATGAATAGGTTATGCATTATCTTGTAATTGCGCTTGGCGGGGCTTTAGGGGCGGTATCTCGGTCTTTTTTAAGTACTGAGTTCAGTAAGTTATTGGGAACTAGCTTCCCCTTTGCTACACTTGCCGTCAATTTTATAGGCTCATTTTTAATGGGTGTTTGCGCTGTCGTCATTCTTGATTACCTAAAGATGACAGGCTACTGGAGAGAGTTGATCATGGTGGGTTTCTTAGGGGCCTTAACCACGTTTTCAACCTTTTCCATGGAAGGTTTAGACTTATTGCATGCCGGCCAATGGCTGGCGGCAGTTACTTATTTGTTAGTCAGTGTAATAGTGTGTGTGTTTGCTTGTTTCGTAGGCTGGCACCTAGCCAAACTGTTTGTTTAGTCGGAAAAATATATGCTTGATATTCGTAAGGTTCGTGAAAATCCAGAAGCGGTCGCCGAAGCGCTAAAGAAAAAAGGGTTTGATTTTGATGTGGCAGGTTTTGTTGAGCTAGACGCTAAGCGCAAATCAGCGGATGTGTCTTCTCAGAATCTTCAAGCGGAAAAGAAAAAAACATCCAAGCAAATTGGTCAATTCATTGCTCAAGGTTTAAGTGTCGACGAAGCAAAAGCCAAGGTTTCTGAAGTATTGGCTGAAATTGATAACAAGCTTAATGCTGAAGTTGAGCAGGCAAAATCCATTCAAGACGCCATTCATACCATACTAATGGCCACGCCGAACTTGCCAGATGAATCAGTGCCTTTTGGCAAGGATGAAGATGATAATATCGAAATACGAGTTTGGGGCGAGCCTCGCCAATTTGATTTTGAAGTAAAAGATCATGTGGACGTGGGTCAGGATAACGGCGGCTTAAATTTTGAAGTAGCCGCCAAAATTACCGGCTCTCGATTTGCCGTTATGCAGGGGCAAATTGCTCGTATGCACCGCGCGCTTATTCAGTTGATGCTCGATACTCACTCACAAGAGCATGGTTACACTGAAACCTATGTGCCTTATATGGTGAATGCCGATAGCTTAAAAGGTACGGGGCAGCTTCCTAAATTTGAAGAGGATTTATTTAAAATCCCATTCAATGACACTTTTTATTATTTGATTCCAACGGCTGAAGTACCGGTTACTAATCTGGTTCGCGATGAAATTATAGATGCAAAAGAATTACCTTTAAAATACACCGCCCACACACCTTGCTTTAGAAGTGAAGCGGGTAGCTATGGTCGTGACACACGCGGCATGATTCGCCAACATCAATTTGAAAAAGTTGAATTAGTGCAAATGGTTAAGCCCGAAGACAGCGATCAAGCTCTTGAAGAGCTAACATCTCATGCGGAAGTGATTTTACAAAAATTAAATCTACCGTATCGTTTGGTGCAGCTGTGTGGTGGCGATTTAGGTTTTTCTGCGACTAAAACTTATGACCTAGAAGTTTGGTTGCCTGGTCAAGAAAAATTCCGTGAGATCTCTTCTTGCAGTAATATGGGGGATTACCAAGCACGCCGCATGCAGGCGCGCTGGCGTAACCCTGAAACAGGTAAGCCTGAATTATTGCACACCTTAAATGGATCAGGTTTGGCAGTTGGTCGTACCTTGGTTGCTATTCTTGAAAATTATCAGCAAGCAGATGGGCGCATACAAGTGCCAGAAGCGCTTAAGCCGTATATGAATAATCTTGAATATGTAGGCTGAAATGGAATTCTTACCGCTTTTTTTTAGCTTAAAAGATCGCCCGGTGTTAGTGGTCGGCGGGGGCGAGGTTGCTTTGCGTAAAGTGGTGCTATTAACAAAAGCCCATGCAAAAGTATTTGTTGTTAGCCCTGAAGTAAATAAGCAAATAGAGGCATTAGTTATTGAAAGCGGTGGCAAGGTTACGCTTAAGTCTTTTGAAGAATCGGATACAAAAGGAATGAGTTTAATCATTGCGGCGACCAATGTGAGCACTGTTAATGAGGCCGTGGCCAAAAGCGCCTCTGATTCAAATATTCCTGTGAATGTGGTCGACCAGCCGCAGCTTTGCAATTTCATATTTCCTGCCATTGTTGATCGCAGCCCCATTATTGCCGCCGTGAGTTCTGGTGGCAGCTCTCCTGTACTTGCTCGATTGCTTAGAGCAAAACTTGAAACTGTTATTCCTGCCACCTATGGGCGTTTAGCATTATTAGCTGAGAAATACCGCGTTAAGGTTAAGCAAACCTATTCTCACGTAAACTTACGCCGTGGGTTCTGGGAGCGAGTTTTAACCGGCCCCGTGGCTGAGCTTGTGTTTGCAGGTAAAGAGCATGAAGCAGAGCAGCTGATAAATGAAGAGTTAGACGCGAGAGCGCAAAGTAAAAAAGAACTAGGGGAAGTTTATTTGGTGGGTGCAGGTCCGGGCGATCCTGACTTACTCACCTTTAAAGCCCTGCGCCTGATGCAGCAAGCGGATGTGGTTTTATTTGATCGCCTAGTGAGCCAGCCGATTCTTGATTTATGCCGAAGGGATGCACAAATGATTAATGTGGGCAAAGCCCGATCTGATCATTTGGTGCCGCAAGAAGGTATTAATCAACTTTTAGTCGATTTGGCCAAGAAGGGGCATCGCGTACTGCGCTTAAAAGGCGGCGATCCTTTTATATTTGGCCGAGGCGGTGAGGAGATTCAAGAGTTGACTGAAAACGGGATACCGTTTCAGGTCGTACCTGGGATTACAGCCGCGTCTGGGTGTTCGGCGTATGCTGGAATTCCACTGACACATCGCGACTTTGCGCAATCTGTCCGGTTTGTCACCGGTCATCTGAAAGACAATTCAACAGATCTTCCTTGGGCTGAGCTTGCTTATAGTAATCAAACCATAGTGTTTTACATGGGGTTGATGGGCTTACCGATTATCTGCTCAAAACTAATTGAGTACGGAATGCCTGAAAATATGCCCATAGCTCTTGTGCAAAAAGGAACCACTCCTGATCAGAAAGTGATTATTGCCACCTTAGCTACGATGGTCGAAGCATTGAAAGCCCAGAAAATTAGCGCCCCAACGCTCATTATTGTGGGTGAAGTGGTCTCTTTACATGACAAGCTCAAGTGGTTTAATCCAAATCAATCACTTAGAACTCGATAATCATTAGACCTTAGCTATTCTTTGTCTATGCTTATATTAAGCAAGGACACGCAGTAGTTGAGGTTTAAATGAATCCATTGAATCGAGTATCGATCAAAGCCAAGATATTGATCATCCCCGCAATTGCGGTGTTGGGCTTTATTGCTAGCTTAGCGGTTAACTCCAGTATAAATAACGACAACTCTAATCGGCTCGCTCAGATACAGAACCTGTATTTTCCGGTTGTTCAGTCGAGCCGTGAAAACATTGTGCGGATCAATCGAACTGAAGAGCTTTTGAATACAGCCGTTAGTACCGGTGAAAGCGATATGGTTGTATCGGCTAAAAAAACCTTTTCTGAGTTAATGGCTAAAATCGAAGAGCAAAAAGCACTATGGCCTGAGCAGAAAAAAGGGCTGGAGCAGCTTGAGAGTGATACCAAGTCCTATTTTGATGTCGCGCTTACTTTGTCTGAGGGTATGGTGAACGGTAATCTTGACCCTGGGCAAATCCCTAGTCTTGTTCAAAATATGAATAGTAAGCTGGCTATTACGAAAGATGAACTCAATAAGTTCAATGATACCGCTCTCAAAGCATTTAGCGGTACGGTAGAAGCTTCAAATAAAGCCACTCAGGATGCCTTGGTTGTTTCTTTGGGTTTAAGTGTCGGCGCTATATTGATTATTATTTTAATCAGTGCGAGTAGTGTCATATTGATTACTCGTAATCTTAATATGATGCTGGAATCCTTAAAGGATATTGCTAGTGGCGAAGGGGACTTAACCAAACGAATTGAGCAAACCAGCCAAGATGAAATTGGAGATTTAGTGTACTGGTTTAACCTTTTCATGGAAAAACTTCATGGCAGTATTAATGAGGTGGTTAACTCAATAACCCCGCTGGCTAATGTGTCTAATGACCTAGGGGATATGACAACTAAAACAAGCCAAATTACAGATCAGCAAAGTCGCGCTACAGATGAAGTAACCCGCTATGTTGACGAAATGTTTAGTAGCGTACAGAACGTTGCGCTAAATGCGTCAAGTGCTGCGTCTGCTGCTAAAGAGGCAGATACTGAAGCTAAGGCGGGTCGTGTTGTGGTTACCCAGTCGGTTGAAGCCATAAATGATCTTGCGACTGAGGTTGAGCGTGCTGCACAAGTAATTGGCAAGCTTGAAACCGACACTGAGAATGTGGGCACTATTCTTGATGTTATCAAAGGTATTGCCGAGCAAACCAACTTATTAGCGTTGAACGCAGCGATTGAAGCAGCAAGAGCTGGTGAGTATGGCCGTGGTTTTGCGGTGGTTGCTGATGAGGTAAGAACACTAGCGTCTCGAACTCAAGATTCTACTCAAGAGATTCAGCGAGTTATTGAAGAGCTGCAAACTGCAGCAAGAAGCGCCGCAGAGGTTATGTCGCATAGCCAAGAGCAAGCACGAAATAGTGTTGAGCAAGCCGCTAAAACCGATAATTCATTAGCGACAATTACAGAAAAAGTAGGCTCTATTACGCGAATGAACACCGAAATTGCCGATGCCACTGGCGAACAAGAGAAGGTTAGTAATAATATTAAAACCAATGTGGAAGGCATTCGTGCTAACGCCGAAGCCGCAGTTAAAAATGTGCAAGAGGTTGGTGCAGCAAGCGAGTCGTTACTGCAGATATCTAATAACCTGAGGAAAATTACAAGTCAGTTCAAAGTTTAACCACCTCGCTCCACCAAGAGGCTGCAATCTGCAGCCTTTTTTGTTTATAAATCATACAAATCAATTATTCCTGAATTTTCTTTATGAAAATGGCTCTCATTTAGCCTATTTTCAGGTATTCTATGTCTCAATTATACTTCACCTAATTTAAGGCCCGTACCTAATGGTTCACACCGGTTTTCGTCAGCTTCGAACCAGAGAAATTAAATCCCTTGGGGTTTGTGTAGAAGAATATATGCACGAGCAAACAGGGGCTGTTCATTATCATTTAGCAGCAGATAATGATGAGAATGTTTTTCTAGTAGCTTTACGTACCATGCCAATGGATTCAACTGGTGTGGCTCATATTCTAGAGCATACTGCTTTATGTGGTAGTAAAAACTACCCGGTGCGTGATCCGTTTTTTATGATGATTCGTCGCTCACTAAACACCTTTATGAATGCGTTTACCTCCAGTGACTGGACGGCATATCCTTTTGCCTCTAAAAATAAAAAGGATTTCAACAATTTATTATCTGTCTATCTTGATGCTGTATTTTTCGCGAGCGTGAATGAGCAAGATTTTGCGCAGGAAGGTCACCGCCTCGAATTTGAAGATCCATCTGATTCTAGTACCCCACTTCAATTTAAAGGTGTGGTGTATAATGAAATGAAAGGCGCCATGAGCAGTGTGACCAGCCAGCTTTGGCAGTCTGTGAGTAAGTACCTGTACCCTACAAACACTTATCATTTTAATAGCGGTGGTGACCCTGAAGCTATCATCGATCTAAGTTATGACGGACTTAAGTCATTCTATAAAGAGCATTATCACCCAAGTAATGCCATTTTCATGACTTACGGTGATATTCCTGCGGCTGAGCATCAGGAGAAATTCCAAGAGTACTTATCGCAATTTGAAAAAAGCAATCATCGCATCGAAGTGGATGATGAAAAGCGTTATTACGCTCCGATACGAGTAGAAGAGTTTTATGGTCATAATGAACTTGAAGATAAAACACACCATGTTATGGGTTGGTTGCTTGGGCACAGTACGAATTTAGAAGAGCAATTAGAAGCACATTTTTTATCCAGCCTGCTACTTGAAAACAGCAGCTCGCCACTCAGGTTGGCGCTGGAAACAACTGATTTAGCATCATCGCCAAGCCCGCTATGTGGCTTGGAGGACTCGAATAAAGAAATGGCATTTGTTTGCGGTGTAGAAGGTAGCACTGAAGAAAGCAGAGATGCCGTTGAAGCACTTATACTTTCGACTCTAGAGCAGGTTGCAAAGGATGGCGTCAGTGAATCTCAGATTGAATCGGTATTGCATCAGTTAGAATTAAGTCAGCGAGAAGTAGGTGGTGATGGCTACCCTTACGGGTTGCAAATTATCTTGTCCGCTATTTCAGCGTGTACACACTTCAGTGATCCTGTTGAATTGCTTGATCTTGACCCTGCATTGGAGCGATTACGTGAAAAATCTAAAGACTCTGATTTTGTTAAGAATCTTATTCATAAGTACTTGTTAGATAATACACATCGTATAACCCTAACATTCAAGCCTAATGCAGAGCTTGATGATAGAAAAAATCAGGCCGAAAAATCTAAGCTAGAAGCGATTAAAGCGGCATTGTCAGCAGAAGAGGTAGACCAAATTGTTAAGCAGGGCGAGGCACTTAAGGCTCGCCAATTAATGAAAGACGATGAATCCATCTTACCTGAAGTAGGTATTTCGGATGTAGCTCAAGAGCTACAGGTTCCGACGCCTAATGTTTTGAATTGCAATACTGAAACTTTAACCACTTACGATCAAGGTACAAATGGCCTTACCTATCATCAAGTGGTTTTAGACTTACCTAAGCTTAATGAGGAGGAGTTAACCTTATTGCCTTTGGCACTGGGTTACTTAACAGAAATCGGTGTGGGTAATGAGGACTATTTAACCATTCAGCAAAAACAATCTTTATTGGTTGGTGGTATTTCAGCGTTCTCTAGTATTCGCGCAACACTGCAAGACCCGGCTGAAACCCAAGCTTATTGGGTGTTGTCCGGTAAGGCTTTAGCGAGAAACCATGAAGGTTTTTATCAGCTAATGAATGACACACTTTATCACGCTAACTATTGTGATGAAAAAAGAATCGCCGACCTTATTTCGCAATCATTGAGCCGAAAAGAGCAGTCAGTGAGTGGTAATGGCCACGGCCTTGCAATGAATATTGCATCGTCCGGTATTTCCCAAGTCGCACAGCTTGCCTATAAAGCAACGGGCTTGCCTTCTTTATTGAACCTGAGAGCACTGCAAAAAAATAAAGATAAGAAAGCTTTGTCTGATAAATTTTCGGCTCTTTATCAAAAAATCACACAATCTACCGCACAGCATTTAATTGTTAGCGATACGTCTAATTTGAGTGATGCTGTCGATAAATTGAAAGCAACATGGAAGACTGAGTCGAAAGGCTGCAGTGCTAACTTCGAGCTTGAATTTAAATCATCTCAAGTAAAAGAAGCTTGGGTTGCACCGACGCAAACAAACTTTTGCGCCAAAGTATATCCAACTGTAAGTGCTAATCATGATGACTCTCCAGCATTGTCTGTGCTTGGTGGTTTTTTGCGAAATGGCTTTTTGCATACAGCCATTCGTGAACAAGGTGGTGCTTATGGTGGCGGTGCCAGTCAAGATAGTGCCATTGGTGCATTTAAATTTTATAGCTATCGAGATCCACGGGTCACTGGAACGTTTGAAGATTTTGATCGTGCGATTGAGTGGTTTAAGGCAACCGCCCATGATCAAGAGTCACTAGAACAATCTATTCTTGGTGTAATTTCAAGTATTGATAAGCCTGGGTCGCCAGCAGGAGAGGCTAAGCAAGCTTTTCATAATGATCTTCAGGGGCGTGACAAAAAATGGCGTAATGAATTTCGCCAGAAAATATTAAAGGTAACGCTAGATGATCTTTATCGTGTTGTGGCGCTTTACTTGAAACCTGAAGACGCCAGCATAGCAGCGGTTATCTCAGAACAATACAAACAAGAAGCCCAAGCCTTGGGTATGAAAATCTTTGAAATTTAATGGGCATGATAATGAGTAAATCATATTCAATATTAGGTACAACGCTTGCGGTTGTGTTTGCTTGCCAAAGTTGCTTTGCCGCAAATGAATTGGATCAGTCTGTGTCTGCTGCAACTGAAAATCAGCAGTTAGGTAAGGCATCTCAAGAAAAAATAGATATCTTGTATGAGCGTAAACGTGCGGCCTTGCAAGAGATGCGCGTTACCCAAGCTGAGATCGATCAGCTTAAGGTTTATAATCGGCAGTTAAGAGGGATTATTGATAATCAAGGTAATCAAATAACCTCACTTAATAAGCAGATTAATGACATTGAAAGCACTCAGCAAGGAATCATGCCTCTCATGGAGCGTATGTTGAACGGCCTAGAGGTGTTTGTTTCTTTAGATATACCGTTTTTACTTAATGAAAGAGAGCAGCGTATTGCCACCTTACGGACGCTTTTATTGGCGTCTGACATTACAGTTAGTGAAAAATTCAGACGTGTACTTGAAGCTTATCAAATTGAAATTGAATACGGTCGTACGATTGAGGCTTATCGAGGAGAGAATCAAACAGGAGAAACAGTTGATTACTTACGCATTGGTCGAAGTGCTCTGATGAATATATCTCTCGATGGTGATAATGCCCAAGGTTGGGACAACAAGACAAAACAGTGGTCTGATTTAGATAGTAGCTATACTCGTGCCATTTCAAAGGGTGTCAGCATTGCTCGTAAGCAGGCTGCGCCTACATTGCTCGGCTTGCCCCTGCAGTTTCTAGGGGAGACGATTAAATGAAAACTATAATATTGATAAGTATTTTATTTATCGCTTCATCTTGGGTTTATGCTGAGACTGAAACCGAAAAAGCCCCGGTGATACCTGAGAATATTCAAAGCTTGCAGCAATTATTGCAACAGGTAAAAGAGGATGGCTTAAAAGAGCAATCCTCTCATAAAGAAAGAGAGTTAATCTTCTCTCAGGATGCTTCTAGACAAAAGCAGGCGCTTATAGAAAGCAAGTCTGAGCTTAAAAATGTGAAGCAAGAAACCAATAAATTGAAGACTGCATTTGATAAGAATGAAGAAACACTTGCGGCTTTAGAGGAAGAGTTGCGTAAGCGCATGGGTAATCTTGGGGAAATGTTTGGCGTCGTGCGTCAAGTATCACAAGATGTAGCCTCTATACGTGAGAATTCATTGTTGGCCAACGAGCTTGGCGCACACTCTCAATTGCTTGATCAATTATCAGAGAGTAAAGCGCTGCCTAGTATTTCTGAGCTAGAAAAGCTGTGGTATGAGATGCAGCTTCATATGACTAAACAGGGTGAAAGCAAGCAATATGCGACGACCTACCTGAATGCAAAAGGGCAGAAAGTGGAAGCGAATGTCGCTCACATTGGGCCGTTCGTTGCATTCAATGAAGAAGGTTTTTTGAATTACGATACCCAAACACAAATGTTTATTGTTTTGGGTAAGCAGCCTAGCGAAGCGGGCTTGATTGATTCGTTTTTATCATCTTCAGATGAATTTTCTGAGATGGTAATAGATCCTACTCGCGGTACATTATTAAGTCTTGGCAGCCAAAGCCCAAGTATTATTGATCGCATTAATCAAGGTGGACTGATTGGCTATATTATTTTGTTTTTAGCTCTGTGCGGCTTTGTCTATTCGATTTATCTGCTGGCTCAGCGGTTAAGTATGCAAGCTAAGATAAAAGCACAGCTTGTCAATCCAGATGCCATAGATCTAGATAATCCTTTAGGTCGAGTGTTGTCGGTCTATAAAAATGAACAATCGTCTGAAGATTTAGAAACACTCGAAATGAAGCTAGACGAGGCGGTATTAAAAGAACTTCCTGAATTAGAAAAAGGCCTATCCATTGTTAAGCTACTAGCCGCGGTTGCGCCTTTGCTTGGCTTGCTTGGTACCGTAACCGGGATGATTGCTACTTTCCAATCTATTACGTTGTTTGGTACGGGTGACCCTAAGCTAATGGCTGGCGGTATATCGCAAGCGTTAATTACTACGGTTTTGGGCCTGGTGGCAGCTATCCCATTGTTGTTTATGCATAATATTTTGAATGGCCGAAGTAGAGAGATGATTCAAGTTTTGGATCAGCAGGCTGCAGGTATTATTGCTGAGCAGGCACAGAAGAGAGCCTAACTATGCTTGCAGATGTGACAGGTTTTCTCTCTAGTGGCGGTCCGGTTCTTTATGGGATTTTATTAATTTCTGTGGTGCTTTGGATTTTAATACTTGATCGCTATTGGTTTTTTACAAAAGAATCGCGAAAACTGTGTAATGAACATCAAGAGGCTTGGCAGGCACTGTCATCTCATGATGACTGGAATGCCCTTAAAATCAGGAAGTTGCTAGTGTCGAAAGTAGCGGTTGAGTTTGATCGCTACCGCTCAACGATTCATCTGCTGGTGGTAATCTGCCCATTGATGGGTTTGCTCGGTACAGTGACAGGCATGATTAATGTGTTTGATGTAATGGCGATTACTGGTACAGGGAATGCGAGGGCCATGGCCTCAGGGATATCTATGGCTACAGTGCCTACAATGGCAGGCATGGTTGTTTCATTAATTGGTTTATATTTCAAAACTCGATTCGATAGCATGGCTAAAAAGCAGTTGGATATGTTTAAAGATAGACTGCTTAAGTAACAGGGTTATTTTATGAGAAAGCAACACGCAAGTTTAGAGTCAGAAGAATCGGCAATCGACATGACACCCATGCTGGATATTGTATTCATCATGCTCATCTTTTTTATTGTTACAACCTCTTTTGTTAAAGAAAGTGGAATAACTGTGAGTAGGCCATCTGCGCAAACGGCAGCGGAAGATAAAAAAGGCAATATCATGGTGGCAATTAAACCTAATGGTGAAATTTGGATCGATAAGCGGGCAGTGGATGTACGCTCGGTGCGTGCAAATATTGAAAAATTAAAAGCCGAAAGTCCTGAAAGTGGTGTGGTGATACAAGCGGATACGGATGCTCGTACAGGTATACTCGTACAGGTAATGGATCAGATCCGCTTGGCGGGTGTGACGAATATTTCTATTGCCGCGGACCCAGGTGTGTAATGCGATTATTGTATATAGCACCTATCGGTCTCGCGTTAGCGATTGCTGTGTTCTGGTTAATGCAATGGATGATAGCACCACAAGGTAATCAGGCTAGCCGTCAAGATGATATTGCGATGGTCGATTTCATTCGTAACTTACAAGATAGTCAAAGTGATAAAAAAGTAAGAAACCCTAAGGAGCCACCAAAGCCCAAGACGCCGCCCATGTTGGATGCACCAAAAGTTCAGCAGACAAATGTCAAGCAGATGGATTTAAATATGCCTGATATTTCGTCTTCGCTTTCAAGCTTTAAGGGTCAAGGAATGGGCAGTATGTTGTCAGGTTATGGCTTTGCTGATAGCGATGTTATTCCGCTTGTGCAGGTTGAGCCTAAATATCCCTCTCAAGCATTGGCGAGAAAAATTGAAGGTTATGTTGTGGTGCGCTTACAGGTTACTAAAGAAGGTACAGTTAGTAATGTGACGGTGGTGGATGCTGATCCTAAGGGTGTATTTGAGCGCGAAGCAATGCGCGCGGCTTGGCGATATAAGTTTAAGCCTAAATTAGTGAATGGTAAGCCTGTTGAACAAGTGGCCACCTTACCTTTTGAATTTAATTTAGAGAAGTAGTCATGTTACGTTTTACATTGCTCGTTGTGCTGTTTGCCTGTCAAAGTGCTTATGGTGCATCCATTAGTCCTCGTACTTATAATGCATTGAATGATATTCAACAACAAATCACTCAGCAGCCCAATAAAGAAAAAGCACAAGAGCTTAATGAAAATCTATATGAACTAGCAAATGATCTTTCAGGAAACTCCTTGGGTTTAGCACTCACCTATCAAACTCATGCTCAGCTTAAAACCTACGAGCAAAAAGAGGGCGACGCACAGGCCTTATTAAAAAAAGCGATCGCACTGCCAGATTTAAACCCAGATACGCTGAATCAGCTGCGCTCTGTTCTGGCGTACTCCTATTTCAATCAGTCTGATTATCAAAAAGCCATTGGCTATTTACTACTCATCACTAATGAGTCGGAAAAACCATCAGCCAATATTTATGCATTGCTGGCTGCGTCATATTACAGTCTCGAAGAAATAAACAAAGGCTTACCTTACATAGAGAAGGCCTGTGAACTTTCAGATAAGCCAAAAGAAGGTTGGCTGCAAATGGCTTTTGCAGGAAGTTATCAAACCAAACAATATGAGAAAGCTATTTTTTATGTTAATCAATTGGTTTTTAATTTTCCTGACAAAAAAGATTACTGGCAACAAAAAGCGGGCATCCATCAAATACTTGAAGAGTATCAAGAAGCGGCTGTAACAAAAGAGCTTACTTATAAGAAAGGTTTTGTAGAAAAAGAAAGTGACTTTATTAACTTGGGACAGTTACTTGCGTCTCAGGGTGAGGCTTACAAGGTGGCGGTAGTATTGGAGCAAGCACTTAAAAACAACACTATTGAGTCAACTGAAAAAGCCCTGAATTTGCAATTTCAATCTTGGTTGCAAGCTAAGGAATTAGAAAAAGCCAGAGCTGTATTGTCGGTACTTTATGCAAGTTACAGGGACGTAGGTGATGGTTATCAGTTACTGCAGTATTATATTGATGCGGAAATCTGGTCTGAAGCAGATGAGATAGCAAAGCAATTGTTGATTCAAGAATTAACAGACAAACAAAAAGGCAAAGTGCTGCTGTATCAAGGAATGGTTAAGTATCGCTTAGGGGATAATAGGGAAGCATTGAAACTATTGGGTAAGTCATCTGCATTTGAAAGCTCATCCAGTCAAGCAAAAAGCTGGATGAGCTACATTAAGCAAATGGGTGCTTAATAATCGAGCTCAATAAAGATAGGTGCATGGTCACTAGGCTTTTCCATGCCTCTAATCTCATAATCAATACCTGCGTTGATTAGTCGATCTATCAATGGTTTTGTGATCATTATTAAATCAATTCTTAGGCCTCGTTTAGGGGTGTCGTCAAAACCCTTACTACGATAGTCAAACCAGCTAAATCGATCATTTACGTTAGGGTTGAGTAGCCGGTAACTATCTATTAACCCCCAGTTCATTAGTTGATGAACCCATTCTCTTTCTTCAGGTAAAAATGCAGACTTGCCTGTTTTCAACCAACGCTTTGCATTGACTTCACCAATTCCTATATCAAGGTCTAAAGGGGCCACGTTGATATCCCCCATAACAATTACGTTATCGCTTGGTTCGAAGTTTGTTTGTAGATAGCTTAATAGGTCAGCGTAATATCTCCGTTTTGCTGGGAATTTTGTTTCATGACTGCGGTTTTCACCTTGAGGGAAATAGCCGTTAATAATATGTAGCGTTTCCCCATTAGGTGTTTTGTAGCTAGTATGAATAAATCGTTTCTGTGATTCGTCATCATCAGTAGGAAAGCCTTTTTGCACTGATAATGGGCTTTGGGCAGAAAGAGTAGCAACACCGTAGTGTGCTTTTTGGCTGTGGACCTCTGTGTGCCAACCTAGTGCAGATATCTCGTTCAGAGGCATCTGGTCAGGCATGGCTTTGACTTCTTGCAGACCAAGTATGTCGGCCTTAAGTTGCTGTTTAATAGCTTCTAGCTGATGCATACGAGCTCGAATGCCATTTACATTAAATGAGACGATTTTCATGGTTAGATCCGTGACTTTTGAAACAATATCGTCATTATAAGCAGCTGATACTTAATACTAAAAAGGTTTTTCATGACTTGGTTAGTTTCTGACCCTTCATACGCCATGTTTGTACTTGTGGATTTCGTTGCTATCTTCACTCTGGTTGCTGCAATGCGCTGGCTCAGTCGCATTATAGTGAAACCTGTTGATCAGCATTCAGAAGCGAGCAATATAGAAACTGCATGCGGTGTGATTGCTCTAATGCTGGCTTTAACCGGTGTGACGTCTGGTGAATTCAGTTTAACGTTATTTGATGAATGGCTTCTCGTTACGGTATATGGCTTGCTGGCTATTGTCCTACTGCGATTAGGTGCCTGGTTTCAAGATAAAGTAGTTTTGCCAACCTTAAGTTTATCCTCTGCAACTCAGCACGGTAATATTACCGCGGCTTATATTACAGGTGCACATTTGATTGGTACGGCCATAGTTATTCGTGCCTCGATGGAGTGGTCATCACAAGATGTTAACTTAGGCATGAATGAGCTCCTTTTTGGCTTTGTGCTGTCTCAGTGCTTATTAGCACTAGAAACACGTTTGCGCTTGGTTTGGACGTCAGGCGGTTTGCTTAAATCTATTAAAGAGTCTGGCAGGGCATCAATTATAAAAGCGGCTTTGCAGCATATTGGCGCGGCTTTGGCTATTAGCAGCAGTGCGCACTTTGCATCTGACTTAGATGCCCAGTGGCAGTTGGCATTAGTTGCATGGCTGGTAAGCTCGGTTGTTTTCTTGTTGGCGTACCTTGCTCTTGCTGAGCTTTGTGTACGTATTATTTTGCCTAAAGATGAAGCCTATGAAGGTGGTCGAGCCGTTTTAGAAGGTGCGATTTATCTTGGTTGGGGGTTTATCTTGCCGGCTCTTGCTAGTTAGACTTAGATGTTGAGAGCAAAAAAAAACAGCAATACTTGCTGTTTTTTTTGCCTGAAATTTTAATGAATTAAGGCTTAAATACCTTAACGTTGTCCATTCCATTTTGCTTCAACTGTTGTGCGTGCAGCTGACTCATCGTGCCCTTGGCGCAATAAAGTAAAAGATTGCGATCTTTAGGTAACTCATCCAATTTAGATGTAAGCTGATAGAAAGGAATTTTTACAATTTCATTGTTGGTTAAATGCAAGGGAGCACTTTCTTCTTCTTGAGGGTGGCGAATATCCACAATCAAATCATTAGCAGTAGGTATTTGTACTAAATCCACATCTGAGATGCCTTCACAGCTTGCAAGTACATTTTGAATGCGCTCAATTCGACAGTTCTCAATGGCTTCATCTAATACCGCAAAATTAAAATTACCTTCTTCGGCTTCTATTTTTTCAGGTTTAGCGCGTGTGGTGGGCTTAACTGAAATAACGCCGCAATACTCAGGCATACTGGCCGCAAAATCATAGACACCAATTTCGCGAGCCAGATCAATAATATCGGGTTTGTCCATTGCAATTAATGGGCGCAGTACGAGTGTGTCGGTCACAGAGTCGATCACTGTCAAGTTACGCAATGTTTGACTAGAAACCTGCGCGATACTTTCGCCTGTCACTAAGGCATCAATCTTTAATTCCTTGGCAACATGACTGCCGGCTCTTAGCATCATGCGCTTTAGGATTACGCCCATCTGTGAATTATCTACTTTTTCTAGTATCTCTGTTACAACACCTTCGAACGGAACGGTGACAAATTTAACGCCATGAGAAACGGCATATGTTTCCCATAAATAATGGGCAACTTGTTTTACGCCAATCTCATGTGCGCTGCCACCTAGATTGAAAAACAAAAAGTGTGTTTGTAAGCCTCTGCGGGTCATCAAGTAACTTGCAATGTTTGAATCAAAGCCGCCAGATACCAACGATAAGACCCCATCAAGGCAGCCCATCGGATATCCACCTAATCCCTTATCAATAGCAGAAATCGTATGTAGTCGCTGCCCGCGAATCTCCATGCGTACCGTGTATTCTGGATTCTTAAGGTCAACTGCTTTGGCCTCGCAGTGCTCCATTAGGCCACCACCGATATACCGTTCTGCATCAACCGATTTGAAGTCATGCTGGCCTGTGCGTTTAATCCGGACACAAAAGGTTTTACCCTTGATTGAATCTGCGTATGCATCTTTAGCAATTGCAAACATGTCATCGAAGGTGGCGAAGTTATGTTCTTTAACGGTCAGTATCTTGGCAATGCCTGGAATTCGCTTAAGCTGTTTGCGCGTTTCCATCTCAAGAGAGTCGTCTTGGGTGATGACTTCAATGCTGTCCCACTGGCCTTGTACATGGGTATCAATGCCAAAGTGTTTGAGCGTATCTTTGATGTTTCGACGAAGCTGTATGATAAAACGCTTACGCACAGGTTTAGATTTGATGGTGATTTCAGGGAAGAGCTTTATAACAAATTTCATACAACAACACTTGGAGGGGCGAAAGCGGCGCATTATATCAAAATAAAAGCCTAAGCAGCAGCGTTCTTAAGACGCTTTAAGCATAAGATTTGTGTAAAAAACAGCCTATTATAACTCCTCAGGTTCTCTGCGAATCTTTTTGTTGATTGCGCTCGCGTGACGCTCTCTTAATTCCGAGTCAATGTACTTATCTGTAGTGGCCATACTGGAGTGGCCAGCGTCTTCTTTTACATGTTCCCGGGGACGTATTTTCACATCTTCTGAAATCCCTGTATGCCTTAGCCAGTGAACGGTGGCGACCTTTAATTCAAGGGCTTCACTCTCTTGCCCCGCGGCAGCAAGATTATCATAGGCTAGGTCGAAGCATGCTTGTACAAGGTTGCGAATCTGCCTCGTGCTGGTCACTGGGCCATGGCCATGACTTTTGGATATCAATGGGGTTTGCTCACCTAAATAAGGCAATGAGGTTAGTCCAAGGTGAGTGCGATAGCGCTTGAGAGCATCAAGCATGGCATTTGATACCGTAATAATGCGGCTTTTATTGCCTTTACCCACAACATGGAACCACCAGTTTCGGTCTTGATCGACTCTAAAGTCGCCCATAATTGGTACTGATCGTTCATCTGCTACCAACTCAGAGATTCGTAAATACATGCCCAGTAAGCAGTTTAAGATAAAAAGTGTACGCTCATGCTGAGCCGGGTCTTTTTGGGCAAGGTTTTCGGCTACGCGAATAACCTCATCCCACTGGTAATTACTAATGCGACGAACCGGCGCTTGATTTTGAGATTTCTGGATAAATCGGCTTTTCTGACGAACCAGTGCAACAGGGTTTGCAGATAAATATTCTTCTTGAATCAAAAAATTGAAAAATGAACTTAAAATAGCAAAAGATGCTTGAATAGCACTTTGTGAGGGTGAATACACTTTTGCATCTTTGCGAATGCCAGTGGCTTTATCGGCGGAGCTAACGAAGGGTCGCCAGTCGGAATTCGCAATGCGTTCACCCTGGTTGTTTTTAAAGCGTGCAACATTTTTATTGCCAATCCAATTTAATGGAGGGGTAATGCAAAATTCCATAAACTCTTCGATATGCTCTCGACGAACATCGATAAGTGAAAAATCTTTTATTTGCCATAGCCATTGCAGCAGTCTTTCAATTTCTCTGCGATATGCATTAAATGTTGCTGTGCTGCCTTTATAACTAAGTAAGTACCTCACGCCATAAAAGTAGTCATACTTATGTTGACTTTTAAGGTCAGAGCCTATTTCTTGTGCACTAAGTTTAAAGCCATCGGGTAGAAACTTCAGGTTGTCAAAAATAGGGTGAGGTGCACTTTTGCTGATCATGGTTACGCTTTTAACTTCCACTTGAGTGTTTCGCCAGCGCGCAGTGGAACGATTACATCCCCTGCAAATTCCATAGTTTGTGGTGCTTGCCAAGATTCTTTAATAAGCGTGATGGTATCTTTGTTTCGAGGCAACTGATAAAAGTCTGGACCGTTAAAACTTGCAAAACTTTCGAGTTTCTCAAGTGCGCCTAAATCTTCAAAAATTTCAGCGTATAGTTCAATTGCTGCATAAGAACTAAAACAGCCTGCACAGCCACATGCGTTCTCTTTTGCGCCGCGAGCATGGGGTGCAGAATCGGTACCTAAGAAGAAACGGTTGTGGCCACTTGATACCACATCTTGTAAAGCTTGTTGATGGGTGTTTCGTTTAAGAACTGGCAAGCAAAATAGGTGAGGGCGAATACCGCCTACTAGCATATGATTTCGGTTGAACGCTAAATGCTGCACTGTGATCGTAGCGCCTACGTTATCACCTTGGGACTTTACAAAATCTGCGGACTCTTTAGTGGTGATGTGTTCAACGACTAAGCGTAACTGAGGTACTTTTGCTACAAGTGGTGCCAGCACTTCATCTAAAAATGCTTTTTCACGATCGAAGATATCCACATGATTATCAGTAACTTCACCGTGAACCAGTAGTGGCATATTGTTTTCAGCAAGGGCTATGGCAATTTCTTCAAGTTTACCAAGGTCTGTGACCCCTGAATCTGAATTGGTTGTGGCGCCTGCTGGGTAAAGCTTTGCTGCTACTACATGTCCGGATTTGGCGGCTTCAGCGATAAGCTCTGGAGTGGTGTTGTCAGTAAGGTATAGCACCATAAGTGGATTGAACTGAGGGTAATCTGTGCTGTGCTCCATGATACGGTTACGATAAGCCAATGCTTGGGCTGCATCCATAACCGGTGGCCTAAGGTTAGGCATGATGATCGCCCGAGACATTACCTTAGCTGTAGCTGGAACCGTGTACTGAAGGGCGTCGCCATCTCTTAAATGTAAATGCCAGTCGTCAGGGCGAGTGATGATTAATTGTTCAGTCATGTGTCGGTCCATATGTATCGTTTTACATATTATACCTATGACTTCGGCAAAGCTCATCGCCTTAAATAAAAAAGGCGGCCAATTGGCCGCCTTTTAATACATATTAAGAAGGGATCTAAGCTTCTTTGGTCTCTTCGCTCGCTATGCCTTTATGGTCTTTTGCGATAAGCATATAAAACGCTGGTACGATAAACAGTGTTAGCAATGTACCCACGCTCATTCCCCCTACAATAACCCAGCCTATTTGTTCGCGGCTTTCAGCGCCTGCACCTGTGGCAAAGGCCAAAGGAATAGCACCAAGTACCATAGCGGATGTTGTCATCAATATAGGGCGTAATCGCATAGATGCCGCTTCGGTAACGGCTGCTAGCTTTTGCTTTCCTTGTTCTTGAAGTTGATTTGAGAACTCAACAATCAAAATACCATGTTTGGTGATTAAGCCTACCAAGGTTAGTAAGCCAATCTGGCTATATACATTCGCAGTACCACCACTTAACCATAATGCCATTACCGCACCCAATAGAGCAGGGGGCACAGATAGCATAATGATTAAGGGGCTCTTAAAGCTTTCGAACTGAGCGGCCAAGACCAAATAAATAAATAGCAGTGCCAATACAAAAGTTTGCATCAAGCCTGCACCTGAGTCTTTGTACTCACGGGTTTGGCCAGCGTAATCAACTTGAACAGGGATATCCATTTCGATCGATAGCTCGTTAATAGCGTTTTCAATAAAGGTAAGCCCCGTTTCAACATCTACACCTGGTGCAAGACCTGCTTGAACAATAGCGGACTTAAGTTTGTTAAAGTGATTAAGTTCTTTAGGTGCAATGCTTTCTTTCACCGTAACAAGGTTTGATAAAGGGATCATCACTCCGCCATTGCCTCGCACATAAATTTGACTAATATCTTGAGGATTAGCTCGATCTTGATCTTCAACTTGTAATATTACGTCATACTGTTCGGCACCTTTTTTATAACGGGTGACTTCTCGACCCGCCATCATGGTTTCAAGGGTGGTGCCTAATTCAGAGATGGCGACACCAACGTCAGCTGCTTTATCTCGATTTACTGATATATCAAGTTGTGGCTTATTAAGTTTTAAATCTGTATCTGGTTGAGTAAATAAGCCTGCTGCATAAACTTTCCCCATTAAGGCCTGGATAAACTTATTTAATTGCTCGTACCCTTGGGTGCTTTGTACAACTACCTCGATAGGTCGTGAAATAATGCTTTGCCCTAATGAAGGCGGCAGCATTGGAAATGACATGGTGCCAGGAATGCCAGCAAACATTGGCCCCATAATTGAGTTGGCAATGGCTTGAGTTGAGCGATCTCGATCTTCCCAATCTAATACGCGTAAGAAAGAAATACTGTTAGTAGATGAAGGAAAACCTGTGATCATAAAGTAACGATCTTTTTCAGGGATGGTGTCGTACACGGCTTCAATTTGCTTAGCATAGCGATCGACATAGGCAGTACTTGAACCTTCGGGCGCAATGGCAAAGCCAATGATGAATCCACGATCTTCGACAGGAGCCAGTTCACTCGGTAAATACTTATATAAAACACCTAGGCCAACCACGGTCAAAAGTGCAACACCTGCAACAATTTTGGTTTGTGTTAGTGCTATTGAAAGAAGATTTTTATAAAACGCGGTTAATCTATTTAAAATTTCTTCGCCTTTTATGTAGAACTTACTTGGATTTGGCTCGTGACGCAAAATCTTGGATGCCATCATAGGTGCTAGCGTCAAAGCAACAAAGCCAGACACCATAACTGCGCCAGCCAAGGTTAATGCAAATTCGCTAAATAGCTTGCCGGTACGTCCAGGGGTAAAGGCGACCGGAGCAAATACTGCAGCCAAGGTGAAGGTCATAGCGATTACCGCAAAAGCTATTTCGCGCATACCTTTGTATGCCGCCTGAAGTGGCTCCATGCCTTCTTCTATATAGCGATAAATATTTTCCAGCACCACAATGGCATCATCGACCACCAAGCCAACTGCTAATACAAGTGCAAGAAGGGTGAGGGTGTTAATACTAAAGCCAAATAGCAACATAATGCTAAACACACCGATCAATGACACGGGAATCGTCATCAATGGAATTAGGGTCGCGCGGAAGTTTCTTAGGAATAAGAAAATAACAACGACCACCAGCGCGACAGCTTCAAAAATGGTGCTAAATACGGAGTCAATCGAACGAGATATAAATACAGACGAGTCGTATGCAATCTCTACTTTCATGCCTTCAGGAAGGGCTGCTCTTATTTTTGGTAGACGTTCTTGAATACCTTGGCTCACAGAAAGTGGGTTTGCCACAGACTGTTTAATGATGCCAAGTGCGACAGCGCTTTTACCATTAAAGCGCGTTACAACACGTTCACTTTTTGCAGCCTGCTCAACACGAGCGACATCTTTTAGGCGAACTAGGTAGCCATCACTTTTGCGTAAGATGATATCTTCAAATTCAACTTCACGATTTAAGTCGGTTTGCGTTAATACTGTAAATTCACGCTCAACACTTTCAATACGTCCCGCGGGAATTTCTATATTCTGCTGGCGAAGAGCTTGCTCAACTTCTTGAGGTGTTACATTTAGTGCAGCCATTTTGTTGCGATCCAACCAGATACGCATGGCATATTCACGCTCACCGGCTAACATAACGCTGGCAACACCAGGTACAGTTTGCAAAGGGTCTTTAACTTGACGATCTGCATACTCAGTTACATCAAGGGCAGAGTGTCGGTCACTAGAAAATGCCATCCATATAACGGGTTGCGCATCGGCTTCTACTTTCGAAACAATCGGCTCTTCAATGCCTGTGGGTAATTGCCCTCGTACTCGACCTACTCGATCTCGTACATCATTAGCTGCGCTGTCAGCGTCACGATCTAGTTTGAAATAAACAGTAATCTGTGATTTTTCAGAGCTGTTTTTTGAAACTAAATAGTCTATACCTTCAACACCCGATAAGGAGTCTTCAAGAATCTGGGCTATTTGTGATTCCATTATGGATGCGTTGGCACCCACATAAATAGTTTCAACGGTTACAACCGGTACATCGATGTTCGGATATTCACGAACAGTCAATCGATCGAATGCGATCACACCTAGTAAAACCACCAATATATTTAAAACGGTGGCAAAGACAGGGCGCTTTATACTGATATCAGAAATACTCATGCTTTCACCTACTGATTATTTGCTTGAAGCATTTCTGGAAATAAAGGTGTAACGGGCGCACCTGGTTGCAGTTTAATTTGGCCTGCAATAATCACTACATCATCTATAGCAATGCCTGACGTAAGTTCTACCTCGGCTTTTCGACGCTGACCAATGGTGACGGCAGTTTGAACGACTTTGCCATCAACGACTTTCATAACGAAATATTGTTGTCCCTGTGGGATCAGAGCTTGCTCAGGAACAAGTAGTGCAGCTTTATTTTTACCAACTTCAAGAATAGCGCTTGCGAATAAACCGGGGCGTAAATCTAATTTTTCATTTTGAATGATGGCGCGCACTGTAAAGCTACGTGATTGTTCGTCAATGGCAGGTGAGATAGCGGTAATGGTTCCTGTGTATATATTGTCAGGGAAAGCGGGCGTCGCTATCTCAATATTTTGGTTTAGTTTTACTTTGCTTAAATATGTTTCAGGCAAAGAGAAATCGAATTTCAAGGTGTTGAGCTCAACTAATTTCACTAATTCTTGCCCTGCGTTTACATACTCACCAATACTAATATTGTGCAAACCAATCATGCCTTTAAATGGCGCGCGAATAGTTAGTTTTTCTAGCTGGGCTTCAGCGAACTCGGCTTGTGCTTGGTTGATGCTTAGATTAGCAGCCGCAGAGTCAAGATCCGTTTCACTGGCTGCTTTCTGGCTGTATATCCTTTTAATGCGCTTGAACTCCGTATTGCTTAATTTAACACGTGCGCGTGCTTCATTAAGTTGAGCTTTCTGAGTGCGATCATCAAGTTTGAATAATGCGGTGCCTTTGTTGACGCTTGTACCATCTTCGAAGCCAACTTCAACAATTCGTCCAGATACTTCAGGTGACAAAACCACCGAGTGGTTTGCTTTTAAAGAGCCTATTGCATTGATTGTGCTTTTTAGTTCCTGAGGTTGAACCTTAATGACTTCGGCGGGTAGGCCGCCTTGAGCCAGTACATCCAAAGACAAAGCCGTTAAAAAGGCTAGGATGGGTAATGTCACTATCTGTTTCATGATGAGTCCCTTAGTTTAATATTGGCGCCATAATAATCGGCAAAGATGAAAATTACATGTAATTGTTTCGAGATTGATTGTTGCAGATTATGAACAAAGACAATGGAAAACATACTATTGCTTTAAAAATACACATGTGAACAAGTTTGGAAGCATACAGGCTTACAC
>JAWUYY010000081.1:0-28486 GCA_034110565.1 Bermanella sp. | reverse complement strand
CCACTTGGGAAGTGAAACAGGGTTGCCGTTGTGGTGGTGTGCTTGCCTTTGCGGCTTTGTTCACTCAACGCACCGACACGAATGTCTTCATCGGGTAGTAGCGTCGAAATGATACTGGATTTCCCCACGCCACTTTGCCCTACAAATACGCTTATTCGATCTTTCAAAAATCCCTTTAAATCATCTAAACCGTTTTCGATCTTGGTACTGGCATGGATAAACCGATAACCAATTTCTTGGTAATCGTGCACAAGATGCAAGAAATGCTCTTGGTTTTCGCCGTTAATTAAGTCGATTTTGTTGAGGCATAAAACAGGTTCGATACCGCTCATTTCAGCGGCCACTAAGTAGCGGTCAATCAAGTTACGGTGAGCATAAGGTTCGGGTGCCACCACTATGACCATATAGTCTATGTTTGATGCGACACTTTTCAGTTCGCCATACATGTTTGGGCGGCGCAGTTCAGATTCTCGCTCGTTACGAGCCACAACCACGCCGTGCTCGTCTTTACCGATGCGCCAAACCACAGAGTCTCCTGTGACTAAACCACCTAGGTTAGCGCGCATGTGGCAGCGTTTTTGCTCGCCGTTATCACCCTCGATTAATACCTGGGTGCCAAAGTGAGCAATGACTTGACCAGACTGCTCGGGACCTAGGTCACCGCCTTCTAGTTCGTCATGAATTTGGTCTTCTTTTTTATTGGCACGTTCGCTGCGTTCTTGCTGAATTTTACTGATTCGCCAAGCCTGATGCTTACTGAGCTTTCGTTTTGACATAGATATGTGTTCAAATTGGGCTTTAATGAATTATATAGTGCTTTGCTGTGTAAAGCAGTGTTCAAGGCAAATAAGGATAGAAGATGGAAAACAAACATAACCTAATTTGGATTGATCTTGAGATGACAGGCCTAGAGCCGGCCACAGACGTGATTATCGAGATTGCGACCATCGTCACCGATGGTGACTTAAATATCCTTGCCGAAGGCCCTGTATTGGCTATTCACCAGCCTGATAGCCTGATTGATAACATGGATGATTGGAATACCAAAACCCATGGTAATTCTGGTCTGGTTCAGCGTGTTAAAGATAGCAAAACCAATGAAGCCGAAGCGGTTAAACAAACCATTGCTTTTTTGCAAAAATACATAGGTAAAGGTGTTAGCCCAATGTGTGGTAACAGCGTGCATCAAGATCGCCGTTTCCTCAATAAGTACATGCCTGAGCTTGAAGATTTTTTCCATTATCGCAATATCGATGTGAGCACGTTAAAAGAACTGGCCCGCCGTTGGGCGCCGGAAAAATTAACAGGGCTAACCAAAAAAGGTTCTCACCAAGCATTAGACGATATTCGTGAAAGCATTGAAGAAATGCAGTATTACCGTAAGAACATTATGAGCATTTAATATGCGCCGGTTCTTGAATAAAAACCGAGAGGTTCCTCTATGTTTTTATTCAAGACCTTTTAGTTGATCTATTTCGTGATAAATCCCCAACTTTTCTTGTAATTTTACCTGTTGCTCGCGGATGACCTTAAGGCTTTCAACCAATAATTTAAGCTCTTCCAGTTTCTCGTCGCGAGTGTTTTCTTGACTAAAAAATGTCTGGCTGTAGTCCCACGATACGGATTGCGATAATTCATCAACAGCCACACGGTTAGGATGACTTTGCTCAGCGGATACGGTATTGGATACAAAGCTTTCGGATTGCATTTTCTGTTGAAAGTATTGCTGAATCTCTAAGCGTTTTTCTTCTTTGGCTGAGGATTCTGTGCCAGTTGCCGTTTGCACGTGAATGCTTTGCTCAGTTGATGTTGCTTCATTGTGTGCCTGAGTCTCGTGTTGGGCAGACAAGGGTGTGGTACCTAAATTAGGGCTAAATTCTTGGTAGGTATCACTGCCCCAACGATTGGAGTAGACGGGTAAATTTAAGCTCACGTGAGTGTCTGCATCACGAGCACTCACCACGACATTATCAAATTGAAATTGAGTCAAGGGTGACGCATTTGCTTGAATGACTTGATTGCCATCGACATCTATTTCACCGGTTCGTTCTAACCGACCTTGTCCAAATGCTTGGTCGGCATAATAAATCTCTTGAATACTAACCGCGGCTCCGTTTTCCATTAATGCTACCCCACTGCGTGCCACTTGGGCTTGGAAGTTGCCTTGGGTGTCGTGAAGATCGTAATCCATCGCCGCAGATTGTAGTGCAATAGCACCTAGGCCAACCGTGGTCAGGTCTTGTAATTGTTGCTCGCCATTTTCGTTAAAATCCATGAAGGATAACTGGGTAAAAATGCTGTCGTTTTCATCGATCCAGCCATTACCATCTTCATCGTATGCGCTTAGCTCGGCAAAGCCATAGCCAGTTTGAGGGCCAAACATTTCACTGCCATCATCAATAATGCCGTTTGCATTTTTATCGAATACTAAAAAGCCAGTACCTGTAGCCGTTTGATGTAAGGCTTCGTTGTTGCCATCGCCATTTAAGTCAAATTCAAAATAACTATCACTTAATTGAGCAGGCCCTGCGGTTAAGTTAATTACTAACGGGTCAATTAAATTGCGATTACCAATGAATTGACTGGTTTGAGTAACTTGCATTTGCCGCTGGTAATTCAACTCTAATAAAAAATCAATTTCACGACCATCTTCAGTGGTGACTGTTCCTAGAGTATTCATTTGAATATCGGTGTTGGACTCAAACGCAAATACACGATTTATTTCTACACCTACTAGACGGTTATTATTTTGCCCTGCGCTTGATAAGGCGCTGACGGTAATCTCTTCTTCAAGTGCTAAGCGGGTAATGGATTCTATTGCTTGGGTGTTTTGTGTGACTTGAAAATTGCCATCGGCATCTTTAATTAAACTCATGCTAGAACTGTTAATTAAGCTTAATGCTTGGATGAGTTGAGTCTGTTTGATGGAAGCCGTGGTATTCTGGTTGTCATTCTGAGATGTAGTGACATCAGAGCTGATGACTCTTGCCGCGGTTTGTTGCTTGTTTGTGTTTTGATTGAGCAGCAAATTGGATGACGTAATTTTCATAAGAACACCTATGCCTGATAATAGTCATATCGGCATGGCGCAAATTGTCTTTAATGATTTCTTAGAGGGTTTAGCTATTTAAAGGATTGAATCAACATGTCTTTTTCTATATTTACAAACTCATCGCAGCTCTGAACCAGACCATTAGCGGTCAGAAACTCCACGCCGTAGACTTTGGTTTTCACCTTGTATTTGTCACGTACTTTTTCTAATAAGATAGCAAAATCGCCATCGCCGCTTAATAACACTATCTGATCTACCTCGGGTGATACTTCCATTACATCAATAGTGATGCCCACATCCCAATCCCCTTTAGCACTGCCATCGCGGCGTTGGATGAAAGGTTTGAGCTTGACGTCAAAGCCAATATTGCGCAGGGCGTCTTGGAATTTGATCTGGCTGTCGATGCCGCGATCAATGGCATAAGCATACGCGTGGGTGATGGTGCCTTGTTCGCTCAGTTCGGCCCACAACTTCTTATAATTAAATGAGCGTTTGAACATGTCACGGGTGGTGTAATAGATGTTTTGCACATCTACGAACACGGCAATTTTGTTCATAAGGCGTTCACTTGTAGGCGTTTGAAAGCTAGATAATAACAGTTTGTAGGCTGTTTTTCTGTTATGTGAAATTTTTATGACAGGCAGGACATGTCCATCGGCCTGCTTTAGTATTGGCTACACTTTTGTACGAGGGTAGGCGAATGTTTAGCCTAACCTGGATTTGTAGGATCAATCAAAATGGATGTCAATGTGACGCCCAACCTCCTTGCTGACCCCGGCGCTCTTAGCCTAAATTTCAAACCTGAGCTTATTCTAGAAGAAGATGTGTCCTTAACGGACTCGCAGGTCTTACATGAGTTTGTGCAGTCCCATAAAGGACAGCTGAAAACCTATGTGCCTGAGTACCTTGAACTGGATAAAATCCTGAGCCAAAACCATGATGTGATTGACGTTGAGCTACTGGCGGATATTGAGGTTCATAATATTCATTTGCCGATTCCTATGCTCACGATTGGCAATCCAGAAACCAGTCGCACAACGTTGTTTATCAGTGGTGCGATTCATGGGGTTGAACGTATAGGCACGCAAGCGCTATTGGCTTGGTTGCAATCCTTAGTGCAACGTTATCGCTGGGATGGTTTGTGGCGAAGCCAGTTTGAAACGGATGTGGCTTTGGTGATTCTACCTATGGTCAATCCTGCGGGTATGTATTTGAATCAGCGCGCGAATGGCAATGGTGTGGATATTAATCGTCATGCACCTATTGAAGCAGAAGACCCCGTGCCGTTTTTATTGGGTGGCCAGCGTTTCAGCTCACGTTTACCTTGGTATCGTGGAAAACAAGGTGGTGAGGTAGAAGTTGAGTTTGCAGTACTTGAGCAGGTGATAGAACGAATCACGTCTAAAGATAAGCCTGTGATTGCATTAGATATTCATAGCGGGTTTGGTTTCCGTGATCAACTATGGATTCCTTACGCTTTTAGACGCCAGCCCATTAGTGATGTGCCTTTGTATATGGCGTTGAAGATTTTATGGGAGCGTAATTACCCAAATCATAATTATTTATTCGAGCCCCAATCGGCTGCCTATTTAAGTCATGGGGATGTGTGGGATTACTTTCATCGTAAATGCCAACAGCAAGACCGGCTGTTATTGCCGATTACATTAGAAATGGGATCGTGGAACTGGGTGAAGAAACGGCCCATACAACTATTGAGCTTTAGTGGTTTGTTTCACCCAACGGTGCCTCATCGTCATGCAAGGGTATTGCGCCAGCACCTAGGTTTGATGGACTTCTTGTTAGCGGCTACACGTAATTTTGAGCAGTGGAAACCACAAGGAGATCAGTGGTACGCCATGGAACAAGTGGCACTTTCTATGTGGTACAAAGACTAATGGGCCTAGGCCGCGTCTTTGCTTTTATTACGGTCAGCTGAATAGGTTGGGTAAGGTGTTTCTTGCCTAGATGCCGCAAGCGTTTGCCTAACCTTATGTATCCGTCTAGCTTGTTGTTGAAAGTAGGTATCAATAATATCCATTAAAATACCACTGCATATCAATACCATTTCGGATGTGTAATTGAATTGGAAATCCAAAATCCACAGAAATAGAATATAAGAGAATATGCGGTGACCGCGCTCTAGATAGTAGACACCATCGCGTAATTTGTTTGAACTGTGCTTGCCGCTTAAACGCCAGAACTGCTCTGCCCAACGCCATACGTCGCTACTTACCCAGAGTAACGCACCAATGGCCATTGCATCGGTGAAGGGTACAAATGTTAAATTCCACACGATAAATAAACCCAAACTTACGCCGTGATGGACAGAATAGAAAGTACGGTAGCTGGGTTTAAGTTGATGCCAATCGCGGGCAATAATGCACAAGTCATATAGATATAAACCGAGTAAAATTTGCATCCAGTAGAGTCGGAATAATTCGCTATCTAGTGGAAATAGTGCCACATAACATGCAACTGAAATAATACTTAATAAGTAATGGCTACGCTCTGCGCGATGAGAGCCTTTTAATTGCGACATGATGAGCGCGTCTAAAAACAAACAGACGCCGCAAATTGCAAGAATATCTTGCCAATATTGAACCACTGAAGGGCTGATTAGGTTAAGCGAGATAACATCCATGTCACAGATCTCAAATTATTCGCTGCAATCATACCTCGTTAAACATAAAAAAAGGAGCCATAAGGCTCCTTGATTTTTTAACACATGCAATCATTTATAACTTACATGGCGGCTTTTCTGGCGGCTTCTAACCAAGAATCAAATAATTCGCGGTTATTCTTAATCCAGTTATTGGTATGACGTTCAATATCCGCAGTGGTATTTTCGCCATCAGAGATGAGTTTGTTCTCTGCAGATATGGCGTTGATATCTAACTTAGCCACTTCAAATAATTTTTTCGCAGCAGGGTTGGCATCGGCAAATGTCTTATTCGCTACGATTCGCTCGCTATTCACATTAAAGCCATAGTTATCACCATTAGGTAGCTGAGTATCAGTACCTTGTGGGTGTTCAGAGCGAGGCACTTGCAACCAAACTACGTCTTCATTCGGTACCAGTACGCCAGATACCCAGTAAGGGATCCAAGTGTAATAAAGAATTGACTGGCCTGCTTTATAACGTGTGATGGTGTCAGAAATGATAGCGGCATAGCTGCCTTGCACATGGTTAACAGTGTCGCGAAGGCCAAACGCATCTAACTGATGGTTAATAACCGCTTCACAACCCCAACCTGGCTGACAGCCAGTAAGGTCTGCTTTACCGTCACCGGTAGTATCAAATAATTTGGCTAATTTAGGGTCTTTCAAATCATCAATAGTATCGATGTTGTATTTTTCGGCAGTAGCCTTGTCCATTAGGTAGCCTTGAGCTGCGCCGGTAATGTATGTGCCCAATCTAATGATTGTGTCGCCGCCACCAGAGTTTTTAAACATTTCATTGTGTAGCGGATCCCAACTAACGGCTCCCCATTGAATGTCATTCTGTGCAATGGCGGTGTAACCCGCATTGTATTCCACTTCTAAAATAGGTTGGGTGTCATAGCCAAGCTCTTCTAGTGCTTGGCTAATGATTAGGGTCTGAAATTTTTCTTCAGAAATTGGACTGTGAAAGCTCTTCACGCTGACGCCAACACCGGGTTTGTCGGCGGTGGCTGCAGAGGTGTCGGCTTTGTCTGAACAGCCTGCTAGTAGCATGACTGCTAAAACTGGCAAGCTAATGAATGTTTTAAGAAAACTCATGTTTGACTCCTGTGTTTTAAAAAATTGTGCTCGATCATTATTGTTTGGTTCGACCAATATACTGGGTGATGCGGTCTAAAATAATCGCGAGTACCACAATACCTAATCCGCCTACTGCAGCGATGCCAATATCGTTTCGTCCAATACCTTGCAGCACCATTAAACCTAGACCTGGTACGGCGATCATAGAGGCAATTACGACCATAGAAAGACCAAGCATTAGAGTTTGATTTACCCCTGCCATAATCGTGGGCAAAGCGAGAGGTAGTTGCACTTTGAAAAGCAATTGTTTTGGGCTGGTACCGAATGCGCGTGCTGCTTCGATTAAATCTTCTGGGACTTGGCGAATGCCTAAGTTGGTTAAACGAATCATGGGTGGTACGGCAAAAATAATGGTTACCACCACACCAGCGACCTTGCCTGGGCTAAATAACATGACGATTGGAATTAAATAAACAAACGCTGGAGTGGTTTGCATAGCATCTAAAATAGGACGCACGATGGAAACCGCTTTGTCGGATCGCGATAGCCAAATTCCCATGGGCAGGCCTATTACCACGCAAAAGAAGAGGGAGGTGATGACTAAAGATAACGTGATCATGGCGTCATCCCATGCGCCGATTAACCCAATACTGAGCAAGCCTAAAAACGAGCCGATGGCGATATTACGGTTTGATAACTTCCACGCCAATAATGCTAAGGCAATAATAATTAAAGGTGCCGGAACCCATAATAAAACAGACTCAATGGAATTTAATATCCAACCAATCGGTTGGGAGATTGTTTGAAATACAGGACGTAAAAATGGCACAACAGCGTCTAAGGCGGTATCCACCATGTCGTTAAATGGCACGATGCCGCCATCTACTTGAAAAGGTTCGGTCCAATCAAAGCTTTGAGCAACTTCGTTGGATTTATCGGCAAGATACTCTGAACCTTTGTCATCATGAGTGCCCCATGGGTTATCTTGGCTCATAGTGCTTCTCCTGTTTGACGATCCAGTGCTTCGAGTAAAACGGTTTTACTGATAACACCTAAGAATTTACCTTGTTCATTCACCACAGGTGGTGAACAAGGAGACTGGGCAACATCAGATATTAAGTCCCCAAGAGGTGTGTCAGCTAAAATGGTTTGTGGCTTTTTAAGCAAAGCTGCGTCCATGGATTGTCCGTGCTGCTTCGCTTGTTTTAATGAATCAATGGAGACGACACCGATAAACTGATTACTTGCGTCTACGACATAGCCAAAGTCACGATCACTTTCTTTTAATAATTGCAGGCTACTGCTGATGCCAGTATCCGATGTTTTCTTAATCAAGGTTTGCTGGGTTCGACGGGCTACATCTTTCGCAGTTAATACTGTGCTTACATCTACACCGCGGAAAAACGAACGTACATAATCGTTAGCAGGGTTATTGATAATTTCATCTGGTGTGCCCACTTGTACGACTTCACCACCTTCCATAATGGCAATGCGATCACCAATGCGAACGGCTTCATCTAAATCGTGGGAGATAAACACAATAGTGCGTTGATCTTCTGCTTGTAAGCGCAATAGCTCGTCTTGCATTTCGGTACGAATCAATGGATCTAATGCACTGAAGGCTTCATCCATTAACAAAACATCGGGGTTAATACATAGTGCGCGTGCCAGACCAACCCTTTGCTGCATACCGCCAGACAGCTCGCTTGGGTAAGAATCTGCGTTGGGCAATAAGCCTACGCGGTCAAGTGCGGCATCGGCTCGCTTTAAGCGTTCTTCAGGGCTGACTTCACCGGCTAAATCTAAACCAAACGCTACGTTATCACGCACACAAATATGAGGCATGAGGGCGAAGGATTGAAACACCATGGAAATTTTATGCAGACGAACTTGGCGCAAGGCCTCTTCATCCAGTGAAGCAATGTCGATGTCGTCTAAAAAGATTTTGCCTTGGGTAGGTTCGATTAACCGGTTAAGCATGCGCACCATGGTGGATTTGCCGGAACCGGACAGCCCCATAATGACGAATATTTCGCCTTCATAGATGTCGAAGGACGCGTCTTTTACACCGACAGTTTGGTCGATGGCAGCGAATATTTGGTCTTTTGTTTTACCTTGTGCAACCATTTTCATGGCTTTTTTGGGCTGCTTGCCAAAAATCTTATACACATGCTGTATAGATAATTTTGTTTTCATTGAACCGCCCTTGGCGTTTTGTTGCTTAAGTTTAGATGGGGCTGAAAATATAACGAGTTTTTGGAGACTCAAATGAATAAGCCTAGTGTTTATACTCATTCGTAACGCGTTTAGATGTCTAACTATTTTTGATTTTCAGCCCAGAGTCAGCGACTCATGTAACCTAAACACGTTGTTATGAGTTAAACCATAACATCGTGACGGCTAAATCGCCAATTTACACGGTAAGTGAGTACCAACTATAAGAGGAGTGCTTGCGATTATAAATGCTTTGTTTGCTGTTGTTGCAGTGCCCAGTCGACGTGTTCTTGCACTAATTGTGAATCAGAATTGGCTTTATCGTTTAGAGCTGTAATGATTTCTTGTGAATATGGTGCATTGCCCAGGGCCACGGCAATGTTGCGTATCCAGCGTTCATGGCCTGCACGACGAATGGGTGTGCCTTCCGTTTTTGATAGGAAAGTTTGCTCATCCCAAGCGAAGAGCTCTAGTAAGGTAGCGGTGTCTAGATTGTGGCGAGGAGTGAAATCTTTTTCTTTCGAGGCTTTGGTAAATTTATTCCAAGGGCAACATAATTGGCAGTCGTCACAACCAAAAATACGGTTGCCCATTTTACTGCGTAGCTCCACAGGAATAGCCGTTTTTAATTCGATGGTTAAATACGAGATGCATTTGCGTCCATCTACCACGTGATTATCCACAATGGCGCCAGTGGGGCATTCAGTGATGCAGGCTGTGCAACTGCCGCAGTTCATCTCTTTGTAAGGTTCATCCACTGGCAGCGGTAAGTTGGTAAATAATTCACCCAAGAAAAAATAACTGCCTGCTTTGGGATTGATCAACATGGCGTTTTTGCCGATCCAGCCGAGCCCTGCTTTTTGTGCAAGGCCGCGTTCAAGTACCGGGGCACTGTCGACGAAGGCGCGAAAATTGGGTGATAATTCTAGGTCGCTAATGCCCTGTTCAATTCTTTTCCCCAGCTGTGTGATGCGCTTACGCATGAGCTTGTGATAGTCACGGCCCAGTGCATAGCGGCTGATGTAGGCTTGGTTAGGGTTGTTTAATACTCTGATGGTTTCAACTTCTGGCGCCATATAGTCCATGCGTAAGCTGATAATACGGAAGGTGCCCGGGTGAAGTTTTTCTGGGCGGTAGCGCATGTCATCGTGATCCGCCATGTAGGCCATTTCACCGTGGAAGCCTTTTTCTAACCACTCAATTAAGCGTTCGCCATGTTCTTGCAGGTCAACATCGGTAATGGCCACTTGGGCAAAGCCCAGCTCTTTCCCCCAGGTTTTGATGTCGTGCGCAAGCGCTTGGCTTTGTTCTGGGGTGATCATAAACACAAAGAAACCTAATGGAGTGACTGGGGATTTTACGTCACTTAGCTTGCTATCTCTATGAATAGTGGCTGTTTTAAAAACTGAGTTTGCGTGACAGACTCAAACTCATGTCATAGGTTGAAAAATGGTAGCCGTTTTCAATGTCTTGAGTGTGGACATTGCCGGAAAGTTCTGTGATCCATTTTTCATATTCATAGGCGAAGTAAATGCGCGCGCCATAACTTAGCCCCCCTGAGTCATAAGCGCTAAACGCACAATTTTCTGTGATAGCTAGTTTACTACCTGTGCCTTTTATGAAGTCTGAGCCAGCGTTATAACAGGCACTATTGCTTTTATCGTCAGTGACATAAGCCGTACCTTTTACATCAGAATAGCCCGCGTTTAAGCCAAGGCCTGCAGTAAAGGCATTGTTTGGTGTATCGTCTTCTCGACTAAAGGTATAAAACAAGGTGGGTGAGAACGCGAACACAGTCATTTTGCTGTAGGTGAGTAAATCAACCGATTTATCGTTATTACCACGAGTGATTTTTTGCTTGAAAGCGGTGTCTGAAAAATAGCTACCACCAAGTTGATAGCCAAAACTTGAGTCTGCAAAATAACTATCCCCTAAGCTGAATGATAGCAGGGGAGATGGCATAAAGTTGCCCGTCATTTCAAATTCGGTTTCTTTCTCATTTGTTTTTTCAAACTTCATCGAGCGCTTAGAAAGGTTAAGGCCAATTTTTAAGTATGCGTTCTTTAATAAACCTAATGCGGTTTTGCCACACTTTGATTGAGATATTTCCTCCAGTAACTCTTCGCAGTTTTTTATGTCTTCATCGTAATCAGAAGTAAATGGCAGGCTCCAGCTATGCAGGGTAGCAAAGACGGTAAGTACTAATATGAGCGTTTTCATTTAAATCCGGTTGGTTATCATCATCGTGAAGGGCATGGATTGGATAATAAATTAGAGGTCACGTCAATTTAAGACGTGAAAGGGCGTTGTGCTATGAAATTTGAATCATGGAGAACTTTATTGATGCAGGTATAATCGGCTTATTTACAGTTGTGGTGAGCACGGATGACGACACAAAAAGCGTTTCATAGGAAATTGGCGTTCGGTATTCCCCTGTACACAGCAGAGCAGTGTCAGCAGTTTGATCGTTATTGTATCGATGACCTTGGTTTTTCGGGTTACGAGCTGATGCAGCAGGCGGCTCAGTCTGCGTTTGCCGTGCTATTAAGTGAATGGCAAAACGTGCAGGAACTCATCATTGTTTGCGGTAAGGGCAACAATGGGGGTGATGGCTTTGAAATGGCAATCATTGCACAAGAACACGGTATTGATGTGCAATTGGTTTTTGATGGGGCTATTTATCGCTTAGAAGGCGAAGCCAGACAAGCAGCAGAAGCGGCTGTAAATGCGGGTTTAAGCGTCATAGCAAGTGAGCAAGTGAATTGGCATAAACCTAATTGTGTCATTGTGGATGCGTTGCTGGGGACGGGAGTAAAAGGCCAACCATCTGAGCCTATTGCTGAATTAATAGAGCAAATCAATCACAGTGGCTTACCAGTTTTGTCGGTGGATGTGCCATCTGGGCTTAACGGTACCACGGGGTTTGCTGCTGGCGCCGCAGTGAAGGCGGATATCACCGTCACTATGTTGCTGAATAAACAGGGACTGTTCACGGCAGACGCCAGCGAATATGTGGGTCAGGTGCGCTTAGCCAGTCTTGGTATCCCGAAAGCGGCAAAAGCCAGATTCGTGTCCGGCGTGTATTTACAAAATTGGCAAAGCATTAGTCAGAGTGCGTTATTTCAATCTCGCAAAAGTACAGCCCATAAGGGTAACTTTGGTCATGTGTTGATTATCGGTGGCGACTACGGCATGGCAGGGGCGGTCAGCTTAAGTGGTTCTGCGGCTTTAAGAAGTGGCGCAGGCTTAGTGAGCGTGGCCACTCGGCCAGAGCATGTGGCGGCTACCGTGGCACGTCAGCCTGAAATCATGGTGCACGGCGTTGAATCTGGGCAACAGCTGGTGGGTTTAATTGAAAAAGCCGATGTCATTGCCATAGGCCCAGGTCTTGGGCAGGGCAGTTGGGGGCAGCAAATGCTGCAACAAATTATGCAAAGTCAGCTGCCTATCGTACTGGATGCAGACGCACTGAATTTATTGGCGCAAGGTAAGATTCAGCACAATTTATCTGAACGCATGAGTGTGATGACGCCTCACGTGGGAGAGGCGGCGCGTTTGCTTAACTGTGATACGTTAAGTATTACGCAAGATCGGTTGGCTGCCCTTAAGCAATTAAGTGAACGATTCAGTAGTCACGTGGTATTAAAAGGGGCAGGCTCCCTTGTTGGTAATCATCAGAAAATCAGTATTTGTGGCGATGGTAATCCCGGTATGGCCTCTGGCGGCATGGGGGATGTATTGACAGGGATTACGGCTAGCCTGATGGCTCAGCATCTACATGCCTTACCGCAACAACTGCATCAGGTAGTCAGTGCGTCTGTATGTTTACACAGTGCGGCCGCTGATGAAGGGGCTAAGCAGGGGCAAAGCAGCTTGCTGGCCAGTGATTTGCTAGTTGAACTACGCCAGTTATTAAATTGACAGATATTATTGCAATCTTTATAGAGACATAAATGGATTACTTAGTATTAGAATTTGCCGATGAACACGCCATGCTCGCGTGGACACAGGCCAAAGCAAGTAAATTACGCCTAGGCTTGGTGATTCACTTGCAGGGTGATTTAGGTATGGGGAAGACCACATTAAGTCGTGGTTTGATACAAGGTTTGGGACATAAGGGTAATGTAAAAAGCCCTACTTACACCTTGGTAGAACCTTATGAGATTGGTACCCTGCGGATATATCATTTTGATTTGTATCGATTGGCAGACCCAGAAGAATTAGAGTTCATGGGGGTGAGAGATTATTTTGCTGACGACACTATTTGCTTGATAGAGTGGCCAGAAAAAGGTGCAGGGGTTTTACCTGAAGCTGACTTAGATATCGTGATTGAGCAGTGGCAAGACGGTCGCAAGCTTAGCTTAGCTAGTCATACCGATAACGGACGCGCCCAGCTTAATGCTTGGGCATAGGATTTCACTCAAATAAAAAGATGTAGCGTGCGTATTGTATTAGCCGTTTTATTAATGACAGTCTCCTTCGTAACACTTGCTGATGTGCAAGGGGTTAGGCTATGGCATGCGCCGGATAGTTCGCGTTTGGTGTTTGACTTAAACAGCAATCGTGAGCATAAGATCTTCCCGTTAAGCTCGCCCAATCGATTAGTGATCGATATTGAAAACAGCAAAATGCTCGATTCGTTAAAAGATTTAGACACAAAAGTAGGCCCCATTAAAAAAATTCGCTGGGGCATGCGAAATAAAAAAGACTTACGCATCGTATTAGATCTGCGTGAAGCGGTTGATGCCAAGAGTTTTCCATTACCGCCTAACGATCAATATAGCCATCGCTTAGTAGTGGATCTATTACCCAAAACTAACGCCATCAAACCACTAAGAATCTCTAAGCCTGTATTGGATGCAAAACAAACTCAGGCCATTAGCCGAGATATTATCGTGGCGATTGATGCGGGCCACGGTGGTGAAGATCCAGGCGCCATTGGGCACGGCGGCATATATGAGAAAAAAGTGGTAATGGGAATCGCTAAAAAATTAGCAGCCTTGCTAGAACAAGAGCGTGGCTTTAAACCTTTTTTAGTGCGCACTGGCGATTATTATATTGGTCTGCGCGAGCGCACGAAAAAAGCACGGATGTCTAATGCGGACTTATTTATATCGATTCATGCAGATGCCTTCAGTAGTCATCGCGCCAGTGGTAGTTCTGTGTTTGCGCTATCACAGCGCGGCGCCACCAGTGAGGCCGCGCGTTGGTTGGCCGACAAAGAAAACTCCTCGGATTTAATCGGCGGTGTGGGCGGTGTTAGCTTAGATGACAAAGAAGATTTATTGGCGGGTGTGTTGTTAGATTTATCCATGACGGCCAGTTTAAGTGTGAGCTTAGACCTTGGTCAAATGGTGCTGAGTAGTATGGGCGGCGTGGCTAAGTTACATAAACACAAAGTAGAACAGGCTGGCTTTGCGGTATTAAAATCCCCTGATATTCCATCACTGCTGATTGAAACGGGTTTTTTATCTAACCCAGGTGAGGCGAAAAAATTAAAAACATCGTCTTATCAGAGCCGTATGGCGACGTCGATTCATCAGGGTATAAAGCGTTATTTTATGCAGTTCCCACCACCGGGCACATATTTAGCGAGTATTCGCGACACGAGCGATCGCTTAAGAGAATATGTCATCGCACCAGGTGATACTTTGTCGGTGATTGCACAACGACACGCCACCTCTATGGCAACACTTAAACAATTGAATGGTTTAAAAACCAGTATCATTCGTGTTGGTCAAGTCATTAAAGTGCCTGCCTCTTAGGGCGCACTTATTTTAATTAAAAAGAATGCCATGAAACGTATAGAAGTCTTAAGTCCTCGTCTTGCTAACCAGATTGCCGCTGGTGAAGTAGTTGAGCGCCCAGCAAACGTGGTAAAAGAATTAGTCGAAAACAGTTTAGATGCGGGCGCTAATCGTATTGAAGTGGATATTGAGCAAGGTGGCGTAAAGTTAATTCGTATTCGCGATAATGGCTTTGGAATTGAAAAAGATGACCTGCCTCTTTCATTAAGCCGCCATGCTACCAGTAAAATTAAAGACCTTGATGACTTGGAGTCCGTTCAAAGTTTAGGCTTTCGTGGTGAGGCGTTAGCGTCCATTGCATCGGTTTCACGCTTAGTCTTAAGCTCACACGAACAAGAAAGCGATGACGCGTGGCAAGTGCAAGCGGAAGGCCGTGACATGGCCACTGAAGTTAAACCCTGTGCACACCCTGTGGGCACAACCATAGAAATGCGTGACTTATTTTTTAATACGCCAGCCCGTCGTAAATTCTTACGTACTGAAAAAACAGAGTTTAATCACTTAGAAGAAGTGGTTAAACGGATGGCTTTGAGTCGCTACGATGTGTCATTCCAGCTTAGGCACAACCAAAAAGTTATTCATAGTTTGCGCCCTTGTGAATCTGAATTTGATCGTGAAAAACGCGTGGCCAGCTTATTGAATCCTCAATTCATGAAAGAAGCAGTCAGTATTGATATGGAAGGGGCTGGCTTAAAATTATGGGGCTGGGTGGGCTTGCCAACCTTTAGTCGCAGCCAAGCGGACATGCAGTACTTTTTTGTAAATGGTCGAATCGTGCGCGACAAGCTAGTTGCTCACGCCATTCGCCAAGCGTATCAAGATGTTTTGTATCATGGTCGTCACAGCGCCTTTGTTTTGTATCTTGAATTAGATCCTGCGCTGGTGGATGTAAACGTGCACCCAACCAAACATGAAGTGCGCTTTCGTGATGGTCGTTTAGTCCATGACTTTTTATTCCGTTCTTTGCACAAAGCGCTAGGCGCTGTACGCCCTGAAACCCCAGAACCCAGTGCTGACTTACATAGCCAGCCACAAGTCAGTGGTATTGAGGCAGGTGAGTTTGCAGGTCAGAACAATATGGCGTTGCAGCAGGCACAAGCAACAGGTAATCCTTGGCAAAATAACTATGCACCACAAACCATCGCTCAGGGTCAGGTACAAGAGCAGATGCAAAGCTATGGGCAATTGCATCAGGGTAACGGTGGGGCGAGTAGTTCGCCATTTTCTCAACCAATGCCTAATAGCAACGCCATGCCGGCTATGAATGTAAACGGGACGGGTGATCAAGTGATCCCACCCTTGGGTTATGCGGTGGCTCAATTGCATGGCGTGTTTATTTTATCGCAAAATGAGCACGGCTTAGTGGTAGTCGATATGCATGCCGCCCATGAGCGCATTACCTATGAGCGATTAAAAATTGCTTACGATGAGCAAGGCATTGCGTCTCAACCGTTGTTAGTACCTGAAACCATTCATGTAAGCCAAGAGCAAGCGGATATTGCAGAACAACAAGAGCAAGAATTATCAAAACTGGGTTTTCAGCTAGAGCGCTTGGGACCAGAAAGTTTAGTGATTCGACAAATGCCCGTGCTATTGCGCAGCGCCAATAGCGAAGCCTTAGTGGTCAAAGTACTCGAAGATTATCGTCAGCATGGGGGTTCACGGCACATGACTGAATTTAGAAATGAAGTGCTATCAAGCATGGCCTGTCATGGTTCCGTACGCGCTAATCGTCAGCTTACTATAACGGAAATGAATGGCTTGCTACGAGACATGGAAATCACTGAAAGAAGTGGTCAGTGTAATCACGGTCGACCTACTTGGACTCAGCTTTCCATGAAAGAATTAGATAAATTGTTTATGCGTGGTCAATAATGTCACAGTCATCATTACCACCTGCAATTTTTATTATGGGGCCAACCGCCTCAGGCAAAACCGCATTGGCCTGTGCACTTTATGATGAACTGCCTTGTGAATTAATCAGTGTAGATAGCGCGCTGGTGTATAAAGATATGAATATCGGTACGGCCAAGCCTACAACTGAAGAGCTGGCTCAATACCCACACCACTTAATCGATATTCGCGACCCGTCTGAGCCATACAGTGCAGCGGATTTTCGTGAAGATGTGCTTCGAGTTATGGCTGAAGTCACCGCCAGAGGGAATATCCCCGTTTTAGTGGGTGGCACCATGCTCTATTTTAAGTTTTTATTAGAAGGTGCCGCAGACTTACCAGAAGCGGATGAAGCCATACGTAAGCAGATTGAAGACGAAGCCCGAGAAAAAGGCTGGCCAGCCATTCACGAAAAGCTTGCTCAAGTGGACCCAGAATCGGCTGCACGTTTAAACCCTAATGACCCGCAGCGGGTTCAGCGTGCACTAGAAGTATATCTAGTTACGGGTAAAACCCTGACCGAGCATTGGGCGCAACAGCAACAAAAAAGTATTCCCTATCACGTTGTGCAATTTGCCATCTGCCCTAAAGAGCGCAAAACATTGCATGAGCGTATTGAAATACGTTTTGAGCAAATGTTAAAAGAGGGCTTTGTTGAAGAGGTGCGTGCCTTGTATCAACGCGGTGACCTACATGAAAACCTACCGGCTATTCGAGCCGTGGGCTATCGGCAGGTATGGGAGCATCTAAACGGTCAATTAAGCTACGACGAAATGATTTTTAAAGGTGTCGTGGCGACACGGCAGTTGGCTAAACGACAAGTAACCTGGTTGCGAAGCTGGAAAGACTTACATTGGCTAGAAAGCGAAGACCCAAAATTGGTTGAAACAGCTTTATCCATTTTAAAGTCAGAAGTTTCACTTCCCTAAAGCAGCCCATTATCCTATTGTTCATTTATTGTGTTGGTCTAATTACGCCTCTTCATTTGTTATGCTGGTGCTTATGTTTGGCCTGACAATCTAAAACCAAACTTAGTATCTATCTTTTTAATGGTAGATATATCACCAAGTGAGTGAATTAGGCTGAACGAATACCCATTGTGTGGCTCTGATTTATTTCAAGAATTGAAAGTAAGCGTCTATTATTTGAAAGGTAGAAGTTTAACGAAAACTAGGCCTGTGTATGATTGGCTGTCGTTGATTGACGGCTAAGGATTAAAGTCAGCGTCTACGACCTTAGTCGATAGTAAAATGCACAAGCTGAATAAATGGTTAGCATATTGCCACTCATTTATTGCTAAACCGTGAAACTTACCCCTTTGTACCTTGAAAATAGTGGAATCCGAGGCCATAGTTGTGGCATAGTCCGCGCATAATTGCATAGGGCATGGGCGAATAGCTCAATCATTAGGAGATAAAAATAATGTCAAAAGGGCACTCCCTACAAGACCCTTACCTGAACGCGCTTCGTAAAGAACGTATTCCTGTATCTATATTCTTGGTCAATGGTATTAAACTGCAAGGTCAGGTTGAGTCATTTGATCAGTTCGTCATCGTGTTAAAGAACACAGTCAGTCAGATGGTTTATAAACATGCTATCTCTACTGTTGTACCGTCACGTAATGTTCGCTTAGCGCCAACAGAAAAAGACGAAGAATAAACGAATCACCCAAAATAGCTCGAACGATCGGCGACGTAAGTTGTCTATTGTCGAGCTATTTTGCTATTACTTCGCTTGTTTGTGCCTGCAATCGTGCACCACAGTGGGCGATATTGTTAAAGATTGAGGTAGGCCTTGTTTTTTGATCGTCCCGATAGTGGCGAAGGTGCAGTACTGGTCCACATTGATTTTCCTGAAGGTGCAGAAAGGGAAGATCCCCGCGAATTTGAAGAACTGGTGCAAAGCGCAGGGCTTGCTGCTCTTGCTTTGATTACTGGAACTCGTGCTACCCCCGACCCTAGAACCTATATAGGTAAAGGCAAACTTGAAGAGTTACGCGAAGCGGTCGAGTTTTGCGAAGCTGAACTGGTTCTTTTTAATCATGCCTTATCCCCTAGTCAGCAGCGTAATTTAGAAAATCAATTGGAATGTCGAGTTGTGGACCGAACAGGTTTGATTCTTGATATTTTCGCTCAGCGTGCGCGTACTCATGAAGGCAAGTTGCAGGTTGAGCTTGCACAACTTCAGTATCAAGCCACACGACTTGTTCATGGTTGGTCTCACTTAGACCGCCAACAAGGCGGTTATGGCATGCGAGGCACAGGTGAAACCCAATCTGAGGCGGATCGTCGGTTACTGCGTGATCGTGAAAAGCTTATTAAAAGTCGATTGAAAAAAGTGCAAAGCCAGCGGGATCAAAGTCGTCGAGCCCGTAAGCGCTCAGCGATTCCTTCCGTTTCTTTGGTCGGTTATACCAATGCGGGTAAGTCCACATTGTTTAATACATTGACTAATTCCGAGGTGTACGCAGCAGATCAGTTGTTTGCAACCCTAGATCCAACATTGCGCCGTCTGCCTGTACAAGGCTTGGGCGAGGTTGTACTAGTGGATACGGTAGGCTTTATTCGACATCTGCCACATAAATTAGTTGAAGCATTTAAAGCGACGCTGCAAGAGACCCGTGAAGCGGACTTATTGCTGCATGTGATTGACTGTGCAGATGATGATCGTGCTTTGAATATGGAGCAGGTTGAGATTGTGTTGGACGAAATAGATTCACTCGATCGCCCAACCCTGCAGATATTTAATAAAATTGATTTAATCCCAGGGCAGCTGCCTCGCATTGACCGAGATGAAAGTGGCGTGCCGTGGCGTGTGTGGGTAAGTGCAAAAACAGGAGGCGGTTTAGAGTTAATCAATCAAGTAATTGGTGAAATTCTGACAAGCAACTTGTTTGAGCAAAGTATTGAGCTGACCCCTCAAGACGGCCAATTACGTGCACTTTTATACGCTAAAGATGCGGTTTTGAATGAAACTGTGGATGAAAATGGTCACTTTGTCTTAGATGTGCGTATAGAAAAAGAAGATATGCTCAAAATACTATCGCGAGCAGGTATCCCGTCAGAACGTTTTATTCCGAAAGAAAAAGAGTTCTGGCAACAATAATGATACTGTTTGTCGCATCATGAAAAACAAACGGTTATGATTTTATTAATATGAATAAACTAAATGGAGTGCTTATGGCTTGGAATGAGCCGGGTGGCGGCAATAACGATAAAGACCCGTGGGGCAACAACAATAATCGTGGTGGCAAGAATCAAGGTCCACCAGATTTAGATGAAGCCTTAAAGCAGCTAATGGATAAACTAAACGGCATGTTTGGTGGTAAAAAAACCAACGGAAGCGGAGGTTCTCAAAATAGCGGCTCCGGTGCCGGTGGTATTTTTGCTTTGGTACTTGTCGGACTAATAGCGTTATTCACTTACATGTCAGTGTTTACCATTGATGAACAAGAACGAGGCGTGGTATTGAGTGTGGGTAAATATGACCGCACATTAGAGCCGGGTTTACGTTTTATTATTCCATTTATTGAAATATTAACGCCAGTTAATGTGACCAATGTGCGTAATGCTGAACTTAAAGAGCTCATGCTAACGCAAGACGAAAATGTGGTTGATGTAGCCATGAACGTGCAGTACCGAGTGGTTGATCCAGTTTCGTTTTCACTACGTGTTGAAGACCCTGAGCAATCTCTTATTCATGCAGCTGAATCAGCGCTTCGCCATGAAGTGGGTAGCACTAATATGGACCCAATCTTAACCAGTGGTCGTACGCTTTTAGCGGCTAATGTTCGGGATCGTTTGCAGCGTTACATGAATAACTACCAAACAGGTATTGAGATAGATAAAGTAAACATCAAGGATGCAACGGCGCCACAGCAAGTGAAAGCCGCATTTGATGATGTACAAAGCGCGAAACTAGATAAAGAGCGCTACGTTAACGAAGCTGAAGCTTACGCCAATACCATCGTGCCTGAGGCTCGTGGTAAATCACAGCGTATGTTAGAAGAAGCTAACGCTTATAAAGAGCAAGTGATTGCGCAAGCCGAAGGTGAAGCGGACCGTTTCGTGAAATTGCATAAAGAATATCGCAAAGCACCAACGGTTACTCGTGAGCGTTTGTACTTGGATAGCATCAGTAAAGTGTATGGTAATTCAAGTAAAGTGCTGGTTGATGTTGATGGCGGCAATAACATGATGTACATACCTTTAGATAAAATCATGGAAAAAACTCGCACAAATAACAGTAACGAAAATGCAGATACTGATGGGCAGATCTCAGATATTACCGATCGAGTGTTGAAAGAAATCTCTCAACGCCAAGCCAATCGAGTTAGGGAGAGTCGATAATGAGTCCTAAGTCTCTTGTACTAGTTATTGTCGCTTTCTTGGCGATTGTTGTAGGCCTTTCAAGTGTTTACATGGTGAATGAAACAGAACGCGCGATTAAGCTGCGTTTCGGTGAGGTTATCGAGGCTGATATTCAGCCAGGTATACACATTAAAGTGCCTATGATTGATGACATTAAGAAATTTAATGCACGAATCCTAACCTTAGATGCTCGTCCTGAGCGCTTCTTAACGGCAGGTAAAAAATTCTTAATCGTTGATAGCTTTGTAAAATGGAAGATCGAAAATGTTCGTGACTTCTATAGAGCTACTTCAGGCGACCGCTTTAGAGCCGCTAGCTTGCTGGCTAACTTAGTAAACGATGGTATTCGTGCTGAGTTTGCTAACCGTACCGTACAGGAAGTGGTATCGGGCGAGCGTGATGAATTGATGGCTCACTTAACCAAGATTCTAAATGAACAATCTGAAAGCCAATTTGGTATTAAGATTCTGGATACTCGTGTTAAAGGTATCGATCTACCGGACGATTTGATGAATAACGTTTATCGTCGTATGTCGGCAGAACGTGAGCGTGAAGCACGTGAATTGCGCTCTCAAGGTAAAGAGCTGGCAGAAGGTATTCGTGCTGATGCGGATCGTCAAAAGACGGTACTTGTGGCAAATGCTTATAAAGAATCAGAGGTAACTCGTGGTGAAGGCGATGCAATTGCATCAAGTGTTTATTCCAAAGCCTTTAATCGTGACCCTGAGTTTTATGCATTTACGCGCTCTCTCAAAGCCTATGAAGAAACCTTCAATGGTCAAGGTGATGTACTGTTGCTTAAGCCTGATAGTGACTTCTTCAAGTATATGAAGAGCACCAAAGGTAAGTAATTAGCGCAACAAGCATGATGAGAGCGGGTAATGCACTTGTCAGTTGAAAAAGGCCTCTTCGGAGGCCTTTTTTATGGTTGCTAGAAATGGAAGGTGGCAGGTACATTGTTTATATGGGCGTTTTTTCCTAGTTCTAGTGGTTCAGATTACTCTCAGGGCACGGCGCAAGCTGTCGAATGGTGTTCTCGCTTTACAGATTGGCTTACCGCTTGGGATTCCACAAAAAAACGTGTAGAATTCCCAAAACCGGGCTAATCCCCGGTTTTTTTATGTAGTGACCCTTATGATAGACAGCTCTGTTTGGCAGCAATTTCTAATCGCGTTTAGTCTGGTTTTGGTTCTGGAAGGTATTATTCCGTTCCTTTATCCCAGTCGCTGGCGTCGTTTGGTGGTACAAATAGCCACCATGGATGACAAAACAATGCGGATAGTGGGCCTTGTGAGTATGCTCTGTGGTGTAGGGCTTTTAATGATAGTTACCTAGAGATAGAGCGAGTTCAGTATGAATCAAGCCGATCGCTGGTTGTTACCCGACGGTATCGAAGAACTCTTGCCTCCTGAGGCAAAGCAGCTTGAAGCCATGCGCCGTACCTTATTGGATACATCTTCAAATTGGGGTTATGAGCTGGTTGTCCCGCCACAATTAGAATTTCTTGAGTCATTGCTAACGGGTGTTGGCAGTGATTTAAATTTACACACCTTTAAAGTTACTGATCAGTTAACGGGTCGGTTAATGGGTGTGAGTGCAGATATTACGCCGCAAGTGGCCCGCATGGATGCCCATAGCTGGGCAAAAGAAGGGATTAACCGCTTAAGTTATTGCGGATCCGTATTGCATACCCGTGCTAAGTCGTTATTAAGCAGTCGTGCGCCTATGTTGATAGGCGCCGAGTTGTTTGGTGAGTCGGCTCCATGTGCTGATGTAGAAATTTTATCTTTACTGCTAGATAGCATGGATCAAATCGGCTTAAATCAAGTGCACCTCGATATTGGCCATGTTGGTATTTATAAGGCTCTTGTAAGTGCGGCTCAGTTAAGCGAGCAAGCAGAAGCACACATATTTGAAACCCTTAATAATAAAGCGGTAACAGAATACCGTTTACTGGTTGAGCAGCATGTTAAGGGGCAGCACTTACAGCGTGCGTTTATTTCGTTACTTGAGTTGAATGGTTCAACGGACGTATTAGAGCAAGCCAAAGCGTTAAGTGACGTGGCTGACGTGGCGGCGCCGCTAGAAAATCTAACCAATATTTGCGCAACATTGCAGTCACGTTTTAAAGATGTTGATATCTTTATTGATTTGGCTGAGTTGCGCGGCTTTGATTACCACACGGGTGTTGTGTTTGCAGCTTATGTTGCAGGGCACGGCCAGGCCGTGGCTCAGGGTGGTCGTTATGACGATACCGGAGCAGTATTTGGTCGCTCACGCGCGGCCACTGGATTCAGTGCAGACATTAAGCAGTGGGTTCGTATCGTTAATAAACAAGCATCAACAGAGGATGGCATTTTTGCACCGGTAGATGCGGACTGGTCTGCAGTGAGTGATTTACGCTCACAAGGCAAGCGAGTCATTAGTGGGTTGTCAGGCACTGATACCCCAGCAGCCTTTGGTTGCACTTCGGTACTGGTATTTAAGAATGGCCAGTGGATCGTGGAAACTCTTTAAGCAAATTATTACAGAGCAAACCAAGTTATGGGCAAGAATGTCGTTGTACTAGGTACACAATGGGGTGATGAAGGTAAGGGCAAAATTGTTGACCTTCTCACTGAAAAAGCAACTGCAGTTGTGCGCTTCCAAGGAGGCCATAACGCCGGTCACACCTTGGTGATTGATGGCGTAAAAACCGCATTGCATTTGATTCCGTCAGGTATTTTACGTGATGGTGTTCAGTGCATTATCGGTAATGGTGTTGTGGTTGCACCTGATGCATTACTAAAAGAAGTACGTGCATTAGAAGAACGTGGCGTGCCTGTAATGGAGCGTTTACGTTTATCACATGCCTCTCCTTTAATTCTTCCGTATCACGTTGCTTTAGATCAAGCCCGTGAAATCAAACGTGGGAATGACAAAATTGGTACTACCGGTCGTGGTATTGGTCCGGCGTATGAGGATAAAGTGGCCCGTCGTGGTTTACGTGTGGGCGATTTATATCAGCCAGAATTTGCAGATAAACTAAAAGATGTTATGGAGTTTCACAACTTCTCACTTAAAAATTATTACAAAGTTGATGAAGTTGATTACGAAGAAACGTTAGCATCTTGCATGGATTGGGCTGCGCAAATTAAAGACATCGTAGTTGACGCTGTTGATCTTGTGCACACCATTCGTCTTGCTGGCGGTGATATTATGTTTGAAGGTGCCCAGGGTACACTTCTCGATATCGATCACGGTACTTACCCATTTGTTACGTCATCTAATACGACGGCCGGTGGTGTGGCTTGTGGTTCAGGCGTGGGTCCGTTATACCTAGATCAAATTATGGGTATCACTAAAGCTTACACGACTCGCGTAGGCGCCGGTCCTTTCCCAACTGAGCTGTTTGATGAAGTAGGTGAGCACTTATCAACGGTTGGTCGTGAGAAAGGCACAACAACAGGGCGTTCACGTCGCTGTGGTTGGTTTGATGCTGCATTAGTTAAGCATGCTATCCGTGTAAACTCTGTAAACGCAATCTGCTTAACTAAGTTAGACGTGTTAGACGGTTTGGATGTGGTTAAAGTGTGTGTTGGCTATAAAGATGCTGATGGCAATATGATGAACGTACCGGCTAGTGCCGATCAGTTCGAAAAAATCACACCAGTATACGAAGAGCTGCCTGGCTGGACTGAAAGCACGGTTGGAGCTAATAAGTTGGAACAACTTCCAGAGAATGCCAGAGCGTATATTCGGTTTATTGAAAAAGCGATTGAAGCACCAATTGACATTATTTCAACGGGCCCCGACCGCGTTGAGACGATTGTATTGCGTCACAGTTTCGATATTTAATTTGATCGCAGCTGAAAAACCCAGATTTATCTGGGTTTTTTTATGCCTGTTGGAAATAGGTAAAGGACGATAGCGCTTGTTGGATTTATCTGAATCTGCGGTTGTGCCCTGTGTTTCATAATCTAATTTGATTACTATTACGCATACTAAAAATACTGAGGTGTTTATGGATCGGTCAAAAGGTGAGCAAATCCGCCGACAAGTGATGGGTGATGAGTTTGTTGATCGCGCATTAAATGCCGCGGATGAATTAACCCAACCCATGCAAGATAATATTAATGAGCATGCCTGGGGTGCTACTTGGCTGCGCGATGATTTAGATTTAAAAACTCGCAGTTTAGTGACACTCGCTATGTTGACAGCACTGAAGGCGCCAACAGAAATTAAAGGGCATACTCGTGGGGCTTTGCGCAATGGTGCCACTAAGCAAGAAATAGCGGCAGTATTTTTACATGCGCAGGTTTACTGTGGTGCGCCAGCCGCACAAGAAGGATTTCGTGCAGCCAAGGAAGTTTTGGATGCCTGGGAAGAGTAATCAAGAGAGCATTCGATGAATCAGGCGTTAATTGAGATTTTGGCTGATGGTAAGTTTCACTCCGGCGAGGAGTTAGGGTCGGCCTTGGGTGTGTCGCGAGCGGCAATCTGGAAGCAATTACAAAAATTAGAAGCGCTTAATATTCCGCTGCATTCGGTAAAAGGGCGAGGTTACCGTTTACCAGACGCTGTCGAATTATTGCAGCGACAGTTACTTGAGCAGGCGGACTTTCCATTTGAGGCCTTCACTAGTTGCGATCTGGCTCTAAGTTTAGATTCAACAAATAGTGTGATGATGCATAAGGCCGATGATAATGCTCATGAGCGGCATATTTGTTTTGCCGAAATGCAAACATCAGGGCGAGGGCGACGCGGTCGTCAGTGGTTGAGTCCGTTTGCGCGTAATTTATATTTCTCTGTGTTGTGGCCGTTTAGTCAAGGTATTGCTGCCATTCAAGGTTTGAGTTTAGCTGTGGGCTTGGCGATTCATCGTGTGGTGCAGCGTCATGGTATAGCGGGTGCGGGTTTAAAGTGGCCCAATGATATTTTAGTGGAGGCCGATGGTACGTACGCAAAACTCGGCGGCATATTGATCGAAATAACAGGGGATGTGACTGACAATTGTCAGGTGGTGATTGGTGTGGGTCTTAACTTAGATGTCTCTGCCCATGATCAGGCGCAATTGGATCAGCAGGCCGTTGGGCTCAAGCAGTTAGGTTTTAAGGGGGCGCGTAATCAGTTGGCGGCGGATGTGGTGAATGAACTAGTGTCGGTGCTTTCTCAATTTAGTGAGCAGGGTTTTAGTGCGTTTCAGCGAGACTGGAATGATGCAGATTGTTTCGGTGGCCAGCCGTTAAAAGTATTGTTGCCCTCTAGTAACATGCAAGGGGTGGGTGCTGGAGTGAATAGTAAAGGTGAATATCAGTTGGAAACATCCGGTGGACTGCAGTTGATTAACGCAGGTGAAGTGAGTTTACGCTTGAGTGAAGGATCCTAGTATGCGTTTAGAATTGGATGTTGGTAATACTCGTATTAAATGGCGTTTATGTGATCACCGTGGGCGCTTTGATGGCGGTGTCGATATTAAAGAGGCATTCGCTCAGTCACCAGCCTGGCTTACATTAGTGGAAGATGTCTGGGTGGGCTCAGTACATGATGGTCAAAATGAATGGGTGATTGAGCACTTTCCTCAGGCGAAATTTGCGCATTCTCAGGCTGCTCACGTCGGGTTAATTAATAGCTATGAAGAGCCCGGCAAAATGGGTGTGGATCGCTGGCTTGCAATGTTAGCGGTATGGGGTAAAAATCCTGAAGGCATGAATATCGTAGTGGATGCAGGTACTGCCATAACGCTGGATATAATCGATGGAGCTGGTCAGCATTTAGGTGGATATATTTGTCCGGGTTTTCAAATGATGAAAACGACCTTGCTTGCTTCGACAGATAAGGTGTTGGCTCAAGAGCAGTGGCAGACTGGTCGAGAACTTGGGCAATCTACGCAGCAGTGTGTTGATCACGGTATTCAAGATATGTTGGCGTGCTGGGTCGAGCGGCATAGCGCGTTGCAACCAGACGCTAAAGTTTGGGTGACTGGGGGTAATGGGGAAGGCTTAGCTTCATTGTTGACTAAACCTGTTGAGCTGGTGCCAGATTTGGTATTAGACGGTTTGTACGTTCATTTTTCAAAGTAGAGCATTATGCGCTTAATTCTTGTTTCGTTATTAATTATAAATCTTGCCTATCTGGGGTATCAATTTACTCAGCCGGTTGAGCTTGAGCAAGAAAAGTCTATCGATGTGGCGGTGGCTAGTGGCGCTGAGCCTATTCGATTGTTGGCAGAGATATCGGCCAAGCCTAAGGCTAATAATACAGCCCCTTCTAAAAATGAGCCCCTATGCTGGGCGGTGGGCCCGTATCCGGTTGAGTTGGATGCCAAGCATTTATATGCACGCATGTTGGCTATGGATATTCCTGCCAAAGTTAAAACCCAATCTGTTGTTATAAAGGAAGAGTTCTGGGTGTATTTGCCGCCAATGGCAAACCGTAAGCAGGCCATGCGAAAGCTAAATGAACTACAAAAGCGCAAGGTAGATAGTTTTGTGATTACCGAGGGGGAATTAGAAAACGGCATATCTTTGGGTTTGTTTGGCAAGCAAGAATCTGTGGATCGCTTATTGGCTAAACTCAAAGAGAAAAATATCACCGCCAGTGTGAAACCTTTAAAGCGCACGCGTAATCAATATTGGGTTATGGCACCTGTAAACGCACAATATCCAATGGACGATAAGACGCGTAATCGACTAATGGAAGGGCGGGATACTTCCTGGCTGCAAATTCGTTGCGATTCGGGTTTGCCTCAGGCATAAAACTTGGGTATAGTGCGCGCCCTCCTCGCAGAGTTCTTGGTGTGAGGAATGCAGGTAGTCGCGACTAAGTGTTTGAATATATGTAATTTTTAATAGAATTACTTGACAGCAAACCCAAGCATCGGCACAATCTGCGCCACAATTTGGTGGGGTTCCCGAGTGGCCAAAGGGATCAGACTGTAAATCTGACGCGAAAGCTTCGCTGGTTCGAATCCAGCTCCCACCACCATGATTTCTAGGCAAATCTTAAAGCAGTACAAGATTGAGTTGGCCTTTAAGGTATTGCGGGTATGGTACAATGGTAGAACCTCAGCCTTCCAAGCTGATGATGCGGGTTCGATTCCCGCTACCCGCTCCAGTGTCGCTGATATAGCTCAGTCGGTAGAGCGCATCCTTGGTAAGGATGAGGTCGGCAGTTCGAATCTGCCTATCAGCACCATTATAAAAGTTTTAAATTGAAGGTAGTTTATATCTCGTAATGAGGTGGGCTGCCTTTTTGTGTATATATACTTGCTAAAAAAACTGAGGCGTTATTATGGCTAAGGAACAATTTGAGCGTAGCAAACCGCACGTAAACGTGGGCACAATTGGTCACGTTGACCACGGTAAAACTACGCTAACAGCAGCGCTAACTCGTGTAGCGGCTGAGCTAACTGGTGGTAAAGCAGTTGA
>JAWUYY010000080.1:0-9254 GCA_034110565.1 Bermanella sp. | reverse complement strand
AAGAAGAATCTTAAAGGCGCTCGCGGGCTTAGAAATAATTCTTTACCGCCGGTGGGGAATCTCACCCCGCCCCGAGAACGAAATCGAAATAATTCGACGCACGCAATATACTTGCTTTTACCGCGTGCTGTCAAAATGTGTTGTGGGCCAATACTGGATCAGTATTTCCCAAAATGGGCATCATAACGGTCATTATGAGCAGAGCTGGGGTCACATGTATGCATTTCTCAAGCAAGAAATAATACAGTGACACACAAGCGCAATACTTAGTTCGCCATCCGTTTACGCTTCTTTTTCGATCATTTCAATAATCTCATGGGACGTCTGCACCATGGGTTCAAAGTGTACATGTTCGCCACTGGTCAACACAGACACATGTCTAACTTGATACACTGCAAAAAATGTCAGCATCGACAATATGACTGCCATATATACGGGCATACCTTGAATGCCTACCCAGTTCATCAAAACCCCAACAATGATAGGTGCCAATGCCGCTCCCGCCCCATGTAATACCAGCATATCGGTTGAGCCGGATACCACTTCATCTGGATGCAATTGGTCTAATAATTGTGCGACCCCTAAGGGATAAAGTGAAAAAGATAAGCCGCCCCAAATAAAAAATACCAGCATCAGCATATTTTGGTTAGGTGCAAAGGGCATTATGAAACACATTACAGACGCAAGCGCGGCCACCATGATTAAAACTTTACGACGGTCATGGGTATCAGAAAAGCGACCGATGGGAATTTGCAAAAGTGCGCCGCCTACAATTGTCAGGCTCATGAGTAAGCCTACTTCAGAAAAGTTAAATCCTAATTTACTGGCATAATAGGGGGCCATTCCCCAAAACGCGCCCATGGCCAAACCAGAAAAGGCAGACGTGGCAACGGCAAGTGGTGCAAACTGTAATAGTTTTTTCAAGCTGCTATTGGCCCGCTCAGGAATTTGCGGCTGACTGCGGCTGCTAATGGTAATGGGTAGCAGAGCCCAACAACTCAAAATAGCGGACAAAGAAAGTAGGGTTAATAATGCTTCTGGGCTCAAACGTAAAAGTTGTTGCGCTAATGCAATGGCACCTAGGTTTACGACCATATACAGCGCAAAAATTCGACCGCGCTCTTCTTTTACCGCGCGAGTATTAAGCCAGCTTTCAATCACTGTCATCAGTGTGACAAACGCTAAGCCATAGAAAAATCGCAGAATTAACCAACCCCAAGTATTGACCCACAGACCATGTAATAACGCGATTGATGCACAAAGTGCAGCGCAAAATGCAAAGGTGCGAATATGCCCCATACGTCGTATTAATCGACCACTGACTAAGATGCCGCAGGCAAATCCCACATAGAAACCGGACATAATAATGCCGATCCAAGTGGTCGAGAATCCCTGTTCGTTTGCGCTTAATGACAATAGGGTGTTGAGTAGACCACTACCGAGCAACAATAGTGCAACACTACTCAAAATCGCACTAATGGGATGCATAAGAGACCAGATAAGAACCTCCTTAGTTGTGTTTATTGGCGTGATTGCCGCGGGCTAAACAGTTAAGGGTTATTCTTACTCTCGTAATCTTTTATCTATGCTGACCTTAGGTTGCAAAGGCCAAGCCAGTGATTTGTTCTTTTTATTGAGGTGTAAATTCTTTTAGATAAAAAAGATATCTCATTGATGTTGAAAGGATATTTGGATTTCAAACAAGGTATAAAAAATACCACGGTACAATAACTGCATCAAAGAAGTGTACATATCGGAACAAGTGGATACGCGTATCGACAGGGCCAATGTGTTTGATGACAGTTCTTAAAGGTAAATACTAGCTGCCAATTGGGCCCCGTTGAAATGCGAAACACACCTGTTTCGCAGGGCACCCCAGTTCAGCAAAACGTGCGCGTAGACGTGCTCGTAATCATGTAATGGTTTGCTGAACTCCTGGACTTAAGGGCTTACTTATTACAGGAGTAAATAATGTTACTTGCCACAGATCTTGACGGCACCTTCCTCGCAGGCGACCCAGAAAACCGCCTTAAGCTTTATCAACTGATCACCGCACATCCAGAAATCGACCTTGTCTTTGTTACCGGCCGAGGGCTCGAATCCGTACTGCCATTGCTCTCGGATCCTACCATTCCTCAACCGGATTACATTATCTGTGATGTAGGCTGCACAGTGGTTCATGGTGAATCCCAACAAGCTATACAGCCACTTCAAGACGAGATTGATGATCTCTGGCCTGGCGAACAGATCATAGAAGATGCCTTATCTTCTTTTGTCGGATTAGAGCGTCAACACGTACCGCAAGAGCGCCGTGTTTCTTATTTTTGTGATACGACAGTGGTTAGTGATGCCATGTTGGCAAAGGCCACAACTTTATCGTGTGATGTTTTATTTTCAGCAGGTAAATATCTAGACATTTTACCTAAGGGTGTAAATAAAGGGCGCACCTTAAGCCGCCTTGTGGATTTTTTACAGATAGACCCTGAATCCGTATTAGTGGCAGGGGACACCTTAAACGACTTGTCTATGTACCAGCACCAATTTAAAGGGGTATGTGTGGGTGAGTCGGAAACTGGGCTGTTAGAGGCCACTGACCAGCAAGCAAGGGTGTTTCATGCGCAAGCATCAGGCTGTGGTGGAATATTGGAAGCCTTTGGTCATTTTGGTTTTCTGGGGCTTGCCGGTATTAATGCCGAAACACCCAGCCACTTGAACTCGGGTAAATCGGATCTTGTGATTGTGTATCACCGCCTTCCTTATGAAGAAGTGGTCGAAAATGGAGAGCTGATTCGTCGTCGTCCGAAATCTCCTAATGGGATTATTCCTACCTTGTTGAGTTTTTTTGCTGACGGCAAAGCAGGTTCTTGGGTGGCTTGGTCCATTGATGACCCAGATATTGGCCCCTTTCAAACACATACAGAAGTGGACACCAGCCGCTACGCAAAACTGGTGGCGGCGCGTGTGCCATTAAGTGAAGAAGATGTCGATATATTTTATAAACGGTTTTCAAAAGAAGCCTTCTGGCCAACCTTGCATACCTTTTGGGAGCGCGCGACTTTTCGCGATGACCATTGGCAGGTTTTTCTTAAGGTAAATAAAATGTTTGCCGAACGCACCGCCGAAGAAGCCGCCGAAAACGCGGTGGTGTGGATTCACGATTATAACCTGTGGATGGTGCCCGCTTTTTTGCGCGAGTTACGTCCAGACCTGACCATTTCGTTTTTCCATCATACGTATTTTCCATCAGCGGATGTATTCAATGTATTGCCATGGAGACGAGAAATCATTGGCAGCTTATTGCAGTGTGACCACATAGGGTTTCATATTCCAAGGCAGGCAGAAAACTTTGTGGATGTGGCGCGAGGTGTGACACCGCTAGAGGTCACCGAAAAAATAAGCTGTGCGCCAAGATTCTTAACCTATGGTTGTGCGGTGGGTTTAGATGAAATGAGCGTCGAAATAAAAGTAAATGATCGCACCATAGGCTTAGGCGCTCACCCAGTGGGGTTAGATTTAAATCGAGTGAAAAATGCACTGGACGATGAAAACATCATGTCTCTTGCGCAAAAACTGCGTGAAGATTTAGGTGATGTGCGCTTAATACTTTCGGTAGAGCGTTTGGATTTCACCAAAGGCATCATAGAAAAACTCGATGCCTTCGCGCGTATGCTTGAAGATCACCCAGAACTTAAAACCAAGGTCACTTTGATGATGGTCTGCGTGCCAGCCGCTTCTGGTATGACCATTTACGAAGAACTGCTTTCTCAAATAGAGCAGACAGTGGGCAGAATAAATGGCCAATTTGCTGAACTAAGCTGGACACCTGTGCAGTTCTTTTTCCGTGCATTGCCATTTGAAGAGCTGGTGGCTTATTACTCAGTAGCTGATGTTATGTGGATCACCCCGTTAAGAGATGGCTTGAATCTAGTGGCAAAAGAATATGTGGCGACACAAGGCTTAACTGATGGCAGCGGTGTACTGGTGTTGTCGGAATTTGCCGGGGCAGCTGCTGAACTTAGAGGTGCAATTTTAGCGAACCCTCACCACCCACAAGAACTGGCCGACACTTGTTATTACGCGCTGACCATCAGTGAAAGCGAAGCGAAAAATCGCCTAAGTGAAGCGTTTGAAATCGTTTCTCGTTACGACATTAGTTATTGGGGCCAAGCCTTTATTGATGCCGTGGAGCTTAGACGCTTGTCCAAATTAAAAAAGGTCGTTTCCGGCAATATTTGCGCAGCTTAACTTTACGTGAAAAAACGTTAAAAATTAAAACAGGCAAGGACGCCGCTATACATGACCACATAGGAGAAAACATGCGGTTAAAAAACTCAGTGCAATTGATCTGTTATCCGAACCGAATCGGCAATGACTTAAAAGATCTTTATACCGTGGTAGAAACTTATTTATCAGATGCCATCGGTGGGCTGCATATTTTGCCGTTCTTTCCCTCTAATGCCGATGGCGGGTTTTCACCTTTAACCCATAAAGAAGTCGACCCAGACTTTGGCACTTGGGATGATATAGAAGCTTTCACAAAAAAATACGACATGTGTGTGGACTTAACCGTGAATCATATTTCGGATGAGTCGCCAGAATTTAAAGACTTCATCGCAAAGGGTTTTGATTCTGAGTACGCAGACTTATTTGTGCATGTAGATAAATTTGGTGAGATATCACCGGACGACATGGCCAAGATACACATACGCAAAGAGAAAGAACCCTTCCGTGAGGTCACACTAGCCAATGGCACAAAAACTCGGGTTTGGTGCACTTTTACCGAACAGCAAATCGACCTTAATTATGATTCGGAACTGGCCTATCAATTAATGGAAGGCTATATCGCTTTTCTGACATCAAAAGGGGTGAACTTATTGCGACTAGATGCATTCGGTTACACCACCAAACGCATAGGCACCAGTTGTTTTTTAGTGGAGCCCGAAGTCTATCAAATACTGGACTGGGTCAACCAAGTGGCGTTAAAACACGGCGCAGAATGTTTGCCTGAGGTTCATGATCATACCAGTTATCAATATGCAATCAGTCGACGCAATATGCACCCATACGGTTTCGCATTGCCGCCTTTACTTTTGTATTCACTGCTTGATGCTAACAGCACGTACCTTAAAAACTGGTTACGCATGTGTCCACGTAATATGGTCACGGTGTTAGATACGCACGATGGCATTTGCATACCCGATGTTGAAGGGGTATTGCCCGATGATAAAATAAAAGTACTTATAGACAATATTGATGCACGCAGTGCAGACCCTATCATGCGTCGATCGGCTGCTAATATTCACAGCGTTGGTGCCATCTATCAATTAACGTGTACGTTTTATGATGCGCTTATGCAAAATGATGATGCGTATATCGCCGCCAGAGCCATTCAGTTTTTTACGCCAGGAATCCCCCAAGTTTACTATGTAGGCTTATTGGCAGGGTGTAATGATCAAGAGCTCATGGCGAAAACTGGAGAGCTGCGAGATATTAATCGCCATTACTACACCCTAGATGAAGTGGAAAAAGACATTGAAAAACCTGTGGTGAAACGCTTACTAGCGCTCATGGAATTTCGTAATCAATACCCTGCATTCGATGGGCATTTTGAGCTGAACTATTCCAATGATTCCAGTGTGGCCATGGCATGGCGTCATGGTGATTATTACTGCCACTTGTTTGTGGACTTAAATTTCAACACGGTCAAGATCGAATATAACGATGCACAAACAGGAGAGATTGAAACGTTAACTTGTTAATGGAATGTGGGTTTTATGTATAAAACATGCCTGATTTAAATAATTCTAAATTGTATGCCTTTGGTTATTGGAAATCATAATCTATCCTCTTTTTTAAAAATTAGCCTTTAAATTCAACTACTTAAGATCATTCGTATTATTTACGAGAGTCAAATTTCAAATATAGAACAGTCTATGTATTTAGTAAGCATTGCTTACTAAATATTAGGAAATATAATAAGCAAACCTTACTAAATTGGTTCTGGCATGACGATCAAGAAAGACAGCTTAGGATATTTGATGGCCGATGTTTCTAGGCTTATGCGCAGTGCTTATCAAGAGCACTTAAAAGGTGGGCCATTAACTGTGTCGCAAGCTCGCTTATTGGTGAACGTTGCTCGCAACGAAGGTATTCGCCAAGTTGAGTTGGCCAAAATTTTAGAAGTAAAACCCATGACACTGGCTCGACTGGTGGACGGCCTAGAGGAAGCGGGGGTGGTGATTCGCTGCACAGATCCTTCTGACCGTCGGGCCCATCATATTTTTTTAACACCAAACGCAGCTCCACATTTAGAGATTATTCAGAAAATGGGTAAAGACGTACGCGAGCACGCGCTTAAAGGATTGAACCAAGAACAGACTCATGTCTTAACGCATGCATTAGAAACCATGCGCCATAACTTATCTTTAAATTAATTGTCTGTATTGGAGCAATAACATGAGTGATATTACAACCAGACAAAAAGCCTCTTTAATCCCTAAGAGAAAATTACGATTTATTCTTTTAGTTGTGGTGCCTGTCTTCGCGATCTTTGCCATCGCTATTATTTACTTAATGAGTGGTCATAGTGTCGAAACCGATAATGCCTATGTGAAAGCCGATAAAATTCCAGTGAGCCCAGAAGTTTCAGGTGTGATTCAAACCGTTTTGGTACATGAAAACCAAAACGTACACACAGGTGATGTGTTGTATCGTATTGATCCTGCACCCTTTAAAGTATCACTTGATAAAGCTGAGGCTAAATTGGCGCAAGTTGGTACAGAATTGGCGGCGTTAAAAGCCAGTTATTATGAGAAGAAATCGGAAATTAATTTAGCAAAAACAAAATCTAGTTTTGCAAATAAAGAAGAGAAACGTCAAGCCGATTTAGTCGCCAACCATTATACGCCAACGTCTAGTTTTGATGGTGCAAAACAAACGGCGGACATTGCAATACAAGAAATTCACACGTTGGAGCAAGACCTTAATCGTATTTCTGAATCTCTAGGTGGTGATGTTAATGCCCCAATCAAAAACCACCCAACGTATCGCGGTGCATTAGCCGAACTAGAGCAAGCTCAATTGGATCTTGATCGTGTTCAAATCAAAGCAACCTCAGATGGTATTGTCAGTAAATTACCCAAGCAGGGCCAATTTGTTTCTGCAGGTATTTCAACCTTGGTTTTGGTGGTGAATGATCACCCTTGGGTTGAAGCCAATTTCCCAGAGAAAGACTTAACATATATTCAAGCTGGTCAAAGTGTGAGTATCCAGATTGATACCTACCCAGATGTGCACTTTAAAGGTGAGGTAGAAAGTCTAAGCCCAGCTACTGGCAGTGAGTTTTCTGTGATACCCGCACAAAATGCCACAGGTAATTGGGTGAAAATTTCACAGAGGGTTCCGGTACGTATTCGTTTACTGGTCGGTGACGATCAACCACAACTGCAAGCGGGATTAAGCACTACTGTAGAAATTGAAACCGGACATCGTCGTGATATTTTAGGCTTCACGCTGTAGGCAAGCTATGACAACCATCACTGCAAATACAGAGCAAGCGCCTCGTCGCGGTCTTATAACCGTCTCGATTATGTTGGCCACTATCATGCAAGCCTTGGATACTACCATTGCTAATGTGGCGCTGCCCCATATGCAAGGAGCCATGGGCGCTAGCCAAGATCAAATCTCTTGGGTGTTAACCTCTTATATCGTCGCGGCCGCTATCTTTATGCCATTGACTGGTTTTTTAACGGCCCGTTTTGGTCGACGTCGCATCTTTATTTATTCTGTTATTGGTTTTACGTTATCGTCCATGTTGTGTGGCGCGGCTCAAAACTTAGAGCAAATTGTTTTATTTCGATTATTACAGGGCATATTCGGCGCGGCTTTAGTGCCGCTATCTCAATCTGTATTGCTAGACACTTACCCAAAAGAACAGCATGGTTCGGCCATGGCTATGTGGGGGATAGGTGTCATGATAGGCCCGATTCTGGGGCCTTCTTTAGGCGGTTGGTTAACAGAATATTATAACTGGCGCTGGGTGTTTTATATCAACCTGCCTTTTGGTTTATTGGCTTGGGCAGGGATTGCCGCATTTGTGAAAGAAACCCCCACCGATAAAACGCGTAAATTTGATTTTCTGGGCTTTGCTTTGCTTAGCATCGGTATTGGTGCATTACAAATGATGCTTGATCGTGGGCAGTCGTTGGATTGGTTTAGTAGCCCTGAAGTGATTATTGAAATATCTCTGTGCATTGGTGCTATGTATTTATTTATTACTCACATGTTTACTTATAAAAACCCCTTTATTGAACCTGGGATATTTGTAGATCGTAATTTTAGTATCGGTTTAATATTTATTTTTATTGTAGGTATTATTTTACTGGCGACCATGGCGTTATTGCCGCCTTTCTTACAGAATTTAATGAATTACCCTGTCATTGATGTGGGCTTCGTATTAGCGCCCCGCGGCATTGGTACTATGGCCGCCATGATGATAGTGGGTCGGCTTTCTGGAAAAGTAGATACCCGTTACTTGATTACCTTGGGGTTGTTACTGACTACATACTCATTATGGCAGATGACACTTTATAATACAGATATTACCAGTGGATTGATTATCTGGACGGGGATGGTTCAAGGTTTTGGCTTAGGTTTTATTTTTGTGCCCTTATCCACTATAGCGTTTTCAACACTGGCACTTAAATACCGCAATGAAGGCACTGCGCTGTTTAGTTTAATGCGTAACATAGGTAGCAGTATTGGTATTTCAGTGGTGATTACCTATTTAGCACAACGCACTCAAATAAATCATGCCGCTTTTGCTGACTATATTCAGCCATATAGTTTGCCTCTGCAACAAGCCATCGAGACAGGTGCCATTAATATTACATCCACGGCTGGATTGGTGGCCATCAATGCTGAAGTCACACGACAAGCCGCCATACTGGCTTACCTTCAAGATTTTCGTTTAATGATGTGGATAACACTTTTTTCGTTACCTTTGGTGTTATTGCTTAAGTCACCAAAGGTCGAGAAAATTTAATGGCTTGTTATGGGCAGGTGAAAACCTGCAAATAGCGTTATGTTTTAACTTGATCTATTTAATTCCAAAACCTCTTTTATTTAAAAATTCTTTCATGTGAGTGCGCAAGGGTGCACTCATCATTCTTGAGATTTGATTTGTCCATGAATCAGCTCTTGAGCCTCTTGAACGATTTTGATAATAATCGCGACAAGTTTCATTGTATTGTTTT
>JAWUYY010000079.1:0-49883 GCA_034110565.1 Bermanella sp. | reverse complement strand
AATGGCAGCTTCACTATGAAATATGCTTATCAGGAAGAAGGGACGATTAATTTCGATGCTGTCTCTGGTTCAATAACTGAGCTTTCCTCAGAAGATGACGATTTATACTTTGCAGGCACATTTTTAAGTGAAGGTAATTTTAGAGATGAGTTTTCTGAGGTAGGAAATAATTATCGTGATCAATTTAATACAGTCAGTTATGGCAATAATGATGGAGGGTTAAATTGGGCAACCAATTGGATCGAAACGGATCGTTTTTCAGGAGGTAGTCCAGTCTCTGGTGATGTCAGGATTACAAGTGGTCGACTAGAGCTTACTGGTAATAACACAACCTACCCAAACCTTGTACAGAGCGCCGCGCAAAGAGAGGTTAACTTGTCAGCCGCGAGTTCGGCAACGTTGCGGTTTTCTATGCGCAGTACATCGGTTGAATCTAATGATGTGGCATCAGTATCTGTCTCATCTAATGGTGGCGCGAGCTGGACGATACTTGCGACTTATACTGATGATATAAGTAACTTTCAACCATTTAGTTTTGATATCACGCCTTATATTTCAAGTAACACTCGTATTCGTTTTCGCATAGAAGATCAAAGTGGTTCAACTTGTTGCTTTGGCCCTGATGATGAAATTCTACAAGTAGAGGATATTCAAATTATCACAAACCCATCTGGTAGTTATAGTAACAATGATGGCTCGTTGAATTTTTCTAATGCTTGGGTCGAAAGTGATGGTACTGGCCCAGATAATGGCCCAGTCAGTATTTATTATGATGCCTTGTATTTATATGGTAGCAGTAGTGAGGTCACCACTTTAAGCCGTGCTATGGATCTATCGTCTTATGATGATGCTGTCTTAACATTTGATTACGCAGCAATCGGTAATGTTGATACGACAGACCAAGTGGAATTACAAGTCAATAATGGTTCTGGATGGACTGTATTGCAAACCATTACAGGTAATGTATCTGGCTCAAGCAGTATTAATTTACGCGACTATATATCCTCAAATACACAAATTCGGTTTGTCATTGATGACCCTGGCATCGGCGGGAACTGCTGTTACAACGATAGCGAAGAAGTGTTTCAAGTAGATAATGTAGACGTAGAAGTATTTAAGATATCTAGCTGTAAGGGCGCGGATCATTTTTCCATATTGCATAGCGGTAGTGGTGTTAATTGCGAAGCGGAAACGGTGACAGTTGTGGCAAGGGATTCTGCGGGGAATCAAATTATGGACTATACGGGGACTATTGATTTAAGTGCTTCTACATCGCATGGTGATTGGAGTTTAAATAGTGGTTCTGGATTATTTTCTACGATAGGTACCGATGCGGGTGCAGCTGAATATTTGTTTGCATCTTCTGATAATGGTCAAGCGATATTTAATTACTTTAATACTCATGTGGAAGTTCTCAGTATTAATGTAGAAGATGACTTAGGCATTACAGAGACTAGTAATAATGCAACTTCAGTTGATGACCCTAACTTAACATTCGCACGATCTGGATTTAAATTTATTTACGCTACAAATTCTGCGCCTGCTAGTGAAGTGATTCCTGTGCATACATCTGGACGAAATTTGAATCAATCATTTGGCTATGAGCCGCTTAAAATAAGAGCCATAACAACGGATATAGATACTGGAGTGTGTACAGGGTTATTTACTGGTAACCAAACTATTGATTTGGCTTTACAGTGCAATTCCCCATCGAGTTGCAATGATAGTATAAATTCTCAGTTTTCAGTTAACGGAAATAACTTAGCTAAAAATAATGGGGCAGGAGTGAGTAACTTCACACCTATCTCGTTAAATTTTTTAGCCAATAGCACTGCGGATTTACCCAATAGTATTTATAGTGATGCTGGCGCGGTTTCGTTACATGCTAGATTGCTACAAGCAGGTGACCCTATTGTAGGTAGTAGTCAATCCATGGAGTTCACTCCAGCTGGGTTTTGCACCACCACAACAGATGCCGATTATGCTTGTAGTGGTCCAAGTTATTGGGATTGCAGTGCTTTCAAAAAAGCAGGGGAGGACTTTCCATTAACGGTAACCGCTCAAGGTTGGCGAATCGACGGTGATACTCAATTTTGTGATAATAATTTTTTACTACCTAATTTTGAAAATGAAGTAAGCCTAAAAAATAATCTTATTTCTCCAAGTGGCGGTGATGAAGGGATTTTGTCATTAAGTACAGTGGCACTTTCGTCGGGACAGTTCTCTGGTGTTATTAATTGGAGTGAAGTCGGTGTTATGAATATTGATGCCGGAGGCAATAATTATTTATCTCATACGCTTGTTACCACGCCCTCCCATGAATTTGGTCGATTCTATCCTGCTGATTTTTTTATTAGCAATGTTAGCCAAGGTAGTTTTGATGATGCAAATACAGGTTTTAGTTATGTGGGTGAATTAGATTCAGCTAACTTAGGGGGTATTGGTTACGGAACGCCACCAGTGTTTGATCTTGTTGCACGTAATGTTCAGGGCGTAACAGTTAAAAATTATGTTCCTGGTAGCTTTAATAAAAAACCATTACCCATTATGAATGCCACTTCGGCTATCTTAGGCGCCGATGACACGTCAAATTTAGCGATAACGACAGGTTTCGATGACCCTGTATCTACTTACGATAATGCGACGGGGACTTATCGAGTGAGCTTGAGTAGCAATGACCATTATCGCTATAACCATGTGGCCAACGCGATGGTTGCACCCTTTGTGAATGATATTCAATTAAATATTAATGACTATGTGGATGATGATGGTGTGAGCCTTGCGAATAACATTGTCATTAACCCCATTGGTGGCGATGTGCGCTTTGGTCGTTTAATACTGTCAAATGCTTATGGCCCTGAAACCATGTCGTTGACGCATCAATGGCAAGCTGAATACTTCGATGGGAATGACTTTATTCTTAATTCAGATGATAACGGAACATCTTATGATGTAACGGGAATTGGTATGATTACGGTGACGGATGTAGGCGATGTGAGTGACCCTTATCAAGCTATTGACAGTACAGCTAGTGGAGAGAGTAGTGATTCTGGGTATTTTGCGAGCGGAATTTTGAATGTCACTTGGTCTGCGCCAATTGAGCAACGTTATGGTAAGTTTCGTTTTCCTTATGCTAGTCCAACATGGCTGCAATATGACTGGAACGGCTCTGGCTTTGAAGATCCTCAAGCTGAAATAACCTTTGGCCAATACCGTGGGCATGACAAAATTATTTACTGGAAAGAAGTGTATTATAAATAAACTGTGTATTGATGGATTAATAAAGGGAGTAAAAAGAGGGTTTGCATATTTTAAAATAAAACCCCGAAGCCTAAGCAGGCCTGGGGTATTTGAATTAAACGATTTACGGCTTAGTCCATTTCTTCCTCTTCAGGACTTTCTTCCATACCTAGTTCTTTAATTTTACGAGTTAGGGTATTTCGTCCCCAGCCTAATAAAATAGAGGCATCGCGGCGACGTCCAGCAGTATGTTTGAGTGCTGTTTCTATCATGATGCGTTCAAAAATAGGTACGGCAGTATCCAATACACTTTTCTTACCTTGAGCCAATTGTTGATCAGCCCAATTACGTAATGCTTGCTCCCAATTGTTACTGGTAGTGGCTTTTTCTTCTTGGTTTAAAAGTTCTGGTGGTAAGTCATTAATATGAACTTCACGACCAGATGCCATAACGGTAATCCAGCGACAGGTATTTTCTAACTGACGCACGTTACCCTGCCAAGGGAGAGTACAAAGGTATTCTTCGGTATCACTTTTTAATATTTTTGCCTCTACGCCTAATTCGTCAGCAGCGCGATTTAAAAAGTGGTGCAATAATCGAGGTACATCTTCACGGCGCTGAGCCAGAGCAGGCAAATGTATGCGAATAACATTTAAACGGTGAAATAAATCTTCACGGAAGGTACCTGCTTTTACCAGATTTTCTAAATCTTGGTGAGTCGCTGCAATAATGCGCACGTTTACTTTGACGGGGGTACTCCCCCCCACACGATAAAATTCACCATCGGCTAATACACGCAGCAAACGAGTTTGAGTGTCTGCCGGCATATCCCCAATTTCATCTAGGAACAGGGTGCCGCCGTCAGCTTGTTCGAATCGGCCTCGACGTTGACCGCCCGCACCGGTGAAAGACCCTTTTTCGTGGCCAAATAATTCGCTTTCAATTAAATCCTTTGGAATGGCTGCCATGTTTAATGCAACAAAAGGATGTTCGCTACGAGGGCTATGCTTATGCAGGGCATGAGCGACTAACTCTTTACCCGTACCGGATTCACCATTAATTAATACGGTAATATTTGAGTGACTTAAGCGACCAATAGCACGAAACACTTCTTGCATGGCCGGTGCTTCACCAATGATTTCGGTGTTTTTATAAGGCTCTGCAGGTTCTGCTTGATTAAGAGACGCGGTTTCATGTCTGTGTGCGATGGCGCGTTTAATAAGATTGACGGCTTCATCTACATCAAACGGTTTTGGTAGGTACTCAAAAGCACCTTTCTGATAAGAAGTAACGGCGCTGTCCAAATCGCTATGTGCAGTCATAATGATCACAGGAATATTGGGATCAACTTGATGGATTTGATTAAGCAAGGTTAAGCCATCAATACCAGGCATACGCACATCACTAATGATGGCATCAGGAACTTCACGGTTTAAAGCACTGATAACTTTATCGCCATTTTCAAAGGATTGGCTTTCAATATTGTCTTGCTCTAGAGCTTTTTCCAAAACCCAACGTATAGAGCGATCGTCGTCAATAATCCAAACTTTATTCATGGCTTAGTTCCAATGTTAAAATATATTTTTCTGTGTTTGAGCGGCGTAATCATCTAGATCGAGCTCTAACGGCAGATAGATAGAAAATTGTGTTTTACCAGGTTCACTATCGCATTCGATAATGCCCTGATGCTGATTTATGATGGACTGCGCAATGGATAACCCTAATCCTGTACCCTCTGCTCGTCCGCTGACCATAGGAAAAAATAAACTTTCTCGGATGTTATCTGGAATACCCGGGCCGTTATCAATAATGCTGAGATGCAATATCAAACGGTGCTTAGTATGTCCGATAGTGAACTGGCGAATAGCGCGCGTTCTTAATGTGATCTCTGGAAACACATGCTCGGTATTTTGAGCTAACAATGCTTGCATGGCATTACGTGTTACATTGAGTACCACTTGAATCAGTTGTTCTTTGTCGGCTAAAAACTCTGGAATACTAGGGTCATAATCGCGACGTAGTTTTAGAGCCCCACCTGCTTCAACACTAATCAAACTATGAACACGCTCTAATACTTCATGAATATTGGTTTCTACCCGCTCTAATAATTTATTAGGCCCGAGCATTTTATCCACAAGGTTTCTTAGGCGGTCTACTTCTTCAATAATAATATTGGTGTATTCTTTTAGTTCTTCTTTTTCTAACATGCGCTCAAGTAATTGTGCGCTGCCACGAATACCGCCTAGTGGGTTTTTTATCTCATGTGCCATGCCTCGTACTAAAGCTTGAGTCGTTGATTGAGCGGTAATCAATTCTTCCTCACGACTGATGCGCATTAAGCGATCTCGAGGGTGCATCTCCACCACTAAACAAATGGTCTTTTCAAATTCAACTGGGCTGACGCTGTAATCGAGAGTGATTACTTTTTGATTCATTAAGCGGACTTCGGCTTCACGCTTAGTAAATGATGTCTCTTGCTCTAGTGAGTTCTCTAATGTTTGTAAATCCTGATGAATATCAAGAAATACCATTCCAGCTGACATACCAACACAGCGGCGCCCACTTACTTGTAGCAGTGCTTCGGCAGATGGGTTGAGGTAACGTACAGTTAATGCCTCATCCAGCACTAAAATAGAGCTGTCTAAGTTATTAATTAGTTGTTTGTAAAAAACGAAATCGGCCATAAATTACTTTTCCTAGGTAGTGGCCATGTAGCAAGAAGCAAGCCATATCGTTTTGCACTGATATAGCCAAGCAAGCCCCTAGTTATAGGCGCTTTCGGCTTGCTAAAGGTGCGAGAGAAAGAGTCGATGCATACTATAGCACCATATTGGTGCGCGATGATCTTATTGTGTGCGCGGGCGATTCAAGATCGAAGGGCGCTGTACGTGTATGCGACGCTTAGGGCTAGAGATGAGCAGTTTTCCTTGATACTTGATTTGAGCTTGTAGCAGGTGGGAGCCACGATTGAGGTTACCCAGCTGGAATTGAAGTTGGGCGCCTGTTTCAACCGGCTGGCCATCTAGCATTAGGGTGATCTCGTGCTTCGGCTGTAGCTCAGGCTGAATATGCAGTTGAATAGTGGCTTTGCCAGCGTAGCCTGCGGTGATCATGTGGTCTTCTTTGGGGCTGATTATCTCCAATTGACGGTAGCCTTCGAATCCGTCTAACGCATCTTGATCGGTTTCTTTTTCTTTTTGCACCATTCTGGGCATCTTAACTTCTTGCAGCTCAGGTAGTTGAGCTTCAGTCGCGTTAGCAGGTGGTTCGTCACCGTATACGCGAACACCTTGTTCGTTCACCCAAGTGTAGACTTGCGCGTGGGCCATAAAAGGGAAAAGTAATAAAAATAATAAATGTTTCATAGGTGGCTCTCTGTTATGGCCTCTACTGTAGCGGTTTTTGTTTTTTCTTGCAGGGCTATTTCGTGAAATTGGGAAGGAGTTAGCAAGCAGGGGAAGGTCGTGTTTTATACTTTTCTACGGGCATAAAAAAAGCAGCCCGTAGGCTGCTCCTTTTTTTACTACCGATAATTCTGAACAATTATACAGAGTAGTATAGTTCGTACTCAACTGGGTGAGTCGTGTGTTCAACACGATACACTTCTTCCATTTTAAGTTCGATGTAAGCATCGATCATGTCTTTAGTGAACACGCCACCTTCGATTAGGTAGTCGTGATCGGCTTCTAAACATGTTAGTGCTTCACGTAGGCTGCCAGCCACTTGTGGGATCATTGCAGCTTCTTCAGCTGGTAGGTCATACAAGTCTTTATCGGCTGCATCGCCAGGGTGAATCTTGTTTTTAACGCCGTCAATACCAGCCATAAGCATTGCAGAGAATGCAAGGTATGGGTTAGCGATTGGGTCAGGGAAACGAGCTTCAACACGCTTGCCTTTAGGGCTTGCTACGTAAGGAATACGGATAGAAGCAGAACGGTTACGTGCAGAGTACGCAAGCATTACTGGGGCTTCAAAACCAGGGATCAAACGCTTGTAAGAGTTAGTTCCTGGGTTAGTGAATGCGTTTAGTGATTTAGCATGCTTGATGATACCGCCGATGTAGAAAAGAGCAGTTTCAGAAAGACCAGCATAACCATCACCAGCGAATTGGTTTTCGCCGTTTAACCAGTAAGACATGTGAACGTGCATACCAGAACCGTTATCACCAACGATTGGCTTAGGCATGAAGGTCGCAGTTTTGCCATATGCGTGAGCTACGTTGTGTACAACGTACTTAAGCATTTGCACTTCATCAGCTTTCTTAACTAGAGTGTTAAATTTAACACCAATTTCATTTTGGTTTGCAGTCGCCACTTCGTGGTGATGCACTTCAACGTCAAGGCCGATTGCCATCATGGTGTTACACATAGCAGCACGCATGTCGTGTGAAGAGTCAACTGGAGGAACTGGGAAGTAACCGCCTTTAACTGCTGGACGGTGGCCCATGTTGCCGCCTTCAATCTTAGCTGAAGAGTTCCAAGCACCTTCTTCAGAGTTGATTTTGTAGAAAGCGCCAGAGATATCAGCACCGAATCGTACGTCATCAAAGATGAAGAATTCAGGTTCAGGGCCGAAGAATGCAGTGTCACCTAAGCCAGTAGACTTAAGGAACTCTTCTGCACGTTTTGCAACAGAACGTGGGTCACGCTCGTAACCTTGCATAGTGCCAGGCTCGATAATGTCACAACGTAGAATTAGGGTTGCATCTTCAGTGAACGGATCAAGGAAAGATGTGGTGTCATCTGGCAATAGAATCATGTCTGATTCATTGATGCCTTTCCAACCTGCGATTGAAGAGCCATCGAACATTTGGCCAGTTTCAAAGAATTCGGCGTCAACGTAAGAAGCAGGAATGGAAACGTGCTGCTCTTTACCTTTAGTGTCTGTGAAGCGTAGGTCAACCCACTTCACATCATTGTCTTTAATTAGCTTCAGAGTATTCTCTGACATGGTGCTCTCCAATGGTAGAAGACGATTTGCGTCTGATGATTTTATGATTGCTCTTGTTCCGGAGCTTGCACATGGTGCACTGCCCGAACTTAGAGCAAAACGCATGCCAGTCATTATCAAGGGTGAATATAGAGGGCTTTCAAGGCGCTATGAGCGTTCGTCCGAGATACCGTTGATTCATATTAGTGCACCAGATGTAATTCGTGCTCTAAATTGGTGCCAAAACAATCTTTACTTGTCTGTTCTAGTCATGCCACCCCTTAAGGCCTGCACATTATAGGTTCAACTCCTCGGTGAAGATAGCCAGATTATGCCTGCCGACAGGACATTTTCAGGTAAATGTCCTTATTGTGTGTTTTTCGCACAAAAAAATGTTTTTTATCCGGGTTTTCATAGCTTGAATGGTATTAGATGGCTATAATCAGCCGCCTAAATTTTGAGGCAGTCTCCTTGCAGCGTATCTTTAGGCTCTTAATTATGAGTCATAAGGATGCAGTGATATACATTGGGGGATTCCGGGTATTATCTTTTTAAGCGGAAATTCATGAAACCCAATGTGAAATTGGCTTAATGGGTTTCGACTCATCCCTCAAGTTGAATGCGCAACCCACTGCAAATTGCGCCGTGCAGTTTTATTTTCTAGGCATGTTAAAAGCAAGGCCTGACAGGACACATATATGATTGAAAACCTACGCAATATCGCCATCATCGCTCACGTTGACCATGGTAAAACCACACTTGTTGATAAGCTGCTTGAGCAATCTGGCACGCTAGATCGTAAAGAGCTAGGTGGCGAGCGTGTAATGGATTCAAACGACCAAGAGAAAGAACGTGGTATTACCATCTTGGCGAAAAACACTGCGATCAAATGGAACGAATACCGTTTCAACATCGTAGATACACCGGGACACGCCGACTTTGGTGGTGAAGTAGAACGTGTAATGTCTATGGTTGATTCTGTACTGCTTATCGTTGATGCAGTAGACGGCCCTATGCCTCAAACTCGTTTCGTAACACAAAAAGCATTCGCTCGTGGTTTGCGTCCAATCGTGGTTATTAACAAAATTGACCGTCCAGGTGCTCGTCCTGATTGGGTAATGGACGAAGTCTTCGACTTGTTCGACCGTTTAGGTGCCACTGAAGAGCAATTAGATTTCCCAGTGATTTACGCTTCAGCCATTAATGGTATTGCGGGAACGGATTATAATGATATGGCTGAAGATATGACGCCATTACTACAAGCTATTGCCGATAATGTACCTGCGCCTGACGTTGATCCGGATGGTGATTTGCAAATGCAAATCTCTTCACTTGATTACGATTCATTTAAAGGTGTTGTAGGTATTGGTCGTATCACTCGTGGTACGTTGAAAACTAATCAGCAAGTGACTGTAATCGACTTTGAAGGCAAAACCCGTAACGGTAAAGTCAGTGAAGTAAAAGGTTACCATGGTCTTCATCGTGTAGTGGTTGACTCTGCAACTGCCGGTGACATCGTATGTATTACGGGTATCGACAAATTGGGTATCTCTGACACCCTTTGCGTACCAACAAATGTAGAAGCATTACCACCGCTATCTGTTGATGAACCAACAGTAAGCATGACTTTCCAAGTTAACGATTCTCCGTTTGCTGGTAAAGAAGGTAAATTCGTAACCAGCCGTAATATTGCTGAACGTCTAGAAAAAGAATTGATCCACAACGTTGCATTGCGTGTTGTGCAAGGCGAGAGCCCTGAGAAATTTAAAGTATCGGGTCGTGGTGAGCTTCACTTATCTGTATTGATCGAAACCATGCGTCGTGAAGGTTTTGAAATGGCGGTTGGTCGTCCTGAAGTTGTTCAGCGCGAAGTTGACGGTAAGATTCAAGAGCCGTACGAACAAGTTGTAATCGATGTTGAAGAACAGCACCAAGGTGCCGTTATGTCTGAGATGGGCGACCGTCGTGCCGATATGACTAACATGGTTCCAGATGGTAAAGGTCGTGTACGTTTAGAATTCATCATGCCAGCGCGTGGCTTGATCGGTTTCCGCGGTGACTTTATGACCATGACTTCAGGTTCTGGTATTTTGACCAACGTTTTTGATCACTACGGTGAAGTAAAAGCGGGCCCAGTTGCTGCTCGTCACAATGGCGTATTGGTGTCTATGGTTTCTGGTAAAGTATTGGGTTATGCCCTATTCACTTTGCAGGATCGTGGTCGTCTGTTCGTAGTACCAGCACAAGAAGTTTACGAAGGTCAGATCGTAGGTTTGCACTCTCGTGATAACGACTTGGTAGTTAACCCAACTAAAGCGAAGCAGCTAACCAACGTTCGTGCATCGGGTACAGATGAAGCGATCAACTTGGTACCGTCTGTTAAGCACACTCTAGAGCAAGCACTAGAGTTCATCGAAGATGATGAACTAGTAGAAGTAACGCCGTTAAGCATTCGTCTACGTAAGAAGCACCTTACTGAAAACGAACGTAAGCGCGCTAACAGCTCTAAGAAAAATAAGTAAGACCTAAAAGCGATCAAGTTTATTGCTCCACATTGGAGCAATAAACGGTTTGGAACTAGGTACGAAAAATAAAAAAGCGATGAAGAAATTCATCGCTTTTTTTTGGTTGAAAAATATGTGTTATGCACATTTACACTTAATTTTTAGCGGCTACTTTTGCTTTCATAAGGGCTTCTCCCATGGCTTTGTGTACGGCATTAATGCCTTTTAGCGGACGGATCATAACTTTAAAATCGGTGATTTTCTCATCTTCATTCCAAGTGATCATGTCAACACCATTGACGTGAATGCCGTCTAACTCGGTTTCGAATTCCAGTAATGCAAAGTTGTCTGTGTAGACTTCACGTACGTATTTAAAGGAATCGTTGCACAGTGTCATGACTGCACCAGCAAGGTACATTTTAGTAATGTCTTTTCCTTCTTGAACGGTATGCACAACAGGGGAATACATTTTTGCATTATCCGCTAGGATATCATCCAATATGTTGAGGTTTTTATTCTTGGCGATTTGGTGCCATTGCTTCATTACATTTGGGATCATTTTACACCTCGCGGGTTTGTTGTTATTTATATGGTCAGTGCGAATCGTCATGCCAGTATGGCGAGATTAATTTAAATACACAGGCCTAAAATTGAAAGTAAAAAAAGAGGGCCATAGTGGCCCTCAAAAATTACACTTAATACTTATTAAGTAATTAAAGCGCAGCAAACTTTTGTGTTTGGAAATCGCTATTACCGAACAAGATCTCGATCATGGTCATGCGCTTAAAGTAATGGCCCACATCCAATTCATCGGTTACACCGATGCCACCATGAATCTGTATAGATTCTTGGCCTACTTTACGTGACGCGCGACCCACTAGGGACTTCATCGCTGCGACGGCTTTAGATGAATCTTCTTCTGCTTGATCAAGCTTCATCGCCGCCATTAATACAATGGACTTGGCTTGCTGTTGCTCGATAAACATATCGGCCATGCGATGTTGCAGCGCTTGGAACTTAGCAATTGGCACACCAAATTGTACGCGGGTTTTTGTATATTCAACGGTTTTAGTCGTAGCGGATTCCATGGCGCCTACCGCTTCAGCGCATACGGCTAATGTGGCTCGGTCTAATACAGACTCTATGATAGGCAGTGATTTACCTTTGCTACCCAGTAGTTGTTCGTGACTGACTTGTACGTTATTAAAACGCACTTCAGCGGCACGGCCACCGTCTTGAGTACGGTATGATTTAATTTCAACCCCTGCTGTGTCCGAATCCACAATGAATAAAGAGATGCCATCCTTATCAGTTTGTTGGCCAGAGGTGCGGGCAGAAACAATAATTTTGTTGGCGATGCCGCCATTTAGCACGACGGCTTTATGGCCATTAATACTAAAACCGTTGTCATTTTTTTCTGCGCTAGTGGCAACGTTTGATAAAACATAACGGCTGGTCGGTTCTGCATAAGCAAAAGCAAGTTGCAGACTACCATCCATAATGCTGCCAATTAGGCTTTCTTTTTGCTGGGCGTTACCGGCTTTTGATATCAGTCCGCCACCAATAATGGCCGTTGCAATAAAGGGTTCAATGACAATGCCTTTACCCAGTTCTTCCATTACGATCATCAGGTCAGCCGCACTGCCACCAAGACCGCCTTCTTCTTCAGTGAATGGCACCATCAACCAGCCAAGCTCTGCAAACAATTTCCAGTTATCGGCGTTGTAGCCTAGTTCACTTCTCATGGCTTTACAGCGAGAGTCAAAATCGTAATCGTTTTTTACGAAACGAGCGATGCTGTCTTGCAGCATTTGTTGTTCATCTGATAATGAAAAATCCATACGTGACTCCTTATAAACCTAATACAGCTTTGCAGATAATATTTTTTTGAACTTCGTTGCTGCCACCATAAATAGTGGTTTTACGATGATTGAAATATATAGGCGCACTATTCGCAGCGGAGCCTGGGCCTACTTTTTCGCCATCAAAATCAATATCAAATTGTTCATCAACAAACGCAATGGCGTAGTAGCCAGCCACTTCAATTTTCAGTTCATCAATTTTCTGAGCGATTTCAGTGCCTTTGATTTTAAGAATTGAAGATTCCGGACCCGGTGCTTTACCTGTGCTAACAGCAGCTAGGGTGCGAAGCTCGGTATATTCTAATGCTAATAAATCAATTTCGAGTTCAGCGACTTTATGCGCAAAGATTGGGTTCGCCATTAATGAAGATCCTGCGTCATTGGTTTCGGCAGCTAATTTCTTCACACGACCTAATACATCTTTGCTCTTAGCAACTTCTGCAATGCCGGTACGTTCGTGGGTCAATAACACTTTAGCGTAAGTCCAGCCTTCGCCTTCTTCGCCGATGCGATTGATTTTAGGCACGCGGACATTATCAAAATGCACTTCGTTTATTTCGTGACGCTCATCTAACATATAGATAGGTGAAATGGTGATGCCAGGTGTTTTTATGTCGATCAATAGAAAGCTAATCGCCTGTTGATTTTTGACCTCTGGCCCGCCGGTGCGCACTAAGCAGAAAATCCAATCGGCGTATTGAGCTAGGGTTGTCCACGTTTTTGTGCCATTTACGATGTAGTCATCACCATCAGACGTGGCGGTGGTTTTCAGTGAAGCAAGGTCTGATCCTGCGTTGGGTTCAGAGTAACCCTGACACCACCAAACATCACTGTTGAGGATGCTAGGCAGAAAGCGAGTCTTTTGTTCTTCGCTACCAAAGGTATAAATAACCGGTGCAACCATGCTTAAGCCAAACGGCACGATGGTGGGCGCGCCGGCTAATGCGCATTCGGTATTCCAAATATACTTTTGCGTAGAGGACCAACCTGTGCCGCCATATTCAACAGGCCAGTTTATAGCTGCCCAGCCTTTTTCGGCTAAAATCTTTTGCCAGCGGACACTATCATCCTTGGTTAAATGCAGGTCTTGTTTGGTTTTTTCGGCAATATCTTTAGGCAGCTTAGTTGCTAGAAACTGTTTAACTTCTTGCTGAAATGCGAGGTCTTGACTGGATAAATCGACATTCATAATGACTCCTAATAACTTAGATTAAGCTTATCGTTAGAGTGTTTACACTAGCAGCTTATATTTAAGCTTTACATGACGCTAAAGGTCATAACTTGAAGTGTTTATCAAAAAAATGAATCGGATGAGACTTGACTGTTTTTACCATTTGAAAAGATAGAAACAGTAGGTACTACCATTGCTACTCTAGCGAGTGTTTTTTTGTGAGATGTAGGTTGTGGATAAGATGCCAGCCAGACAGCTGGCTAACTGGGTAGCGCTCAAATAAAAAGGCGATGAATGTCTTCATCGCCTTTTTATTTGAGCACGTGTCTTGTACTTGTATAGTGATTAAGTTGTGGAAACCGGCAGGGCGCGAATAGGCAAGCGTAAAATAATAGCGCCGTTATAAAGCTGTTCTAGTAGTTGTAATACTTTTTCTTGAACCGGGGTTATAAGCGCTCGACGTTTCTGTAAGGGCAGGGAGCTAATATTTTGCGGTAACTTACTCATATCGAGTAGCAAACGTTTAAATAAAGCGGTCATCTTGTCTGCGCTTTCGGCGTCTTGCGTTTTTATTTCATCAATTAAACCTGATTCCATATTAAATAAACTTTCAATGCCCAGTACTAGGTCGTGCATATTGTTCACGTCTTGACTGGAAAATGGGCTGCGTAAGTCATCCACTTGTTTTTGATTCATTAATACAGCGAAATGCTTCTCTAATAAGGTGTGTTGAAGAGCATCCACAATGGCTTGGTATACTAGAGTCAAGCTTGCTATTTGTTGTGTGGTTTGAGGTTGGCGCCATTGTTTGGCGTAATAGCCATGGGCTGGCTCCCAGCGATCGGTTAATTTTTGTAGGTTTTTCACCACAAGCGCACTGAGTAAGCGAAGGTAATCGCGGCGGCGATTGTGATTTTGCGGGCCGTCTATTTCTACGTGCATGTGTTCGTGAACTTCGCTATTTTCGCTTCGATTTGGTTCGTTTAGTTCGTCCGAATCCCCTTCTTTTAGGGCGGTGTCGGCGTTGACGACTTCGATGCTGTTTTCTTGTGGAATAAAGTCTTTAGCGCTGCGCTTACCATCTTCGGCAAATAGCAAAAACTCGATAGGGTGAAACCCTAGGCTGGCAAAACGCATGTCAGAGAAGCCATGCTGGGCACTGATGTCTTCTTCATTTATTTTTAAGGTGAGGTCGTTAACGATACCACTTAAAGGGTACAAAGGAAGGTAATCAATATAGCCTGGCTCAATAGGCCAGCTGTCTATGCGTTCTTCGATGTTGGCGTAGGTGATGTTTAGTTCACGAAATTGGGGCTTCTCAAAGCGCGGAACTGCAGAGAAGAAACTCACTTTCATATAGGCGCTGTATGCTTTGATCCAAGCATCTTGTGCTTCTTCTAATGCGCCAGGATTGGGATGATGCAAAAGGGATGTAATGATGGCATCTAATTCTTGTGCGCGGCTCAGTGCCTCTGACATCTGGGTATAAACGTAAAGGTTGGTGGCACTAAGGAGAGCTTCGGTATTCACTTTTGCTTGTTCAGGTGCTTGCTCTACTTGCTTGGGTTGCTCGAAAAGTTTATCGCACCCACTAAGACTCAGTATAAGGCTGAGCCATAGGGTTAAAGAAAAAATGTTTAATGTGAATTCTGACTTCAAGTGTCATCCCTTAAACTGATAATGGGCCAGTTATTTTGTTGAGCGTATGCGCTCAAAGTATCATCGGCGTCTACTGCCACAGGATGATCTACTTGCTTAAGCAATGGTAGATCATTGCGAGAGTCGCTGTAAAAGTAACTTCCTTGTAATGATAACCCGTTTTGCTCTAGCCAAGCTGCCAAGCGTTTCACTTTTCCTTCTTGAAAGCTAGGGATGCCGCTGATTTTACCCGTATATTGGCCATTTATGACTTCGGGATTGGTGGCAATGATGTCATCAACCCCCAATATTTTGGCAATGGGCTCAGTGACAAATAAATTGGTGGCAGTGATGATGAGAAGATAATCACCGTCATTTCGGTGTTTTTGCAATAGATCTCTGGATTTTTGCGTGATGATAGGCACGATCTTCTCTTGTACAAACTGCTCACGTAATTGCATGAGACGCTCATGAGGAAATAGTGTCAGTGCTTGCAGGGAAAACTCAAGGTATTCAAGTATATCCAGTGTGCCCAACTGATATTGCTCTAGGTAGTAATCGTTCTTTGCTTTAAATAGCTCAGGATCTACAAGACCTTGCTCAACTAAAAACTGTCCCCAGCCGTGATCGCTATCACCAGATATTAAGGTGTTATCTAAGTCAAAAATTGCCAGTGCCACGGTGTTCCCCAGCTGTAAATTAGGCGACCATTTTAGCCTGTGGGGTTAAAACTGTCTTTAATATTGTGGAAGTAGTGCTAAGAAAACTTGGTTATATTAAAAAGGAATAAAAAAACACTGGTTTCCAATGGCAATGTTTTAATAGTATGGTGGCATAATCAATTTAAAATATGGATTAAACCATGATCGATGCTGAAGGGTACCGCCCGAATGTTGGCATCATACTGGTAAATAAAAAGGCCCAAGTATTATGGGCAAGGCGAATTGGGCAGGATGCGTGGCAGTTCCCTCAGGGCGGCATTAAGGCACAAGAAAGTGCCGAGGCAGCTCTATATAGGGAGCTACGGGAAGAAGTGGGCCTATTACCTGAGGACGTGGAAGTCCTAGGGTGTACAAAAGGTTGGCTGAGATACCGTTTACCCAAGCGCATGGTGCGCCATAACAGCAAACCAGTATGTGTTGGCCAAAAACAAAAATGGTTTTTGTTGAAACTCGTTAGCAGTGATGACCGCATAAGTTTTGATTATGCGGATAAAGCTGAATTTGATGGCTGGCGCTGGGTCAGCTATTGGTATCCATTGGGTCAAGTGGTGCCATTTAAGCGCGACGTTTACCGTCGTGCTATGCGTGAATTGGCTCCAAAGTTATTTGAACTGCAGGCGAAACAAACATGTTAAGTGTGCTGCGCAAAATTGTACAAGAGGTGAACAACGCCGGTGATTTAGACTCTGCGTTGGGCATTCTTGTGGATAGAGTGCAGAAAGCCATGAATACCGAAGTGTGTTCAGTGTATGTTTATAACGCAGAAACAAAACGCTATATTTTAAGTGCGACTAAAGGTTTAAACGCATCCTCTGTGGGTAAAGTGAGCCTGCAAAGTAATGAAGGTCTCGTGGGCTTTGTGGCTGCTCGTGAAGAGCCTATTAACCTTGATGATGCTTCGAAACATCCCAAATATCACTTCCTCTCGGGAACCGGTGAAGAAAAGTTTAATAGCTTTTTGGGCGTCCCCATTATCAACCAAAAACGTATCCTAGGTGTGCTGGTGGTACAGCAGTCGGCTCGTCGCAAGTTTGATGAAAGCGAAGAGTCCTTCATGGTGACTATGTCTGCTCAGCTGGCAGGTGTACTTGCTCATGCGGAAGCTACTGGCCAACTGTTAGAGCGTCCTGATCAATTTAAAAAGAAAAAAGTCAAACACGCGGTTGTGGTTAAAGGCGCTGCCGCTGCTCCGGGCATTGCCATTGGTACGGTTGTGGTTTTATCACCAACGGCTGATTTATACGATGTACCTGATCGTAAGGCACAGAATGTCGATGATGAAATAGTACGTTTCCAGTGCGCGATTGAGGGAGCGCGTAAGCAGATCAAACAAGTAGGTGAAGCCCTTAAGGATTTGCGCCCCGAAGAACAAGCTTTGTTTGATGTCTATATTCGTATGCTCGATGACGATGCATTGGGCAGTGAAGTGACGCGGCGCATTAAAGAAAATAACCAATGGGCCCAAGGCGCACTAAGAGACGTTATTTTTGAGTATGTTGCGCACTTTGATCGAATGGATGACGTCTATTTACGCGAACGTGCCACCGATATTAAAGATTTAGGCGCGCGAGTATTAGCCCAACTGCAAGATACGATTGAAGTGGTTTCGGGTTTAGATTTTCCGGATCAAACCATATTGGTCAGTGAAGAATTGACGCCGTCCATGCTAGGTGAAGTGCCGGAGGATAAATTGGTTGGCTTGGTCAGTGCTAAGGGGTCTGCTAACTCGCACGTGGCTATTTTGGCTCGTGCCATGGGCATTCCCACGATTATGGGTGCGGTGGATTTACCCGTTAAACAAATGGATGGTATTAAACTGGTGGTTGATGGCTACCGTGGCCATTTATATACACACCCGTCAGATCAAATGCTGGAACAATTCCAAGCCATAGTGGAAGAAGAAAAAGCCTTAGTCAAAGGGCTTGAAGCGATTAAGGATTTGCCTGCACAAACCACAGACGGACATCGTTTACAGTTATTGGTGAACACCGGTTTGATCACGGATGCTTACCGTTCATTGGATAAAGGCGCAGAGGGGGTTGGTCTATATCGTACCGAAGTGCCGTTCATGATGCGTGATCGTTTCCCATCTGAAACCGAGCAAGCTCAAATTTATCGTTCACAATTAGAAGCATTTGCCCCTCAACCTGTGACCATGCGTACCTTGGACATTGGCGGCGACAAATCACTTACCTATTTTCCTATCGAAGAAGATAATCCATTTTTAGGCTGGCGAGGCATCCGTGTCACGCTTGATCACCCTGAAATATTTTTGCTGCAAGTGCGTGCGATGTTGAAGGCCAGCCAAGGGCTTAATAATTTAAAAATCATGCTACCCATGATCACCAGTACCAGTGAAGTAGAAGAAGCCCAGCATTTGATTTATCGAGCCTACCAAGAAGTACTCGAAGAAGGTATTGAGGTAAATAAGCCTGAAGTGGGAGTGATGATCGAGGTACCGGCTGCGGTTTATCAAGCCAAGCAATTGGCAGGCATGGTGGATTTTTTATCCGTGGGGTCGAATGATTTAACCCAGTATTTATTAGCAGTAGACCGTAATAACCCGCGGGTAGCCGGACTGTACGATAGTTTTCATCCTTCCGTTTTAGCGGCGTTACAGCATGTTGTAAATGCCGGTAAAAGTGAGAACTGCCCAGTGAGTGTGTGCGGTGAAATGGCTGGTAACCCAGCTGGGGCACTATTATTAATGGCTATGGGTTATGACATGTTGTCCATGAACGCCACCAACGTACCCAGAGTGAAATCTGTGATTCGCAGTACTGATATGATTTATGCTCAGCAGCTTTTGTCCGATGTGATGCAGTTGGACAGTGCTGAGGTGATAGGTAGTACTTTGGAACTGGCCTTAAATAAACTGGGACAAAGTCGGATGCTTGGGCCAAAAAAAGCTTAAGCTCGACTTAGCTTTAATGAAAGGCTTTAGCCAATCCAGTGGCGCTTGCGTCCGGTATCTAGGTGAATGAATCCACTTCGACGATAATATCCCACGCCGCCGTCACTATTGGCGAGTGTGGCTTTGTGCAGGTATGAGGTGCGAATGCCTGGAATGCGAAAATCCAACGCTCGGCCCTGCATATGAAAACTATGTTTGGCGACCCCTTCATGGTTTTGACGTAATTTATTGTTGGTTTCTGGGCTGCGGTAACCGGATACCAAATAGATTTCTTGTTGAGTGTCTAGGGTTTGCTGGATGTGGTGGAGCTCATCAAGTAGGGTTAAATCCATCGCAGCCACTTGATTGGCCCTGTGGTCGCGCATCAAAAAATAGATTTCCGCTAAACCATCGACTAAATACTCCCCCTTCTCCCAGTAGGTCGTGTTTACTCTTTCCCCTGTGTGTAAGTTTTTAAGCTTTAGTGTGCGAGCATCTTCTTGAGGCAAAATAAGGGGAGAATTTGCCGCAAACAGAGGGGTGCTGCCCATGGCCATAGAGATAAGACCTGTGTGTTTTAAAAATTGGCGGCGATTCACGGCGATTCCCTGACGTTTTTTATTGTTACTTAAAAGCGGGCAGGGATTGTGCCACTTATGCTTGGTTATAAGCAAAGCGGCTATCTATTACGTTTTATAAATCTGAAAGGTATGACGAGTAAATCGAGGAATATGGCTTACAGAACGATGGAATCCAGTTTATGGCTTTCGTCGTGGATTTGATCACGCTTGTACACATCATCACGTACTTGTAGCTGACCATTTTCATCCACCCAAGTTGTCCAATACATCAAGTAAACGGGGATCGGATTTTTTAGGTGAACCGCGCGAGTTTGGGCTTTATCAATCACCTTGTTGATGGATGCTTGGTTCCAGTTCTGCCCTTTCAATAGTGCATGAGCAAGTTCTAAGGGTTTCTCAACTCGAACACAGCCACTGCTTAATGCGCGCATGTTGTAGTTGAAAAGCTCTTTGTGGTTAGTATCGTGCAAATAAATGGATTGGTCGTTAGGAATCACAAACTTAACATGACCCAGTGAGTTCTCTTCACCTGGACCTTGCACAAAGCGATAAGTGTTTACCCTAGAATCGAACCCGCTCCAATCAATACCGGCACTGGTGTCGATTTCTTTTGCGGGTAATTGCCAGCCTTCGTAAATTTTAAAGTTATGCTCTTGTATATAGTCAGGCAGTCGCTTGGCTGATGGAATAATGTCTCGTTTAGCAATGCGATGAGGCACGTTCCATTCAGGGGCTAATATGATGGTGCTAATAGTTTCAGACAGCACAGGCGTGCGCAGCCTTTCACGGCCAATAATGACCTTCATGCTGAGCTCGCTTTTATTTTTGTTAATTAGATCTAAGCGATAATTCGCCATATTAACCAGAATGTAGCGATCGCCAAGGTGTTTTGGCAGATAGCGCCAGCGTTTCATGTTTAACGCGATACGCTGTGCCATAAAGTATGGGGCAACGTTTAAACGCTCTAATGTTGCGATGTCGACCTTCCCACTGACTTTTAGGCCGTTACGCATTTGAAAGTGATTAATGGCTGCGACGGTATCAGCATCTAACTCATATATGCCACGCTGGTCACCGGGTTTGTAATCTTGCTCCAGCAATAAAGGGTCTTGTTGGGTTTTTTCTGGTTTTAGCCAGTCCAGCGTACCTTGATGGAAATCCCCATAAGCTTGTAGCATCCAACGTATACGAGGTACTTGAGCGTGACTGTCACCTTGCGCTAGCTCTTGTTGAATATCCAGCGGGTACCACATGCCACTGTCGGCGATTTCTTGGTAGCGATCTAACTCATCAGTAAGGCGTTGATAACCTTGATGGCTGGGTACTAACTGACTTACTAGGCTAAATAATTTTCCTTGCTCAAGACTTTGCGAGAGTAAGCTGATGACATCTAAAGATGAAATACGTGTACTTGGAGGCGCAGCAACCTTTTTGAAAGAAGGATGATCCAGTTCGCCGTTATTAGGCAGCAATTCGTTGTTCATCACTTGCTGTGCAAAATCGATGTACGCATCACTGAGCAAAACATCAATGGCCGCAGCATGCTTAGGTTGGTTGCTCAGACGCTCAATTTCGGTTTGTAACTTACTAATGCGGTAGCGATACGCTTTCCATTCATCACTCGCGGTATGACGTAAGCTTTTTACTAGGGCTTTGCCTGCTTTGTTTAACTGAAAGTGATCCATCCAGATGGGCTGGTGGTTGTTTTTGCGATACACCAAGTCTAATTCTTCTCGGTATTGCAAACTGATATTGCCAGCCACTTTACCTGGGGCATCGTAGAGCCAGTATTCAATGCTTTCTTGTGCGACAAGAGGGGCCATGACAGGTCGAGTGGAGCCGCTGATGAAAATGGCTGCATACAAAAGCGTCAGACACAGAGCACCTAAAGCCAGTAATATCCGACTTTGTGATTTGCCACGCGAACGCCTGACAGGCGGTGTATATAAGTACTTGTCCATGGGTAAAGTATGGCAGGGGTGGAAGCGTTATGTGATGGGTTTCACGGTGCTTTACGATGGGTTTTAGTAACCAATTGCAAGCATTTGTAAATCAAAGAAATGACGCCTTATATTTCAAACAGTTAGCAGGCGTTTTCATTTTATGTACTGGAAGTGTCAAAAACCCTTAAGCTTTACAGTACAAAAAAGTCTTAAAAAAGTTTTTTTAAAAATCGAAATCAACCAAGTGACTGACATTTCCTGCCGTATTGTAGCTGGCCTCTTGAAAATGGACGCTATCACGATGGATTTGTAAGCCAGTACTGGCCCGAGTACCGTAATTTTCGCTGACGATAAACGCCGAGGATAGCAAGGTTTCCCAGGGTTGACCGATTCCCGTATCGGGCTGTAAGGCCTCTGGGTAGGTGATTGGGTCTTGCAGCAGCTCATGTAAGCGGGTTGATACTGGAAAGCTATTATCGAGCCATGATCGCAAGTTGTCTTTTGCGGCGGTGAGCTTTGGCCAAGGCGTATCGAGGGCATCATTGCTTAACCCATATAAACCTGCTGCCAGTTTTATTGGCCGGTGTGACGGCCGGTTACTGTAATACCAACAATGCTGGCGGTTGCCCACAATTAAATTGAAGCCATCATAGTGGTTAGCTTGCTGATGGATCTGTTCAAGGTAGGCTTGTGCATCGGGTTGCTCGACTAAATATTCTAAAACTAGCTTTCCCCGAGAAATGTCACCTTTATGGGGTGCAGGTAATTGTCTCACATTGGTGAGTGCGGCAAAGAAACCGTCTCTGGTGACGCCTAACCAGGTGCCACCAGCAGTTAAATCCTTACCAGCTAGTACATGGGGTTGCTCAGGCCAGAATTGAGCAGGCAGGGCGGGACGCTGATGAAACTCATCACGATTGGCCACTAAAGTAAGGGGCGTTGAACTACTAGGTTGCCATTGAAAGCTTAATAAACACATGGACAGCAGTTTACTAAGGGGGAACCGTATAGCCAATCTTTGTTTTAGGCTTCATAATGCAGGCCCTTAAAATAAGATGATAATACGATGTTGTTATTAGCGTATCTGGCGGTTGGGGCGTTTGCTGGCTTACTGGCAGGGCTATTTGGTATTGGCGGCGGGTTGGTGATTGTGCCTGTGCTTGTCATTACATTTGAGAGTTTGAAGTTCGCCCCTGAAGTGCTGACGCACATGGCTGTCGCCACATCGTTGGCCAGTATCGTATTTACATCCATCAGCTCGGTTCGTACGCATCATCAAAAGGGTGCGGTAGATTGGCCTATCGTTAAGCAATTAAGTATCGGCATCTTACTTGGCGCAGTACTTGGAGCATTAACGGCCGACGCACTAAGTGGTCCTAGCTTACAAATTGTAATCGGCGTGTTTGCATTATTAATGGCGGCGCAAATGGGTTTTGGTTTAAAACCTAAACCTAGCCGAGTTTTACCCGGTAAAGCAGGAATGATAAGTGCTGGTGGTGGTATTGGCTGGGCATCTGCCTTATTTGGCATCGGTGGTGGTTCATTAACGGTACCATTTTTAACTTGGTGCAATCACCCTATGCAGCGTAGTGTTGCGACAGCTGCGGCCTGTGGTTTTCCTATCGCGCTAGTGGGTGCGTTATCGAATATAGTCATTGGTTGGGGAAATGTAAATTTACCGACTGAGTCCATTGGTTATGTTTATTGGCCAGCATTAATTGGCATGGTGGTGACAAGCGTCCCCTTTGCTCGAGTTGGAGCGAAGTTAGCGCATAAGTTAAGTGCAGAAAAATTAAAAAAACTATTTGCTATCATGTTGGTCGTAGTAGCCATCAAGCTTTTAACCGCCAATTTATAGTGGCCGAATTTCAAAAAAATAATACGGAATAAGTATGCTGACCTATCCCAATATTGACCCCGTCGCCATAAATATTGGCCCCCTAAGTATTCATTGGTATGGGCTAATGTATTTAGCCGGCTTTACGCTTGCCTATTTGATGATGATGCATCGAGCGAAGCAGCCTAATTCTAATTGGACGAAAGAGCAGGTCAGCGATTTAATTTTCTATAGTGCCATGGGTGTGGTGATTGGTGGTCGCGTTGGTTATGTACTTTTCTATAACTTCCCTAAGTTTTTAGATGACCCTTTATGGTTGTTTGCCGTTTGGGAGGGAGGTATGTCTTTCCATGGTGGATTATTAGGTGTGATTGTGGCGTGTATTTTATTTGCGCGACGTTACGGTAAAACCTTGTTTGAAGTAACCGATTTTGGTGCGCCTATGGTGCCAATTGGTTTATTAACGGGTCGCCTTGGTAATTTTATCGGTGGCGAATTATGGGGTCGGGTTAGTGATGCCCCTTGGGCAATGGTATTTCCAAAAGGTGGGCCGCTACCTCGTCATCCAAGCCAGTTATATGAAATGTTTTTAGAAGGGTTCGTACTGTTATTAATTTTATGGATTTTCAGTCGTAAACCTCGCCCAGCCATGGCAGTGAGTGGTTTGTTTTTAGTGGGCTATGGTGTGTTCCGTTTTATCGTGGAATTTGTGCGAGAGCCAGACAATCACATAGGTTTTGATTTGCTGGGTTGGATGACTCGCGGTCAGATTTTATGCGTGCCAATGGTACTATTTGGCGGTGCATTAATTTACGTTGCCTATAAAAAACAAAATGCCAAGGTACAACAGAAGAGTTAAATATGAAGCAATATTTAGAATTGTGCCGTCGTATTGTTGATGACGGTGTTTGGATCGAAAACGAGCGCACCGGTAAGCGTTGTTTAACTGTGATTAATGCAGACCTTGAATACCGCGTAGATAAAAATGAATTCCCTCTGATCACCACTCGTAAGAGTTTTTTTAAAGCGGCGATTGCAGAGTTTTTAGGCTATATCCGTGGTTATGATAATGCCGCGGATTTTCGTAAACTAGGCGCAAAAACTTGGGATGCGAATGCCAACTTGAATGATGCTTGGTTAAATAATTCTCATCGTAAAGGTGAGGATGACATGGGCCGTGTTTATGGTGTGCAGGGACGTAGTTGGGCTAAACCTGATGGCGGAAGCATTGATCAGTTAAAAAAGATTGTGGATAACCTTAAGCAAGGTATTGATGATCGCGGTGAGATTATGTCCTTTTATAATCCAGGCGAATTTCACATGGGTTGCTTACGTCCATGCATGCATACACACAACTTTTCACTGTTGGGTGATACTTTACACCTAACCAGTTACCAGCGTTCGTGTGACGTGCCATTGGGGTTAAACTTCAATCAAGTTCAGGTGTTTTTCTTTTTAGCTATAATGGCGCAAATCACAGGGCATAAACCAGGTGTGGCGTATCATAAAATTGTGAATGCTCACATTTATGAAGATCAGTTAGAACTGATGCGTGACGTGCAGTTAAAACGGGACCCGTTTCCATCGCCTAAATTGATCATTAACCCGGATATTAAATCCCTAGAAGACCTAGAAACTTGGGTGACCATGGACGACTTTAAGGTAGAAGGTTATGAACACCATGAGACCATTGCCTACCCATTTAGCGTATAACATTTTTAAAACGCATTGATCGTAACAGGACTTATATGAAATTAGCCCTCATTGCTGCTTATTCTCAAAACCGTGTTGTCGGCTATGATAATAAATTACCTTGGCATCTGCCGGAAGACTTACAATATTTTAAACGCTGTACGTCTGGTAAAGCGATTATAATGGGACGTAAAACGTTTGAGAGTATTGGACGCCCTTTACCGAACCGCACTAATATTGTTATTAGTCGAAATAAACAATTTCAAGCGCAAGGCGTAACAGTAGTTGCCAGTTTAGAGCAGGCAATTGAATTAGCTGAAGCGGTAAATGAAGTGAATGGTGTTGACGAGGTAATGGTTATAGGCGGTGCGGCTATTTATGAATTAGCTTTGCCACTTGCTGATCGTTTATACCTGACACATGTGCATGCGAGTATCGAAGGAGATGCATATTTTCCTCAGGTGGATTTTTCTCATTGGCATGAAGTACAGCGGGCTGATTATTCGGCTAGTGACAGTAATCCATATGATTATAGTTTTGTGGTTTACGAAAAAGAAAAATGATTGAGATTAGGTGGGCTCTACATTAAATAGAACCACCTGATTGCGGCCTTGCGCTTTTGCTTGATAAAGGGCTTGGTCTGCTTGATTCACCATATACTGTTGATTTTTTTCATCACTCTCTTTTGGCTGCATGCAGCTAATGCCTAAGCTGGCAGTGATCTTGATTTTTTTATTTCCCCAGGTTAGATACAAGCCTTCGATATCCTTTCTTATTTTTTCGGCTACTTCTAGAGCACCTTTTTCAGGGGTATTAGGTAATATAATGGCAAACTCTTCACCACCGTAACGGCATACTATATCTAATTCTCGGGCGGCATGATGAGCTATGCAGTTAGATACATGTTTCAAGCAGAGATCTCCTGCTGGATGACCAAACTCATCGTTAATTTTTTTAAAGTAATCGATGTCGAGCATAATAATGGTAAGGAAGGAATTATCTCTATGAGCTCGTTTGTGTTCTTTAGCCCATTGTTCATTAAAATAATAACGGTTATGTAAGCCTGTGAGTGCATCTGTAATGCTGATGGTTTTTAATTTTTCATTGGCAGCTGATAGCTCTCCAAGTGTGCTTTGAAGTTCTTGTGTTCGTTGATCGACTAATGTCCCTAGTGTTTGGTTGTGCTCACGCTCAATTCGTAAATTTTCTATTTCTGCATTAAAATTTCTTTCTTTCTCATGATTAACTAGAAGGGCCAATTCTAATGAATGCTGTTGCGCTTGAATTTTATCTTTTTGTGCATTTCCCATGCGATCAGCAAGGGCCAATGATAAAAACATGATCTCTAGTCCCGCACCAAGTTGTACGCCGTATTCAGTGACTAAGTTAATGGGTAGTAAACCTAATTTATTGCCTAGTAAACATAATGCACCTAGTAGAAAAGCCGCCCAAGCAATCACAAAGAAGCGTGAACTAGGGTGATTTAATTTGAGCATGTATATAGCAATAAAAATTACCACTGTTACGCAATAGGATACAAATAACGTAACAATATAGATAGACAAGTGATAGGGCAGTAGAAAGCAACTTAGCAGTAATATCAAACTAGAATATGAGCTAATTTTTATTAATCGATAAAGTTTTAGATTTATATTCTTTGTATGAAAGAAGTCATCAACAAATAAAAATATAGAAAAACAAACCAAACTCATAGTGACAGGTGTAATGTATTCGTTAATGATAGGAAATCTAGGCCAAATAAATTGATAGCCAATACCATGTAGGCTGAGTTGAAAGGTGGCAAAAATGAGTATGTAACTTACATAGGTTAAATAGGCTCGCTCTTTTTCAGTTAGCCATACTACAAAATTATACAGGGCCATGATTAATACCATGCCGTAGAATAAACCCTGAACTAAAAAATGAGTTAATGTATGAAAATTAAAGTTATCCCATTGCCAAAGGTTAATTGGTATTTGAATAGAGCCTTCACTTTCGACCCGGACGTATACAGTGGTCGATTCATAAGGGAATAAATTAACGGGAAATACAATGTTAGGATGAAGTACAAACTTCTCGGATATGGCTGTTTTATCTCCACCGTAAAAGTAAGAAATCACTTGTTGATGGTCGTTAACCATATAGACATCGACGTTATCAAGTAAAGGGTAGGCTAGTTCAAGGGCCCATTCTTGATTGAGTACATTATGATTATCAACCTCAAATTTTAACCAATACGCATGATTACTAAATCCAAAATTTAAATCATCATTTGTGTTTTGAATCCAAGGCTGGGGCAATGTAAGGATCTGCTCTATACCCATAACTTCACCCTGTTCTTGGATGTAGCTTATAAAGGGAGCGACTCGGTAGCTGCCTTCGTTAGCGAGTATTAACGGATTAGCACTTACGGGTAGTAAGGTGAGCGTCAATAATAATGAGGCTATGACTTTAAACATGGTTGATCCATTAATCCCGATACTTATAGGCTAGATCACAGCGACTGGTCGTCAATAATTGAATGGGCTAGACGGGTGTTTAGCATGTCTATTTTTTTATTTAATAAGTATGTCAATTAGCCTAATTAAAGGGTTTAAATGGCACACTTGTAAGATTGGGTCTATATTATTTAACATATGATCAATAGAGTTCTTAAAGTAATCAATCACTTAAGTAGAAGGTATGTATATTTGCAGGCCGTTTCGGCCACTATTTTTAACTGCGTATAAAGCTTCATCGGCTTGTTTCCAAGTCTGAGTTAGGTTGCTTTTCACTTCGCACAGTCCAATGCTAACGGTAATTTTAATGGTTTCGTTAACTCCATTTGGTTTAAAATCATGTTCTCTCACTCGTTTGATCATATAGTTGGCTTTTTCACGAGCCTGATTGATATCGCAATCTCCAAGTAAAACGATAAATTCTTCACCGCCAATTCGCGCAACTAAGTCATGTAAGCGACAGCACGATTGTATAATCTCTGTGAACTCAATTAGACAAAAATCCCCAACTTGGTGACCATGACGATCGTTTATTTTTTTGAAGAAGTCGATGTCTAATATCATCAAGCAGGTTGCTTTCTTTTGGCGTTCTTCAAGGCTAATCAGACGCTCAGCATTTTCGGTGAACCCACGGCGATTCATAATTCCCGTAAGTGGGTCGCTAATTACAAGACTAGCCAATTCTTGATTGCTGAGTTTTAACGCTTGGGATAATTTTCTGAAGTGATAAATAACAATAGAGAATATAGCTAATAGAATTAAGCATGTAGAGATAACAAGAATTACCACAGTGTAATTTTTGGGCTCTTGATAATTAAAAATAAAACCTTGTATATTGCGAGAGCCATTTGTCATGTTAAGGTCATTATATGTATTTGCTATATGTTGCCAGCGCCCTGGGTTCATATGCCCTATTTGCACGAGGTCGGGTAATACATATTCTCGAATCTTTGATGCTTCGAACGTTAGGTGCTCTTTAGGTTTATTGGGAGCATATTTTTTGGCAATAATATCAACCGACTCTTCTGGGTGGTCTAGTGTGTATTGCCAGCCTTGTAAGCTTGCTTCTTTGAATCGTTCGATCAAATCAGGGTTACTTTTAGCTAATTCTTGGTGAGTGACTAGGACATCGCTGTAGAAATTAATGCCGTAATCTCTTGGTTTAATTAGATGAAAGCCTATATTTCTTTGCTTTAAATAGAAGGGTTCGTTCGACACGTAACCATTATAAGCATCTACTTTGCCTGTAATTAAGTCATTAATATCAAAGCTGGTGGGGGTAATCTGGATGCTCTCTAAAGGAATCCCTTCTTGTTTCAATAGCGCTGCTAATTCGGCATTAGCTGGTTCAGGTAGGCTCATAAGAGTATGACCAGGCAAATCTTGCGCGATGCGTATATTTGTAGAGCTCAGGGTAATCCAAACAATAGGCGAGGTCTGACTAATTGCAGCTATGGCTACTATCGGGTCACCGTCCATATAATTGATAACGGCTGATGAGTTAGTGATAGCAAATTGGGCCTTTTCATTTAGGAGGGCTTCAACTGGACCAGGAGCACCTTTGCCCCCGGGCTTAATATGAACCTTGATACCTTGTTGTTCATAAAAGCCTTTCTCAATTGCCATGTAATAGCCAGCAAATTGAAATTGGTTATACCAGCGCAGTTGTAGAGTTACCTCATCAAGGGCGTGGACGATAGAAAATGGAATAAATGAGCACGCAAGGCTAAAAAGTATTAACCCAGTTTTGGCGTTCATGTGAGGAGCCAAGGTTATTAAACTAGTTTGATTATAGGTAATCTGAAATTAATTATCGTTTCTATATGTGATTGTTCGTAAATTGGATAGTTGAAGGTTAGGCGCATTCACTTTTTGGGCGCTAATCGTGTTATTGAATATCAAAATGTTATTCGTCTGCATGAAACGATTAACCGTATTTATTATAACGCCACTGGTAATGATCAGTAGCATTTAAGTTAGCCAAGACTATTTGGGACTTTAAAATACCAATATACCACAGTGATATTGGTTGCAGGCTTGGTCAGATTAGGGATGATTTAGGTGGGTAGGTCGCAAATTATTTGTCCAAAATAGTAATGCTCAAAACAAATATAAATTTGCGCTTATTTGAATGGGTTATGACAAATCATGCCATTTATATTACTAACCACACTGGTAAACATGAAAGGCCAAGTGCGTACACTTAGCCGCCCACATATCTTATTTATGCTTGCTTCGTGCGAAACAGATTAAATAGAACATCTTTGTCTCGTAATAAAAAGAGCGCAACACAGGCTGCCCACATAGGCCAAGCGGCAAAAAATAATAGGTTGCCGTTGAATGGGTCTAAGTACTTAGCGAATGCTGAGAAAGTTGAGACAGAGTGAATGACCAGTACAAAGCCATAGGTAAAGGTCTTTTTATAGCCAGTTAAAAATAGCGCTAATATGGCCATTTCACCGGCAGCTAAGACATACATGAAGTCAAATTCAATGCCGCCCAGGAAGTAAAAATGCTCAAACACCTTAGCGGCATGGCCAGGATTAATGAATTTATCCAACGTCCACATGAAGATCACGAGAAAGACGGATAGTCGCAGTAATAGTAAAGAAAGACGAAGTTTGTTTTGATCAGTCATAGGTTACCCCTAAAAGTGTTAAGCCTATGAGCTTAATAAACATAATGAGTTCAAAATCATTGCCCAGCACAATAGACAGTTCTGTGTGCTGGATAATGATATGGCTAGATTAGACCTTGATAGCGTCTAATGCTTGGCTAACATCGGCGATGATGTCGTCTATATTTTCAATACCAACAGAAATGCGCACTAGGTCAGTGCTGACACCCGCTTTGGCGAGCTCTTCTTCGTTTAACTGGCGGTGTGTAGTAGACGCAGGGTGACAGGCTAATGACTTCGCATCACCAATATTCACAAGACGTAAAATCATCTGCAATGCATCAATAAATTGCGTCCCAGCGGCTAAACCACCCTTAATACCAAAGCTTAAGATACCACTGGCCTTACCATTAGTAATTTTCTTGCAGGTATCAAAATACGGGCTGTTTTCTAGCGCTGCGTAATTCACCCAGTTTATTTTTTCGTGAGAGCTTAAATACTCGGCGAGCTGCTCGGCATTTTGACAATGACGTTCCATGCGTAAACCAAGGGTTTCTAGGCCTTGTAGAATCAGGAATGAATTCATCGGCGAAATAGCAGCACCCGTGTTGCGTAATGGGACCACACGACAACGACCAATAAAAGCAGCTGCTCCGAGCGCTTCTGTATAAACAACACCGTGATAAGACGGGTCAGGTTCATTAAGGATAGGGAAGCGTTTTTTATTGGCGATCCAGTCAAACTTACCTGAGTCAATAATGGCACCACCTATAGAGTTGCCGTGACCGCCAATGTATTTAGTCAAAGAGTGCACAACGATATCTGCACCTAGTTCAAACGGACGACATAAGAAGGGCGTGGCTACTGTGTTATCAACAATCACAGGTACGCCGTGTTTGTGGGCAATTTCAGCAAGCTTGGCAATATCAACGACATTACCGGCTGGGTTACCGATGGATTCACAAAAAATGGCACGAGTATTGTCATCAATCGCATTTTCAAAACCTTCGTAATCATCATGAGAGATTAATCGAACGTCGATTCCTTGATTAGGGAGTGAGTGAGCAAATAAGTTGTATGTACCACCGTATAGCTGGCTGGTGCTCACAATATTGTCACCTGTTTTACATAGGCACTGAATTGCGTAAGTAATGGCAGACATACCAGATGCTACAGCCAGTGCACCTATACCACCTTCCATTGCGGCAATGCGTTGTTCTAACACATCGGTTGTTGGATTCATGATACGAGTATAAATATTGCCCGGTACTTTCAGGTCAAATAAATCCGCGCCGTGCTGGGTATCATCAAACGTATAAGATGTAGTCTGATAAATAGGCACCGCCGCTGCCTTGGTCGTGGCTTCGGATGTGTAGCCGTGATGAAGAGCGAGAGATTCAAGTTTCATGAATTTTCCTTACTAATAATAGGGTGAATACCACTGCACGGGTATGGGGCATAACCTTACTGCATTTTTTGCTAGATTTGCATTGCTAAAAGCAATCAATGTTACAATGATGTACTCATAATTAATAAATGGATGTAGGTTTTGCGTTTAAATCGAAAATTGCACCTTACACTATTAAAAATCGCCTTGGTTATTCTGGTTTTTCTATTTTGTCTGCAGTGGTTAATCCCGGCACTGGGTCTGTACTCGCTTAAAAATTGGTATGGTGAGCAAGGTGAAGGCTACGAGCTAGAGGTTGGTGATTGGCAGTTCTCCCCTTGGCGAGGCTTGGTTGAACTAAATGATGTGACATTTAGATACGCAGAGCAAACCTCTTCATTTAATCAAATGCATTTAAATATTGCCATGCTTGGCTTAGTGGAGCACAAGCTTGTGATCGAAGAGGCAACGTTTGATGGTCTAGTACTCTCAGTTACTCAAGGTGAGCAAGGTTTTGAGCTGCTCGGTTTATCTTCTAAGGCTCTATTGGCCCAAGAGAAAAGTAATCAAACATTAGCGACTTCTGATAATCAAAATAATGAAGCATCAAATACTCAAGATACAAACTCGGCTCCTTGGGTTTTTGAGGTGCATAAAATTGAGCTGAATAATCACTCCCTATCATTTAACCATGTAAGTTTAGATGCGGCGATAGAAGTGAGGCATATTCAAATAAAGGGTACTAACCAGTTTGAAGATCTAGCCTTAAACAGTGAGTTCATCGTGAAATCATTGCATAGTCAATCACCGAAAATTGCGATTAACGATCCTGTTTTGGTGAAAATTAATGGTCTCGTGACGCACTTATTAGAAAACCCTGTTTGGCAGGGGGAAGTGATTTTAGAAAATATGAAACTAGTGACACCTTGGCTGCCAGATAGTGGGTTTAAACGACTTACGCTATCGGGTATGACGTTTTCAAGTGAAAAGCAATTATTGTCAGCGTTGAATATAGAAGAGCTATATATAGAAGAGGATTTATTAGCATTAAAACAGTATCACGCACAAGACATTGCATTCAGCGCTAACACGTTATCAACTGGCTTACATGAGTGGAGCGGATTGACGGCTACACTCAAGTTAAATAAAGACGGCGGTTTAGAACATCTTACATTAGATGACAAGGTTGATGAGAATCAAACCGAGCTAGAAAAAACAAAAAAAGATAGTGCCAAAATGCAAGAAAAAGTAGAGCCATTTAAACTGCTGATATCTGAAGTTAGACAAAAACCAGAACAAAGCGCATTAATTAAAATACTTAACCCGCATGTCAACCCTAAATTAAATATCGGTATAAGCGTTAGTCAGTTGCAAGTTAAAAACCTTAATAATCAACAAGAAAATATTCAACTAAGCATAGAGGCGAAAGCAGATGAGTATAGCCATATATCCTTAAACGCTGATGTCACTACAAGAGATAAGATTAACGGCGATGTAACATTGAAAATAGATCAATTCGATTTGATTCCACTTAATGGTTATGTGGCAAAATCCATCGGTTATCACGTAGACCAAGGCCAGTTAAATTTAGATGCACAGGTTAATATTAAGCAAGGTAAGCTGTCAGGAAAAGGCCAGCTAGTCATTAGAAATAGTTACCTTGAACCTGAAAATCAAGCCACGATGGATCGAATCAGTAAGCAAATATCTATGCCAATTGAAACGGCATTATCGTTAATAAAAGATGATAATAATAATATGAAAATGAGCATACCGATTAAAGGTGATATTAATGCACCTGATTTTGGTTTAGATGATCTGATTTCGCAGTTAAGTCAAAAGGCATTAACCAGTGCGACCTTACATTATATACAGCAGGCTATTTTTCCTTATGGTTTATTAATGAGTGTTGCTGGTTATGTGGGCGATGAATTATTTTCTATATCGCTCACACCTATTACGCTAAACGATAGTAAATTTGATGAAAAGCAAGAGGCTTATTTAGTAAAAGTTGTATCTTTAATGCAAGATAAAGAAAGCCTACAGCTTAGAGTGTGCGCGCAAGTCAGTAATTCAGAGAAACTCGATGACTGGCATGAGCTCGCGCTAGATAGAGCGAAGTTAGTAAAACGTTTTTTGGTTGACCAAGACAATACATTGTCCTCAAGAATTGTTTTGTGCGAGCCAAAAGTAGGCAAGATTACTCAAATTAGAATGGGTTTTTAGGCCGATATCGTCGCAATGTTTTAACCAATATACTGTATTATATATGTCATGAATCCAGCCCAGTCTTATATTTCAAAGATCTTGATTATCGACGATCATCAAATTTATTTAGATGGTCTCGAAATGCTGTTGTCACAAGCATTGGAACTGGTAGATATTCATAAAGCTTCTACCCTTGATGAGGCTAAAATGCATTTAAAGTCCGATATAGATTTTGATCTTGTTTTATTAGATATCAATCTAAATAATACTAATGGTTTTCAGTTGTGCCAGCTAGATGAACTAAAAAATCAGCCCATCGCCATTTTATCTGCTTCTGAAAATTTACAAGATATTCAACAATCGCGCACATTAGGATTGTTAGGTTTTTTAAATAAAGCCAGTGATAATCAAAAGTTAATCGGAAATATTCAATTATTACTAAAAGGCGAATGCATTTATCCAGTTAACAAACCCTTGGGTTTAACACTCACACCAAGGCAGCAAGATGTACTGAATTTGTTGGCACAAGGTTACCCCAATAAAGTAATATGTAAGGAATTAAATTTAAGTGAGGCGACAATAAAAACACACTTACGAGCTTTATTTAATATCTTAGATGTACACACGCGCACTCAGTGTGTCAGCGTGGCACGAGAAAAAAATATTATTTGATACTTAATAGCTTTGCCCTAAGTCGAGATGGACTAATGGGCTTCTGTAATAGTTGGCTATTATAATCTTGCGCTAATCGCAGTAAATCCTTGCTTTTATTTGACGATATTAAAATGCTAGGTATGCTATTTTTATAACAATATTTTATAATATCTTCCCCACACCCATCACCTAAGTTCCAATCACTAATAACACAATGCCAATCTTGTTTGATAGTGTTCATAGCGTGTTGGATACCATTGACGCATGTGACTTGGTAGCCCCAACTAGTGAACATTTCTTCTAAATCTCTAAGTACAGTTTGGTCATCATCTATTAGTAGAATTTTATTGTCATTATGAGAGTTTATATTTTCAGTCATAATGCCATCGGCTAATGGTATCTGAATAGTAAATAGAGTTTCACCCGCCTGACTAGTAAGTCGTAGTGGATGATTTAGTTTTTTACAAAACTGAGAAACAATCGTTAAACCTAAACCAAGACCATTTTGTGAGTCAGTCCCTTTTATGAATTCGTCAAAAATAGATGCCTGCATATTTTTAGAAATACCTTGCCCATTATCTTTTACACTTAATTCAACGACATTCTTGATTAGGGTGCTGCTAATAACAATCTTGCTACATTGGCTATGATTTAATGTGTTTTCTATTAAATTATGTAAGACCCGACTGAGCATTGTAAAATCACTATTAATGCTGCAGGGATGAATATCCATTGTTAACTGTATATTGTGTTGTTTGAATCGAGGGGTGAATCCTTGAGTATTTTGTTCAATTAAATCAAGTAATGAAAATTGGTCTATTTTAGGTTGAAGAAGATTTAAGTTTATTTTTGATATATCGAGCATTTGAGTAAACATAGCGTTTAATGTGCTGATGCTTAGATTTAAATGCTGCACATGAATATTATTAGGTTGTGATTGTTTAAGTACCTCTCCCATTAGAGCTATGCCTTGTAGTGGTTGGCGAATATCGTGGCTTGCTGCGGCAAGGTATTTGTTTTTTTGCTGGATAGACTGCAAGGTGTTGTGGTGGAGAATGTCGAGTGTGCGTTTGCGTAAAAAATTAGCCCGTTGACTGTGTTCCGTGACATAAGCACCAATGGCGGCGGATATGAGTACAACACTTAAAAATAAAACGTTATTGATATAATTAGTAAAATTTAGATGTAAAAATGGTTCACTCAGTGCATAAATAACAACCATAATGATATTTATGCTGAGGGCTAAATAAAATGGTAAAGCCATAATAAAAAAACCATACATCATTACAATCATTAAGCCTTCATAAGGCAGGTTGATACCTTGCGAATGGGCTAGCCATATAATGTAAATAATACTCAAGCCAGTGATGGATAGGGTGGCACTGTATATCCATAAGTAATAACTAGGCGGTTTGAAATACAACCAGAGTGTGGCGATGATGATAACGGGCATCACCAAACCGAGGCGAATGAAGGATGTGTGCATGGCAACGTTTGGGTGCAGCATAAACCAATCTAATACAGAAAATATCAACACAAAAATGCTGGCCGATATGCCAATATGCAAAACACGATTCAATATGCGTTGACGTACTAACCCTTGAAAATCAGCTTCTAGGGGGCTCGGAAAGAGTAACCAAGGAAAGCCCTTGGTTATGGTGTGATTAATGATTGATAGTTTATCCATAGAGAGAGTTTGCCAATGGATAATGTTTGACTCAAGCAAAGAATGTTTTATTAACGTTGTTGTGCTAATTGCCATGCTTGAACCATGCTGTATTCCTCATTTGTAAAATACTGTGAGGCTAAATCACGAATGGCGTCTTGTTCGTTGGTGGTATCTAGTTCTTGGTTATGTAAGTGATCAATAGCTTGAGAGAACTGTTGGTATTTATCTTTGAGTAATACTTGCGCCTCATAATCCTTGGCGATAGCGTGTGCTTGCTCGCTATCAAAGTTGTCAAAGGCAAACTGACGCATTGCTTCAATGCTTGGTTCTTGGGCTAATTGTTTATTATACGCGTACATGGCTTGTGCTTGCTTCTCTTGTTCGCGAATGATACTTGCCATTTCTTCAGGTAGTTGGGCTTTGGCTAAATCTTTAATTTGTTGGCGTTGGGCATGGCTTATATCGTCATTAAGATCAGCTTGCATATTAATGATCGTGTACTGTGCATAAGCTTCATCTTCAAAAAATAAGGCACTGGCTACATCGTCACCCATATGGGTGCGACGTAAGTCATATAGGGTTTGTAAGCCTTGTTGTAATTTTTCAAGCCGATATTGGGCATCATATTCGGAGCGGTGTGCATCAATAGATTCGGCCAAAGCATCAAAGCTATGCTCTTTGAAGGTTAGATAGTTATTCAGTACTTCCATGGCTTGAGCTGCGGCGGTTTCAGGTAGTTGCTGGAAAAAATGTAGACGCATTCTTTGTAATGCTTGCTCAGGAGTGACTTGACCAACACTACTAAGGAAGTAATCTAAAAAGGCTTTGAGTTCGCCATCTATGATGAGGTTGTTATTATCATCTACCCGTATTAATCCTGCGATTTCAGTGTCTATATTATCTTGAGAGTATGGCGTATCAAGCAGACTTAAATCTAAAGGTTGCTGGCTGACTTTTATCAAGGTTGCTTGTACGCCACGTAGAGGATTTTTCGCTACTGGCATTTCATCAAATGAGTCTAGTGTAATGGGTGTCTTTAAAAAACAAGCAAGTGTAATGAGTATCACGACACTGACAGCGAAAACAATTTTCATAGTGTGGGCCTTTTAAAATTATTATTGTTTTAAGCGCACGTCCTTGTGCAGGGTTTAACTTAAATCTTACAATCCTTTTCCTTTTAAACGATTAGCATGTTTAGTATAAAGAGATAGAGGCTCAGTCCAGCCATGAATACCAAATACATGATTGACTGCATCCATATGATTCAATTGATAGTTATCGCCAATCACATTACCTAGATAGCTTGAACAAACGCCCACAAGGCCATCATTCTTTTCACTGCCGAATACTTTTGAAGTAAGATATAAAAAACCATCTGATATATCCAGTATATTGGTGGTTGCATCATTTCCTGTCCAAGAGAAAAGTTTAATGCTATTGCCACCTATGTTATGAGTCTCAGAGCTCTTAGCACAATAGCTAGACGTGTTAATGCCCCATGGTGAATAATTATTCACGCTATTGCTACCTTCTGTCGTTAATGTTTCTAATGCATCAATAGAATGTTGGCTGAAATTTTGTCCGTTAGACGAAATAGCATCAACTAAATTACCAATGGCATTTGCCACGTTGGCTACGGTTGTTTCTAATACTGATCCTGGTGGAATGACACCACGCAAAAAATCCGCTACTTTTGAGCCCTTATTAACCCCATTAATAGAAGTAATAGATGCAATATAATTTTTTGAATCCCCATAGTTGAGTAAGATACGAGCAGTAGGTGATCCTTGAGAGTGAGCAAAAATGTTCACTTTCCCCGTGCCGTACTGTTGGGCACAGTTTTTTACTTGTGGGGCTAATGAAGCTGCACGATCAAAGCTCGATGCAAAACTGCTAAGAGCAGAAACACAAACCTTAGCGCCGTCTTTTTGTAAGCTATAAGGTACGCGATAAAAATAATCCACAATATTACCAAGGCTATCCCAGCCAGATACACCGTGAACGAGCAGAATTGGATGTTTTGTTTTAGTGTATCCCCACCAAGCTAAACTGGTATTGGAAAATAGCACCAAGAGTAGGGCACTAAGCCCAAAGGTGATTGCACGCATGTTTTTCTCCACTTTTTATTTTTATATGTGAATGTCTGTTTTGTCTGGGCAAAACAGAACAACATGGTATGGCAAGGTGATTTTAGCCGCATCGTCCATATGGTATGGACTGGATGCGACACAAAAAATACTAAGGCAATATTGATCTAATTTTTCGGGGAATTGAATTTTAAGACGGTAGAGTGGCTTTAAAGAACTTTTTGGAATCCGATTGCGTCAAATACATGCTTATATATAGCTTGATGGCTAATAAAGTATTGTGCAATTAATTCTTGTCTTTTTTTGTTTAAGTTAGACTTAACCCAAACAGAAACTTTGGCATGGTCAGGTAGCGTCATGACGAAGGCGAAACGTTTTTGAATAGTATTGGGTTGTGGTGTTAAAAAGGTTTTTGCGGCAATAACCACGTCTATTTCTTTACGAAGGCAGGCTTGAATAATCATAAAAAAATCATCAAAAGGAATAAAATCTACTGATTTATTTTGTTCTTTATAATAACTCTCTGCCGAGTATTGCGCCGTGGAATCACGTAAGACGGCAATTCTTAATGTATCATCACTTTTCTGCCCGGCATCCTCATAACGATACATATTAATATCTAATGGACTCGATACTAGCTGGCGATAATCATTGTTAATTAATACGTCATTAAGCTCATCAGAATATCCCCACATAATTAAATCAGGAGACTGCTTTGTAATAGCGGTTTTAATATGCTCGATGCTTGGACCGCTGTTAAAGTGAATGGGTTGATTAATGGTGGCTGAGAAATCATGAAAAACTTGCTGCACTCGATTCAGAGTGACTTTATCACTGTAGATACCCTGAAAAAAGAAATCAAAAAGGGGCATTTCTTGGGCCCAGCTAGGGGGCGTTAATAGGCTTAATATAACGCAAAAATATATGGGTAGTTTGGTTGCAGTTTTCATCGTTTACACAACACAATATCAGTTAATAAGTCTGCATCGTTTACGTCATCTGGACTATTTAAATAACGCTCAATCCCCATGGGTTTACGCTGTACTTTAATTTTTTGGTGGCGGCTGGCCATCATGGCCAAAGACCATGCGTTTCCCATAAACGGGTAGGCCCCTTTGTGCTGAATAACAAAGGTGTCGCATGCTTCTAAGCAGTCACATACAAGGGGCGGTTCCACCTCTAAAGGTTTAGCAATGGGCAAGCAGGTGAAAAACTCAAATTCGGTGGTGCTTATATCCATGGATTCATAAAGCGTGAATCGAGGCGCGCTAATGATCAGATTCTTGGCTTGTGTAAAAGCAAATAGCCGAGCAAAGTGTTCTTGCATGACAGAGCCAAGCTCTGGAATGGTTGCTCGGCCTTTAAGGGCGATATAGTGCAGATGAGGTTGATGTTGCTCCCCTATGATCTTAGGAGTGCTGGGTACCTTGCCTGTTTCTAATTGGCTTTTAAGCATTAGCAGGCCACGGTCGTAATCCATTCTGATCCAGCTCTTCATTATGTTTTTCATGAAAAACAAATACCAAGGAAGCTTGCTGGTCATTACCCAGGTGACAATACAGGTTTCATCACCTTGTATCACGTCAAAGCGCACATGGGCGCGGGACTTAAATGGACGCAAGACATGTAGCTCCATATCGAGGCTGTCAGCGTCTTTGGCGGTAAAGGTCATACTGCCAGCGCCAATTATCTCACCATTCCAGCTATAGCCCGCCCCAAGTTGTCCTTGGATACCGTGATAATTCACTTCACAGTCGGGCTCTAATATTAACCAGGGAGACCATGCAGGCCAGTTTTCAAAGTCAGAAAGGTACTCAAGAATGTCGGCACAAGATCGGTTGATCGTCGTGCTACGGCGTACTTCGTAGCTAGGCATGACCGTCTCCTCATTGGCTGTATCTTTATAGTGTAAGTACCTTTAGAAAAAAGAAAAGCCCCAGCCCATATGTGTGCCTAGTTTTGTCTTATCTAAATTTGCCTTAAATGCTTCATATAATACACACGGTGCTGTCATATTAGCTTTATAGCCTATAGTCGGTCATTGGGTGGTAGGCCATGAATTAATCACAAGGAGAAGACAAATGAATGCTTACCGGACATTGATATTGGCCATGGTAGTACTGATTGGCCTGCCAGCCACACAAGCCCATGCTGAACAGCAGCACAATGGTTTCCAATCCTCGCTGCATGATTTCTTTCAGCGCTGGCATAAACGTCATGAGCCCGCTCAATTAGGGCCTCGCCCTCAGTTTTTAATAAATGACATGGCACAAAGTCCTCTAAAAGATAAGTTACTTAGCTGTGATAAGGGGCCTTTTAAGTCGAGTAAATTTTCAATCGGCCATCGTGGCGCTTCCATGCAATTTCCAGAGCATACAAAAGAGTCGTATATGGCAGCTGCAAAAATGGGGGCGGGTATCGTAGAGTGCGATGTGACTTTTACCAAAGATAAAGAGTTGGTGTGCCGTCACTCTCAGTGCGACTTACATTCAACGACGAACATTCTAGCCACGCCGTTAGCTTCACAATGCTCCGTCCCACCAGAGTTTGATAGTGAAGGTCGTTTGACCAATGCCAGTGAAATTAAATGCTGTACTAGTGATATTACCGTGGCTGAATTTAAATCGTTAAGAGGCAAGATGGAAGCCGCTAATTTAACCGCTACCAGTATTGATGAATACATGAATGACACCGCAGATTGGCGTACAGATTTGTATGCAGCAAACGGCACCTTGCTTACTCATGCTCAGAGCATTGAACTACTTAATAACTTAGGTGTGGACTTCACCCCTGAACTAAAAGCCCCTTCGGTTCAAATGCCGTTTGAAGGCACTTACACCCAACAAGATTATGCCAATCAAATGATTGAAGAATATCGTGATGCCGGTATCAATCCAAAACGTATTTGGCCACAATCATTTGATCAGCAAGATGTGCTGCATTGGATTAGTGAATATCCAAATTTGGCTCGTCAAACGGTCTATCTAGATGGCGTGTATGATACGAGTGTGAGTCTAGAAACCATGTTGAATTGGCGCTCACAAGGTATGAATATATTAGCGCCGCCCATGTGGATGCTATTAGATGTAAACAGTCATAGTAAAATAGTACCGTCGCAATATGCACTGAACGCGAAACAAGCAGGCTTTAAATTAATTGCTTGGACATTAGAACGTTCGGGTTTGTTGAAAGACAATGGCGGCTGGTATTACCAAAGTGTGAACGGTGATCTTGGCGGTGAGGATGTGATTAACACCGATGGCGATGTATATGAAGTATTGGATGTACTCGCAAAAGACGTGGGCGTGATTGGTGTATTTTCTGACTGGCCTGCAACCGTTACGTATTATGCAAACTGCATGGGTTTACGTTAGTTTTTAACGGTACAAAATAAAAAACCGCTTGTATTGCTACAAGCGGTTTTTGTTTTTTAGCGCACTGTTATGTGTTACTCAGCATCAATCAACGCATTGTCACGCACCGCACCTTTATCCGCACTGGTAGCAAATTTCGCATACACTTTTAATGCACGACTTACCTTACGTGGACGTGGAAGGGCTGGCTTCCAGCCTTTTTTATCTTGCTCGTGACGACGGTGCGAAAGCTCTTCGACACTTAGGTCAACGTTGATGGAGCGATTAGGGATATCAATGTTAATGATGTCACCAGTTTGCAGTAAACCAATTGCACCACCAGAAGCGGCTTCTGGTGAGCAGTGACCAATAGACAAGCCAGACGTACCACCAGAGAAACGACCATCGGTTAGCAATGCACACTCTTTGCCTAAACCTTTCGATTTAAGGTAAGACGTTGGGTAAAGCATTTCTTGCATACCCGGGCCGCCTTTAGGACCTTCGTAGCGGATAATAACAATATCGCCAGCTACTACTTCGTCAGCCAAAATACCTTTTACTGCATCGTCTTGGCTTTCAAAGATTTTAGCTTTACCTTGGAAAACATGAATGCTCTCATCAACACCGGCGGTTTTCACCACACAGCCATCTAATGCAATGTTGCCGTATAAAACCGCTAAGCCACCTTCAAGTGAATAAGCGTTTTCAAGATTACGGATACAACCGTTCTCGCGGTCACCGTCTACCGTTGGGTAACGAGTGCTTTGGCTAAACGCTGTTTGTGTTGGAATGCCTGCAGGGCCTGCGCGATAAAATTTCATTACTTCATCACTTGGGTTACGCATGATGTCCCATTTATCTAACGCTTCTTTCATGGTCTTGCTGTGAACGGTTGGAAGCTCATTGTGCAATAAGCCCGCGCGATCAATTTCACCTAAAATACCCATGATGCCACCGGCACGGTGAACATCTTCCATGTGATAAAGCGGCGAGTTAGGCGCTACTTTACAAAGTTGAGGTACCACGCGAGAAAGGCGGTCGATATCTTTTAAATCAAAATCTAATTCCGCTTCTTGTGCCGCACCCAGAAGGTGAAGAATGGTATTAGTCGAGCCACCCATTACAATGTCGAGAGACATAGCATTTTCAAATGCCTTAAAGTTAGCAATAGAGCGAGGCAATACAGAGTCGTCGTCTTCTTCGTAGTATTTTTTAGCGTTTCTAACAATGGTGCGACCCGCTTCTAAGAAAAGCTGCTCGCGATCACTGTGAGTCGCTAGCACAGAGCCGTTACCCGGAAGAGCTAGACCAAGTGCTTCCATTAGGCAGTTCATAGAGTTAGCAGTAAACATACCAGAGCAAGAGCCGCAGGTAGGACATGCGCTACGCTCGTATTCCGCTACCTTTTCATCGCTGGCTGAATCGTCAGCGGCGATAACCATGGCATCAACCAAATCTAGCTTGTGCTCAGAAAGCTTGGTTTTGCCGGCCTCCATTGGGCCGCCAGATACGAAGATAACTGGGATATTCAAACGCAAAGACGCAAGCAGCATTCCTGGTGTGATCTTGTCACAGTTTGAGATACACACGATGGCGTCTGCACAGTGCGCATTGACCATGTATTCCACAGAATCGGCAATTAACTCACGGCTAGGCAAGCTGTACAGCATGCCGTCATGGCCCATGGCAATGCCGTCATCGACGGCAATGGTGTTGAATTCTTTTGCGACGCCACCAGCTCTTTCGATCTCACGGGCAACCAATTGGCCCATGTCTTTGAGGTGAACGTGGCCCGGTACAAACTGGGTGAAGCTGTTGGCAACGGCGATGATCGGCTTAGAGAAGTCGTCGTCTTTCATGCCGGTTGCACGCCAAAGGGCACGAGCGCCAGCCATATTACGGCCGGCTGTTGAGGTTTTACTGCGGTATTCAGGCATGTTCGCTCTCTTTTAAAAAGGGTGGCTAACAAATAAAGTGGGGTGGAGTATAGCAAAGGAAAAGGGTGGGTAGTATAGGAACGACACGGATCTAAGAAGCCTATAACCTTACAAGATATAGGCATAATTGGTATTTCGAGGTATAAATCAAAGAATAAAGGGGGTTTGAGCGTTAGGCTACTCCGTTATGTTACTTCAATTAGAATAAGGCGCGTCATGATCAAACGTATCAGTCTATTAGCACTTCTATTAACTGGGTGCTCGCAGCCGTTACCAACATTAGAGCTAGAGGTTAAAAACGGGCATGTGGATTTAGCGCAACAGGTAGCCGGCGATTGGGATAATGTCTGCGTATTGACGCCTTACACCACAGATGCACAAGCAGCCAAGTTAACTGGCTTAGAAATAAAACAGATATCCGGCACAGGCATTATGAGTTCGGACGGGTTTAATGTACTGGTGTTTCTACAAAATGGTGCATTAAAAAATATGTATCAGGTTGATCGAAGTGAAATAGAAATTAATTTAACCGAGCCTTGGTGTTTTACTAAAGAGCAAAGCTATCTAGTAGTGAACTAGCCTAACTTAGATTAAGACGGAGCAGACATGATAATCGAAATAGATGGGCATGCATTCGATGCCGTGTTCGAAGAAGGTAAATCCCCTAAAACCTGTGATGTGTTTCGTCAGGCCATGCCGTTTAAAGGCCATGTCGTCCATGTCCGCTGGAGTGGGGAGGGAATGTGGATTCCATTAGGTGAGACTGACTTTGCCGTTGAATATGAAGATGCCACATCCTATCCAACGCCTGGCCAAGTTTTACTGTATCCAAAAGGCAAAAGCGAGACTGAAATCTTGATTGCTTATGGCAGTGTTCAATTTGCATCTAAGGCAGGCACATTAGCAGGCAATCACTTTGCAACGATTACATCGGATCTTGATAAGCTAAGAGAGATAGGCATGTCGACCATGTGGGAAGGTAAGAAGAGTATTGTGTTTAAGGATTAATGAAGGACAAAATGTATAACAATATTTAGTCTTTCATAAGCACTCATAGAAATATTAGTCAGTATTTGTAATTCCCCAAACTCATAACATCATGCCTTTTAGTTAGGTATTACCTTTATATCAATTATTTAATGGATACTAGTATGATTACAAAAGGCTCATGTCTTTGTGGTGAGGTTACTTTTCAAATAGAAGGTGAATTTGATAACTTTTTCATTTGTCATTGCTCATACTGTCGTAAAGATACCGGCTCGGCTTATGCTGCCAATTTATTTATTAACAATAACGCATTAACCTGGTTGTCAGGGCGTGACAAAATCAAGAATTTTAATCTCAAGCATACTCCACATGTGAAAAGTTTTTGCGCAGACTGCGGATCGGCTTTACCAATTAAAAATATGAATGACGATGATTGTGCCGTTCCTGCTGGGAGTTTAGATGATGACGTTATCAAAAAACCTGATGCTCACATATACACTAAAGATAAAGCGAGCTGGGAAGATCATTTAAAATCAACAAAGTGTTTTTCAGGTTTGAACGAATAGATGTTATCGAGTATCAGGGTGAACCATCTAAACGTGATATCACATATTAAGACACTTACCATTATAATTTAACGCATATTTACATTATTCTATTGTTCATCATGTCAGTATCTTTATTTGTTAGTGTAATAGTGCGGAAAAATGTCTAACTTTTTATAGGTTATTTTTTTATTAAACGCATGAGCCATAAATCAAATTTCAAGTTTTGCTGCATAGCAGTATTAGTTTCATTGATGCGCCAATATTCATTAATTAATAGTTTGGATTAAATGCCAAATTTATTATCTTAAATGATGCTTATATCGTTTATAACCATACTTTTTTTCTGGTTTTAGGTGTTATAGTTTCCTTTCTCTTGATCAGCAACCTTTTAAATTTGTATAAGGCTACTGTTACCAAAATAGGAATCTTTACTATGCCCGTATCTAACGTCTTAATCGCCAACCGCGGTGAAATAGCCATCCGTATTGCCAGTGCCCTTGCTGAATTAGACATGATAAGCGTGGCAATTTTTAGTGAAGACGATGCCGGCGCACTGCATGTGCGTAAAACGGATGAATCCTTTGGGTTAAAAGGCAAAGGGGTTGCGGCGTATTTAGATATTGCGCAAATTATTGCCGCAGCAAAGCAACATAACTGTGATGCAATTCATCCAGGTTATGGTTTTTTAAGTGAGAGTCGTGAATTCGCTCAGGCATGCGAAGACGCAGGGATTATTTTTGTTGGCCCAACCCCGCAAACATTAGATGCTCTTGGTGATAAAGCCAAGGCCCGTGCGTTGGCTATCGAGCATAAGATTCCGCTGCCACAAGGTAGCAAAGGTGTGGTCACCTTAAAGCAAGCCAAAGATTTTTTTGCGGGTTTAGGGGATGGCGCGGCTATCATGATCAAAGCCATTGCCGGCGGTGGTGGTCGCGGTATGCGCCCAGTATTAAATGCAGCCGACTTAGATTCTGCTTATGCCCGTTGTCAGTCTGAAGCGCTAACCTCGTTTGGTAACGATGCGGTTTACGTTGAGCAATTAATTCAAACCCCTAGGCACATAGAAATTCAAATTCTTGGAGATGGCCAAGGCAACGTGGTGCACCTTGGTGAGCGTGAATGCAGCTTACAACGCCGTCAGCAAAAGATCATAGAAATAGCCCCTAGTCCAAGTCTTAAGCAAGCGGTGCGCGAGCAGATTTGTGCGGCGGCTAAAATTTTAGCATCGGCATTAAATTATCGAGGGCTTGGCACATTTGAATTTTTAGTGGACACCCAAGACAAATTTTATTTTATGGAAGCCAACCCCAGAGTGCAGGTTGAGCACACTATTACCGAAGCCATAACCGGTGTCGATTTAGTGCAAGCACAACTACAGGTAGCGGCGGGTAGTAACTTAAATGATTTAGGTTTAACGCAAAACAGTATTCGTCAACCCGCAGGGTTTGCAATTCAATTACGCATTAATACTGAACAGCAAAAAGCCGATGGCACAGTACTGCCTACCTCGGGAGTGTTGACGCATTTTGAAATGCCAAGTGGGCCAGGTGTACGCGTAGATAGCTGTGGCTTTGCCGGATTCACGACTAGCCCATATTACGATTCATTACTGGCCAAGCTTATTGTGTTTAGCCAAGGTCATGACTTTAACAAAGCGGTGCGCAAAGCTCAGCGTACTTTGCGTGAGTGTCACATCACAGGTGTCGAAACCAATGTGGCATTTTTACAAAGCTTATTAAGCCAAGAAGATGTGCAAGCCAACCGTGTTTCAACACAGTACATTGATCAAAATCTACAAACCTTATTAGACTCGGTGAATAATCAGCATCCGCTGTATATTGAGTTCACCTCAACACTTAGCGGGCAAGACAGTGCGACTGAGTCTGTATCGTTATCCGATAGCGAAGTGGCTGTCGTGGCACCCATGCAAAGTGTGGTGGTGGAATTATCAGTAGAGGTGGGACAAGTGGTTTTGCAAGGACAGCAAATTGCTGTGCTTGAGGCCATGAAAATGGAACACATCATTAACGCCCCAGTTAGTGGAACGGTGACACAGGTTTTATTGCAAACGGGTTCTGCCGCATTTGATGGCGACGTGTTGGCAGTGATGGAGTCCTCCCATGAATTAGGGCAAAGCACCACAGAGCAAGATCAAATTGATATTGATTTTATTCGTCCAGACCTAGAAGAATTGCTAAACAGAAAAAGCAAAACCTTAGATAGCGCCAGATCAAAAGCCGTTGAAAAACGTCACCAAAGAGGCGGGCGCATGGCCCGTGAAAATATTGATGATTTATTAGATGCTGGCAGTTTTCAAGAATACGGTTCATTAGCGCTGGCGGCGCAACGTCGCCGTCATTCATTAGAAGAGTTAATTGAATTAAGCCCGGCCGATGGACTAGTGGCCGGTACTGGCAGTATTAACGGCGAGCATTTTGGCGAAGATAAATCACGCTGCATGGTCATGAGCTATGACTACACGGTTTTTGCAGGCACCCAAGGGGTGATGAACCATAAAAAAACCGATCGCATGTTACGTCTTGCTAACCAACAAAAATTACCCGTGGTGTTCTTCACAGAAGGCGGCGGCGGTCGCCCCAGTGACACGGACTACCCGGTACTGGCCGGGTTAGATTTGGATACGTGGTCTTCAATGGCAACGTTATCGGGCTTGGTGCCATTAGTGGGCATTGTCAGTGGTCGTTGTTTTGCGGGTAATGCAGCACTGCTAGGTTGTACCGATGTGATCATTGCCACTAAAAATTCAAACGTGGGCATGGCAGGACCAGCCATGATAGAAGGCGGCGGTCTAGGGGTTTACAGACCTGAAGAAGTAGGAGATAGCCATGTTCAGTCGACTAATGGCGTCATTGATATTTTAGTTGAAGATGAAGCGCAAGCGGTGGCCATGGCGAAAAAATACGTATCGTATTTTCAAGGCAGCGTGAGCGACTGGCAAGAACACGACCCGAAAAATTTACGTCACTGTATTCCTGAAAATCGGTTACGCAGTTATGACATTCACAACGTGATTAAGAACCTAGCGGATGTGGATTCGGTACTCGAATTACGCGCACAATTTGGTTTAGGCATTGTCACTGCGTTTATTCGCATTGAGGGGCGACCATTTGGTGTGATTGCCAATAATTCAAAACACTTAGGCGGTGCCATTGATACTCCAGGAGCCGATAAAGCAGCACGCTTTATCAAATTGTGCGATGCGTTTGATATTCCATTAATCAGCTTATGCGACACTCCAGGATTTATGGTGGGTCCAGAAGCAGAGAAAAGCGCACAGGTGCGTCACTTCTCAAGAATGTTTTTGACCATGGCCAATATGACCATTCCGCAATTTACGGTAGTACTGCGCAAAGGCTATGGCTTAGGTGCTATGGCCATGGCCGGTGGTGGTTTTCACGCAGGTGTGTTCAGCATAGCGTGGCCCTCAGGTGAATTTGGTGCCATGGGATTAGAAGGTGCGGTGCGCTTAGGCTTCAAAAAAGAATTGGCCGCCATCAAAGATGCCGATGAGCAAAAAGCGCTATTCGATCAATTAGTGAATAAAGCCTACGAGCTCGGCAAGGCCACCAGCATGGCGGGTAGTTTAGAGCTGGATGAAGTGATTGACCCAGCACAAACACGCCAATGCATTTTGCGCGGCTTAAAAGCCTCAGCACCAGCGCAAGCAAGAACGGGGAAAAAATTGCGTTTTATAGATGCCTGGTAGAGGCAGGAACAAACCAGACGCTCAGTTTTTAAATATAGATTGATCATAGTCAACAAGGCGTATTTTCTTAGTATGAGTACCTTGGTAATGCTTGAAGTATGGAGTATAACTAAGGGACACAGCGCCTTTAAAATAAGCGTGATAGATGCTGTTAAATGCGTCAACGTAAGTATGTTGAGGGGCGTGTTTAGGCTCTAAGCAGTTAGATAACGACATAAGTGCAGTGCCTATTACACCAAAGCATTCGCTTATGCCGCTATACCTTCATAATTTTCATAACCATAAATAAGGACGACTACGATGGCTATACGTATTAATGATATTGCACCTGATTTTACAGTGGACTCTACGGCAGGCAAACTTAATCTTCATGAGTGGATCGCAGACGGCTATGCCATCTTGTTTTCTCACCCTAAGGATTTCACGCCAGTATGTACCACAGAGTTCGGTGCGGTTGCTCAACTTGCCCCTGAATTTGCCAAGCGCAACACCAAGGTTATGGGCGTATCAGTAGACAGCGTTGAAGAACATAAAAAATGGAAGCGTGACATTGAGGCATTTTCTGGCGCACCGGCTGACTTCCCAATTATTGATGACACATCGCTACATGTTTCTAAGCTTTACGACATGCTACCAGCAGATGCTTATTTACCAGATGGCCGCACGCCAGCGGACAGCGCAACCGTGCGTACCGTATTCATCATCGGGCCAGACAAAAAAGTACGCTTAACCATGTCTTATCCAATGTCTGTTGGACGTAACTTCGCAGAGATCTTACGTGCACTGGATGCCATTCAAATAACAGACGGCGCACCTATTGCCACACCTGCCAACTGGGTACCAGGTCAGGATGTGATTGTTGGTTTAGCATTGAACGATGAACAAGCAAAAGAGAAGTTCGGTGAGGTTGATATTAAATTACCGTATTTGCGTTTAGTCAAAACACCGAAAAAATAGCCATTACTTATTGTTAATCGATGAGTCGCTTAACATAGTATGAGCTAGAAGCAGTAATGATGATGTCGGCAGTTATGCCGCCATCATTTTTTGTTAGCGTCTATTTTTTAACAGTAGTCAGGAGTAAATATGGATATTATAGATCTATTAATTTTTTTAGCCGTTGGTGCATTAATCGGCTGGCTAGCGGGACTCATCGTTAAAGGACGAGGCTTTGGTGTCATAGGCAATATGATTGTCGG